>CAMDNZ010000026.1 GCA_945903445.1 Bordetella parapertussis
GAAAGCGGTGGGCATGGCTTGAACGTGACGGTGCCGTTCAAGATCGAAGCATGGGCGCTCGCCCGCACGCATCTCACGCCACGCGCCGCAGCAGCAGGGGCGGTCAACACACTATGGCGCACGGACGGCGTGTTGAAGGGCTGCAATACCGATGGCGTGGGCCTGCTGGCCGATCTACAGCGTTTGGGCGCGTGGCACGATGCCATCGATGTCTTGCTGGTGGGCGCAGGTGGTGCAGCACAAGGCGTGCTGTGTCCTTTGCTAGCCGCCACGGAAGGCCGCATTCATATCGTCAATCGCACTGCCGAACGCGCCCTCGCCCTGGCGCAAACGGCGAATTCGTCGCGGGTGAGCGGCGGCACCCTCGATCGGGCGGCACGTACTGGCGGCTGGCCGCTGGTGATTAACGCCACGGCCAGCAGCCTGTCGGGTCAAGCGCCCGATCTGCCCAATCGGCTGTACTCGACCGGCAGTTGGGCCTACGACATGATGTATGGTGCACAGCCAACCGCCTTCCTGCTGGCCGCACAAGCCGACGGCGCATCGAATCTGGCCGACGGTCTGGGGATGCTGGTCGGCCAGGCGGCCGAGAGCTTTCTGCTTTGGCATGGTGTGCGGCCCGACCCCGCGCCGGTGCTGGACCGCTTACGCGCAGCGCTGAATTCGCCATGATGCGCCGCCGCCCCATGGCCACCCGCAATCGATTGTCCGGCACGGTGTCGCTGCGCCGGGTCTTGCTGGCCTCGCTCATGGCCATTGCTATTCTGGTCCTGGCTTACCAGCTCTGGGTTTTCTTTCGGGTGGTGTATTACAACTTCCAGCCGCCAGGGCAGACCGCCATCATGCGCCAGGCGCTGTCCCGCCTGCGTGAAGACGACCCGGACGCCCGATTACGCTATACGTGGGTCGATTACGAGCGCATCAGCACTTCGCTCAAACAGGCCGTGGTAGCGTCCGAAGACGCCAATTTCATGGGCCACGGCGGCGTCGAGTGGGAGGCCGTGCGACGCGCCTGGGAATACAATCAATCCCAAGCCGAACAAGGCCGTGCCCGGATGCGAGGCGGCTCGACCATCAGCCAGCAACTAGCGAAAAACCTGTTTCTATCCGGCTCGCGCACCTACTTGCGCAAAGGTCAGGAAATGGTCATCACCTATATGATCGAACACGTCATGTCCAAAGAACGCATATTGGAACTGTATTTGAACGTCGCCGAATGGGGCGAAGGCGTGTTCGGTGCCGAAGCGGCCGCCCAACATTACTACCGAACCAGCGCAGCCAGGCTGGGTGTGACACAGTCGGCGCGGCTGGCGGTGATGCTGCCCAATCCCCGGTTCTACGACGACCGCGGCGTGACCCGCTATCTGTCGTCGCGCAGCGCCAGCGTGCAACGCTGGATGCGAGACGTCGCCATTCCTTGAACCCAAATCGCCGCGGTAACGCAGGGGCCGTAGCGCCGGCCATCCCGGCGATGAACGGTTAGGCCCCAGATTTGATAAGCTAGCTCGTTTGGCGCATTGCGCCGTCGCTTCCCTTCTTTCCGTCCCCAATGCGAACTGCCCGCCGTTACCTAGCACGAGAGATCTACCGCTCGTCATTCGTCGTCCTGGTGGCGCTGCTAGGTTTGTTCACGTTCTTCCAATTGGTCGACGAACTGGACAACGTCAGCGATCGGTTCACCATGGCGGCGCTGTTTTACATGCAAGCCTTGGCCATGCCGACCCGGCTATACGATCTGCTGCCCATCGGCCTGCTGATCGGTGCCATCCTGGCGCTGGCTGGCTTGGCACAGCGCAACGAGCTCACTATTTTGCGGGTCTCGGGCGTCAGCGGCTTGCGCTTGATGGTCACTTTGTGGATCATCACCTTGCCCGCCGTGATCGGTGCCACATTACTGTCCGAATACGCCACGCCCTATGCCGAAATCAAGACCGGCGAGGCCAGCCTGCAATTCAAGGGCCGCGCCGGCGGTGGCCGATTCGATAGCGGCTACTGGTTCAAAGAGCCGACGCCAGAAGGCAGCACACGCATTCTGAACATCGCCGAACTGCACGCCAACGGCCGAGTCAGCGACGTAAAGCTGTATGAGTTCGATGTGAACCGCGACATCACTTTTGTCGCCACGGCAAAATCGGGTCGTTTCGAAGACCGCACGATGGTGTTGGAGGACACCACCATTCATACTTTGCGGCCCGATGCAGACAGTGCGTTGAAAAACGGTACGCCGTCGAAAACGCCGCTGCTGACGCTCGTGACCGAACCCGAACGACGCTTTTCCTCCAGTCTGACGGCCGAGCGGCTGCTGGCAAGGGTGCTCACACCCGAGCGAATGTCCATGCTCACGCTAATCGACTACATTGCTTATCTGAAAGAAAACAATCTGTCGGCCGAACGCCAGACGGTCGCCTTATGGCGCAAGCTGGTGTACCCATTCACCCTGATCGTCATGATGACTATCGCCGCACCGATCGGTTTCATGCAAACCCGGCGCGGTGGCGTAGGTGCCAAGGTGTTCATCGGCATCCTGATCGGTGTGGCGTTCTTCATGGTCAATCAATTGGCCCTGAACGTTGGCATATTGGGAGGCTGGCCCGCCTGGTTGACGGCGCTCGGGCCGAACATGATTGCGTTGATGCTTGGTTTAGCCGCGCTAATAGGAATGGAATACAGACAAGAATTGTCCAGACTACTTCGTCGGGACACGCGAGGGAACACGGAAGGCGTATGACCACACCAATCTGGGTGATCGGCGACGTGCAGGGATGCTGCGCGTCGCTGGAAGAGCTATTGGCACAGCCGGGGCTATTGGACGATCCCGACTCGCGCTTCTGGTTCGCGGGCGATCTGATCAACCGCGGGCCGGAATCGTTGGCGGCCTTGCGCGGGGTCATCGCGCTGGGCGATCGCGCGGTTTCAGTGCTGGGCAACCACGACCTGCACCTGCTCGCCGCCTATGCAGGCGCGCGTAAGCCTGGCAAATCGGACACGCTGGACGATATTCTCTCCGCCCCCGATTGCGACGATCTGATCGATTGGTTGCGCTACCGACCCTTGGCGCATTTCGATGCCGGCCATCTGATGGTGCATGCCGGGGTTCTGGCGCCTTGGGATCTGCAAACCGCACTGGCACGTGCCGACGAGGTGCAAACGGCGCTCCGAGGCCGTCACTGGCGTCGTACGCTGCAAAAAATGTATGGCAACGAGCCCACGTACTGGAAAGACAGCTACACCGGTGGCAAGCGTCTTCGGGTCATCATCAACGCATTCACTCGCATGCGGCTATGCAAGAAGTCCGGCCACATGGATTTCGATGCCAAGGTATTGCCGGGTGCCGCGCCTGCCGGACTCATGCCATGGTTCGATGTGCCGCATCGGGCCACCAAAGACGTGCCCATCGTATTTGGCCACTGGTCGACACTGGGCCTGATGATGCGCGATGACGTCGTCTGCCTCGATACCGGCTGCGTCTGGGGCGGCGAACTGACGGCCATGCGTCTGCACGACCGGCAAATCGTGCAGGTGGCCTGCTCGACCGGTCGCGAACTGATCGAAAACTAGGCTTGGGTCGCCGTGCCAGTCGCCACGACGGGATGCATGGCGGCATAGGCGGCTTCGGCCAGCCTCACGCGTGCCGATACGCCGCCTCCGGGCGTCTCTGGCAGCGCAGGCAGGGGCGGCAGATAATGGGCCGCTACCGTCAGGCCACGCGAGGTCAGCAGCTCGATGACGTTACCCACCAAGGTTTGCTCGCCGACGAACGCCGGAAAACCCGTGCGGTCGCCATTCTGGCCATATACCAAGGCCACTGGCTGAATCGTCACGCCGAGCTGATGGGCAGGTTCGAACAGGCTGGCGCGAAACGGCAACAGCCCCAAACCGTCGCTGGTCGTGCCTTCCGGATACAGCCCGACTGCTTCGTTGCGTGCGAAACGCGCCTGCATGGCCTGGGCGACGATCGGTATCGCACGCCGCTGTCCGCGCTCGATGAACAGCGTGCCAGCCCCCGCCACCAACCATCCAATGATGGGCCAATCGCGAATCTCGCTTTTGGCGATGAACGCCGTCGGACGGTGCGCATTCATAACGAAGATGTCGATCCACGACACGTGATTGGCGACATACAACACGGCCTGATCGGGCACCGGCACACCCGAGACCGTCATCCGCAGATCGAAAATCCGCAACAACACACGCGACCACATCCGATTCATGGCGGCGCGCTTGCGTGCGCCGACCATCGGATACACCGAGCCGACTGCCAGCAAACCGTAAAAAATCCAGGGCAACAACACTGCCACTCGCCACATCACCCGCAACACCGTCACGCCTCACTCTCCCAAACGCGAACTCCACGCACATAAGTCGCCTGCACCCGCCCGGGCAGAACCGCCTGGGCAAAGGGCGACAACGCGGGCTGCATCATAGCCATTGAACGCGCCGGCTGCCACCAATCATCCAGATCGACCAGGCAGAAATCGGCCGGCGCGCCCGGTGCCAGCCCGAGCGCCGCGCCGGTCAGCACGGTTTGTGGGCCGGCAGTGACCGCGCGCAGCGCATCGACCAAGGGCCAATCGAGTTGCTGCGCCAAGGACAGCATTAAGGATAGCGTCGCACCTAGCGCGGGCGCGCCGGACTGCGCATCGGCAAAGAATCGGGCTTTGTCAGACGCCGACACCGTCACATGACCCGAGACGACTGCGTCGATGTCGCCTGCCTCAAGCGCGGCACGCAGCGCGTCGCGATCGGCCAGCCGATACAAGGGCGGATCGAGCTTGTGACGCGTATCGAAATAACCGATATCGACATCGGTAAGGTGAAGGTGATGCGCCTGCACGTCACAGGTGATCGCCAATCCGCTGGCGCGTGCGGCACGCACAGCTTTGACGGCAAGCCCGGTCGCCAGGGAGGCGATATGCGCGCGAGCGCCTGTATCGGCCAAAGTCTGTGCGATCGCGGCGATCGCACGAGCCTGAACATCGGCAGGCACGCCATCCAATCCGAGCCGCAAAGCATAGGGCCCATCGGCCATCACGCCGCCGCGCGCCAGGCCATCATCGGCAGGCAAGATCCACACACGCCCGCCTGCGTCGGCTGCGTATTGGGCCGCAGCACGCAAGGCGGCGAAATCGCGCAAGCACGACAAGCCGTAGCCATGGCCCGCATAGCCCGACGTGTCTGCCGCTGCTTTGTGCGGCCAGCGATAAACGTCGTACACGTCCACCGCAAGGGTATTCGAGGCCGCTCGACCGGTCGCCGGCACACCCTGCTGGGCGACGCGAGTCGTATCGAGCCGCGATGTCCCGCCGGTCGTAGAAGGCAGCGCTTGCACGACGTTCGGTTTGGGATGACTGGGTGCCACGACCCGGGTCACGCCGCCCGACAGCGCAGCCACTCGCCAGGCATCCTCGCATGACGGGCCGTTACCGAGCAAATCCGAACGTGCAAACGAAACGTCCAGGCACACGCCCAGATCGGTCAAGGCCGGCAACAACGCCCATCCGTTCGCATCCACTGCAATGCACGTGTCGACACAACCGAACGGCGGTACATCGCCATAACCCGCCACCTTGCCATCCCTCACCCACAGCGTGTCGTGGTGGTCTACGCCACGCGCTGGATCGATAATGCGGGCACCGACAACGCGCAAATCGTTCATGGCGCCACCAGCGCGTCGATGACGGCCGCCAAGGCACACGCCAGCGAGGCCGCAGCGGTCATTGGTTCGGCAACGGGTGGCCCCGACACCTGAACCGCGGGCGCGCCGTGCATGACCAGCCCGCTTGGGCTGTCGTCTGTACCCAGCGTATAAGTAAGTACCACGTCGGCACCGGCCAATGCTTCTTCGCGCCTGTCGACAGCGCTCGCATGTACGCCCAACTGCACCGCGCCATCGGGCACTGCGCCATCGATGTGCACGACGCGCAACTCGGGCGTGCCCAAGGTGGTCAAGACATGAATCGTACCGCGCATGCGAGCGTCCAGACGCAAGTCGCCCACCAACGTGACTCGCAAGGCATGCAGTTCCGGCAGACGGCGACGCAAGGCAGCCACGTCGGCCAAGGCCGCCAACGGCTGAGCGTGGCGACCGTCACGAACGTTGACGATTCGCAGCCCCGCGGGCGCGTGAGCCGCCACGGCATGGGCGGCCCCGCTGGCCGGATGATGCAAAACCAGGATTTCGTCGGATTGCGCCAACCCCGCCACGTGAACGGGCAAGTCATGCGAGGCCACCTGGACGCTACGAGGCGCGGGGCCGTCCAACAGACGGGCCGCCATGAGAAGCGCGCGATGGGTATCTGGTGGCGCTCCCACAGAAGCCAGAACCAGCCGCGGCCCCGACGCTGCCGTGCCGGCAGCGAGCGACGTGCTGCCGTCCATGCCCTGAACGGCGTCCAAGCTGTCCAATGCGCCCAATCGGCCCGCGTGTCGGTCCAGGCCATCGAGCAGCGCTGTCAGCGCCACGCGCGAGATGCCTTCCACGGTCAACAGATGAATCAGGCGCCGCCGCACGTCCAGTTGGGGATTAGCCATGCGCGGCAGGCACATCCAGATAGCGTTGCAGGATCACTGCGGCGGCGTAGGCATCGTCGGGCGCGTGCGTGCCCAAAAGGGCTTGCGCTTCCATGCTGGAACCCCGTTCATCGACCAGCACGACCGTCACGCCGAAGCGCCCATGCAACTGGTTGGCAAAACGGCGGCACTGTGCAGTGGCGGGCTGCTCGCCGCCATCGCTATCGAGCGCCAAGCCCACCACCACGCGGGAGGGTTGCCAGTGATTCAGCAATTCGGCGATACGCTCGAACCGACGCTCGCGAATCTCGCCGTGAATGATTTCGAGCGGCCGCGCCTGCCCCGTCAGCGTATTGCCAATGGCCACGCCAATCTTGTGGGTACCGAAATCGAATCCCAGTAAAGTCTCGGGCGTCATGATGTCTCAAGCGTGGCCGGCGTCGCCCGCCAACATGATCGGGTCGACCCCCAGCAGCTTCAACGCTGCGGGATAACGCTTGTCGGGCGGCACCTCAAAAATGATGTGTTGATCGGCCGAGACGTTCAGCCAGGCGTTCTGGGAAATTTCGCTTTCGAGCTGCCCAGCTCCCCAGCCGGCATAACCCAAGGTGACGAACACCCGCGATGGCCCCTTGCCGTCTCTCACGGCCTGCAAGACGTCGCGCGAAGTGGTCAGTGCCATGTCGCCCAGAAGAATACTGGAGGTATATTCGCCCACCGGCGCGTGCAACACGAATCCCCGGTCGGTTTGCACCGGTCCGCCGAAAAACACGGGCGACTCGGCATCGTCGGCAGCCGTGTCGGCATCGTGATCTTCTGCGGGCGTGAACTCCAGACGTTCGAGCAGGCTGCCCAGCGTCAGATCGGTGGGGCGATTCAGAACCAGACCCAGCGCTCCCTTCTCGGTATGTTCGCAGATATAGATGACCGTCCCGGCGAGCGTGCCCTCGACCTGGCCCGGCATGGCCATGATGAACTGATTGGACAGATCGATCTGTCCGGTGGCGCTGGTAGCGCTATGGGGCAATTCTGTCATGGCGACCTCTCTAAACGATGGCGGCGGCACATCCGCCGCGCATCAATGGGCAAATCAGATTGCCATCATCTCGAAATCCTCTTTGCGGGCACCGCACTCGGGACAGACCCAGTTGATGGGCACGTCTTTCCAGGCCGTACCGGGGGCGATACCTTCTTCGGGCAGCCCTTCTTCTTCGTTATAGATCCAACCGCAGATTAGACACATCCAAGTATTCATCGTTCTCTCAAATTCAAAACCGGCTGCGGCATGGGCGCCGTCCGGACGGAACCGTATATTAGAATGGGGATATGTTAACCAAACCCAAGACCTGTCGTGCCACGGCTACGGCCAGTGCAACAGCAGGTCTTTTCAGGCTCTTCTATCCGTGCCCGCCTCTGCTGCCCTGACGCCCCCCCTCACGCTGGTCATGGGCCCGGTAGACCCGACCGGCGCGACCGGAATTACCGCCGACGCGGTCACCTGCGCCCGATTAGGCTGCCATGCCCTAACTGTCGCCACCGCCCTCACCGTCCAAGACACGGCGGAGCTGGAAGACTTGCAACCCACCTCGCCCGATCAGCTCGACGACCAGGCACGCTGCCTGCTCGAAGACATGACGGTTCAGGCGATCAAGGTCGGCGGCGTCTACAGCGCCGAAACCGTTAGCGCCGTCGCGCAAATCGCCGCCGACTACAGCCACGTGCCGCTGGTGCTACACATCGGCGCGCAAGTCGTACCCGCCGAAACCTCGGAAGACTCCGACGATGCCGAAGACCTGCTGGCCGCCACGTTCGAGTTGCTGATTCCCCAGGCCGATGTGGTGGTCATCGACTACGCGCGGCTGGCCGGTTGGATTACCGATGGTCATCTGCGAATCGAAGGTTTGGCCACGCCCATGCATGCATTTCTGGCCGCCGGTGCCGATTGGGTCGTCGCCCTGGGCGCCCCCTTGCGGCCGGGCCATACGGCTCACATGCTGATCGGCACTACCGGTGCCACCACGCATTATCCGGTTTACCCGGCACCGGAGCGCAGTGCATCCTGCGGTGGCAACGTCGCAGCAGCGCTCACTGCGCTCCTGGCGCAAGGCAAGACCATGCCCGAGGCGGTCGGCCCCGCGCTGGCCCATGGCGATCTCGCCCTGGCGCATGGTTTTCTGGCAGGCATGGGCCGTCGCATCCCCCGTCACATGGCGGCGACGTGAGCACCACTCGCCTGCCTCGCGGACTGTATGGCATCACCCCCGAGTGGGACGATACCGAGCGCTTGCTCGATGCGGTCGCGACCGCTGCGCGGCATGGCCTGCGTGTCCTGCAATTGCGCCGTAAAGACGCCAGCCCCCTGGTCCGACGCCGACAAGCCGTGGCTTTGCAGTCCCTGTGCCGATCGCTGGGCGTGACGTTCATCGTCAATGACGACTGGCGGCTGGCTGCAGACCTGGGCGCCGATGGCGTACACGTGGGCCGCGACGACGCCTCTCTGACCGAGGTTCGACAAGCCGTAGGGTCGGCCGTGATCGGCGTGTCGTGCTACAACGACCTGGCGCTCGCGCACAGACTGCTGGCCGCCGGGGCCGACTACATCGCCTTCGGTGCTGTGTTCCCTTCGCCCACTAAACCGCAAGCCGTTCGCGCCAGCTTGCCGCTTCTGCGGGAAGCGGCCACATGGCTGCGCACGCTGCCGCGACCCAGACCCTCGCTAGTCGCCATCGGCGGCGTCACTGCAGAGAATGCCGCCCCGCTGATCGAGGCCGGTGTAGACAACATCGCGCTCATCACCGGCCTATTCGCAGCCGCCGACATCGGCGCTACGGCGCAAGCCTGCCAGACGCTATTTATCGACTCACTCCATACGCATCATGACTGACACCACCAACGAACAGCTTTTTGCCCGCGCCCAGCGCACCATTCCCGGCGGCGTGAACTCGCCCGTGCGGGCGTTCAAGTCGGTCGGCGGCACGCCGCGCTTCATCGCACGGGCCCAAGGCCCTTATGTGTGGGACGCCGAAGGCAAGCAATACACCGACTACGTCGGCTCGTGGGGCCCCGCCATCCTCGGCCACGCGCACCCCGAAGTCGTGAAAGCCGTCCAGGACGCTGCCGTTAACGGCCTGTCGTTCGGCGCGCCCACCGAAGCCGAGGTCATTCTGGCCGAAACCCTGGTCGCCCGCCTACCTTCGATGGAGCAGGTGCGTCTGGTCAGCTCCGGCACGGAAGCCACCATGAGCGCCATCCGGCTGGCGCGCGGCGCCACCGGGCGCAACAAGATCGTCAAGTTCGAAGGCTGCTATCACGGCCACGCCGATAGCCTGCTGGTCAAGGCCGGTTCGGGTCTGCTGACGCTGGGCAATCCGACCTCCTCCGGCGTACCGCCCGAATTCGTCGCGCACACGATCGTCCTCGACTACAACGATCTCCAAGCCGTGCATCGCGCCTTCGAGCAGCACGGTCGAGACATCGCCTGCGTGATCGTCGAGCCGGTCGCGGGCAACATGAACCTCATCAAGCCGGCCGCCGGTTTTCTGGAAGGCTTGCGCCAGACCTGTACCGAGGCCGGTGCGCTGCTGATATTCGACGAAGTCATGACCGGCTTCCGTGTCGGCCCGCAAGGCGTCCAAGGACTGACCGGCGTGGTGCCCGATCTGACGACGCTGGCCAAAGTGATCGGCGGCGGAATGCCCGTGGGTGCCTTCGGTGGCCGGGCCGACGTGATGGCCCACATCGCGCCGCTCGGCTCGGTCTATCAAGCCGGCACCTTGTCCGGTAATCCGGTCGCCGTGGCGGCCGGTCTGACCACGCTCGAACTCATTGGCCGCCCGGGATTTTACGAAACATTGGGTCGCCAGACCCAGCGCTTGTCCCGGGGCTTGAGCGAACGCGCAGCCGCCGCCGGCGTGCCCTTGGTCACTGACTCGATCGGCGGGATGTTTGGCCTGTATTTCGCCAATGCCGTACCCACGTCGTTCGCTCAAGCCTCGGGCGGCGATGTCAACGCCTTCAAGCGCTTCTTCCACGCCATGCTCTCGGCAGGTCATTTCTTCGCACCGTCGGCGTTCGAAGCGGGCTTCGTATCGGCGGCACACGACGACGCCATCATCGACGGCACCCTGGACATGGCCGAACGCGTCTTCGCCGACATGCGTCGCGGTTGACGCAAACGGTTGATTGCAACAGGCCGGACACCACGCCAGCTGCAATCAGCCGCGCTCTGTTTCACTCTGGCTATGGTTCAGTCTGGCTTCGTATCGCGCACGCTTTGCTCATACGTCCGAAACCAGGCTTCGGCATCGTCGGACGCCATCGGCCGCGCGTAAAAATAACCTTGCGCGGCCAGACATCCCTCCATCCGCAAGATGTCGCGCTGGGCTGCGGTCTCGACCCCCTCGGCGACCACCGTCATCCTCAAGCTCTCACCGATCCGAATGATCGCGCTGGTCAAGGTGCGCGACGTCGTTTCGCACACCAGCCCCGACACAAAGCTACGATCGATCTTCAGTTCGCTCACCGGCATCCGCTGCAAATGCCCCAGGCTCGAATAGCCCGTGCCAAAATCATCCATCGACAGGCGCACGCCGCGCTCGGCCAGTGCCGACAGGTTGCGCGTCGTCTCTGCTTGGCGCCGCAACAGAACGCTTTCCGTCATCTCTAGCGTCAGATCGCCTGGCACCAATCCGTTCTCCCGGAGCGCCCGATCGACCAACTCGAGCAAATCGGGTTGGTGAAAGTTGCTGGGCGACAAATTGACCGAAATCGAGGGCACAAGCAACCCATTCGCCCGCCACTGGGCCAGTTGCGCACAAGCGGTCAGCAGCGCCCACTCGCTCAGGCGTTTGATCAAACCGGTTTCTTCGGCCAAGGCCACGAAAACATCGGGACCGATCCGGCCGCGCTCGGGGTGTGCCCATCGAGCGAGCGCCTCGACGCCGTGCAAGCCCCCACCATCGAGCAACACCTGAGGCTGGTAATTCAAACGCAGGTCGCCGCGATCCAAGGCGCGTCGCAGGTCGAGTTCCAAAGCCCGCTTCTCTTTGGCCTGCTGATTCAACGTCGGGCTGAAAAAACGCGAACGGTTGCGCCCTTCTTCCTTGGCCTGAGCCAAAGCGAACTCGGCATGCTTGGTCAGAGTATTGATATCGCGCCCGTTGTCGGGAAACAGACTGATGCCGGCGCTGACCGTCATCGCCAAGGTCTGCGACTCTACCTGCATGTCACGCACCATCTCGTTGCGTAAATGCTTGCCCACCATTGCGACCCCGCGGGCGTCGCAATGGAGCAAGACGACCATGAACTGGTCGCCGCCTAAACGTCCCACGATGTCGCCCGAGCGCACGGCGGCCCCCAGACGGCGCGCATACTCGCGCAGCACCAAGTCGCCGGCCTTGTTGCCCAAGGCATCGTTGACCTCTTTGAACCGATCGATGTCGATGACCATGACAGCCAGCTGACCGCCTCGCAACGTCATGTCGTCGATGGCTTGTTCGAGTTGGCTGTACAGCAGGCTGCGATTGGGCAGACCGGTCAGAGGATCGTATAGAGACAGGCGCTGTAATACGGTTCGCGAGGTCTCGCGCTCCAGCGCCAACGCACACAAAGGCAAGGCCACCTCGGCCAGGCGCAAATGATAGGGGTCTGGCAATCGTGGGGTGGGAAAATACAAGGCCAGCACGCCGATCACACGCGAATCGGCACTCTTGATGGCTTGCGACCAAGCGGCCCGCAACCCCAGCTCGTTCAAGGCCTGAGTCTGTCCCCGCCACGCCGGATGGTTCACGACATCGCCGATGACGACTGGCTCGTTCGCCGTCGCGGCCGCCATCCAGGTAGACGAGGCCTGCGCCAGCTCGACGCCATCGACCCGCTTAAGATAACTGACCGGCATGCCCGCCATCCCGGCCACCCGCACGCAGTCGTCCGCATCGATGCTTAATACCGCTACGCTCACCTCAGGTGCCAGACGCCGGATCTCCCGACACAGCAGCCCGACCGTCTCATGCAAAGACATCTCGGCCAGCATGGCCCCCAACACCTGCCTTTGCAGCACCTCATACAGTTTCGGCGCAGTGATATCGGTGAACACGTCCACGACGCTGGCGATATTGCCCTGCTCGTCGCGCACGGGGTTGGCCTGCGCGGCCACCCACACCGGGCGGCTGGCTTCGTCACGCACCTCTATCTCGGCCTGAACGCCGTCGTCGCCAGCGGCGCGCTGGGCGAGGTATTCGTCCACTTGCCCGTCCGAATCGTTGGCCCGCCAGACGAGTGCGCGACGCAGGTCGCGGCCCACCACTACATCGCCAGCCCTGCAAAACAGGCGTCGGAAACTTTCGTTGGCATACTGAATCGTGCCATCGGGCGAGGACACCACGACGGCGTTGCCGTGATCGTCGATCCCGGTCGTCAAGGCTTCCCAAGTCTGGCGTCGATTGATCGCCTCGGTGGCATCCAGCGCCAAGCCTAGCGTTCGCCCCATGTGCCGCACGCCGCCCGACTGCAAGCAGGTCGCCCGCACGCTTTCGGCGCGAGTGGCTCCGGCGATCACGGGAAATGTCAGCACCTCCAACCAGCCGGCCTCTCCGCTCGGGCGCGCGCACGGAATCACGCCGCGCCAGGGCCGTCCCTCTCGGCTGCATGCCAGCAAGGCCGCGCAGCCATCATGGGGCGCGATCTCGCCCGTCAAAAGCTCGGCCAACAAACGACCGCGGACCTGTTCCGACACTACGCCCAGGTACTGAAGCAGCCGGTCGTTCATCCAGCGAACCCTGCCCCGATGATCCAACTCGAACATTAGCATTGCAGTGTCGATGGCACCGATCGTGGCGACATCTTCCCACCAGGGCATAGGGGCGGGGTCGGGTTCGCCAGTTAGCGAGGATGGCAGTGTCATAGGTAACTTTGATGTGTTCGTAGTTAACCTTTTGGCAATATTAAGATCAATGTTGCCTTCATTTTCAGTTTAATGCCGACCCACAAAAAGTTGTGTTAACTATTTACAAATTATTTTTATCTATTCACGCACGCCTCGATGTTCCGACGGACTTTGGAGAACGCCTTTAACCCGAGAAGCCCGTGCCCCCATAAAAAAACTGCCCATAAGAGGGCAGTTTTTTTAACAGCGCGCTGGACCTGAAGCGTCAGACCAGTTTGCCATGGCACAGCTTGTATTTCTTACCGCTGCCACATGGGCATGGATCGTTGCGACCCACCTTGGGTAGAGCGTTGCGAGCCGGTTCCTGGCGGTTCGCACTATTATTCTGCGAAGCCAGAGCCTCGTCGTAATCGAAGTGGTGGTATTGCACGTTCTGCATGGGCGCATCGATCTCGACCGCCTGCTCGACCTGCTCGGGCGACTGCACCTGGACGGTCAACAGCACACGCACCACGTCATCGCGAATCGAGTCCAGCATGCCGGCAAACAGTTCGAACGCCTCGCGTTTGTACTCTTGCTTCGGATTCTTCTGCGCATAGCCTCGCAGGTGAATACCTTGGCGCAGGAAGTCCAGCGCAGACAAATGCTCACGCCAGCGAGTATCGATGGATTGCAGCATCACCGAACGCTCGAATTGCGCCCACGACTCTTTGCCTACCAGTGCCACCTTGGCCTGATAAACATCGCGGCCCGCATTCAATACGCGCTCCAGCAGCTCTTCCTCGACCATATTGGGCGAGGCTTCCAAAATCTCGACCAGCGACAGGTTCAAATGCCAGTCGGACAAAAGTGCATTCTGCAATGCCGGGATGTCCCACTGCTCTTCCATCGACTCTTCCGGCACGTAGCGGCGGAACAGATCGGTCAGCGCGGCGTCGCGCAGATTGGCGATCGTGTCGCCAACGCCGGCCGATTCGAGCACATCGTTACGCTGGGCGTAAATCACCTTGCGCTGATCGTTGGCCACATCGTCGTACTCGAGCAGTTGCTTGCGAATGTCGAAGTTACGCGCCTCGACCTTGCGCTGTGCTGTCTCGATCGAGCGCGACACCATGCCGGCTTCGATCGGCTCGCCATCGGGCAACTTCAGACGCTCCATGATGCCGCGCACGCGGTCGCCTGCGAAAATCCGCATCAGCGAGTCTTCCAGCGACAAATAAAAGCGGGTCGAACCCGGATCGCCCTGCCGGCCAGCCCGGCCACGCAATTGGTTATCGATACGGCGCGATTCGTGCCGCTCGGTACCGATGATGCGCAAGCCGCCAGCCGCCTTGACCGCATCGTTGAGCGGCTTCCATTCGTCGCGCATTTTGGCAATAGTGGCTTCTTTTTGCTCGACGGACAGCGCATTGTCCGAATGCACGGCTTCGATCAGTTTTTCCAGCGACCCGCCCAGAACGATGTCGGTTCCGCGACCGGCCATGTTGGTGGCGATCGTGATGTGGCCGACCTTACCGGCCTCGGCCACGATTTGAGCTTCGCGCGCATGTTGCTTGGCGTTGAGCACCTCGTGCGGCAGCTTGGCTTTCGTCAACAGACCGGCCAGCAATTCCGAGTTCTCGATGCTGGTGGTACCCACCAGCACGGGTTGGCCGCGCTTGTGGCAGTCGCGAATGTCTTCCAGGATCGCTTCGAACTTCTCGCGATGCGTCTTGAAGATCTGGTCGTTGTGATCCTTGCGGATCATGGGCTTATTGGTCGGAATAATGACCGTTTCCAGACTATAGATTTCCTGGAACTCGAACGCTTCGGTGTCGGCCGTGCCAGTCATGCCCGACAATTTGCCGTACATACGGAAGTAATTCTGGAAGGTAATGGATGCCAGCGTCTGGTTCTCGTGCTGGATCTTCACGCCTTCCTTGGCCTCGACCGCCTGATGCAGGCCATCGGACCAGCGTCGACCCACCATCAACCGGCCGGTGAACTCGTCGACGATGACGACTTCGCCATCCTGAACCACGTACTGCTGGTCACGGAAGAACAGGTTGTTGGCGCGCAAGGCGACCATCAGGTGGTGCATGAGCGCGATGTGACGCGGCTCGTACAGCGATTCGCCTTCGGGCAGCAGCCCTAAGCGGCTCAGAATTTCTTCGGCGTGCTCGTGGCCCGCTTCGGACATGTGAACTTGCTGGCTTTTTTCATCGACCCAAAAATCGCCTTCGGGCTCGGGCTCGTGCGGCTTCGGCTCGGATGCCATACGCGTGAGCAAGGGCGGCACGGCGTTCATGCGGATGTACAACTCGGTGTGATCTTCGGCCTGGCCCGAAATAATCAAAGGCGTGCGGGCCTCGTCGATCAAAATCGAATCCACCTCATCGACGATGGCAAACGACAGCTCGCGCTGGCGTTTGTCTTCGACGCGGTACTCCATGTTGTCGCGCAGGTAGTCGAAGCCGAATTCGTTGTTCGTGCCGTAGGTGATATCGGCGGCGTAGGCGGCCTTTTTCTCTTCGTTGGGCTGCTGCGGCACGACCACGCCGACCGTCATGCCCAGGAAGTTGTACAGGCGTCCCATCGATTCGGCGTCGCGCCGAGCCAAGTAGTCGTTGACCGTCACCACGTGTACGCCACGACCGGCAATCGCATTCAGATAAACCGGCAAGGTCGCCATCAGCGTCTTGCCTTCGCCCGTACGCATTTCGGCGATCTTGCCTTGGTGCAGCGTAATGCCGCCGAGCATCTGCGAATCGAAATGACGCATACCGAAGACGCGCTTGCCGCCTTCGCGCACAACGGCGAAAGCCTCCGGCAGCAGATCGTCTAAAGAAGTGCCGGCTTGATGGCGTTCGCGGAGCGATTGAGTTTTAGCGGCGAGTTCGGCGTCGCTCAGGGCAGAGATGACCGACTCATGCCCGTTGATTTGGGCGACCATCTTGCGGTATTGCTTGATCAGCCTGTCGTTACGGCTGCCTAGAAGTTTTTTGAGCAAAGAGACCATTGCGTATTGTCGGCCGCACGTCATGCATATCTAGCCTCGACGAGGCTTGAATCTGCTGACGCGAACGATGTCTTATATGAGGTTAGGCGGGCGTCGCCGCCGGGAAACAATCCAGTGTAACGCAGTCGGGCATGGCTGCCCCGGGCGTGTTTACGGGCTGAGTCCACCCTCATGATCGGCACGAACGATGGTCGATCCGGCTGGTGCCTGATCGCCCAGAAAGAGCCGCGGATCGAGCGGTTGACCTGCCATCCGCACCTCGAAGTGAAGGTGCGGGCCAGTGGACCGACCCGACGAGCCGACGTCGGCAATCAATTGGCCGCGCTCGACCAGATCGCCTTGTTTGACGTGCAATTGCGACGAATGCGCATAGCGAGTCACGATAACGTTGCCGTGCTCGATCTCTACCGTATTGCCGTAGCCATTGAGATACTTGGCTTCGACCACGATGCCTGCGGCCGACGCATAGATGGGCGTGCCTCGGGGGGCGGCAAAATCCAGCCCTTCGTGCATCGTGGTGCGTCCGGTCACCGGATGGCGGCGCCACCCATACGACGAGCTCAGATACGGAAAATCGGTCACCGGCATGTAAGACGGCATACGCGCGTGCTCGGCGGCACGACGCGTGAAGGCATCGTCGTAAGCGCTCAGGACATCTTCGTAGTGTCCCATCGAGACTTGCAATCGATCCAAAGCAAGCGCTAAATCCTGAGCCGATGCGTCCGAGGCGACGCGATCGGCAACGACGGTATCCACCGGTGCCTCAGCACCCCGGCTGGTCGAACCTGCGAAATCCGACCACGACATGGGCAGCGCGCGAGCCCCCATCACAGGGCCGGCCAGATTCTTCGCAGTGCCCGAAGCGTCATCGTCGCCGTTCAAGTGTTCGGGGTTGTCGGCCAGCAGATCCTCGTCGCCCAATAACCCGGTATTCGACAGTCGCTCGCCCGTGCTTTCCAAAGTGGCCATACGGGCTTGCAGCGCGCCGACTCGCTCGGCCAACAGGCCCATGACATTGGCGCGCTCTGCGACTTCCTGACTGCTCGGCGTGCTACCGGTCAGCGGCGCGCCCGATACGGCGGCGACGTTGGCGAGTGTCGGGCTGCCCGACACCGGCGCACCGGCGGTCGATACCGGCGCAGAAGCGTTTGCCAAAGACGCGCCGCCAGAGGGTGTATCGGCAATGGCCAGAGCATTCCCGGCGATGGTTTGAGACAAGGTTCCAGCGCCGGGCGCGGGACTTGCTTCAGTAGGTGCAATGAAGGCGCGGTGCCCGAAAGCACCCGCAACTGCAGCCAGCGCGATAACGGCGACGGCTGCGAACCAGACGGTGCCGCCCGGGAGAGAGATTTCGCGTGCCCTGCCTGAGCGGGCATGCATAATGACTACTTTCAAACTCGAATCCTGTGATGACAGCCGGACCAAAATTAGCCCGACCCGGCCGCACCCACGGTGCCACCGGTAATAGTACGGCCATGTCGTGGCTGGGCCATGACACGCGTGCAGCGGGCGTATTGGCTACCGTCCGCCTTCATATTCTGATTCAACAAGCGCTGACTTCTGTATTACCGGCCCCACTGGCGGCGGCCTGTCGGGTGCTGGCCCTCGATAATCAGAGGCTGCAACTCGGCGTTCCCACGCCAGCTCATGCCGCCAAACTTAGGCAGTTGGGGCCCACCATGGGGCGGGGCCTGAGCGAGCGCGGCTTCCAAATTGCCGCGGTCGAAGTCAAGGTACAAGCCAGCCTGCAGCGCCTCGATCTCGCGCCGGCACGTGCGCCCAAAGAAGCCGTGCCGCTGGACGAACCTGCGCTCTCGTCTTTCGAGACCCTGCATCGTACCCTGAAACCCGGCCCGCTTGCCGACGCGGTGGCCCGTCTATTGGCCCACCACCGGGCCGACTAGCCCACCTAATCGTTTCATACCACTGCGAAATCAGCCTGAGACGACACAACGAGGTGCTTAATATAGCCTGCGCAAACGAAAACGCCGGATGAGGTTCATCCGGCGAGTCGGTTGGCAAAACACGGCGCACGATAAGCGCGCCCATTGGCTGAAGTCTCTCAGGCCGTCGCCCACTCCTGCTGCCACGCCGCCGGCGCGTCGGCCAAAGAGTCGTAGCTGACCATTTCCCAGCAATCCTGCTGGGCCAGAAGCGCACGGGCCAATTGGTTATTCATATAGTGGCCAGCCTTGCACGCCACATACTTGGCAACCAGCGGCTTGCCCAACATATACAAGTCGCCGATCGCGTCCAGAATCTTGTGTTTGACAAACTCATCGTCGTAGCGCAAGCCTTCGCTATTCAAGACGCGGTACTCGTCCATGACGATGGCGTTGTCCAGACTTCCGCCGCGCGCCAGACCCATAGCGCGCAGGGCTTCCACCTCATTGACGAAGCCGAACGTACGCGCCCGGGCGATTTCGCGCGAATACGAATGTGTGGCGAAGTCGACCTCGGCGAAGTTGGCCGTCGAGTCAATCGCGGGATGGCGAAAGTCGATCGAGAACGCCAGAGCAAAACCGTCATGCGGCTCGAGGCGCGCCCAGCGCGCTTGTTTGCCCTCGCCTTCGTGATATTCGATTGTCTTGGTGACCTTGATGAACTGCTTCGGCGCGTTCTGCTCGACGATGCCTGCCGAACGCAACAAATACACGAACGTGGCCGCACTGCCGTCCATGATCGGCACTTCTTCCGCAGTCAGATCGACATGCAGGTTGTCGATACCCAAGCCTGCCAGAGCCGACATTAGATGCTCGACGGTGGACACGCGCGCACCGTCTTTTTGCAAGACCGTGGCCAAACGGGTATCGCCCACCAAGGCCGCTTGTGCCGGAAGATCGATCACCTCGGGCAGGTCCACCCGGTGAAACACGATACCGGTATTGGCTTGTGCCGGACGCAAGGTCAGCTCGACACGACGTCCGGAATGGACACCGACGCCAGTCGTGCGGACTAAATTCTGGATCGTGCGTTGACGGAACATAGGTGGCAATCGCGAAATCATAAAAAAACAACATACCTCACTTCAGCGCGCCGACCGGTTCCGGTCGAGTCATGCAACCGTAAAAAGAGGCTGCAACACTGAGAGGGCCTATTCTGTCTGAATACGGCGTAGCCGCATCACAAGTTCATTGTAACAAACCTGATGCCAATCGGCCATTGCCGGGTAACGATCAGAAACGTCAAAGCCGTCCATTCCGCCGCTTTCCAAGGAGGTGGCCTTGGAAAGCGTGGAGGGAGGTGGCTAAAAAGCCACGATCGATTGTGGCGTCACAACATCACCATGACGCAAACTTTCGATTCGATCAATCCGCTTGCTTACGCAGAAACGCGGGAATATCGAAGTGGTCCATGCCCGAGCTTTCCAGGGCCCGAACCTGCGCCGATGCCTGCGTGCGCGGGTTGCGCATCACCGACGGCGTATCTAGATTACGATAGTCGCCACCCTGGCTCTGACCCACCGGCATGTTGTCGGTGCCGGTACGCAGCAGTTCGACGGTGTTCTGCACCAGCTGCGGACGCGCAGCGGCAGCGGCTGCCGCACGGCCCAAACCTGTTGCAACGACCGTCACGCGCAGCGCTTCGCCCATGGTTTCGTCATATGCGGTACCGAAGATCACGGTCGCGTCTTCCGAAGCATAACCCCGGATCGTTTCCATGATTTCGCGGGTTTCGCGCATCTTCAGCGAACGGCTGGCGGTGATGTTCACCAACACACCGCGGGCGCCATGCAGATCGATGCCTTCGAGCAGCGGGCAAGCGATGGCTTGCTCGGCTGCCACGCGGGCGCGATCGGCACCGCTGGCCGAGGCCGTGCCCATCATGGCCTGCCCCTGCTCGCCCATGATCGTCTTGACGTCTTCGAAGTCGACGTTCACGTTGCCTTCGACGTTGATGATTTCGGCGATACCCGCGCAAGCGTTGTGCAAGATGTCGTCGGCCGAACGGAAGCACTCGTCCTGAGTGGCGTCTTCGTCCATCAGGTCATACAGGTTCTCGTTCAGCACTACGATCAACGAATGCACGTGTTTGGCCAATTCGCCAATCCCGTCTTCGGCCATCTTCAAACGCTTGTTGCCTTCGAACGAGAACGGCTTGGTCACTACGCCGACCGTCAAAATGCCCAGCTCTTTGGCCACTTCGGCCACCACGGGACCTGCGCCCGTGCCGGTGCCGCCGCCCATGCCCGCGGTGATAAACACCATGTGGGCACCGTTTAAGGCGCTGCGAATTTCTTCGCGCGCGGTTTCGGCCGACGCACGCCCCTGCTCGGGCTTGGCGCCTGCGCCCAGGCCGGTACGGCCCAGACGGATCTGCACCGGCGCGTTGGTCGCTGCCAATGCCTGCGCATCGGTGTTGGCGCAAATGAAATCGACGCCTTGCACACCTGCACGAATCATGTGTGCCACGGCGTTACCGCCTGCGCCACCCACACCGACGACCTTGATGACTGTGCCCTTGGTCGTGTTATCCAACATCTCAAAATTCATCATGATTACTCCCTCACAAGTCCGAATTCAAAAAAACGATCTCTTTACCGCTTTCCATCTTTGAAAAGCGCCTCAAAGCCATCGCCGGTCTTGCCGCCCGCAACGGGTTTGAAACTCTTCCCCCTGCCCTTCTTCAACCCATGAACCACTCTTTCATGCGCTGGAGAATTCCCTTGAAATTGCCGGTTTGCGCGGCGACCTTGCGGCCTCGCACGCGCTGCACTCGGGCCTCTGCCAACAAACCCATGACCGTGGCGAAGCGCGGATTGCGCATCACATCGGCCAGGCTTCCGTCGTAATCGGGCACCGCCATTCGAACCGGTTTGAGGAACACGTCCTCGGCCAGTTCGATAATCCCCGGCATCTGTGCCGTCCCGCCGGTCAACACCACGCCGGAAGCCAGCAAATCTTCATAACCCGATTCGCGCACCACTTGCTGCACCAGCGAGAACAACTCTTCGACGCGCGGCTCGATCACAGCGCCCAGCGCCTGACGCTTCACCAGACGCGGACCGCGATCGCCCAGACCGGGCACCTCGACCGTCTCGTCGGGGCTGGCCAACACCTGCTTGGCCACGCCATAGCGCAACTTGATTTCTTCAGCATCGGGCGTGGGCGTGCGCAACATTGCCGCGATGTCGTTGGTGATCTGATCGCCTGCGATTGGCAACACCGCGGTGTGACGGATCGCCCCACCCGTGAAGATGGCGACGTCGGTCGTGCCACCGCCGATGTCCACCAACACAACGCCCAGCTCTTTTTCGTCGGCGGTCAGACAGGCCAGGCTGGAGGCCAAAGGCTGCA
The DNA here is from genome assembly GCA_945903445.1 of Bordetella parapertussis. Classification (GTDB taxonomy): domain Bacteria; phylum Pseudomonadota; class Gammaproteobacteria; order Burkholderiales; family Burkholderiaceae_B; genus Schauerella. The sequence goes on from CAMDNZ010000026.1 coordinate 21,689, forward strand.
AAATCAGGTCCTGCACTTCCAGGCCGCAACGGCGCACGCACTTCACGATGTTCTGGGCGGCGCTCACGGCCCCCGTTACGATATGCACGCGCACCTCGAGACGAATGCCGCTCATGCCGATCGGCTCGCGAATGTCTTCCTGACCATCGACGATGAATTCTTGCGTCAACACGTGCAGCACTTGCTGATCGGTCGGAATATTCACGGCCTTGGCGGTCTCGATCACTCGGCCCACATCGGTCGCGGTGACTTCCTTGTCCTTGACGGCCACCATGCCGCTGGAGTTGAAACTGCGGATGTGGCTGCCCGCGATGCCGGTATACACGTCGCGAATCTTGCAATCGGCCATCAGCTCGGCTTCTTCAAGCGCGCGCTGGATGGAGTTGACGGTGGTCTCGATGTTGACGACCACCCCTTTGCGCATGCCACGCGACTCGTGCTGGCCTAGGCCCAGCACTTCGAAGCGGCCTTCGGGCAAGATCTCGGCGACGACGGCCACAACCTTGCTGGTGCCGATATCGAGGGCAACGATCAGGTCCTTGATGTCACGGGTCATGGCGTTATCGTTTCTTCTGGTGTTGAGTTGAATGGAGTTTGGCCTTGGGGTCCGGCGGCGGTAACGGCGCCAACTTCAAGGCAAAGCCGTTCGGATAGCGCAGGTCGGCATGCAGGATCTGCCTGCCTTCGAGCCTGGCCAATGCCGGCGGCAAAAATTGCACAAAACGTTCGATCCGCGCGGCAAACGGCAGCGCGCCGGGTAAGCCATGCGGGTCGGGCGCGTCGGCCCCCGGATCGCGTCCGAGGTCCAATGCCATGTCGTTGGACAAATGTGCGCGCCAGGCATAACGCGCACTCAGTTCGAGCTCGGTGACATGCAGATCGAGCGGTGCAAACCAGCGCGCTAATTCGGCGTAGCGTTGAACGACCAGCGACTCGGTACCGTCTGGGCCACGCAACTGCGGCAGATTGACATCGTCGTCTAAGGCACCGGTGTTCGCCGTAAACGACTCGCCCCAGGTATTGATCATCTGGTTGTCGTTCCACAGGCCCAGCGGCTGCTGCTCTTCGATGCTGATACGCAAGGTATCCGGCCACACCCGGCGCACCGTCGCGCGACGCACCCAGGGCGCCGACTCGAACAACTGACGCGTCGCATCCAGATCGATGGTGAAGAAATTGCCGCTCAAGCGTCCGGCCAGCGACGAGCGGATACTGCCCGCCGTCACATAGTGCAGCGTCGAGTCGGGGGTCGGCTCCAGCTCCAAGGCCTGCACGGCGAAGTACGGACGCTGACCAACCCAGACCAACCCGGCCGCGACCATGGCGAGCACCGCCAACACGGCTAGCGTGTTGGCGATCAGGTTGATAGATCGGGCGTCGTTCCACACAGGGCGTCCTGGTCAGGCGTTACGGGCCGGGGCGCGCACTTTGCACGCAGCCTCGGACAAAATGGCAAGACACAGATCGGCATAGCTCAAGCCATCTGCGCGGGCCGCCATGGGTACCAGCGAATGGCTGGTCATCCCCGGCGACGTGTTCATTTCAAGCAGCCACGGGCGGTTGTCGCGATCCAGAATGAAATCGGCGCGCCCCCAGCCTTCGCAGCCCAACACCCGATAGGCTTGAACGGCGATCTGCCGGACGTAAGCCGCGACCTCCATAGGCAGATCCGCCGGGCAGTGATACTGGGTATCGTCGGAAAAATACTTGTGCTCGTAGTCGTAATCGCCGCCAGGTGCGACGATCTCGACCACCTGGAATGCGCGCGTCGACGGGCCTTTTCCCAACAGCGCGACCGTCAATTCGCGGCCCGTGATGAACTGTTCGACCAGCACCTCGTCATCGAACACGGCGGCAGCGGCGTAAGCCGTCGCGACATCCGAATAGCCATTAACGCGGGTGATGCCTACCGTCGAGCCTTCGTGCGGCGGCTTCATGATCAAGGGCAGCCCTAAGCGATCGGGCAGCTCGCGCAAAACGCTATCGGGGCCCAAGACCTCGAAGGCCGGTGTGGGCAAACCATGCTGCAACCACACCCGCTTGGTCAAAATCTTGTCCATGGCCAAGGCCGAGGCGGTCGGACCGCTACCGGTATACGGAATGCCCAAGAGTTCCAACGCGCCTTGCACCGTGCCATCTTCGCCATATCGGCCATGCAGCGCAATGAACACCCGGTCGAATTTGGCTGACGCCAACGCGCTCAAGTCGTTTGCGCCCGTATCAAACAAATACGCATCGACGCCTTTGCCGATCAGCGCTTCATGCACCCCGGTGCCCGACATCAACGAAACCTCGCGCTCCGCCGATTTGCCGCCGTACAACACGCCTACTTTGCCAAAATCCAGGGTCATGCCAGCGCTCCAATCCTAGCGGGCACCCGGCTGATCGATCCAGCGCCCATCAATATCACCACGTCGCCCGCGCGCACGAAATCCAGCAGAGCCTGCGGCAAGGCTTCGACATCCTCGACGAACACCGGCTCGACCTTGCCTGCCACGCGCAGCGCCCGCGCCAATGCACGGCCATCGGCGGCCACGAGAGGCGCTTCGCCTGCGGCATACACTTCGGTCAGCAACACGGCATCGGCCGATCCCAGTACAGCCACGAAGTCCTCGAAGCAATCACGGGTACGCGTATACCGGTGCGGCTGGAAGGCCAGCACGATGCGGCGATCGCTCCATGCACCGCGAGCGGCGGCCAGCGTCGCAGCCATCTCGACCGGATGATGACCGTAATCGTCGATGACCGTGAACGTACCTGCGCCATGGCCTACAGGCACCGCGAAATCGCCCACGTGCGAGAAGCGTCGGCCCACGCCCGTAAACGATGCTAAGGCAGATTGAATATCGGCATCGGCCACGCCCAACTCGGTCGCGACAGCGATAGCAGCCAAGGCATTGCGCACATTGTGCAAGCCCGGCAAGGCCAACTCGATCTCGAGCACCGGCAACTGCAACTCACGGTCGCGACGCGCCACCTTGAAGCGCATCTTGGTGCCATGCGCCACGACTTCGTAACCATGAATCTGCGCCTCGGGCGTCAAACCATAGGTCGTGATGGGGCGCGAGACGAAGGGCATGATCTCTCGGACGTTGGCGTCGTCCATACATAGCACTGCGCTGCCGTAGAACGGCATCTTCTGCGTGAACTCGATGAAGGCGCTTTTCAGGCGAGCGACATCGTGGCCATATGTATCCATATGGTCGGCGTCGATGTTGGTGATCACCGCCATCACCGGCAGCAGATTCAAAAACGAGGCATCCGACTCGTCGGCCTCGACCACGATGAATTCGCCCGAACCCAGCCGCGCGTTAGCACCGGCCGAATTCAATCGACCGCCAATCACGAAAGTGGGATCCAGACCGCCTGCGGCCAGAATGCTGGCCACCAAGCTGGTCGTGGTGGTTTTGCCATGCGTACCAGCCACGGCGATACCGCGCTTCAAGCGCATCAGTTCGGCCAACATCAGCGCGCGAGGCACCACGGGAATACGAGCCGCACGGGCGGCGATCACCTCTGGGTTATTGCCCGCCACTGCCGTCGATGTCACGATGGCCGATGCGCCCAGGATGTTTGCCGCATCGTGCCCTAGGATGATCTGGCAGCCCAACCCGGCCAAGCGACGGGTGACGGCCGACTCGGCCAGATCCGACCCGCTGACCCGATAGCCCAGGTTATGCAAGACCTCGGCAATGCCGCTCATACCCGAGCCGCCAATGCCGACAAAGTGAATGTGTTGAATGCGATGCTTCATTTTTTCCCACCGAGCGTACGTTCGCACACGTCAGCGATTAGATCGGCCGAATCCGTACGTGCCCGGGCACGTGCCCGCACGGCAACGGCGACCAGTTGTTCGCGCGTGGCGGCAGCCAGCCAATCGGCCAACCACTGCGCGGTGAATTCGGATTGCGGCTGACGCCATGCCGCTTGAGCATCGCTCAGGTAGGCGGCATTGGCGTTTTGATGATCGTCGATGGCGTGCGGCAAGGGCACGAACACGGCCGCCACGCCTGCAGCGGCTACTTCGGCGACCGTCATGGCCCCCGCACGGCAAATCACGACATCGGCTCGACCCAAGGCTTGCGCCATGTCGGTGATGAACGGCAGGCACTCGGCCGTCGCGCCCGCAGCCTCGTAGGCCGCGCGCAAGTTATCGATATGTTGCTCGCCCGACTGATGCGTGACGACGGGTCGCTGTCCTTCGGGCAACAGCCCCAGCGCCTGCGGCACCACGGTGTTCAGTATCTGCGCCCCCAGGCTTCCCCCCACCACCAACACATGCAAAGCGCCCTGGCGAGCGGCATAACGTTGGGCCGGCTCGGCCAACAGGCACACGTCGCGACGCACCGGATTGCCCACATGACGGCCACGGGCCAACACGTCGGGGAAACCGGTCAGCACGGCTCGCGCCATGCGCGCAAGCGTCCGATTGGCGGTACCTGCCACAGCATTCTGCTCATGCACCACCAGCGGAACGCCGCGCAGACGCGCCACCATCCCACCGGGGAACGCGACATAGCCCCCCATGCCCAGCACCACATCGGGACGCACCCGATTAAAATGTTTCCAGGTCACCGACAGTGCCGAGGCCAGACGCAAAGGCAATTTGAGCAATGCGCTCGCGCCTTTGCCGCGCACCCCCTGGAAAGCCAGCGGCGCGAGCGTATAGCCACGGGGCGGAACAAGACGACCCTCCATCTTGTCGGGATTGCCCAGCCACGTCACTTTCCAGCCACGCGACCGCAGAACATCGGCCACGGCCAGTCCGGGCATGATGTGCCCACCCGTGCCGCCTGCCATGATCAAGATGTGTCGGCCGCTCATACCCGGCCTCCGCGCATCAGGATATGGTTCTCGATATCGACCCGCAGCAGAATCGCCAACGCGCACAAGTTCATGACAATGCCCGAGCCGCCGTAACTCATCAAAGGCAAGGTCAAGCCCTTGGTCGGCAACAGCCCCAGGCACACGCCGATGTTAATGAACGCCTGAACGCCGAACCACATCGCCACGCCTTGGGCGACCAGTCCAGAGAACGTACGCTCCATGGCAATCGCCTGACGACCGATATCGAACGCGCGCCAGATGATGATCGCGAACAGCAGCACCACCACCGTTACGCCGACGAAACCCAACTCTTCGCCCACCACGGCCATCAGAAAGTCGGTATGCGCCTCGGGCAAATAATGCAATTTCTCGACGCTCGCGCCTAAGCCTACGCCAAACCATTCGCCCCGACCCAAGGCGATCAGCGAGTGCGAGAGCTGATAGGCGCTGCCATATGCATTTGCGTCATCCCAGGGATCGAGGTAGACGAACAAGCGCGCGCGACGCCAAGGCGACAACCAGATCAACAGCAGGAACGTGCTCAACAGCACGCCTAACAGCATGCTGAAATACTTACCGTTGATGCCGCCCACGAACAGGATGCCGATGGCGATGGCGACGATCACCATGAACGCCCCCAGATCGGGTTCGAGCAGCAGCAACATGCCGACCGCCCCCAGCCCGACAGCCATGGGCATGAAGCCGCGCAAAAAACTTTGCATATGCTCTTGCTTGCGAACGGTGTATTGCGCGGCCACCAGTACAGCGGCCAGCTTCATCAGTTCGGATGGCTGCATATTGATCGGACCGATACCGATCCAGCGATGGGCGCCGTTGACCTCACGGCCGATGCCTGGAATCAGCACCGCCACCAACAGTACCAGGCTGGCGATAAAGAGAGGAGTCGCCAACTGCTGCCACATTCGCATGGGGATCGTCAGCGCAACGGCGGCAGCCACCACGCCAGCGGCCATGAACACGCCATGGCGAATCACGAAATAATAGCGGCCGTAAGCGGCATAACGCGGCCCATCGGCCAAGCCGATCGAAGCCGAGTACACCATCAGCAAACCCAGCAGTAACAAGCTAGTGCTAGCCACCACCAGCGCCAGATCGACGTTGCGCATTCGCGTACGTCCCGGGCGCACGGCGTTCAGGCTACCGGTCAGGTCGGCGAACAGGCTCATGCCACCTCTCCCTGATCGAGCGCCAACGATTGCACTGCGGCGACGAACGCCTGACCGCGATGGCCGTAATTCTTGAACATGTCCATGCTGGCACAGGCGGGCGACAGCAGCACCGTATCGCCGGGTTCTGCCAACGCATGCGCACGAGCCACCGCCGCATCCATATCGATGGCTGGCACGATCTCGACGCCACTCTGGCTCAAGGCACGCTCGATCAGCGACGCATCCTGACCGATCAACACGACCGCGCGGGCGTATCGGGTCACCGCTTGCGCCAATGGCGAGAAATCCTGGCCTTTACCCAGACCGCCTGCGATCAGCACAACTCGTTGGCCCATGCCTTCCAGGGCGGCCACCGTGGCACCAACGTTCGTGCCCTTGCTGTCGTTGATGAAATCGATGCCAAACACCGACCGAACAAAGGCGGCACGATGCGGCTCGCCCGAGTAGTCGCGCGCGGCGCGCAACAGCGGCCCCCATCCCAGGTCCAGTGCGCGTGCCAGTGCCAGCGCAGCCAGTACGTTGGTGGCGTTATGCATGCCTCGCAGACGCAAGGCATCGACGGGCATCAGCCGCGACAGACGTCCCGCCAACCGGGTCGACTCGGGGACATTCTTCTTGCGGCGTACGGGCGCTGCGGGTTCGTCCAGTTCAGTGGGTTCGGCCGCAGCCAACCATGCCATGGCGTCGCCATCGACCAGACCGACATCGCCCACCAGCTCGGGCGCGTCGCGTCCAAAAGATCGCACGTTCAATGCAGCCAGGCCAGACACCATAGCGAGCACCGCGGCGTCGTCGCGATTGACTAACAAGGTCTCGGCTTGACGATAAATGCGTGCTTTTGCATTCGCATAAGCCGCCACGTCGCCATGCCAGTCCAGATGATCCTGACTGATGTTCAACACCACCGCCGCCACGGGTCGCAGACTGGACGTGGTCTCGAGTTGAAAACTGGATAGCTCGACCACCCAGACATCGGGCAACGTACCCGCATCCTGCGCACCCATCAAAGCCGTCAGCGCCGCGGGGCTGATATTGCCCGCCGCGCAGGCACGCAGCCCCGCCGACTCGACCATCAGCCGAGTCAGCGCGGTGACCGTCGTCTTGCCATTCGTGCCCGTGATGGCCAGCACCTTGGGGGCATACCCCTCTCGAGCCAATGATTCCAAGGCACGAGCGAACAGCTCGATCTCGCCCACGACCTCGATCTGGCGGGCTTGCGCTTCGGCCAGCAGTTCGCGCGTCGGTGTCGCGTGGGGAGCCAAGCCGGGACTGAGCACCAGTTGCCCCACGCCGTCGAGGGCAGCGGCATGAAACGCATCTGCCCCCAACCGATACTCGGTATCGGCTGGCAACTGCTCGTGCAGGCTATCGATACCGGGCGGCTGTTCACGCGTATCGGCCACCCGCAGTGACAGGCCCTGGCGCGCGCACCAGCGAGCGGCGGCCGCTCCGGTCTCGCCTACGCCGAGGATCAGCACTCGCGCACTCGCGCAAATCGGATGGTCGATGGTCGTCATCATCGCAGCTTCAAGGTCGACAGACCGATCAGCACTAGCATCATGCTAATGATCCAAAACCGCACGACGACCTGGGTCTCTTTCCAGCCGCCGACTTCAAAATGGTGATGCAAAGGTGCCATCCGGAAAATGCGACGGCCCTGCCCATATTTGCGCTTGGTGTAGCGGAACCACGTCACCTGAATCATTACCGACAGCGTTTCGACCACGAACACGCCACCCATGATGAACAACACGATCTCCTGCCGGGCAATGACCGCAATCGTGCCCAATGCGCCGCCCAACGCCAGCGCACCGACATCGCCCATAAACACTTGCGCGGGATAGGCGTTGAACCACAAAAACGCGAGACCGGCGCCCGCCAATGCTGCGCACAGCACCATCAGTTCCGATGCGCCGGGAATATAGGGAAACAGAAAATACTTCGAATAGTCGGCACGGCCGACCACATAGGCGAACACGCCCAGGGCGCTGCCCACCATCACGGTCGGCATGATGGCCAGCCCATCTAAGCCGTCGGTCAGGTTGACGGCGTTACTGGTCCCTACGATCACCGCCCAGGTCAGCGCGACGAAACCGAACACGCCCAAGGGATAGCTGACGGTCTTGAAGAACGGCACGATCAAATCGGCGCGTTGCGGCAAGGGCATCGAGAAACCACTCAACACCCAGTCCCGGAACAGCGGCCATAGGTCGGTGTTTGCAGGTGCCGATACCGCAAACGCCAGATAGACCGCTGCGACCAATCCGATCGTGGCCTGCCAGAAAAACTTCTGCCGCGCCGGCATTCCTTCGGGATCGCGATGCACCACCTTACGGTAGTCGTCGATCCAGCCGATCGCGCCAAAGCCGAAAGTCACCAGCAACACGACCCAGACGAAGCGGTTGCTCCAGTCGGCCCACAACACCGTGCTGATGCCGATCGAGATCAGAATCAACGCGCCACCCATCGTTGGCGTACCAGTCTTCACCAAGTGTGTTTCAGGACCGTAAGCACGCACGGCCTGACCGATCTTCAATTCGGTCAGTTTGCGGATCACGTGCGGCCCGGCCACCAGACCGATCAGCAATGCAGTCGCGCACGCAAACACCGCGCGCGTCGTAATGTAGTCCAGCACCGCCAGGGTGCGAATATCGGCGGACAGCCAACGGGCGATCTCAAGCAGCATGTCCGCTCCCAAGCAATTCTTTCACGACTCGTTCCATACGCATGAAGCGCGATCCCTTCACCAAAACACTCGTGGGCCGCATGCCGCGCAACGCCACCATGACTTCATCGACCGAGTCGCAGGCGCGCGCCGGCGCCCCAAATGCCTGAGCCGCCGCCTCACTGGCTTGGCCCATCGTCAACAACAATTCAATGCCTTGCGCGCGCGCGTAGGCACCCACTTCTTCGTGCATGGCCGGGCCGTTGTCGCCCACCTCGCCCATGTCGCCCAATACCAGCACACGGGGCCCGGGCAGACGCCCCAGCACATCGATCGCCGCACGCACCGAATCCGGATTGGCGTTGTAGGTATCGTCCACAAGCCAAGTGCCATCTGCCAGACGTTGCTGCTGCAAGCGACCTGCCACAGCCTGAAACGCCTCCAGGCCGCGCACGATAATGTGCAAGGGCGCGCCCGCAGCCAAGCAGGCCGCCGTGGCCGCCAGCGCATTGCGCACATTGTGTTCACCCGCCACTTGCAAGCGCACATCCGATTCGCCCGCGGGCGAAATCAAGCGAAAGGTCGTGCCCGAATCGCTGGGCTGCACGTGCTCGGCGTAAACGTCGCCGCCCGCACCGAAGGTGCTGCGTCGCGCATCGGCACGCGCGGCCTGTACGTCCCAGATCGCGGCGTGTGCATCGTCTCTCGGATACACGGCCACACCCTGGGTCGACAACGCTTCGAACACCGCACCGTTCTCGAGCGCAACAGCCTCGACCGAGTGCATGAACTCTTGATGCTCACGCTGGGCGTTGGTCACCAACGCCACGGTGGCCTGTGCTGCTGCGGCCAATACAGCGATCTCGCCGGGATGATTCATGCCGACCTCGAACACCGCCGCACGATGCTGCGCACGCAAGCGCAGCAAAGTAAGCGGCACGCCGATCTCATTGTTCAAATTGCCAGCCGTCGCGAGGCTTTGGCCAGTGCCTAGCCACTCGGCCAACACCGAAGCCACCATCTCTTTCGTGGTGGTCTTGCCGTTGCTGCCCGCAACAGCGATAACGGGCAAATCGAACCGCTGACGCCACGCCGTTCCCATGCGCAGCAATGCAGCGCCGGTGGGCCCCAGCACGACTTGCGGCAAACTGCTGGGCGTTGCATGCGCGACCACGGCAGCGCATGCACCTGACTGCGCGGCCTGATCCACGTAGGCATGCCCATCGAAATTCGGTCCGGTCAGCGCGACGAACAGCTCGCCCGCGCCAATCTTGCGCGTGTCGGTACTCACGGCCGAAACCATCGGCAGCAGCATCGCCAGCCGAGCCCACTCGCGGTCGTCGAAGGGCGTACGCTGGCCCGCGATTTCCTGGTAAGTCTCGTGACCCTTACCCGCCACCAGCACGACATCCTGGGCACCGACACGCCACAGCGTGTCCAGGATGGCCAACGCCCGGTCCGATTCGATGGTCACGTCGGCACGCATGCCGACGCCTTCTGCGACTTGATCGATGATCGCGCTCGGCGACTCCGAGCGCGGATTGTCGCTAGTGATCACCAATTTGTCGGCCCATTCTCCAGCGACACGGCCCATTTGCGCACGCTTGCCGGGATCCCGGTCGCCGCCGCAACCAAACACGCACACCAAACGCCCACCCCGTGCATCGGCCACTGGGCGCAGGGCCTGCAAGGCGCGCATCAACGCGTCGGGGGTGTGAGCGTAATCGACGACCGGCAACGGCAACGCGGCAGCATCGGCGGTCGGCCCGATCGGCAGCGGCGTCACCACTTCCAAGCGCCCCTCGACCGCAACCAAGGCCGCCAAGGCACGCGCGACATGCGCCACCGACCAGCCCAACTGCTGCAGAACACCGGCCACCAGCAGCATGTTCTGAACATTATGCAAACCCAGCAACGCGGTGACGACGCGCGCCTCGCCGCCCGGCAAGATCAAAGTGAAGGTCTGACCGACGGCAGTGGCCGCCACATCGCGCACACGAATCTTCGCATCGCTCGCAGCGTCCAGCGAATAAGTCGCCGCCGAAGGTACGGTTTGAGCCAAACGAGCCCCTGCGGCGTCGTCTACATTGACGATTGCCGCGCTCAAGCCCGGCCAGGCAAACAAGCGCGCTTTGGCGGCTTCGTAAGCGGCCATATCGCCATGGAAATCCAGATGATCACGCGACAGATTCGTAAATCCGGCCAGCGCGATTCGCACGCCATCCAGGCGGCCCTGCACGATGCCGATAGAAGATGCCTCGATCGCCACGACCTCGGCACCGGCGTCGCGCAATCGAGCCAGCGTGCGATGCATGCTGAGAACATCTGGCGTGGTCAATGCCGCGGCTTCTCGTCGGCCATCAGGCCAGACCACACCCAAAGTGCCGATCGCTGCACAAGGTTTGCCCACGGCGGTCAAGGCTTGCACGATCCACTGACTGACGGACGTCTTGCCGTTAGTGCCCGTTGTGGCGATGACGCTCAAAGCCGCCGATGGGTGGCCGTACCAGTGGTCGCCCACCGTGCCCAATACGCGCTGAAGGTTCGGCACGCGCAACGTCGGCACGCCAATATCGGCAAGAGGCTTTGCAGCATCGTCGCACAGCACGGCGAGCGCGCCGCGCTCGACCGCCTGAACGATAAACGCGCTGCCGTGCCGATTGGTGCCAGGCATCGCCACGTATACATCGCCTTCATTCACAGCGCGCGAATCCAGGTGCAGATCGGCCTGCCCAGGCACCCGAGCGCGCAACCAATCAAGGATCTCTAACGCCGTCGTGCTCATGGTTGCCCCTCTTGCCCCTGGGCAACGATAGTCGACTCGAACGGCGCATCGGGCTTCACACCCATCACGCGCAAGCTGCCGCCAACGATCCGCGAAAACACCGGCGCAGCAACGGCCCCGCCGTAATACACACCCTTCTGCGGCTCGTCGATGGACACCGCCACGACGATGCGCGGGTCCGAAACCGGCGCGAACCCGACGAAGGAGCTGCGATAACGCTGCATGCTGTACTTACCGTCGACGATCTTGCGTGCTGTACCGCTCTTGCCTGCGACGCGATAACCCTGAACTTGAGCGCGCTTGGCACCATCCGGCCCCGCAGCAGCTTCGAGCATGCTGCGCACCATCAGAGCGACCTTGGGCGGATAAACCCGAACACTGGTGGGCTCGCTATCGCGCTTGACCAGACTGAGCGACACCATATCGCCTTCACGCGCGAATACGGTATAGGCCCGCGCCATTTGCAAAAGCGACACCGACAACCCGTAGCCGTACGCCATAGTCGCCTTTTCGATCAAACGCCACCGCTCCCACGGACGCAAACGTCCGGGCGCAGCGCCCGGGAAACCCAGTTGCGGCGCCGATCCCAGGCCCAACTCGGTGAATCGATCCCACATCTCGCGCGAGGCCAGACGTTCGGAGATCATGGTCATACCGATGTTGCTGGACCGGCGCAATACGTCGGCCACGCCAATGGTGCCGTTACGGCTCACATCGCTGATGGTCGAGCCTTGATAGCGGAATTTGCCGTTCCCCGTCTCGAACATCGTCGCCGACGTGATACGCCCCAGATCCAAGGCCAATGCGGCAGTGAACGGCTTCATGATAGAGCCGGGTTCGAACGTATCGGTAATGGCGATATTGCGCAGCAGCTTGGTCTGAAACGTCTCACGTCGGTTCGGATCGAAGGTCGGAAGATTGGCCAAAGCCAGAATCTCGCCATTGCGCACATCCAGCACCAAGGCTGCGCCGGCACGCGCACCATGCTCTTCCAACGCGTCTTGCAGCGCCTTGTAGACGACGAACTGCAATCGAGTATCGATGGACAGGCGCAGATCGCGGCCATCGACGGGCGGCACGATCGCCTGCACATCCTCGATCACACGTCCCAAACGATCGCGGATAACCCGGCGACTACCCGGCGTGCCCGATAGCTGCTCGTTGAACGTGAGTTCGACGCCCTCCTGGCCTCGATCTTCGATGTTGGTGAAGCCCACCACATGGCCCATCACCGAGCCATCGGGATAGAAGCGGCGATTCTCGGGCAGTTGATGGATGCCTGGCACGTTCAAGGCTTTGATCTGATCGCCCACGTCGGACGACACCTGACGCTTCAGATAAACGAAGTTCTTGTCGTCGTCGATACGACTGCGCATGCTGGCCAGCGACATATCCAGCGCCTGAGCCAACGCCTTCATCTGGCCCTCATCGGCCTTTTTAAGATCTTCCGGAATGGCAAAAACGCCCCGAGCCGGGACGCTGGAGGCCAACACCACGCCATTGCGATCAAGGATCTTGCCACGCATAGCAGCCAGTGGAATCGTTCGCTCGTACCGGCGTTCGCCCTGTTGCTGAAGAAAGTCCCGCGAAAACCCCTGTAAAAACATGGCGCGTCCGACCAGCGTGACAAATCCCAGAAGGATCAGCACCAGCACCAAACGCGAACGCCAGCTCGGAAGCTGGACGCGCAGCATGGGGTTATCGAAGAACGGCACTCGCTTCATCGCTTTACCCCGGCGGGCAAATTAAGATAAAGCGTGCGCTCTGGAACGATGCCGACCATGGCGAGACTGCTGGCTGCACCATCGACTCGCGAATTGGCGGCATATTCAGCGCGGTCTAATTGCAACCGCCGCCAACTCGTTTCGAACTCACGGGCCTGAGCCAGCGTGCGCTCGTACTCGATGAACAACTGCCGCGACTGATAGCGCGCGGTCACTAGCGAAATCGCCGACAACATCAACAACACCGCCGCGAAGATGCTCAAGCGCCCCATTTCAGACGCCTCCCTTAGGCCGACGGCCAGCGGGTTTGCCGCGACGCGACGGCGTGGCAGCGGCTTCGCCTGGTACCTGGCCAGCATTTACATAGCTGCGAGCCCCGTCGACACCCAGCGGGGTGTCGGTCCGTTCGGCCACGCGCAGCACCGCCGAGCGAGCGCGTGTATTACCGGTCACTTCTTCATCATCGGCCTGGACGCGCCCCAAAGCACGCAACACCGGCTGCGGCATTTCGCTCTCTCGCAGGGGCAGACGCGCCAAGGCCGCAGCGGGGCGCGCTGCGGCAACGATGCACTGCTTGACCATACGGTCTTCGAGCGAATGAAAGCTGATCACCGCCAACCTTCCATTGGGAGCCAGTCGTTCTACAGTTGCCGCGAGGGCGACAGCGAGCTCTTCGAGTTCGCGATTGATGTAAATCCGTAGAGCCTGAAAGGTGCGTGTGGCCGGATGCTGCCCCTTTTCGCGCGTGCGGACGGCACTGGCGACGAGCTCGGCAAGCTCGAGCGTGGTGTCGATCGTCCGTTCTGCGCGGCGAGCTGCAATCGTTTTTGCAATCTGAAAAGCAAACCGTTCTTCGCCATAGCTCGCTATGACCTCCCGCATGTCATCCACACTGGCTTGCGCCAGCCATTGCGCGACCGTCAAGCCGCGCGTCGTGTCCATACGCATGTCCAGAGGACCGTCGCGCATGAATGAAAAACCTCGTTGGGCGTCGTCCAATTGCGGCGACGACACGCCTAGATCGAACATTGCCCCATCGATCTGCCCGATACCCAAACCATCCAAAGCGTCGGCGATCGTGGCAAAACCGTCATGCACCACACTCACTCGGCGATCGGTGCTGGCCAGCGTTTGCGCCACAGCGATCGCCTGTGGGTCCTTGTCGAACACCACCAGTCGCGCATCGGACCCCAGACGTTCGAGCAACGCCCGGCTATGACCGCCCCGGCCAAATGTGCCATCGACAAATATGCCGTCGGTACGTGGGGCCTGCGCCTGACCGTCAGTCGCAGCACGAACGGCGCGGCGAGCACCGTCGCGAACGCCAAACGATGGATTCACCAAGGCATCCACCGTCGGCGCCAGCAGCACGGGCCGATGTTCAAAACTCATGTCCCGCGCTTTTTAGAAAGAGAATTCGTTCAACACATCCGGCATGCCTTTAGCCAGATCTTCCGCTTCGCGGCTGGCCAAGGCTTCGGCATCCCACAGCTCGAAATGTGCACCCATTCCCATCATCACCGCGTCGCGCGACATTCCTGTCGCAGCACGCAGTTCTGGCGCCACCAGAATGCGACCCGAACTATCGAGCTCGACATCCTGGGCGCTCCCCAACAGCAGGCGCTGCAACGCACGCATCGACATGGGAAAAGCGACGATTTGCTCGCGCTTTTTTTCCCATTCGCTACGGGGGTACATCAGCAAGCAGCCATCGGGGTGGCGGGTCAATGTCAGACGGACTTCAGCCTGCGAAACGAGCGCGTCGCGATGTCGGGTGGGTATGGAGACCCTCCCCTTAGCATCCAGCGTAAGTGCGCTGCGTCCCTGAAACACGTCGATCGACCCCACTTATTTGCACAAAATCCTACTTTTTCCCACTCTACGGCAATGGCTATAGCTGGTCAAGCGACGTTCCCATTTTTTTCAATCACAACAAGGACTTAGGGCACTTCCCAAGAAACACTGATAACAAAAGATGCCGAAAAATCATCAGCTTGCGTGACATACCGAATGTACGATCTCAAAAGTCGAGTGATCAGCGCTGTCACGCTTATTACTTTTTGTGTGAATTTAAGTGAAGATGAGCGATTTTCAGCTCGCGTTCAGGCGCGGTGGGCGCGAACGAAGAAATGCGGGGCAAACCTATAGGCCGGATCCTGTACGCCGGGTGACCCCAGCGGGCAATCATTCATCTGGCCGCGCCATTGCTGGCGCGGTCTAGCCACCTACCCGCGTGCTCGGACGGACCGCCCTTTTGGCCCGAAGACCAGGCGCACGCCTATTTGGTGTTGCTCCGGATAGAGGTTGCCGCGTTTCACCCTGCTGCGCCACGTCGGCATAGTGCCGACGCACACTACGGAGTGGCCGTAGCAGTGCCCTGCACGCCGTGGTGCCTGGCCCGCGCCGCAGACTCGTCTCTGTGGCCCTATTCCTCAGAAAATCCGCCGGCTTACGCCGACGAGCCCCCTGGACGGCCGTTAGCCGCTACCCTGTCCTGTGGAGTCCGGACCTTCCTCGATGCCGATGCACCGCGACTGCCCAGCTTGCCCCGCAAACGGCATTCTAATCCAGAGTGCGACAATAGCGGTTGACCGCATCAAACAGACTGGGCCATGGCTTCCAACCTCATCACTTTTTCGCAAGTTCAACTGGCTTTCGGCCACCATCCGCTACTGGATCACGCCGATTTCGCCTTACAGTCCGACGAACGCATCGGCTTAATCGGCCGCAATGGCGCAGGCAAGTCGTCCATGCTGCGCCTGCTGGATGGCCGCGCCCACCCGGATGACGGCGAAATCATCCGCCGCTCGGGTGTCCGTATCGCCACCGTCGAACAAGAGCCCGAGCTTGACGAAACGGCCACGGTATTTGACGTGATCTGCGGCAATGCGCTAGAAGAAGAAGATTGGTCGCGGCCGGCCCGGACCAATTCGGCAATCGAAAAACTGGGCTTGAACCCCGACGCCCTGATCGCTGGACTGTCCGGCGGCACGCGCAAGCGGGTAGCCCTGGCGCGCGCCCTGGTGTCCGAGCCCGATCTGCTGCTGCTGGACGAACCCACCAACCATCTGGACTTCGACGGCATCGCCTGGCTGGAAAGCATGCTGCTCAACTGGCGCGGTGCGGCGGTCATCATTACCCACGATCGCCGCTTCCTGGATGCCGTCGCCACGCGCATTGTCGAACTCGATCGCGGGCGTTTGCTCAGTTTCCCGGGCAACTTTAGCCAGTGGCAAGTTCGCAAAGCCCAGTGGCTGGAAAGTGAGCGCCTCGAACAAGCACGCTTCGACAAGCTCCTGGCTCAGGAAGAAGTATGGATTCGCAAGGGCGTGGAAGCCCGGCGCACCCGCAACGAAGGCCGGGTACGCCGTCTGGAGCAACTACGGGTCGAACGTGCTGAGCGCCGTGAGCGTGTGGGCAACGTCTCTTTGGCGCTGTCGCAAGGGGCCAAATCGGGCAAGCTTGTGGCCGAACTCAAAGAGGTCTCCAAAGCCTTCGGCACTCGTCGCGTCGTGCAGGACTACAGCACCACGATCTTTCGTGGCGATCGCATCGGCTTAGTCGGCCCCAACGGCGCGGGCAAGACCACGCTGCTCAAATTGATTCTGGGCGAACTGGCACCCGATAGCGGCTCCACGCGCATGGGCACCAACGTCAGCGTGGCCTATTTCGATCAGATGCGCGGTCAATTGGATGAGCGCGCCTCTCTGGTAGACGTCATCAGCCCGGGCAGCGAATGGGTCGAGATCGGCGGCGAGCGTAAGCACGTCAAAAGCTATCTGAGCGATTTTCTGTTCTCGCCGGCACGCGCCAACTCGCCGGTCAGCAGTCTGTCGGGGGGCGAGCGTGCGCGGCTGCTGCTGGCACGGCTGTTCGCTCGCCCCGCCAATGTCCTGGTCATGGACGAACCGACCAACGATCTCGACATCGAAACGCTCGAATTGCTGGAGTCGCTGCTACAGGACTACGCGGGCACGGTCTTGTTAGTCAGCCACGATCGCTCGTTCCTGGATAACGTCGTGACTCAGACCATCGCCTACGAAGGCGGTGGCGAATGGAAAGACTACGTTGGCGGCTACGACGACTGGGTCGCACAACGGCCCTGCGCACCGGCACCTATCGATCATTATTCTGGGGGTGAGGACAATGGCGACTCGGCCATTCAAGCGGCTGATGCATCGATAAGTGCCTCGGCCCACGCGTCGACTACACAGACGACGCAGACCAGTGAGGCATCAGCATCGGCAATTCAGCCTAATCCGGCATCGATCACAGCAGCGACAACGGCGGCGGGGAAGGCGAAATCACGTCTCGCACCGTGGGAGCAAAAAGCCTTGGATGAGTTGCCCGAGCAAATCGCTCGCATCGAAGCACGGCAAGCGGAGCAAACCGCGCTACTGTCGGACGGCTTGATCTATCGCGACTCGCCGGATGAGGTCGAAAAAATAAACCAGACCTTAGCGAGTCTACAAGCCGAGCTGGAAGAGCTGTTCTCGAAATGGGAGAAACTCGAAGCCAAACGCGACGGTGCGTGAACGCTTAGCACTTAGTACAGTGATGCTCCGCGCTAAGTTGCCATGCGACTGGCGCTATATCTATAGTCGAGCTCAAGGACGCGGTCGGAGCCATAGCCGAGGTCTTGAGCTCGGTCGGAGCCTAAGGCTATCGACTTGGCGCTTAATCGTCCGCGTTGTTGTCGTTCAGCCAATTTAGCGGATCGAGCGACGACGTGGCTTCTTCGCGCTGAAAATCGCAACGCCAAGGCAACGTCTCGCCTGCGGCCAAGGGGACCAACGTGGTGTTGCCGAACGGCACCTCTTCGGCAATGGTGTAGGGCTCGCGCACCAGGGTCAGTGTTGTGCTGTTACGCGTTAAGCCGTAAAAATCGGCACCGAAGTGGCTTGCAAAACCCTCCAGGCGGTCTAGCTTACCCATGCGATCGAAAAGCGTCGCATACAACGCCATCGCGTGGACCCCGGTATAGCATCCCGCGCAGCCGCAAGCGTGCTCTTTCAAACCGCGCGCGTGCGGAGCACTGTCGGTGCCCAGGAAAAACCTTGGATTGCCGCTGGTCGCTGCTTCGACCAAAGCCAAGCGATGCGACTCCCGCTTGAGCACGGGCAAGCAATACCAGTGCGGGCGCATCCCACCCGTAAACAACGCATTGCGGTTGTACAGCAAATGCTGCGGTGTCAGCGTCGCGCCAATCGGACCGTCGGCATCGCGCACATAGTCCACGCCTTCCTTGGTCGTCAGATGCTCGAAAACAACCTTCAAAGCCGGGAATGCCCGGCGCAAGGGAATCATCACACGGTCAATGAACACCGCTTCACGATCGAATAGATCGATAGACGGATCGGTCACCTCGCCATGCACTAGCAAAGGCATGCCACAGGCTTGTAGGGCCTCCAGTGCGCCGGTGCAATGCTTGAGCAAATCCGATACGCCTGCGTCTGAATTGGTGGTCGCGCCCGCGGGATACAGTTTGACGGCAAAGACACTGCCCGACGCCTGCGCCCGCCGAATCTCCTCGGCCGAGGTATTGTCGGTGAGATACAGCGTCATCAGCGGTTGAAACGTCTCTACCGACAAGCCATGGGTATTCAACGCGTCGATAATACGGTCGCGGTAAGCCAGGGCCAATTCGGTCGTGGTGACCGGGGGCCGCAGATTGGGCATGACGATCGCACGTTGAAACTGACGTGCCGAGTCGGCCACGACGGCCTGCAATGCCGCGCCATCGCGTAGGTGAAGGTGCCAGTCGTCGGGGCGGGTGAGGGTAAGGGACGCAACAGAGGTCATGGGATCGAGGCAGAAGTCGGGGCAGAGTGAGCGGACAACGACAGCGAGCGTTCAGCCAGTGCGCAAAACATGGCACTCCCCAGAGGGATGACGTCATCGTTGAAGTCGAAGCGTGAATTATGCAGCACACAACCTTTTTCGGCCCCGCCCTGCCCCAAGCGGAAATATGCGCCGGGCTTAACCTGCAACATGAAAGAAAAGTCTTCGGAACCCATCGAAGGTGTCAAATCGCGCACCACTCGCTCGCGCCCAATCAACTCGGTGGCCAAATCTGCAACGGTGTGGGCGTGATGCGGTGTATTTAACGTCGCCGGATAGATCCGCTCGTAGTTCAACTCGCCGGTCGCACCAAATGCGCCGGCGACGCCGGTGATCACTTCGCGCATACGTGATTCGACCATTTCCTGCACTGATTTACGGAAGGTCCGAACAGTACCCACCAAGCGTGCCTCACGGGGAATGACGCTCATTGCGCCGGGATGCCCGGCCTGCATCGATCCAATGGAGACCACGGCAGAATCCAAGGGGTTGACGTTACGAGACACAATACTTTGCAAGGCGGTAATGACGTGTCCTGCCGCCAGCACCGGATCGATAGTTTGATAAGGATGAGCGCCATGTCCGCCACGCCCGGTAATAACCACTTCGAAGCGGTCTGCGGCGGCCATCATAGGTCCGGGATTGATGCCGATGGTTCCCGCTGGCAATCCAGGCCAGTTGTGTTGGGCGTAGATCTCGTCGCACGGAAATATATCGAACAATCCGTCTTCCAACATGGCGCGAGCACCGCCTCGCCCTTCCTCTGCGGGTTGAAAAATCAACGCCACCGTGCCGTCGAAGTCGCGTGAGTGTGCAAGATAACG
Source organism: Bordetella parapertussis (assembly GCA_945903445.1). Taxonomy (GTDB): domain Bacteria; phylum Pseudomonadota; class Gammaproteobacteria; order Burkholderiales; family Burkholderiaceae_B; genus Schauerella. The sequence continues at coordinate 41,545 of CAMDNZ010000026.1, forward strand.
TGCAGCGCCAACCAGCATAGTGGTATGCCCATCATGGCCACAGCCATGCATCAGCCCGGTTTTGGTTGATCGGTAACTGAAGGTGTTGTCCTCGGTCATGGGCAGAGCGTCCATATCGGCACGTAGACCGACCATGCGGCCGCTGCCCGTGGACTTTCCGCGGATCACCCCCACGACGCCAGTCTTACCGATACCGCGATGCACCTCGACCCCATAGCTTGTCAGCAGGTCTGCGACGATGCCTGCCGTCCTGACTTCCTCGAAGCCCAATTCGGGGTGAGCATGCAGATTTCGCCGCAATGCAGTCAACTCGGAATGAAAGGATTGAATGAAAGACAATGACGTAGACATAGGGAGATGCTACAAGGGAGACGGATCGAAGTGATTTTAGATGCTACAGAGGATAAATCACTTTGTTTTTGAGAGGCAGACACGGTATGCTGCCTCGCAGGACCAATTTTCCCATCATCCAGAGAAGGAGCGCCGCAAAATGGCCACAACCTCCACCACCGCGCGCAAGCCTAACGCCGCTTTCATGAAGCCCCTGACGCCCAGCGCCGAACTCGCTGCGGTCATTGGCTCCGAAGCCGTGCCGCGCACCGAGGTCACCAAGCGAATCTGGGACTACATCAAAAAGAACGACCTGCAAAACCCCAGCAATCGCCGCAACATCCGTGCTGACGCTAAATTGCGTCCGATTTTTGGCAAGGATGAGGTGTCGATGTTCGAGCTGACCAAGCTCGTCAACGCTCACCTGAAGTAAATCGGTCGGGCCGTAAAGCCCGATCCGGGCGTATGATTTATACATCAACGCCCTAAGACAAAAAGCCCGCATCGGTGATGCGGGCTTTTTTACGGCTGCCTCCTACTCGAGACGGCAGCACGCTGTTTAGAACGAATTAGGCGAAATGCGTGGGCGCTCGACCGTCGAACAAACCAAGCCATCCACGTGCGATGCGGTAGACGACCCACACGACGTTGATGGCCAGAACAATGAAGCCAATATATACAGCGGTGAGCAACATGCCCAAGGCAGCCCACAGCAGGCCCCACCAGAACGTGCGCAGCAGCCAGTCGTAGTGCGCGGCGTAAAGCGTTCCAGCGGCGTCAGAACGCTTGATGTAGATGATGACCACTGCGGCAATGGTAGCGATACCCAACATGCCACCCGTCAACACACCCAACGCAAACAGTGCATAAATGACGTGCGTCAGTTGCCGGAGGTCGGGCAACGGTGGCTTAGCAGTGCTCTGGCTCGTGGTAGTGGTGTCGTTATCAATCACTTCATTACTCCATCAACCGTTATCAACGGCATCTTACCGCATAAGCGACACCGCGCAGCTCCACGCTAAGGGCTTGCACGGTTGGTCTACGGAACAAACGTTACAACCGATCAGGCGTCAAAACATTTTTCTCTATGAGCAGGAAAAACTTTCGCTTGATGCGCCAGAGTGCCACGCGCACACATAGCGTGTGCATCAAAGACAAAACCCCGCGAGCCGGTTGGGCTGCGGGGTTTTGTGGGATAAAAGCCTGACGATGACCTACTTTCACAGACGTCCGTCCACTATCATCGGCGCAAAGGCGTTTCACTGTCCTGTTCGGGATGGGAAGGAG
>CAMDNZ010000027.1 GCA_945903445.1 Bordetella parapertussis
GCCGTGTTCGCTGGCGAGTTTCACGGCCGACCCCATGAGGGCGAACATGAACGAGGCCAACAACATCCATAAAGCCTGCATCGGACCGCTTGTAGCCTGAAAGTTATAAGGGAATACCGTTACTATACTCCGGTGCGCATGGCGATAAAAAAAACGGGGCTTAGCCGATCAATCGCCGATCCGCCGGGAACCCGGCGTCTGCGCACCAGTCATATTCACTAGTTATCAGATCCGACAAGGGCTTGCTCCAACCATGAAACGAATCGTCTTGTTTCTCCTGACCAACTTGGCCGTCATGCTGGTGCTCTCTACGACACTGCGCATTCTCGGGCTGGATCGGCATCTTTATGCCCAGGGCTTCAACGTCACCGGCGTGTTGATGGCATCAGCAGTTATCGGTTTCGGCAGCGCCATTATTTCGCTCTTGATAAGTAAGCCCATGGCCAAATGGAGCACCGGCGCCCGCATCATCGATCCGAACGCGCCCGCTAACCAGAACGAAGCGTGGCTGTTGGACACCGTCCACCAGCTGTCCGATCGTGCCGGCATCGGCCGTCCCGAAGTGGCCATCTACGATGGCGCACCCAATGCTTTTGCCACCGGTGCGTTCAAGAATTCGTCCTTGGTCGCCGTGTCTACCGGCCTGCTGCAAAGCATGACCGAAGAAGAAGTGGCCGCCGTGCTGGCGCACGAGGTTGCACACATCGCCAACGGCGACATGGTCACGCTCACACTTATTCAAGGCGTGGTGAACACGTTCGTCGTGTTCTTGGCGCGCGCCGTCGGCTATTTCGTCGATCGCGTCATTCTCAAGAACGAGCGTGGCGTCGGCCTGGGTTATTTCGTCACGGTGATCGCCTGTGAAATTCTATTCGGCATCATCGCGTCGATCATCGTAGCTTGGTTCTCGCGCCAGCGCGAGTATCGCGCCGATGCGGGGGCAGCTTCGTTGATGGGTGCGCGCGAACCCATGATGCGTGCCTTGGCCCGCTTGGGCGGCGTCGAGCCGGGCGATTTGCCCAAAACCTTTGAAGCATCGGGCATTACTGGTAAAGGCGGTCTGGCAGCATTGTTCGCCACTCACCCGCCGATTCAACAACGCATTGCCGCGCTGCAAAATCTGCGAGTGCTGTGACAGCTCGGGCGGCTATAGGTCGGCCCCGAACCACACAGGAAGCAGTAATCTCGTAAAATAATGCTGCGCAGACGTATGTTCGACTTTCAAGCTCGAGCATGTGTCGCGCGGTGTTGCGCGATGTGTTGCCTCGGCGCGATAACCCGAAGTATTCGCGCCTTGGTGGCACAAGGTGAGCGCTAAACACGCGGGCAGGATAAAACCACTCACGTCTGCATAGGCGAAGTCCAAGGCCGGGTCGTATGCCTGATCATCGGGTACGTAATATTGCTCCGAACGCTCTCTTGTCGGTGACCCGGTGAATCCGGGATTGGTCCACGTGTCGACTAGCTCGCCATTTCGATAGTGGCGTGCTCTGAAAACGAAGGCGCCCGGTAGCACAGCAAGCGTCACTCTGGTCTGCCTTTGTTGATGCACGCCAGCCAAAGCCCTCATATCCGCTCGATCCCGATAGATAAATCCCAACGAGCGTCCTAGAAGACGCCAGTCGACGTTCGACGATATGGCGTACACATAAAAGCTCATACCCGGATTGGCGTGGGACATGACGATTGTCTCTTCCTGAGCCAGCAGACGACTTTCGGTTCCTACGATAAGCGCGCTGCCCTCTGGGTCGCCGGGTGAGTGGGTGGACAGACAGTTCACATTGAGCGCGACCTGCTGCAAGTTGTCGGTTCGGCCAAGCGAGCGCCATATGCCGCGCTCGAATATTTGGTCCGGGCCGATCGAGGATGCCCAGTACACGAAGTTGCCGCCCTGTTCGATGCGATCGTCGTTCGCCCAAACAACCGACTGAAACATACTGAGTACCAATACGAGCAAAATATTCACGTCATGCTCCTGTCCGAGGTCGGGAGCAAATAGTCTAGAGGAAACGCGGAACGCGAGACGCGGCTCGCATTATGATGTATTAATTGGTCCGCACCACCCACCCGAACCCGTCAAAGCTGCGGCAATCATGCGTGGCAGACTAATTTAGACCAAGCAAGCTCCGATTTCTGCGCACTTTGCCACGCGACTAGACTGCCTGCCGGTCTACTAAAAGAGGAAGCGCGAAATGAGCGTTGTCCTTATCCTGCCACTGGTTTTTTTTATCTTCCACGACCATATGGGAGAATGAGAATCGTTGCGTTGAAAGCGAAGGCAAGTTCGTGTACTGGGCCTTCCCTATCGGATCAGATCAGATATTTAGGCGAGGAAACTGGTATCCCTCTGGTACTCGCTGGCGATGAACTACCTCGGTCGTCAAGACATGGAGAGCCTGAGTCGCGTACATCGGGGCAGAAACACCCGCATCACACACGCTGCAGTGCTCGGGCACTACTTTTTTCGAGTCCGGGAGTATCTCGATGGCAATCTCATGGCAACGACGCGAAATCCGGGATTTGCGGGAACGCCTGGAAGAGCGTTTATGCACCTTCCTTACGTGCCCGACGACCGGGGGTACGATCCCCAATTGGATTTTGCCTATGCCAACGTCGGTCATTTCATCCTACACGCTTGTCTGGCGGCAGCCCTGTTCCAGAACAACCCGCAGCACTTCTTCAGCACGGTAATGGCGACGCCCGCCGCGTGCATGTCCCAACGAGACATTCGATGGTATGCATGTACGAGCCTACCTCGCGCAATTGATGCCACCTGTTCTGTTCAGCACCGCAGACTGAGTCAGCGTGGACGACTGTCAAGTCGTCCACCGTCGATCGTTGTTTTCCTCTCAAGACACATCACGCTTTCGCTAGATCGAACCCTCGGTTTTGAATTGAAAAATGGTCAGCGTCTCCGTCCCGCGCCACACTGGCCGAAAAAACCGAGGAGACAAACATGCCGAATTGCACAAAACGCCCATTGGCCGTGCGGGCCCGAGCCGTACTTGCATTGATTGCCGCTGGACTTGCCGGTCTGCCCCCCTTGCCTGCATTGGCCAGCGAGCCGTATCCGACACGGCCTATCACCCTGACGATTCCCTACCCGCCCGGGGGCAGCGCCGACTTGCTAGCACGCCCCTTGGCAGCGGAGCTTCAAAAAGAACTGGGCCAGACGGTCGTGATCGACTACAAACCCGGTGCGGGCGGCACCATCGCCACGGGCCAATTGGCCCGCGCCAAGCCCGATGGATATTCGCTGCTCATGGTGCTGGCGGCCCACTCGATCAATCCCAGCCTGTATTCCGACTTGCCTTACAACACGGCAAAAGACTTCATGCCGGTCTCTTTGGTCGCCAATCTGCCGATGCTGGCTGTAGCACCCAAAGACGCCCCATTCGATTCGATGAAAGAACTGGTCGACTACGCCAAACAAAACCCGGGCAAGGTGTCGTATGCCTCGGCCGGTAACGGCAACACGAGTCATCTCGCAGTCGAGCAATTCAAACGGGCAACCGGCACCGACATCTTGCACGTGCCTTATAAGGGCAGCGGCCCGGCGGTAGTGGCGATGTTAAGCAATGAAGTGGATTTGATGTTCGACAGCATTTCGACTTCGTTACCGCAGGTCAAAGCCGGCAAACTGAAGGCGCTGGCCGTGACCGGCGATCGACGGGCGGCCGTCTTACCCGATGTCCCGACGGTACGCGAAACAGGTATTGCCGACTACACCGTCAATGGCTGGTACGGCATCATCGCCCCGACAGGCACCCCGCCCGATATCGTCAACAGTCTGAGCGAGAAGATCGCTGCGGTCGTCAAACGGCCCGCTTTTCAAAAGCAGCTCTCGGATAACGGCTATACGCTGGAAGGCACGACGCCCGCGGCCTTCGGCGCCCACATCGAACGCGAGACGACACGCTGGGCAAAAGTCGTCAAAGACGCAGGCGTCAAAATGCAATGAAAGGGCGTTAAGCGTCGTAGATCAGGCCAAATAGCGCGCAAACCAGGCCGTCAGACGCGACCAACCGTCCTTGGCGTCCACGGCGCGATAGCTCGCTCGGTAGTCGGCATAAAACGCATGATCGGCCTGTGGATAGACCACGATGTCCGAGGTCTGTGCCTGCGCATTGCCTGCCGCCAGCGCGGCACGCATGCGCTCGACATCCTCTTGGGGAATACTTTTATCCAAGGCACCATACAGTCCTAAAACCGGGGCCTTAAGGCGACCCGCCACATCCACCGGATTGCGTTTGATCAACGGGCCATGACCGGACGTCAGGCGACCATACCAGGCCACACCGGCTCTGACGCTGGGGTTGTGCTCGGCATACATCCAGGTCAAGCGTCCTCCCCAGCAAAACCCCGTCACCCCCACACGGGTCACGTCGCCGCCCTGCTTGCCCGCCCAGGCCACGCAGGCGTCCAGATCGGCGTGTACCTGCTCGTCCGGCACTTTGCTCACGATATCCGCCACCAAGACGGCAATGTCGGTGTAGCGCGACGCATCGCCCTGACGCTCGTACAGGTTGGCGGCCACGGCGAAATAGCCCAGCTTGGCCACTCGGCGAACCACATCGCGTATGTGCTCGTGCAAACCGAAAATTTCTTGCACCACCAAAACGATAGGCGGGTTTTCCGCCCCTTCCGGCCGGGCGAAGTACGCATCAATCTCGCCCGCTTTCGTCGGCAGTCGGAAATCGCCCTGCACCAAGCCGTCGGCGCCGGTGTGCAGCGTAGTAGATGCCTGATGGCCCGTCGCGGAAGAAAACGCCATGTCCTATCTCCAGTCTAAAGGTCAGTGTGCCAACAATCAGTGAGCCTGTTCCCAATTTTTACCTACGCCCACCTCCGCCACCAAAGGCACGCGCAATTCTGCTACTGCGCACATCAAGGCAGGCAAGCGCTCACGCACGAGTGCCAGCTCGTCGTCGGGCACTTCCAACACCAATTCGTCGTGTACCTGCATGATCAGCTTCGACTGCAATCGATCGCGCTCTAACCAGCGCTGTACATCCACCATTGCCAGCTTGATCAGATCGGCGGCCGTGCCCTGCATAGGCGCATTGATGGCGGCCCGCTCGGCACCTGCCCGACGCGGTCCCGATCCACCCTTGATTTCGGGCAACCACAATTTACGCCCGAATACGGTTTCGACGTATCCCTGTTCACGTGCCCGCACGCGCGTATCGGCCATGTATTGAGCCACTCCAGGGTAACGGGTGAAATAGCGGTCGATATAGGCTTGAGCCGCGTCCCGGGTAATGCCTAAATTGGCGGCCAGGCCGAACACGCCCATACCGTAGATCAAGCCGAAATTGATGGCCTTGGCAGCGCGACGCTGTTCGGGCGCGACCGACTCGATCGGCACGCCAAACACCTCGGCCGCCGTCGCACGGTGGATGTCCTCGCCCGCAGCGAACGCTCGCTGCAAATTGGCATCGTCTGCCACATGCGCCATGATGCGCAGCTCGATTTGGGAATAGTCGGCCGACACGATCACGCCCGACTCCGGGACGAATGCCTCACGCACTCGGCGACCCGCCGCCGTACGCACCGGAATATTCTGCAAATTAGGATCGCTGGAGGCCAGCCGACCGGTGATGACTGCCGCCTGCGCATAGTGCGTATGTACCCTGCCCGTGCGCGCATCGATCATGCGCGGCAACTTGTCGGTGTACGTGGATTTCAACTTGGACAGCCCGCGGTACTCCAGCAAAGCCTTCGGTAGCGGGTAGTCTTCAGCCAGTTTGGTCAGCACCTCTTCGTCGGTAGACGGTGCGCCACCGGCTGTCTTGCGCACGATGGGCAGACCCATCTGCCCGAACAGGATCTCACCCAGTTGCTTGGGTGAGTTCAGGTTGAACGGCTGGCCCGCCAATTCAAACGCACGTTGCTCCAGACTCAGCATTTCATGACCCAGTGCCTGACTTTGCGCGACCAACTGCGCGGCATCGACTCGAACGCCGTTGCGTTCGATACGCATCAACACCTCGGAGACATCCAGCTCGATGCGATAGATGCGCTCCAAACCTTCGCTTTGAGCGACCTGGGGACGCAACACGCGATGCAATTGCAGTGTGAAGTCGGCATCCTCGCAGGCATAAAAACCGGCGCGCTCGATATCGACTTCGTCGAAACCGATCTGGGATGCACCCTTGCCACACAAGGACTCGTAGGTCACGCCCTGGCGGCCCAGATAACGCGACGCCAAATCGGTCAGCCCGACGCCCTTATGCGACTCCAGCACGTACGCTTGCAGCATGGTGTCTTCCGCAACACCGCCCAAAACAATGCCTTCGTTGGCAAACACGTGAGTATCGTACTTGGCGTGATGCAAGAGCTTCGGTGCGTCGGCATTTTCCAGCCAAGGCTTCAGACGCGCCAGCACCTCGTCCTTGGGCAGTTGTTCGACCTCGCCCGGGCCACGATGAGCCAAGGGGATATAACACGCCTGCCCCGGCTCGACCGCCATCGAAATACCGACTAGCCGTGCCTGCATCTCCGACAAGGATGTGGTCTCGGTATCCAGTGCGACCAACGTCGCACCCTCCAGGCGTTTCACCCAGGCGTCGAAAGCCGTCCAGTCGGTCACGACGGTGTAATCGGTGGTTTCGGGTGCCTTCGGAATCGCGGCCGCTTCGACTCGCCCGTCCTGAGCTGGAATACGAGCGTCGTCGCCCGTAATCTCGCGCAACCACGAGCGGAAACCATAGTTGTCGTACAGCTCGACCAACACCGCTTCGTCCAAAGGACGCGGGACAAGATCGGCCAGGCTATCGACACGACCGGTCAGGTCGCAATCGCACTTCACTGTCAGCAACTGACGCGTCAGACCGAACTCGGCAATGGCGGTGCGCAAATGAGTTCCTGCAACCCCCTTGATCGAATCGGCCGCTGCGACCAGAGCGTCGATCGAACCGAATTCGGTCAGCCACTTGACCGCCGTCTTCGGACCCACTTTTTGCACGCCCGGCACGTTGTCCACCGTATCACCCACCAGCATCAGGTAATCGACGATACGCTCGGGCGGAATACCGAATTTTGCCAATACGCCCGGTGGATCCAGGCGCTCGGACGTCATGGTGTTGACCAGGGTGACGTGCGAATTGACCAACTGCGCCAAATCCTTGTCCCCGGTTGACACAATCGTGTGAACATCGTGTTCGCGAGCCCGGCATGCCAGGGTGCCGATCACATCGTCGGCTTCGACCCCGTCGATACACAATACTGGCCAACCGAGCGCTCGCACGGCGCGATGAATGGGTTCGATCTGAGCAGCCAGATCTTCCGGCATAGGAGGACGATGCGATTTGTAATCGGCATAGAGGTGGTCGCGGAATGTCGACCCTTTTGCATCGAAGATGCAGGCTGCATAATGTGCTTTATGATCGGCAACGAGCTTTCGCAACATGTTGACGACACCATAAAGCGCGCCAGTGGGTTCGCCCTTGGCATTGCGCAGGTCTGGCATTGCATGAAAAGCGCGATACAGGTAGCTCGACCCGTCAACGAGTAATAAGGTTTTTGTCATGGTAATTAAAGCAGTGAGCGATACGCCCGCCGGTGATCAGATACCGGTGATTATGTCAGAGATGCAGGTGGCCGCCGACACGCTGGCCCATATCGGTCCCGCAGTCGCCATATTCGGCAGCGCGCGCACCCCCCGCGACAATCCCATGTACCACCGTTGCGAAGAGATCGCGGCCGCCTTGGCCCGCGCCGGTTTCGCGGTCATTGCCGGTGGTGGTCCGGGCATGATGGAAGCCGCCAACAAAGGGGCTTTCGAAGCAAGTGGCACCAGCGTCGGCTTGAACATCATGCTGCCGCAAGAGGCCGCCAACAACGAATACCAGTCGGTCAGTCTGTCGTTCCAATTCTTTTATTCGCGCAAGGCCACGTTCTTCATGCATAGCTTAGCCTACATCGCGCTACCCGGCGGGTTCGGCACCCTGGACGAATTGTTCGAAGCCTTGACGTTGATTCAAACCGGCAAAGTACCCCCGGCACCCGTTATTCTGGTAGGTAGAAGCTTCTGGGGCGGTTTGATCGATTGGTTGCGCGACGAGGTTCAACGCAATCGCATGATCGGCGAACACGATCTCAATCTGTTCGTGGTCGAGGACGACACGCAGTCGGTGGTGCAGGCAGTGCTCGAACATCACGAAAAAGCGACATCGGCCACTCGCCTGGAACCCACCATGCCCGCGTGAGGCATACGCCGCGGACATCTGTCGGCTCGGTCAATAAAAAACACCCGCTGTAGCGGGTGTTTTGGTCGGTGACCGGATCGATCAGGCGCCCGAACGCTGCACTCGGCGACGCTCGTTTTCCTGTAGATGACGCTTGCGCAGACGGATCGATTTCGGCGTGATTTCGACCAGTTCGTCGTCATCGATGAATTCGACGGCGTATTCCAGCGACATCTGGACAGGCGGCACTAGACGCACGGCCTCATCGGTACCCGATGCGCGCACGTTGGTCAGCTGCTTACCCTTGATCGGGTTGACGACCAGATCGTTGTCGCGGCTATGAATGCCAATGATCATGCCTTCGTACAAGGGCTCGCCAGGGCTGACGAACATACGGCCACGGTCTTGCAGCTTCCACAACGCGTAGGCCACAGCATCACCGTTGTCCTGGCTGATCAACACACCATTGCGGCGCTCGCCGATCGAACCTTCGCGAGCCGGTGCATATTCGTGGAAAATATGGCTCATCAAGCCCGTACCGCGCGTCATAGTCAGGAATTCGTTCTGGAAACCGATCAGACCGCGCGCGGGGATGATGTATTCCAGGCGAGTGCGGCCACGGCCGTCCGGTTGCATGTCCTGTAAATCGCCCTTGCGACGACCCAGCTCTTCCATCACACCGCCTTGGTGCGCATCTTCGACGTCGACCGACAAGGATTCGAACGGCTCGTGACGCACGCCGTCGACTTCCTTGTACACAACGCGCGGGCGCGACACGGCCAACTCGTAGCCTTCGCGACGCATGGTTTCCAACAGAATGGTCAAGTGCAATTCGCCGCGGCCTGCTACTTCGAACACGGTGTCGTCACCGGTATCGCGTACGCGCAGCGCCACGTTGGCTTTCAGTTCGCGATCCAGGCGGTCGCGCAGCTGACGGCTGGTCACGAACTTGCCTTCACGACCGGCCAGCGGCGAGGTATTGACCATGAAGTTCATAGTCAGCGTGGGTTCGTCGATACGCAGCAGGGGCAGCGCTTCGGGGGTATCGGGGGCCGTTACGGTCGCGCCGATGGCCAGATCTTCGATACCGTTGATCAGCACGATGTCGCCGGCTTCGGCTTCATCGACCATCACGCGCTCCAAGCCTTCGAACTTCAGCACCTGGTTGATGCGGCCACGGGCCACGGCACCATCGGGACCGGCACGGAAAGCCACTTCTTGCAGCGGACGCACGGTGCCGCGATTGATACGGCCAATGGCGATCTTGCCGACGTAGCTGTTGTAGTCCAGCGAGATGACCTGCATCTGGAACGGTGCGCTGACGTCGTCTTCACGCTGCGGCACGTACTTCAGAATGGCTTCGAATAACGGACGCATGTCGCCCGAACGCACGTCGTCAGTCATGCCGGCATAACCCGACAGACCCGAGGCGTACACCACCGGGAAGTCGAGCTGCTCTTCGGTCGCACCCAGCTTGTCGAACAATTCGAATGTGGCGTTGATGACGAAGTCGGGACGTGCGCCCGGACGGTCGATCTTGTTGACCACGACGATGGGCTTGAGCCCTAAGGCCAGCGCCTTGCGCGTGACGAAAATCGTCTGCGGCATAGGGCCTTCGACCGCGTCCACCAGCAGCAACACACCATCGACCATCGACAGCACGCGCTCGACCTCGCCACCGAAGTCGGCGTGACCCGGGGTATCGACGATGTTGATATGCGTACCCTCGTACTTGACGGCGCAGTTTTTCGACAGAATCGTGATGCCGCGCTCTTTTTCGAGGTCGTTCGAATCCATCACTCGTTCGGTGAGCGCCTGATTCTCGCGGAACGTGCCGGATTGGCGAAGCAGTTGATCCACGAGCGTAGTTTTGCCGTGGTCCACGTGAGCGATGATCGCGACGTTGCGCAATGCGCGGGTCATAACGGGTCCTTTATCGGGAAACGGCAGGCAACAGGCCGGCCGGTAATTCATTCAGGGGAAGCAGCGCCTGTGCTGGCGCAGGCATGGCCTGCAATGCGTCCAGCGTGATGGCGTTGACCAGGGAAAACGGGCCGACCTCGGTACGCCGCAAGGCCGACAAATGGGCAAAGCACCCCAGCGCACGACCGATGTCCTGCGCCAAGGTCCGAATATACGTGCCTTTGCTGCACGCCACGTCGATCACGGCCGACATACCGTCGTCGGAAAACGACACCAGATCGAGTCGGTACAGCGTGATCGTGCGAGGCTCGCGCTCGAGCTCGATGCCCGCGCGCGCATACTCGTACAAGGGTTTGCCATCGCGCTTGAGTGCCGAATACATCGGCGGCACTTGCGATTGGATTCCGGTAAAACGAAGCAGCACCTCTTCCAGCGCAGCCTGCTGCACGCCGGCGAAATCTTCCGACGCACGCGCGACGACGTTGCCGGTCAAATCGGCCGAATCGGTCTCGACACCGAAGGCGATGGTCGCGCGATACGCTTTGTCGGCGTTCAGCATGGCGCCGCTGATCTTGGTCGCACGGCCCATACAGCACAGCAGCAGACCGGTGGCGAACGGATCCAGCGTGCCGGTGTGGCCGGCCTTGGCCGCATCGACCGTGCGCTTGGCGCGCTGCAATGCGTGATTGCTCGACAAGCCTTCTGGTTTGTCGAGCAGCAGCACACCGTCGAGCACCTGCCCGCGTCGTTTGGCCATGAAAACTCCGGAAAAGCGAGATCGACGGCCCGGTCAGACCGATTCGTCCGGGACGTCGGGCTTGTCGCCCGAATCCAGGTGCGAATCGGGCCGATTGGCGCGATCGATCAATTGCGACATCTCGATGCCGTGCTTGAGCTGCGGATCGTGGAAAAAACGCAGCGAAGGCACGGTGTGGATGTGCAGCAGTTTGTACAGTTGCGAATGCAGCCAGCCCGCTTTGTCGTTCAGGACGGTGCTGGCAGTCTCGGGCTCTGCGCCCAACACGGTGAAATACACCTTGGCATGCGCGTAATCGGCCGACAACTCGACGCCGGATAGCGTGATCAGCCCGGCCCGCTTGGTGTCGATCTCGCGTTGGATCAGCTCGGCCAGATCCTTCTGGATCTGGTCGGCCAATCGCACATTGCGACCGGGGATGGATTTTGACTTATGTCGATTCATAACGTCTGCGAGACCAGCGGCGCTTTACAGCGTACGAGCCACTTCCTTGATCTCGAAAGCCTCGAGCTGGTCGCCCACTTGCAGGTCGTTGTTGTTCTTGAGCGTAATACCGCAGTCGAAACCCTGCTTGACCTCTTTGACGTCGTCCTTGAAACGACGCAACGAGTCGAGCGAGCCCGTCCACTGAATGACGTTGTTGCGCAACAGGCGTACCTGCGAATCGCGACGCACGAAGCCGTCGGTGACCATACATCCGCCCACCGTGCCGATGCGCGAGATGGTGTAGACCTCGCGGATCTCAACCATACCGGTGATCTCTTCGCGCTTCTCGGGTGCCAACATGCCCGACATGGCCGCTTTGATCTCGTCGACCGCGTCGTAGATGATGCTGTAGTAGCGCACGTCGATGCCGTTGTTCTCGGCCAGCTTCTTCGCGCTTTGTTCGGCACGCACGTTAAAACCGATGACCACGGCGTTCGATGCGATCGCCAGGTTGATGTCGCTTTCGGAGATGCCGCCGACCGCAGCGTGGACGACCTGTACACGCACCTCGTCGGTGGACAGCTTGGTCAGCGAGCTGACCAGTGCTTCCTGCGAACCCTGAACATCGGTCTTGACGATCAAGGCCAAGGTCTGGGCACCTGCGCCCTCGCCCATATTGTCGAACATCGACTCCAGCTTGGCGGCCTGCTGGCGCGCCAGCTTGACGTCGCGGAACTTGCCTTGACGGAACAAGGCGATTTCACGGGCCTTGCGCTCGTCGGCCAACGCGATCAGTTCGTCACCGGCTGCGGGCACGTCGGTCAGACCTTGAATCTCGACCGGGATCGACGGACCGGCGAATTGAACCGGTTTGCCGTTTTCGTCCAACATGGCGCGAACGCGGCCGAAGCTCGCACCGGCCAACACCACGTCGCCGCGCTTGAGCGTGCCGCTTTGAACCAGGATGGTGGCCACCGGGCCACGGCCCTTGTCCAGACGGGCTTCGATGACCAGACCCTTCGCAGGGGCCTCGACCGCAGCCTTCAATTCCAGAATTTCGGCTTGCAACAGCACGTTTTCCAGCAGGTCGTCGATACCGGCACCGGTCTTGGCCGACACCGGCACGAACGGCACGTCGCCGCCGTACTCTTCGGGCACGACCTGCTCGGCCACCAACTCTTGCTTGACCCGCTCGGGGTTGGCGTCCTGTTTGTCGATCTTGTTCACGGCCACCACCAGCTGCACACCGGCAGCCTTGGCATGGTGAATGGCTTCGCGCGTCTGCGGCATCACGCCGTCGTCGGCGGCGACCACCAGAATCACGATGTCGGTCGCCTGAGCACCGCGCGCACGCATGGCGGTGAACGCCTCGTGGCCCGGGGTATCCAGGAAGGTGACCATGCCACGTTCGGTTTCGACGTGATAGGCACCGATGTGCTGGGTGATCCCGCCGGCTTCGCCCGAAGCGACCTTGGCGCGACGGATGTAATCCAGCAGCGAGGTCTTACCGTGGTCGACGTGGCCCATGACGGTCACGACCGGCGCGCGCGGCAGCTGCTCGACGTCGCTGGTGTCGGCATCGGTGACGTCCAGGAACGCTTCCGGATCGTCCAGCTTGGCGGCGATCGCGGTATGGCCGAGTTCTTCGACCACGATCATCGCGGTTTCCTGATCCAGCACTTGGTTGATGGTGACCATCTGACCGAGCTTCATCAAATGCTTGATGACCTCTGCGGCCTTGACCGACATCTTGTGTGCCAGATCGGCCACGGTAATGGTCTCGGGCACGTGAATCTCGCGTGCGATGAATTCTTGCACTGCGGGTTCGGCACGGCGATCGGATTGCTGATTGCGGCCGCCCTTGCCCTTGCCACCCTTGCCACCGGCACGCCAGCCGTCGCGCGAAGCGCCGGCACCTGCGTTTTTGTCGGCGGGCTTCTTGCCACGTGCGTCGTCTTTCCAAGTGGACGCGACCTCTGCGGTCTTGATCGTCTTCTTGCCATCGGCGGAACCCGCCGGCTTGGCGTCTTTCTTAACACCGGGCTTGCCTGCGGGCTTGTGCAGCGTGCCCGAGATCGGCGCAGTCGTGGCCTCGGGTTCGGGGGCACGCAACACTTTACGCGGACGATTCAGCATCTCGCGCAGCGCAGCGGCTTCGCGCTCGGCCTTGCGACGCGCCTCGTCGCGTTCTGCCACGGACAGCGACGCGGCAGGCGCAGCCGAACGAATTTCGGGACCACGGCGTTTACCGGGCCCTTGTGCGGGCGCAACAGCGGACTCGGGCGCAGTGGCAGGAGCGGGCTGAGCGGCCGGGGGTGCCGACACATCGGCAACAGACTTAGCTTGCAATTCTTCTTTCTCTCGTACCGGTACGCTGGGCGCCTCGTCTTTCACCGGAGCAACTTCGACAGGCGCGTCGGGTTTAGCGGCTACCGGCTGTTCGGCGGCAGGCTGGGGTTGCGGGACCAGGGCAGGCTCGGACTGGGCAGGCGCAGAAGCGACTTCGGGGGCAGGCGCGACAGTTTCGGACGAAACCACCGGCTCGGCAGCATGAACGGGCTCGAATGCCCCCGGCACGGCCAGTGCCTCGATCGGTGCGATGGGTGCTTCGACCGAGGTATCGGGCACGTCGGCGACAACACCCACGGCTTCATCGCGCTCGGGCGCGACATCGCTCAAATCTTGGACGTCGGCCGATTCGGCTTCGGGGCGAGCCGACACGCCTTCAGGCGTATCGCGCTTGACGAAAGTGCGTTTTTTGCGCACTTCGACCTGGATGGTGCGCGAGCGACCGCTGCCATCGGCTTGACGGATTTCGGAGGTCTGGCGACGAGTCAGAGTGATCTTTTTGCCTTCGGTCGCGCCATGAGCGCGGCGCAGGGACTCCAGCAACCTGGCCTTGTCGCTGTCGGTGACCTTATCATCCACGGACGACAGATCGACGCCAGCCGCGCGCAACTGGTCCAGCAGCACGTTGGATGGCATTTTCAACTCGCCAGCAAATTCGACGACGGTGGTACTCGACATTAGACTCTCTCTTCCCTGTATTGCTTTAAGACTGAACACTCGCAACCGACCAGACGTATCCAGCGATTTATTCCTCGTCGAACCAGTGCGCGCGAGCGCGCATGATGAGTTCGCTCGCTTGCGATTCGTCCAAACCACCGATTTCGGCCAGTTCGTCCGTCGCCAGCTCGGCTAAGTCGTCACGGGTATTCACACCGCGTTCGGACAGCTTGGCGGCCAGTTCCGGCGTGACACCTTCCAAGGTCAGCAGATCCTGCGCCGATTCCAAACGCTCTTCCTGGGCAATGGCTTCGGTCAACAAGGCATTGCGCGCGCGGGTTCGCAGCTCGTTGATCGTATCTTCGTCGAAAGCTTCGATTTCCAGCAATTCTTGCATCGGCACGTAAGCAATTTCTTCCAGCCCCGTGAAACCTTCGTCGATCAGGATGTCGGCGACTTCCTCGTCGACGTCCAGCTTCTGCATGAACATCGAGCGCAAGCCCGAACGCTCGACTTCCTGGCGGTTCTGACTTTCTTCCGGCGTCATGATGTTGATCTGCCAACCGGTCAGTTCGGACGCCAGGCGAACGTTTTGTCCGCGTGCGCCGATGGCCTTAGGCAAGTTCTCTTCATCGACCACCACGTCCATGGCGTGCTTGTCCTCATCGACGACGATGGACTCGACATTGGCGGGTGCCAGTGCGCCGATGACGAACTGGGCCGGATCTTCCGACCACAGCACGATGTCGATCTGTTCGCCACCGAGTTCGTTACGCACTGCGGTCACGCGCGAACCGCGCATGCCCACGCATGTGCCGATCGGATCGATACGCTTATCGTAGGCGACGACGGCGATCTTGGCGCGCACGCCAGCATCGCGGGCGGCGGCCTTGATCTCCAGCAGACCCTGCTCGATTTCCGGCACTTCGTTATCGAACAGCTGGCGGATGAAATCGGGCGAGGTGCGCGACAGAATGACTTGCTGACCACGAGCGGCGTGATCGACGCGGGCCACATAGGCCCGCACACGGTCGCCGACTCGCAGGTTTTCCTTAGGCACCATTTCGGTACGCGGCAGACGCGCTTCGACCTTGCCGGTTTCGATGATGGCATCGCCCTTGTCCATGCGCTTGACGGTGCCGGAGATGATGGCCTCGCCACGATCGAGGAAGTCGTTCAACACCTGCTCGCGTTCGGCATCGCGAATGCGCTGCAAAATCGCCTGCTTTGCGGCTTGCGCGCCGATACGACCGAATTCGATGGGTTCGAGCGGCTCTTCGATGTATTCGCCGACTTCGATATTGGCGACGATCTCGCGCGCGTCTGACAGCATTTCCTGCCTGTCCGGTTCTTGCAGACCCTCCTCGTCGGCTACCACCAACCAACGGCGGAAGCCCTCGTGGTTGCCGCTGTCGCGATCGATGGCCACACGGATCTCGGCGTCTTCCTTGAAGCGCTTTTTCATTGCCGATGCCAATGCATTTTCCAATGCACCGAACACGACCTCGCGCGTCACGTTTTTCTCGCGCGCCAAGGCATCGACCAACAGAAGAATTTCGCGACTCATCGCTTTTTGCCCTTGAAATCGAGAACGGGGTCCAGCTTGGCGCGATCAAGGTCTTGAACCATGAACGTCACCACCTGCTTTTCGTTCTTTTTTGCCTCAAATTCGAGACCGAATACGGTCGTCGTCTCATTGTCCTGCGATTCGCTGTTCGCCTCGGAAGCGGGTTGCGGCACTTCGACGAGCGTGCCGGTGAAGACGCGACGGCCCTCGGCGTCGGCACGGCGCAATTTGATCTCGGCGCGCTCGCCCAGAAAACGGCGAAACTCAGCCACATTACGCAGCGGCCGATCGACGCCGGGCGAACCGACTTCCAGCCGTTTGTAGTCGATATTTTCGACTTCGAACACGCGCGAAAGCTGGCTCGACACGCGATGGCAGTCCTCGATCGTCACCCCTCCGGGTCGATCGATAGTCACCCGCAGCAGACCCAGGGCGGCGCGCTCGACGTCGACTAACTCGACGTCCATGCCTATCAATGCTTCCTGGGTCAAAACGAATAAATCAGCCATAAATTCTAATCATGACGCGCGAAACCACGCCGGAAAAAAAAAATGGGCTGTCATACAGCCCACAACACACTACCTATATCCTAAATGGCTCGATAAGCTATTCATGATCTGTTCACTCACCTGCATGACTATCACCTCGATGACCTGCCACCGGCTGACCTATCAATGGCCTACCTGCCGCCCGCAAACGCGCAGCCTGCCATATTGGCTTGCTGATTAGCCTTCTATCTTAGCAGAAATCTGTGAAAATTGCCTTCTCGTTCTAGGGGTTATGTCTATGACACCCCCAGATCGCGGGCGACATCACCGATCGCCACGCCCCCGGCCACCCAGGAAGCCCAGGCGCGACTCATGCGCCGACGCACTTCGCGGCTGCCAATCGTCGCCACGAGGGCCACTATCCTGACGCGGACCGCGTGGTTTGGCACGTTTGCTGGCGTTCCCGCCATCGGCACCGCTACCCATGGCCTGCCCCTGCGACTTAGCCTGGCCACCTGCCCGCGGCCCCTTCGGACCTCGACCGCCGGCCCCCGGACCCCGGCGCGGCTTGTTACCCTGAGGCACTGCGCCATCGACCGCCGTGGGCAAGACACCCGACACACCATCCTGCGCTCCCACTTGAGGGCGAGCGCCATTACGGCCACGACGTGCCGACTTGTTGCCGCCACCCGGCTGCGCACTATTTCCATTGACATCCTGAGCGCCCGCGCGTGCCTGACGACGGGCAGCATCGCCCCCCTGCCCTGGCTCTCGGGCCGGGCCGCGCGCCTGACTACGGGGCTGCCCTTGTGCCTTGCCGCGCGAGCGCGCGTCTTTAGGTCCGCGCTTGCGATTGCCGTCGGCATCTTTGCCTAGCGGGTGCCCGTTGGCATAGCCACCGGTGACCATCAAACCGGTGCCAAACGGATCGGACGGGCTGCTAGCCGTCACACCTGGCGCATTGCTGCGCACCGCACCCAAGGCGCCGCGACGATTGAAGCGCGCACCGTTGGTGCCGTTATTGGACAATGTGCCAAAACCCGGCGGCAACGCACCTTCGTGCGACTGAGGCTGACGTGCGCGACCACGACCACCCTCGTCGTCATCGTCCTTTAACAGGCCCAGCTGCACCATCATGGCGGCCGACAACTTGGCGTCCAACTCTTCCCAACGCCCGCGACGCAAAGTGTGCGGCAAGACGATATCGCCGAAACGCGTGCGAATCAGGCGGCTGACGACCACGCCGATGGCCTCGAACATCCGGCGCACCTCTCGATTGCGCCCTTCTTTGAGGGTGACGCGATACCAGCGATTGCTACCGTCGCCGCCAATGTAGTCCAGCGAACCGAACGCGGCGGTGCCGTCGTCCAGCTCGATACCCTCGACCAGCGAACGGCGCTGCGCCTCGTCCATTTCGCCCAGCACGCGAACGGCATATTCGCGTTCGGTGCCGTAGCGCGGATGCATAATCCGGTTGGCCATCTCGCCGGAGGTCGTGAAAATCAGCAGACCTTCGGTATTCAGATCCAGACGACCCACCGACAGCCATTTCCCAGTGCGCAGACGCGGCAAGCGCGAGAACACGCTGGCACGACCGCCCGGATCGTCGTGGCTGACGATCTCTCCAGCAGGCTTGTGATAGATGATGACGCGCGGCGCTCGGGTGGCGTTCGGACGCATCACCGGCTTGCCATTGACGCGCACTTGATCCGTCGGACCGACGCGCTGACCGATGTGAGCAGGCTCGCCATTGACCGAGACCCGACCGGCGACGATCAACTCTTCCATTTCGCGGCGCGAACCCACGCCCGCATCGGCCAACACCTTGTGCAGCTTGGGCATGAGCACATCGCTGTTCAGGTATTTATCCAGCCGTTGTTCGCTTTTCTCGACGCCATCGAGGTAGGACAGCGCGAGGTCTGTATCGCTCTCGTCGATAACTACGGGTACCAGGGAAGCACCATCGGCATGCGCATCCGAACCGGCACCCGGGCGACGATCGCGTCGGTCGTTGCGCGGCTGACGCGGACCACGATCGCCCTGCCCACGACCTGCGGCATGTCGCTCTCCCGCTGCGCGCGGCGCACGCCCACCCTGAGCGGCATCACCCGCATCGCCAGCGGTCGCCGAACCCTCACCCCCTTCGACACTGACGACTTGATCGGCACCATCGTTGCGACGACGACGAAACGGGGTGCGCAACTTACGCCCCCGACCGCGATTCTCACCCGAGGTCTGATTGCCCTCCAGAGAAGCGCCCACGACGTGCTCAGCGCCCACAGCAGGCGCAGCAAACGCTCCGCTCATTGCAGCGTCGGCACCCGTATCGCCCCCCTGTGCCGCGACCTGAACATCGACAGGACGTGCACGGCGAGCGCGCGGCTTAGGAATATCGCCCGCTGGCGCAACCGGCGAAGAAGTTTCGCCCACCGTGACATTCGCGACGAGCTGCACATCGGCCGAGACCTTCACGGCAGCCGCTTTTACCGAAGTACGGCGACGCTTGGGCGCAGCGACAGCAGATTTATCCGGACTGGCCTGCTCGGGCACAGCGACCTGCCCAGCAGCCTGCACCTCGCTCGAAGCAGCAGTCGCACGCGGCTTACGCGGCGCACGCGGCTTTTTGGCTGGCACGGCATCGCCGCTACCTTGCTCGAGAGGAAACGGCTCAGCGTTCTGATCGATCTGTTGGGTCACGAACTACTCCGTGAGGCCGATGCGGCGTTTCCGTCGCCGTCGGACTCGATGTGTGGGTGGGCAGAAGTCACCGCCGCATGGGGCGTACGGTGACGTGAGTCGCGCTCGAGCGCGTCGTCGCTTTGCCCCGCATCGCCAGAATCGACGTCGTTCGACTGAACCGCCGGCGAGGCAAGGGGCACTGCAGTATCGATATGTTCGGTATGCATTTCCGAAGCCCGATCAGCCGAAAAAGGTGGCTTATCATCAGGGGAATCGGAAAAATCAGGGGCGGCTTGCGCGTCGCCCGACGGGGTCGTAACCGTGTCGAGCAGAACCTGATCGCCAAGGGGGGAAATCACCTCGGCGCCAGCGTCCGGGGCCGGCATTTCATCCGGCGCATGCGGCATCCTAGCATCGGGGCCACCTACTGCGCCAGGGATTTCAGAAAATTCTTGCGGTTGCGGCACGACACTTTCGGCTTCCAGCCTCGCCTCGGCAGCCTGCAGGGCCTGCACTTCGGCGAAGTCCAATCCTGCCAGCGCGCTGACTGCCTCGGTCGATTCCAGCTCCGGCAACTCGTCCAATGCCTTCAAACCCAGGTCGTCGAGAAATTGCCGGGTCGTACCGAACAAAGCCGGCCGACCTGGCGCATCGCGGTGCCCGATGACCTCGATCCAACCCCGATCTTCCAATGCCTTGACGATCTGAGACGATACTGTCACCCCGCGTATATCTTCGATGTCGCCGCGCGTGACAGGCTGTCGCCAAGCGACGATAGCCAGAGTCTCCAGCACCGCACGCGAATACTTGGGCGGCTTTTCGGGGTTCAGCCGTTCGAGATAACGCTGCATATCGGGACGACTCTGGAATCTCCACCCACCTGCCAACTCAACCAGCGTCATACCCCGATCTGTCCATTGCCCTTGAAGATCGAGCAAAGCTGCGCGAATACGCGGCCCATCGACCCCATTGTCCTCGCCGAAAAGCTTGCGCAGTTCGGCCAACGGCATGGGCTGAGACGCGCACAGCAACGCCGTTTCAAGCACTATCCTCGCCTGCGTATCAATCATGAATCGTCCTGATCACGTCATATTTTCCATTCAGGTATTTGCATTGCCGCGCGCCTAGCGCTAGAATCCCTTTCCTTTCAGACGCGGGGTGGAGCAGTCTGGCAGCTCGTCGGGCTCATAACCCGAAGGTCGTAGGTTCAAATCCTACCCCCGCAACCACATTTCCGTGTTGGCCACGCTCGTCTTTGCGCCAACACGTCCCAAAGCACAAAGTCGGTCATTACAAGCGCTGCCCGCACGCGCATCGACTCGATAAGCGAACCGACCGTAACGCCAGCTATCGCAGCCGCCCAAATCAGCCCTCTTCGCGGCACCCGCAAGCCTCCATGGAACGCCGAATTCTGCCGTGTGCGCCGCAACGCATACCCAATCCGGACGCTCGCAATTGCCCCACCTGCCCGTACGCAACGTGGCAAGGCCATGGCCGACTGCGGCCCGAGAACGCAACAAGATGCCGATAGAAACACCATTGGACGATTGACTGCGGCGCGCACGCTATCGACAAAGACAGGCGCTCGCGCCACTCGCAAGAAAATGCAGTACAACGTGCAAGGCTGCGGTTCGCCGCCGGACATAACGCCGGTCAGCGATGGCACACCTCGACTTGCAAAAACGCGGCTGGCGCACCATGCCGCTGATCTATTCGTTGGATTATTCGTGTACACCGAAGAGGTGCATGTCGGTCGAGGCGCTTTTCTGGATTCTCACGCCGACTATTTGGGCCCTACGCACAAACCGACGATCGAAAGCTTTTAGCTCCCGACACCGTGGCAATATGACTAACTGAATTTAGTATAGCCGCTTCATACACCCGCAGCAACGCGACGCCCCCCCCCCCCCGATGCTAGGACGGATTAGCGGGCTTGGCATTTAGCAACGCCAAGCGAGCGCCAACCGCCGCTATTATCTCCTCGCTTACCCCTTCCGCGATAAACACCAGTGCGGTGTTTTGACACCAGGCATCCGACGTGCGGGCTAGCGGATACAAGGTCGTGTGAACGGCATGCACGAAGAAATACTGCGCCTCGCCATCACCTGCGGCGAACGCCACCACCCCCTTGACCCGCAGGGCCCGCTCGCCCAGCGCCCTGAGACAGTCATCCATCGCAGCCAGAAACGCGCCGCGCTGCCAGAGTGCGCATGATCGATAGACCCAGGAAGCGATATCGCCATGTCGAGTTCGTCGGCGCTGGCCCAAGTGCGACATCGACCTTGATCGGCCACTTGCCATGGCAGCGAGCCACCCCGACACCGACGCGGCGCCCGACTGCGCGGCGGCGAGTGCCTGCTCGACCTCTGCTATCTGGTCCACAGATACCTGCTGCACCGCAGGATTGATCTGAGCGACATGCGCTCGCGCCGTCTGCTGCGCAGCAGCATCGATCAAATCGGTCTTACTCAGCACGACGACATCGGCCTCAACGATCTGCCGTCGCACGACGGGAAAGCGCGCTAATCGAGCGGCCAGATCGACCGTGTCCACCACAGTGACGCACCCCGCGTAGGCAAAGCGTTGCGCCAGAAACGGCTCGTATCGCAACGAAAAGAGAACAGGAGCGGCCTCGGCCAGGCCCGTCGTTTCGATCAGCACCCGATCGAATACAGGCACTTCGCGTCGCATCGCGCGCATGAACATATCGCGCAGCGTATCGACTAGCGCCCCTCTCACCGTGCAGCATACGCAACCGCCAGGAACGAGTACGACCCGGTCGTCCACATGGCGGATCAAATGATGATCGACACCGACTTCGCCCCACTCGTTGACGATGACCAGGGTTTTCGCACGGTTCGAACGATGCAGTAGCCGGTTGAGCAGCGTCGTCTTACCCGCCCCGAGAAAGCCACTCAAAACGACCACGCCGATCCGCCCACACTGGGCTTCGCTACTCGAGGGCAATTTCGCTCCACAAAAGAAAAACCCGCAACACCTGTCGGCTTGCGGGCTCATCTGCGATCAAACAAGTCGCCTTGCTCGATGGATACTGCTACCGGTGCTTATCTTGATGAATTTTGGCTCCCCGAGCTGGGTTCGAACCAGCGACCTGCGGATTAACAGTCCGTCGCTCTACCGGCTGAGCTATCGGGGATCAATCAAGAAGCGAGACTATAGCATAGTTTTTTTGACGATGCAAATGCGCTTTAAGAAAAACAGATGATTTTTCTTTTAGTGAAAATTTTGAAATGTCGAACGCTCGCATTCAAGGCATTACTACGCCAGTTGACGTCGCCTAAAAAAACACGCTAGAATTTAAATCTTGGCCGGTGTAGCTCAGTCGGTAGAGCAGTTCATTCGTAATGAAAAGGTCGAGGGTTCGATTCCTTTCACCGGCACCAAGAAACCATCTCATGAGATGCATGCAAAAAAACCCGCCTTTTTTCGGCGGGTTTTTTATTGACTAGTCGATTTGTTCAGCACCAAGTTGCTCGACGCCCGTCATTTGTATTCAGTCCTGGAAGATTTTTTCATCTCTCTTGAGGCGCGCACCTCCAGTAGCGAAACAGGCGAGAAGAAAGTTACATCTGAATCGCATCAAAAAAGCGCTCCTTTTGGCGTCCGGCAAAACCCGTTTCGTAAAGCCAAAAATAACGTCGGCTGCCTCTGGTCACGCGCACTGCTTCGTAACACCCACACCTCTCTTTCATTTTGCTTCCACTCTGAGCGTTTAGCTTAGTCGCTGCGCGCATCTACAGCCGAATAGTGGACGGCATCGGCAGACCCACGGCCGTTCCAGCAGGCGATCTACGAGATCAGGCGGGATCTCGACACCATATCGGATCGTTACGCCCGCTCGTGCGAGCGACTGTTCAGAATTTTGAATGAAAACCCAGGAGATGCCGTCAATGTCTGAATCCGCGCAGCCTTTACTAGCCATCGCCAGAAGTCACCGGAAGGCCTGCGCGCTGCTGGTGATCATGCTGCCCGTGCTGCTTGTCACCATCGACAACACGATCCTGAACTTTGCCCTGCCGCAAATCGCGACCGCGCTCAAGCCCTCCGCCGCACAGCAACTATGGATGGTAGACGCCTATGCGTTCGTGCTGGCCGGGCTTCTGGTCACAATGGGCACGACCGGCGATCGGGTCGGCCACCGCACAATGCTCTGCCTTGGCTGCGGCGGTTTCATCGCTGTATCGGTGTTGATCGTCTTCTTGACCGCAGCATGGCATCTGATTGTCGGCCGCGCCTTGCTTGGTCTTTTCGGTGCGATGATTCTGCCGGCCACTTTGGCACTGATACGCTCGGCGTTCGACGATCGCGAGCAACGGCGCTTTGCCGTCGCAGTCTGGGCAACGTGCCTGACGATCGGGTCGGCGCTTGGCCCGTTGTTTGGCGGGGTACTGTTGGAGTTTCTAAGTTGGCATTGGATATTTTTGATCGCCGTGCCGTTCCTCCTGCCGGTTCTCGTCATGGGGCCTTTGTTCGTGCCAGAGTCGGAGAAGCAACCCGGATTGACCACCGACTATCCCAGCATCGTACTGAGTATCGGTGCCTTGTTGGGTGTGATGCTGGCGTTGAAGCAAGCCGCCACAGTTGGCTTGAGCGCGACCGTCGCATGGTGGGCAATGGGCGGAATTGCGTTGGGCATCGCCTTCGTGCGCAGGCAGCTGTACCTCGAATCGCCCATGCTCGATTTACGGCCCTTCAAGATATCCGCGTTTACGGTATCTATCCTGGTCAACCTGGTCAGTTTGGGTTTGCTCGTCGGGTTCCTCTATTTCAATATCCAGATGCTGCAACTGGTGCTTGGGCTTGCACCCTTGCATGCCAGCATGGTGTTGGTGCCCGGGCAGGTGTTGGCGATCGGGGGCGCAATGCTCATCGTGCCGGTCGCGCAGCGGGTAGCGCCACGCTATATCGTCTCGACTTGCCTGATGGTGGCTGCATGCGCGTTCGTCATCATGGGTTGGGTCGAAGCGAGACCGCTGACCATTGGCATCGCGTTCATATTACTGAATGTCAGCGTCGCCGCGCTCACCACCGTATCAAACGATCTAGTGCTCAGCGCCGTCCCGCCTGAACGAGTCGGTAGCGCGGCGTCGGTCAGCGAAACGGCTTATGAAGTGGATTTTCCCGCGACCATGGGAGACGTCGGTGCCAGCCAGCTCGACACGCTCAGCGGTGCATGGCGCGTCAGCCAAAGTCTGGACGCAAGCCAAAGCGCGCAGCTCATCGAAGCGGCTGGCACGGCTTTCGCTCAAGCCGTCAGCCACGCCAGCATGAGCATTGCACCGTTCGTGGCGGCGGTCGCAGTGATCGCTTATCGATACTTGAAACCCTGACCGATCCTACAGCGTCTCGGTCCGCACCATTTTCCGCGACAGCTCCTTGGGCAGAGGAAACGACACGTTTTCCTCCAGCCCAGGCATCTTGCGCACCGACACCGCGCCCAATTGCTTGAGATACTCGATCACTTCATTGACCAACACCTCGGGCGCGGAAGCCCCGGCCGAAATACCGATACGTTGGCGACCCGCAAGCCACGCAGGATCGATGGCTTGCGCACCTTCGATCAAATAAGCGGGCGTACCCAAGCGCTCGGCCACTTCGCGCAGGCGATTGGAATTAGAACTGTTCGGGCTACCCACCACCAACACCAAATCGCACTGAGGCGCCATCATTTTGACGGCGTCCTGGCGGTTCTGCGTGGCGTAGCAGATATCGCTTTTCTTGGGTTCGACGATGTTGGGAAAGCGCGTCTTCAGGGCTTGAGCCACTACTGCGGCATCGTCTATGGATAAGGTCGTCTGCGTGACATACGCCAGCATTTCTGGATCGTTCACCGACAGACTCGCGACGTCTTCCACGGTCTCGACCAGATACATGCCACCCTCGGCCTGACCCAGCGTACCCTCCACCTCCGGATGCCCCTTGTGACCGATCATCACCACTTCGCGCCCGGCAGCCTGCATACGCGCGACTTCGATATGAACCTTGGTGACCAGCGGGCAGGTGGCATCAAACACCTGCAAGCCCCTGGATTCGGCCTCGGACCGGACCTGCTTGGACACGCCGTGCGCCGAGAACACGACGATCGCACCCGCTGGCGCCTCGTCCAACTCGTCGATGAAAATCGCGCCTTTTCCTCGCAGGTCGGCAACGACGTAGCGATTGTGAACGATCTCGTGGCGCACGTAGATCGGCGCACCGTGAATCTCCAGAGCACGTTCGACAATGTCGATGGCACGATCGACTCCAGCACAGAAACCTCGCGGCTGCGCAAGCACCACTTCACTACCGGCGGAAAGCTCGACACTCATCACAGCACCCCCAGAATGGCGACGTCCACACGCAGGTCGGCACCCGCAAGTGGATGATTGAAATCGAACAAGGCGGAATCGGCGTCGATCGCTTTTAATACACCGGAATACCGACCGCCGTTGGGCGCAACGAATTCGACCAGATCGCCCGGTGTGAACGATGCATCGGCGCCGGCATTCTCGTCCAACAAGCGACGGCCGATGCGTTGAACGAGTTCGGGATTGCGGTCGCCATAGGCTTCGACCGCAGGCAAGGTTAGCGAAAAACGACTGCCCTCGGGCAGACCGATAAGACGTGCCTCCATACCCGGCGCCCACTGCC
The DNA here is from genome assembly GCA_945903445.1 of Bordetella parapertussis. Lineage (GTDB taxonomy): Bacteria > Pseudomonadota > Gammaproteobacteria > Burkholderiales > Burkholderiaceae_B > Schauerella. The sequence goes on from CAMDNZ010000027.1 coordinate 25,687, forward strand.
CGGTGCCCAGCTGCAAGGTTCCCGGGCGACCGTCGAAAGTATCGGTGAACACCGAACCTTCGCCAGGCCCGGAGGCAAGAACGATGCGGTAGTGCAGGGTCAGATAGGAGTCGGGACCGACGCAAGGCGTCGTGTCGGATGGAGCAACAGTCATCGAAAACACCGGAAATAGCGTGAATGGCTTTATTTTAGACCACCCATGAAATCAGCCAGGGACAATCCGATCCGTACGTGGAATTACTCATGCGCCATCGCCGCCACTGCACACGCGCAGCGCTTGCAGTGGGGGCATCATAAAAGCCTTCGTCTCACCGTGCCCTAGGGCCTGCCATGTCCATGTCGCTCGTTTTTGCCGCCACATCCGAACAACGCCCTCGCGAACGCTTGCTGCGCCACGGTGCCGCTACGCTCACCGACGCCGAACTACTGGCCATCATGTTGCGCACAGGCAGCGTCGGCTGCCCCGCGCTCCACCTGGGTGAAAAACTGCTCGCCCGATTCTCCAGTCTGCGCGGCCTGTTGGCCGCAAGCGCTCGCGACTTGGCAGGCGTTCACGGCGTGGGCCATGCCAAGGCATGTCAAATCGCGGCAATATCCGAACTCACCCAGCGCGCGCTGCACGAAAAACTAGCCACCGGCGACACCCTCGCCGACCCAAATCTCACCAAGACGTATTGCCGTGCCTTGCTGGCCCATCGTCGTATCGAGCACTGCTTTGCGCTGTATCTCGATGTCGGCCTGCGCCTGATCACCTGCACCGAGCTGGCACGAGGGTCGGTGGCCGGTGCCACCGTGTATCCGCGCGAGCTAGTTCGCGAGGCCTTGAACCACCATGCCAGCGCCGTCGTCCTCACCCACAACCACCCAGGCGGCACTTTGGCGGCCAGCCGCGCCGATCTCGAACTGACTTGGCGAATGCATCGGGCACTCGCGCTAGTCGACATCCGACTGCTGGACCACATCATCGTCGCCGGCCCGCACGCCATGTCGCTTGCCGAACACGGTCAGTTGATACCGCAGTCGACAAAGCTTGCCTAAGATCACCCGCATGCTAGAATGCGAAGTTGCTTTTTGGATACGTTGCCGGAACCATGCGAATTGCCGTCCGGCTGGCGACCCGTCAACCCACAGGATCATAAAGCCATGAAACAAGGCGTTCACCCCGAATACCGCGAAGTCGTTTTCCTCGACCAGCAAACCGGTAACAAATTCATCAGCCGTTCGACCCTGCACTCGCGCGAGCAAGTCGAAATCGACGGCAAGAGCTACCCGCTCTTCAAGTGCGACGTGACCTCTGAATCGCATCCGTTCTACACTGGCGCGCAAACGCGCATTGTCGAAACCGGTCGCGTCGAGAAGTTCCGCGCCCGTTTCGCACGTACCGCCGGCACGGTCAAATCGGGCAGCTAATCGCCCGTCTTCAGGCCAGCCAGGGCACCGTTTGCACGCCCTTATGAAAAAGCAGCCTTCGGGCTGCTTTTTTTGTCTGGGGTACCTGCTCTTGCCTCGGGTTTCTACCCACAGGATGCCCGTATGATGCGGGTGTCTCATATACAGTAATGCTTGTGCCGCCGACAGACTTTTCCACTCCCGCCCGCCTGACCGCTTCCGCCACCGTGAAACTGCCACGGCTGGTGCTATTCGTATTGCCGCTGCTGTACATCGCGTTTGGCCTGTTCCTGCGCGACCCCTGGAAAACGGATGACGCCGTCGGCCTGGCCACCATGGTGACTGCCGTGCGCGAGGGTGGTACGACTTGGCTGCTGCCCCAGGTAGGTCACCTAGCTTACGCCCAGGAAGGACCCTTGATTACCTGGGCAGGCGCAGCCGTCATGGCGGTATTGGCCCAATTCATCGGCGAGATCCCTGCAGGCCGACTGCCTAATCTGCTGTGGTTCGGCTTGGCCTCGGCCAGCGTCTGGTACGGTACCTATCTGATCGGCCGCCGCCGTGAGGCCCAGCCGCTGGCTTTGCCTTTCGGCGGCGAGCCCAACTCTCGCGACTATGGCCGCATGCTGGCAGACGGCACCTTATTGCTGCTGATCGCCACCGTGGGCATTCTTCAGCAGTTGCACGAAACCTCGATCACCCCTGCCGTACTGGGTTGCCACGCCCTGGTGTTTTACGCCTGGGCCCGTATGCTTGACCGCCCTCTGAGCGGCGCAGTCACACTTGGCGTCGCCTTGGCGATGAGTTTTTTCGCACGAGGTTGGGTCGGACTCACCCCCGTGCTGCTCGCAACAGTCCTGCTTTGTGTTCCGGGCGGTCCATTGTGGCCGGCACGACGCTGGATGGCGCTGGTTACCATCATCGTGACTGGCCTCATTTTGGCGTGGTGGCTGCCTGCCACGGCGACAAGCGAGTATTGGACACGCAATTGGAAACTGTGGTCGGTCGCACAATACAGCTGGCCTCAAGCCAACAATTGGGGCCGTGCGTTGCGTGATCTGTCGTGGTATCTATGGCCTACTTGGCCACTTGCCATCGTCGCCCTGTGGCGTTGGCGCGCCTGGATACGCGCGCCGCACGTCAGCATGCCCGCAGCGCTACTCGTCGCCGGCTTAATCAGCCTGCTCGCGCTGGACGCCCCCGCCCAAAACGATTTCGTCGGTCTGGCTTTGCCATGCGCGGTACTGGGTGTGATGGCTTTGCCCACACTGCGTCGAGGCTGGGTCAACACGCTGGATTGGTTTGCCGTCATGGTGTTTTCGCTGACGGTCGTCACGGCATGGCTAGGTTGGGTCGCGCTGCACTTCGGTGTACCGCCCAAGATCGCCCACAACATCGCGCGCCAAACGACCGGCTATGTCCCTGAGATATCGTGGTGGGCCGTATTTCTGGCATCGATCATCACGGCCAGCTGGGCCGTGCTGGTGACTTGGCGCCTGCGCACTCGACCTGCGGCCTTGTGGCGCGGCACCATGTTGTCGGCAGGTGGCCTGACCGCCACCTGGATGTTGCTGGTGCTGCTATGGCAACCCGCTGTCGATTATGCGCGCAGTTACCGCCAGGCATCGAACGAACTGGGCAATGCAATTGCCACCCAGGTTCAACCCGGCGAATGCATACGCAGCATCGGCTTAGGTAGCGGTCAACGCGCGTCGTTTTTGATTTTCGACAATCTGACGTTCTCCTACGATGCTCAGTGCCCTGTGGTGCTGCAACAGACATCGCGGCGCGCGATGCGCGATGGCGTACACGCCTACCAAAGTGGTGCCGACGTGCTGTGGGAAGGCGGTCGCCGCGCAGATCGCGACGAGTGGTTTCGCCTGTTGCGCGTGCTGCCTCAATGACCGCGCCACTGGTCTGGCCACTCGCCACGCGTGGCCAGACACTGGCACGCATCGTGCGGCAGTCCTGGCCCGTGCTGGTCAGTCAGTGGGCCGGTATGCTGTACGGCGTCTTGGATACCGCCATGACGGGCCACGCCAGCGCAGCCGATCTGGCCGCCATGGCGCTGGGCGTCTCCATTTACGTCACGATATTCGTCGGCCTGATGGGCGTGATTCACGCCCTGATTCCGATAGCTGCCCAACACTTCGGCGGCAACCGCCCCACCGAGGTCGGCGCAGCCTGGGGCCAGGCGTTCTGGCTGGCCCTGGGCCTGTCGTTCGCAGGGGGTGCGTTGATGATGTTCCCCGACGTCTGGCTGTCATTGTCGGGCGATGTGGCATCCGACGTTCGCGCCAAAGTCACGGCCTATCTTTATGCGCTGGTGATCGCCCTGCCCGCCGCTTTGCTGTTTCGCACGCTGTATGCGTTGGGCACGGCAGTCTCCCGACCCAAGGTCATCATGACCATCGGCTTAGTCGGCGTCAGCATCAAGGCCGCGCTGAATTGGATATTGATCTTCGGCAATCTGGGCGCTCCTGCCATGGGCGCGGCCGGGGCAGGTCTCGCCACCGCCATCGTCTATTGGTTGAGCGTGGTCGCCGGGTTGTGGTGGATGGCACGCGATCCTTATTTCAAACCTTTCCAGCTCAAGATCCCCCGTCCAACATGGCTGGCACAGAAAGAGCTATTGCGCCTGGGTTTGCCCATGGGCGGCTCCTATCTCGTCGAGGTCTGTGCGTTCACGTTCATGGCGCTATTGGTGGCGCGCGAAGGCACGTTCGTCTCGGGTGGGCATCAAATCATGTCGAATCTGGCCGCACTGTGCTACATGATGCCCATGGCCCTGGGTGTAGCCACCTCGTCGTTGACGGCGCAAGCCATCGGCGCAGGGCAATACGCGTTGGCCGAACGGATCGGCAAGTCGGGCATGATCTTAAGACTGGGCGGCGCGCTGTTGACCAGCATCGCGCTCTTGGGCGGGCAATCCTGGATCATCGGCGCCTACACCAACGACCCGAACGTCGCCCGAGTGGCCGGTACCCTGCTGACCATCATCCCGTTCTTTCACCTTTGCGACTCGATGCAGTGCATTAACTCGTACATTTTGCGGGCCTACAAAATTGCGGTAGTGCCCCTGGTGATGCAGGTGCTGGCCTTGTCTCTGGTGGGCCTGCTGGGGGGATGGTGGCTGGGTTTTGGCAGCGGACGCGGCCTGTTGGATATGCCGCGCGCCTGGGTGATGCCAGGCGCACCCGAGGGGGCCGGCACCATGTGGATGATGGCCATGGTCGGGCTGGGCCTGTCGGCAAGCCTGTTGCACGGCTGGTATCGGATCGTACTGAAGCGCGTTGCGATCCGGGGCTACGTCGATGCGCGGGGTTGACCGCTATGCATCGCGTTGCCCCGGGCCATCACACTTTCAGGAAGTGCTCGCGGTAGTAAGTCAGTTCGGCGATCGACTCGTAGATGTCGGCCAGTGCCTCGTGCCGACTCTTCTTGTCGAAGCCCTTGTAGACGTCGGGCCGCCAGCGTTTGGCCAGCTCTTTGAGCGTGCTGACGTCCAAGTTCCGGTAATGGAAGAATGCTTCCAGCTTCGGCATGTAGCGCACCATGAATCGGCGATCTTGCCCAATGGAATTGCCGCACAAGGGCGACTTGCCGGCACCGACATGCTTGGACAGGAAAACGATCAACGCTTCCTCGGCCTGCGCCTCGGAAACCGTCGACGCCCGAACCTTGTCGGTCAGGCCGCTACGGCCATGCGTGGCGGTATTCCAGCTATCCATGGCGTCGAGCAAGCTGTCGGGTTGATGCACGACAATGACCGGCCCTTCGGCCACGACTGTAAGATCAGGCTCGGTCACCACGACAGCAACCTCGATGATCCGTTCTTTTTCGGGATCCAATCCCGTCATTTCCATATCAAGCCAGACCAGGCGGTGTTCGTTCGCAGCCATATAATTGTTTGCCTATAAAACCCGATTTTCGCACAGCGCGGCACCTATCACATGCTTACCTACGCATTCGTTCTACTTCTGCTCGCAGGCATCGGCGTGCGTCTATGGCTGGCCACTCGTCAGATTCGTCACGTCGCGGCACATCGCGCGGCGGTCCCGCCAGAGTTTTCGCCTCGCATCGGCCTGCATAGCCACCAGCGCGCAGCCGACTACACCATCGCTCGCACCAAGCTGGGGATGTTCGAACGGCTATTCGATGCAACCGTGTTGGTGGGCCTGACCTTGATGGGCGGTCTGCAAGCCCTCGATTCGATCGTCGCCCAATGGGTGAGCCATGACCTGGGGCGGCAGTTGGCGCTGATCGCTTCGGTGACGCTGGTCTTGGGCGTGCTGGGTTTGCCCTTCACCCTGTATCGCCAGTTCGTGCTGGAAGCCCGCTTCGGTTTCAATCGCATGACGGGCAAACTCTTCGTGCAAGACACCATCAAGGGCGTGATAGTGGGCAGCATCATCGGACTGCCCCTGGTCGCCGTGGTGCTTTGGCTGATGGCCGCTGCTGGAAGCTATTGGTGGATCTGGGCCTGGGGCGTATGGACGGTATTCAATGTGCTGATCCTGGTCCTGTACCCCACACTCATCGCCCCTTTATTCAATTCGTTCAAGCCGCTGGATAACCCCGAACTGGCCGACCGCATTCGCAGACTTGCCGAACGCTGTAATTTCGCGCTGGGCGGCCTATTCGTGATGGATGGTTCGAAACGTTCGGCCCACGGCAACGCGTATTTCACGGGATTCGGCCGAGCCCGTCGCATCGTATTCTTCGACACATTGCTTGCCCGCTTAAACGCCGACGAAATCGAAGCCGTGCTGGCACACGAGTTGGGCCACTTCGTACGTCGCCACATTCTTCAACGTATCGGTGTGAGCTTTCTCATGGCGTTTGGATTCTTCGCCTTATTGGGCTGGGCGACCGGACAACCCTCGTTCTACGAAGCGCTGGGCGTCACGCCCCGCCTTGACGGTTCCAACGATGCCATGGCGCTTCTTCTGTTTTTTCTGATTATGCCGGTGGCCACCTACCTGCTGACGCCTTTGAGCAGTTGGTATTCGCGCCGCCACGAGTTTGAAGCCGACGACTATGCCAGCGCGCAAAGTCAGCCCGATTTTCTCGTGTCGGCCCTGGTCAAACTCTACGACGACAATGCCGCCACTTTGACGCCCGACCCCATTCATTCGGCCTTCTACGACAGCCATCCGCCCGCCTCGGTTCGCATCCGGCATTTGCAGGGCGCGGGCGCATGAGTGCGCTCGAAGTCGGTCGCATCGTCGCCGCGCACGGCCGTCACTACACGGTGGAACTGGCCGATGGCAGTCGTCTCAAGTGCTTTCCGAAAGGCAAGAAAAGCGATGCCGCAGTCGGCGACTGGGTCGAATACTCGCGCCACGGCACCGACGAAGGACGCCTCGAACGCATCCAGCCTCGCAGCAACCTGCTCTACCGCTCGGACGACATGCGCTCCAAACAGTTTGCCGCCAATGTCGATCAGCTATTGATCGTCGTCGCCGTCGTGCCAAAGTTCTCCGACGATCTCACGGGCCGTGCGCTTGCCGGCGCATGGAGCGCGAACATCACACCCATCGTCGTTCTGAACAAGATCGACGTGCAAGACGGCGTGGATCTTGCACGCCAGCGACTGGCAGGACTGGCAGCGCTGGGTGTGGTGATCGTCGAGACCTCTGCGCACGACATAAACGCCACTCGCACACGTTTGCTGCCGTTGCTGGCGGGAAAGACGAATTTGCTGTTGGGCCAGAGCGGCATGGGTAAGTCCACCTTATTGAATGCATTGGTGCCAGGGGCCGCCGCGCCGACTCGCGAGCATTCGGTGGCTTTGGATATGGGCAAACACACCACGACCAGCACCCAGCTTTATCATCTACCCGATAGTGGCAACTTGATCGATTCTCCCGGGTTTCAAGCTTTTGGGCTTCAGCACTTGGGTGCCGACGACATCGTTGCAGGCTTTCCAGAGTTCAAAGACGGCCTGTCGGACTGCCGGTTCTACAACTGCCGCCACTTGCACGAACCGGGCTGCGGGGTGCGCGCCCTGTTAGATGCAGGGCGTATCGATGCCGACCGGTATGCTTTGTATATGCGATTGGTCGCCGAAAACGACGCCGGGCGCGACAAATATTGAATCGTTTAGCGGCGTAGCTAGGTTTGATCGATACGTAATCGTTTGCGAACTGTCTGAATTTGATCAGGACGCGGTCGTTTGCGCCTGTCTCAACAGGTGATAGAAGTTTCGCAGCATACCTGCCGTGGCACCCCAGACGAAAAAACGTTCCCAAGTCATGCTGAAGAAATGACGCGATCGCCCTTCCGGCAAAGCCAGACGGTGATGCATGTGATTGGCGGGATCCATCAAAAATGCCAGCGGCACTTCGAAAATTTCAGCCACTTCGAACGCATCGGGCACGAAGCTGAAACCTGGCCGAACCAAGCCCACCACGGGCGTGATCGAAAACCCCGTCGCCGTCACATAAGGTGCCATGGTGCCCAACACTTCCACGTGATCGGGCGGCAAGCCCGTTTCTTCCTGAGCCTCGCGCAAGGCGGCAGCCTCGGGCGACGCATCGGTCGTCTCGATTCGACCACCGGGAAAGCTGATCTGACCGGCATGGTCGTGCAGATGGGAGGCCCGCTCGGTCAGCACGACCCGAATCCCTTCTGGCCGCATCACCAACGCCAGCAGAACGGCTGCCAAAACCGGCACTTCGCGCCCCGGGTAAGGTGCATCGCGCTGAACGCCTGGTAGAGGTACCGACCATGCACGGGCAGGCGACAAGGCCGCACGCAAAGCATCCGGGGTCAAGGCCGATTCGGGCAGAGCGTCCAGGTCGATATTGGCCACCACGGCAGGTTGTTCACGCGGGTCGAAACCCGTCTTTACGGGTGGACGGCGCGGCCGTCGTGCAGGCATAGGATCAGACATGAAACGTCGCGGACATGAAAAAAGGCACCATACGGTGCCTTTTTAACCCGGATCGACAATTTGCTTTGCAGCAAACCGTGACACCGGTGAACACAGCAGCGATTAAGCCGCAGCGTTGTTGTTGACCTTGCGGCTGACCAACTTTTCCTTGATACGTGCCGACTTGCCCGAGCGCGAACGCAGGTAGTACAGCTTGGCACGACGCACATCGCCACGACGCTTGACTTCGATCGAAGCGATCTGGGGCGAGTACAGTTGGAACGTACGCTCGACGGCTTCGCCGGACGAGATCTTACGTACGATGAAGGCCGAATTCAGACCACGGTTGCGCTTGGCAATGACCACGCCTTCGTAGGCCTGGACACGCTTGCGGGTGCCTTCAACCACGTTGACGTTGACCACGACGGTGTCGCCAGGTGCGAAGGACGGCATCGCCTCGATGTTCTTGGCGGCCAACAGGCGGGTGATTTCTTCGTTTTCGAGCTGTTCGATCAGGTTCATGGTAATCCTAAATGCATCGTCTATTTCGTGTCTGCCGCATCGGTAGGCGTTGTCGCCAAGACCGCTAGGTCTTGTTGTTAACACCCAATCCGCTTACGGTTGCCGGTTCTTTAAATGTACGAAAAAGAGAGGATGGACATGTGGCAACCTGCCATTCTAGCCTGGAAATGCAAAGGACGCTAGTCAGAACCCAGCCGCATGGCCAAACCACAACACCCCGGGGATGATCGCCCCCCACATGGCCACCAACAGCACGTCCCCCAACTTCTGACGCCAGGTCAAGGTGGCAGTGAGCGTGGCACGTCCGCCCAGCGACGGAACCTCGTTGGCGACCGGCGCGCGGGCCGCTGGGAATTTGGCGCTTGCGTTCGGTACAGCCAAGATCGCAGTGGAACCGGGGGCCGGTCGGGAAATGATCTGGGCCTGGGGCGCCTGAGCCGGGGCGGGTCCAGCCGCAGGAGGATGCGTCGCAGGCGCGCTGGGGAGTGCGGGGGCAACAGGCATCGCCCGGCGGGGAGCGCCACTCGGACGAGCGGCGAAGGGCCACTTGAGGGCGGGCGTATCGAAAACGGCGGCTTGGCTCATACCTTACCTCTAAGTCAGTCGAACAGTCCAAATTGGACGGAGGAGGAAGCCCCGAGGGCTTCCCGATGCCGATCCGCAGCAGCGGACGACGCAGAAAACGCGGTGAAATTTCCCTTCGCACGAGCGGGAGCAGCCGGCGGAATGAACAGATCGGAATTCAATTGCAGCCGCTGCCGGTTCAGCCCGGCCCGCCGAGCCGCCACCCCGAAGCGCTGTTTGAGCAAATCGGCCCACAATCCTGTACCTCGCATACGGGTGCCGAACTGTGGATCGTTGAGGCGGCCAGCCCGCATGTCTTCGATGCGATGCAGAACCCGTTCGGCTCGATCGGGATAGTGCGCGTGCAACCAGGCCTCGAAGATATCCTTGACCTCGTAAGGCAGCCGAATCACGGTGTAATTGCCGTAAGCGGCACCCGCCCGCGCCGCTTCGCTCACGATATGCTCGAGATGCTCGTCGGTAATGAAAGGAATGACCGGCGCAACCAAAACACCCACCGGTATGCCGGCATCGGCGAGCGTGCGCAGGGTTTTCAAGCGACGCCACGGGGCGCTGGCACGGGGCTCGAGCTTGGACGAAAGCGTATTGTCGAGGCTGGTGATACTGACGTAAACCGCCACCAGACCCTGGCGCGCAAGATCGGCCAGAATATCGATGTCGCGCTCGATCAAGGCGTTTTTGGTGATCAAGGTGACGGGATGCCGGGTATCGCGAAACACCGTGAGCAAGCCCCGCGTCAAACGCCAGTCCCGCTCCAACGGCTGATAGATATCGGTGGCCGACCCCAGATTGATGGGGGACGCCCGATAACCCGGCTTGGCCAAATCGGCGGTCAGCGCCTGGACAGCATTGGATTTTGCCACCAGCCGGGTTTCGAAATCCAGCCCCGGCGAATAGCCCAGATAGGCGTGCGTCGGACGGGCATAACAATAGACGCAACCATGCTCACAACCCCGGTAGGGATTGATGGCGACGTCGAAAGGAATGTCGGGCGAGGTGTTGCGCGACATCAATGTACGCGCGCGTTCGACTTCTATCGTTGTGACGAAACGAACGGGCGCTTCGGCGATGGCCTCGTCGACTTGCTCTCGACTATCGGTTTGGAAGCGATGCGCGACATTGGCAACCGCCCCCCTGCCGCGCAGCGCAGCAGGGCGCAGTGCAGCAGGGGGATGGGCCGGGGACCCACCGGCGGGCGAGGAGCGATCGAACATTGCCATGAACATACTGTACAAATATACAGTTGTTTTGACAAGCCCTCGTCGCCAATTACATACAGCGCTTTATACAGTAGTTTCCAGACCGCGCAGCATTCCGGCTGCCGCCGTCTGATGGGTGGCTGCATCGATCAGAATGAAAGCGCCAGTTGCAGGTATATCGTCATACAGGTCATAGGCCAATGCATCGCGGGTTTGCAAACCGACGGTGCCGATGTCGTTCATGGCAAGTGTGCCAGTCACTTCATCGGCGCGCTGGGCCTGTAGCGCCAACACCTCACGCCGCGCGATCAGGCCGGTGATCTTGGCCTGAGTCAGCCGAGTGCCCTGCTTCAGCAGATATTTGCGCAAGGGGTTCATGGGCATCGCGTCCAACCAGCACAGTTCGGCCATTAGCGCGCGACCGGTCTGTGCAGGCCGTTCGGCCGAAGCGATGATGTCGCCGCGCGACACATCCACATCCCTATCCAACTCCAAGGTCACCGCATCGCCTGCGACCGCCACCTCGATGGCGCGATCGAACACCCGAATCGAACGAATATGGGCGTCTACGCCTGCGGGTTGCACCAGCACCCGATCCCCCACCGTCAGCCGCCCCGACACCAGGCGTCCGGCGTAACCGCGAAAATCATCTGCTCGATCGCCATCGTGACGCGCCACCCATTGCACGGGAAAACGCGCCGCTCGAGCCTGCGTTTCATCGCCGACGTCCAAACCTTCCAATATCGATAACAGGGGCGGGCCGTCATACCAGGGCGTATGCTCGGAGCGGGTCACGACGTTCTCGCCACTCAAGGCCGACAAGGGCAGGATCTCGAATCGAGCGATACCCAGGCTGTTGGCCAGTTCGGCATAGGCTCGGCGAATGCGATCGAACACCTGTTCGTCCCAACCCACCAGATCCATTTTATTGACCGCCACCACGATATGACGCAAACCCAGCAATTTGGCGATGGTGCTGTGGCGGCGAGTCTGAGGCAACAATGCCTCGCCTTCGACACGGGTGGCGTCGATCAGGATGACTGCGACTTGTGCGGTCGATGCCCCAGTGACCATATTGCGCGTGTATTGCTCGTGGCCTGGTGCATCGGCGACGATGAACTTGCGCCGCGGCGTCGAAAAATACCGGTAAGCCACATCGATCGTAATGCCCTGCTCACGCTCGGCCTCCAGACCATCGGTCAGCAAGGCAAAGTCGATTCCGCCCTCGGCCACCCGCTTGTATTTGGCGCGGGCGATGGCATCCAATTGATCGGCGAACACCCCTTTGCTGTCGTACAGCAAACGGCCGATCAAGGTCGATTTACCGTCGTCGACCGAACCGGCCGTAATGAAACGCAGCACGTCCGAATCACGGCCGGACAGGAAAGAATCGGTCAATGCATTCATGATCAGAAGTATCCCTCGCGCTTACGGCGCTCCATCGAGGCTTCAGAAGCCTGATCGTCCAAGCGGGTCGCGCCCCGCTCGGTAATGGTCGAGACCGCTGTCTCGGCGATGATGGCGTAAGCGTCTGCCGCGCTTGACGCCACCGGACACGTGCACGAGATATCGCCCACTGTCCGAAATCGAACGTCGAGCGTCTCGACTTGCTCGCCTGCGTCTGGCGGCGTCAAACGCGTTACCGGCACCAACAAGCCTTTGCGGCGCACGACCTCGCGTCGATGTGTGAAGTAGATGGAAGGCAAGGCGATCTGTTCGCGTTGGATGTACTGCCACACATCCATCTCGGTCCAGTTCGATATTGGAAACACCCGCATGTTCTGGCCCGGATGAACCCGCGTGTTGAAGATGTTCCACAGTTCCGGACGCTGGGCCTTGGGGTCCCATTGACCGAACTCATCGCGAAACGAAAAGATGCGCTCCTTCGCTCGTGCCTTCTCTTCGTCTCGTCGCGCACCGCCGATACAGGCATCGAAGCCGAACGCTTCGATGGCCTCCAGTAAGGTCACCGCCTGCGCGGCATTGCGCGAGTCGGTTTCACGTCGCAATACGACGCTACCGCGCGCGATGGAATCTTCGACGCTGCGAACGATGAGACGTTCGCCCAGCTCGGCCACGCGGGCATCTCGAAATGCGATGACTTCATCGAAGTTGTGGCCGGTGTCGATGTGCATCAACGGAAAAGGAAAACGCGCAGGACGGAAGGCTTTTTCAGCCAGGCGCAACAACACGCAGGAATCCTTGCCGCCTGAGAACAGCAATACCGGACGCTCGCATTCGGCAGCGACTTCGCGCAGGATGGTGATGGCTTCGGACTCGAGCCAGTCGAGATGGCTACGGGTCGTCGTGACGGTGGACATGATGAGCAAGGTCTCCTAAATAACGAGTCGTACGTGTCAACGCCCGACTTGGCGCATGGCAATCACCGGGCGATTGCCGGCGTGCAGGCCGCATTCCTTACCGCTGGCGTTCTCCCACCACCAGCGGCCCGCACGCAAATCTTCGCCTTCGCGCACTGCGCGCGTACAGGGTTCGCAGCCGATCGAGGGATAGCCTTTGTCGTGCAGCGGGTTGTAGGGAATGCCCAAGCCGTCGATGACGATCCAGACATCGTCCTGCGTCCATTCGGCCAAGGGGTTGAATTTGTAGAGACCGAATACGGGGTCCTGTTCTTCTTCGGGTAAATCGCCGCGCGAGACGGCCTGTTCACGGCGCTGGCCGGTCAACCAGGCCCCCCGCCCCGCCAACGCCCGACGCAGCGGCTCGACCTTGCGAATACCGCAACAGGCCCGACGCAACTCGACACTTTCATAGAACGCGTAGGCTCCATGCTCGTTCACATGCGCCGCCACCGCCTCCGGGTCGGGGCGAAAAACCTCGATCGGGCGGCGGTAACACTGCCCGATCGTATCGATCATGGCGACCGTCTCGTCATGTAGGCGACCGGTGTCCAAGGTAAACACCGAGATGGGTAGATCGGCGGTGAAGATGGCGTGGGTGATCACCATATCTTCGGCAGCCAAAGAGGTGGCGAACGCCGCGTCGGCATACTGGCGAGCGATCACGGTGAGCCGCGACACCAGATCGTGCCAACGCGCCTGCGTGACGGCGGGCATCGAGATCGCGCTCATACCCGGGCCGTAGCGAAAATGCGCGCCTGCCTGGGCGTGACCAGGAGCGCGTCGCCCGGCATCGGGTCCAAAGCACGGAATTGGTGTTCGGGCAATTCGACCTCGATCAGCGTATTGGTATCTTGCGCAGTGAGTTCCAGGAATGCACTCGGACCGGCCAAATACGCATGATTGAGTTTGACGGCGATACCCGATCCACCTTGCGAATATTTTTGAATGTCGAATTCGTGCGGGCGAACATAGGCCGTGGCCGCCTGCGGTGCATTCGACGAGAACTCGGGCGCGGGCAAGCTCACGCCCAGAGCGTGCCATCGACCATCGACGGCTTCGCCCGAAAACTGATTCACATCGCCTAAAAAACCATAAACGAAAGGCGTCGCGGGACGCTCCCAGACTTCACGCGGCGTCCCCACCTGCTCGATACGTCCGGCATTCATCAACACAACACGATCGGCCACTTCCAGCGCTTCTTCCTGGTCATGCGTGACGAACACACTAGCCACGTTCAACTCGTCATGCAGACGACGCAACCAACGCCGCAACTCCTTGCGAACCTTGGCATCGAGCGCCCCGAAGGGTTCGTCCAACAACAAGACGCGCGGCTCGACGGCCAAGGCTCGCGCCAGTGCAATACGTTGACGCTGCCCGCCAGACAGCTGCGAGGGATAGCGATCGGCCAGCCAATCCAGCTGAACCAAGTTGAGCAGTTCGTGTACCTTGGCGGAAATCTGCGATTCGGACGGGCGCTGCGACCGATGTTTGACGCGCAAGCCAAAGGCGACGTTCTCGAACACGGTCATGTGCTTGAACAAGGCGTAGTGCTGAAACACGAATCCGACCTGACGTTTGCGCACATCGACATCGGTCGCGTCCTCGCCACTGAACCAGACGCTGCCGGTGTCGGGCGTTTCAAGACCTGCGATGATGCGCAGCAGGGATGTTTTTCCACACCCCGAAGGGCCCAGCAAAGCGACCAACTCGCCTGTTTCGATATGAAGCGACACATCGTTGAGCGCACGAAAATTGCCGAACTGCTTGGAGAGATTCCTGACTTCGATACTCATGATGAATTTTCCTTAAACCGCGGCTGCCGCGACGCGTGGCTGTGGTTGCGGCTGCACATCGAGCGACTGGCTCGTGTAGTGTGCATGGCGCCACGCCACCACCCGCTTGGCCACCAGCGTCAGAAGCGCAAGCAAGGCCAGTAGAGAAGCGACGGCAAACGACGCCGAGAACATATATTCGTTGTACAGAATTTCAGTATGCAGCGTCATGGTGTTGGTCAAGCCGCGCACGCCGCCCGACACCACCGCGACAGCCCCGAATTCGCCCATGGCGCGGGCATTGGCCAAAATGGCGCCATACAACAATCCCCATTTTATGTTTGGCAAGGTGACCCGCCAGAAAATCTGCCACCCGCTGGCGCCCAGGGTCAAGGCGGCGTGCTCCTCTTCGGCGCCTTGCGCCTGCATCAAGGGAATCAACTCACGGGCGATGAACGGAAAAGTCACAAACAGCGTGGCGATGATCACGCCCGGCACCGCATAGACGATCTTGATATCGTTGCCCTGCAACCACGGGCCAAACCAACCTTGCGATCCGAACAGCAAGACGAACACCAGGCCGGCCACCACAGGCGAGACCGAAAACGGCAAATCGATCAACGTGACAAAAAACTGTTTGCCTCGAAAACGAAATCGGGTGATGGCCCAAGCCGCAGCCAGGCCGAACACGATATTGACCGGCAAGGAAATGGCCGCCACCATCAAAGTCAATCGAATCGCCGACAACGCATCCGGCTCGACAATGGCCTCGAGATAGAGCGCCCATCCTTTGCGCAAGGCTTCGGCAAACACCAGCACCAGCGGCATCACCAGAAAAATGGCGAGAAACACGACCGCGATGCCGATCAGCAGCGCGCGAACCACAGGCGCTTCGGTCAGGTGGGCGGGACGCGGGATCGACGCACTCATGCCAGTCTCCCCGAACGGCGTGCCTGCCAGCCTTGCAGCAGGTTGATCACCAGCAACAATACGAACGAGAACATCAGCATCACACAGGCAATGGCCGATGCACCGGCGTAATCGAATTGCTCCAATTTGGCGATGATCAGCAAAGGGGTGATCTCGGAAACCATTGGCATGTTTCCGGCGATAAACACGACCGAGCCATACTCACCTATCGCGCGGGCGAAGGCCAAGGCAAAGCCCGTGAGCAATGCCGGCAGAATCGTGGGAAAAATCACTCGCCAGATAATGTGCGAGCGAGTGGCCCCCAAGCTGGTCGCCGCTTCTTCGAGCTCGCGTTCGAGGTCTTCCAACACGGGCTGCACCGTACGCACCACGAACGGCAATCCTATAAAGATCAAGGCGATGGTGATTCCGACGGGCGTGTAGGCCACCTTCAATCCGAGCGTGGATTCCAGAAACCCGCCCAACCAACCGTTGTTGGCATACAAGGCAGTCAGTGCAATCCCGGCGACTGCCGTCGGCAAGGCGAACGGCAGATCGACCAAGGCATCGACCAGCGATTTACCCCGGAATTCGTAGCGAACCAGCACCCAGGCCACGATCGCTCCGAACACCACGTTGATCACCGCCGCGATCAATGACGCACCAAACGTAAGCCAGTAGGACGCCACGACGCGTGGCGCAGTGACCGTGTTCCAGAAGCCCGCAAAACCCAGTTCCGATGCCTTGAGCGGCAAAGCCACCAGCGGGATCAGCACCAGCAGGCTCAAGTACAGCACGGCATAGCCCATGGACAGA
The DNA here is from genome assembly GCA_945903445.1 of Bordetella parapertussis. Classification (GTDB taxonomy): domain Bacteria; phylum Pseudomonadota; class Gammaproteobacteria; order Burkholderiales; family Burkholderiaceae_B; genus Schauerella. The sequence continues at coordinate 42,119 of CAMDNZ010000027.1, forward strand.
CCGAACCCCGGCAGAACGCCGGGGCTCTGTCTGCGTCGAACCGGGGCGCTCGGCCCCGTCCGTTCAGCAATCGTTGCGCGCATGAGTTCGTCGATGCTTATTTGGGTTGATATGTCCTAGCCACGATTTAATCTGACAGTACAACTCTATTAAGCGCCTAAAGAAGGAGACGGTGTCGGCATTGTCCGATTCAACTGTTTATCGAGAGCGAGTTGTTTTGACTCCTGGAAGGTATGCCATGGTGTTTTACCAAAGCAGTA
>CAMDNZ010000028.1 GCA_945903445.1 Bordetella parapertussis
GCTTTGGTAAAACACCATGGCATACCTTCCAGGAGTCAAAACAACTCGCTCTCGATAAACAGTTGAATCGGACAATGCCGACACCGTCTCCTTCTTTAGGCGCTTAATAGAGTTGTACTGTCAGATTAAATCGTGGCTAGGACAGATAAAAAAACTGAGTCTCGACCTGCCCTCGGCGTCCATAGGCTATATGGACTCGTCCGTGGAAATGGGCAAAGCCCTGTGGAACACGGGTTGGAGCGGCTTTGGCTTTGGTGGTGGACCCGATTGGGAAGACTCATCCAAGCTCAAGCAGCTCTATAACACCTGCTTGAACAGCGCCGTCATGCAGGAGGTCACCCGCTACCTCGACACCGACCTGGCTCAAACCGCGATCGGTGATCCTATGCTGCGTTCGCTGGCCGGGTCGCAAGCTGACACGCTGAATATTGGCGATAAGCAAGTCCGGCTCGAGTCGACAAGTCGGCCCGAGGTGAGTTTTCAGGTCAGGAACGAGGGGTCATTTGTGCGCGTCAGCGTAGATGTGCAATACAAAGTGGCTGCCTACGGCACAGACGGCGCCATGCGAATGCCGCATGGCGACAAAGATTCCACGGTGACGGCTGGCGCGAGCATTTTTATCAGGCCCGGCACCGATGGCGCAGCACCAACGGCCGAGTTTTTTCCCATGGGCGAGTTGACGAGTATCTTCAATCAAGTGGCATTCGATCGCGCCACGGGCGCGTTGTTGTAGTGTGTGTGGCGTTGGATAGAAACTGCCGAACGTAGTCCGAAGCCCCTCTGGAGCGCAGCGCGTCGGGGTCTGCCCACTGTTCGAGATGGCCCGAGCGAATCACGCCGATCCGGTCGGCCATGACGAACGCCTCGTCCTGATTGTGCGTGACGACAATCGCAGTGTGCTGGGTGGCCTTGATGATGGCGCGCACGTCGCCGGCCAGATGCTCGCGGGTGTTGACGTCCAGATTGGAGAACGGCTCGTCCAGCAAGAGCAGATCGGGCGAGGGGGCCAGCGCCCGGGCTAGGGCAACACGCTGTTGCTGCCCGCCTGAAAGTTCGTGCGGATAGCGATCGGTCAACCCAGCGAGATCGACGATGTCGAGCATCGCGCGCACGCGGTCTGCACGCTGATCCCGGCTCGCTTCGCGCACGCCGAAGCCCACGTTCTGGCCCACCGTTAGATGAGGAAACAAAGCATAGTCCTGGAACATCATGCCGATTCGGCGATGCTCCGGCGCGACGTGCTCACGACTCGAAGACAAGACTCGACCATCGAGACGCACCTGGCCATCGACCAGCGGTTCGAATCCCGCAATGGCTCTTAATACCGTTGACTTCCCACAGCCAGACGCACCTAGCAAACAGCCGACTTCCCCACGCGCCAAGGACAAGGAAAGATCGTCGACGACGGTCAGTATGCCCTTGCGAGTCTCGTAGGCGATGCGCAAATGGGCAAGGTCTAGAAACGATGGCTCGATCTCGGGGCGACCGGATAAGCCTGCGGAATCGGCGTGGTGCTCCATCAATGTCTTTGCTCGGAGGAAAGATTGGTTCGGGCCAGTAGGATGACGGGCGGCAGCCCGGCCAGGACGATGGCGATGGCTGCAAGCGCGCCGTCTTCGTAAGCTCCTCGCGATGCCTCGGCATATAACCATGTGGCCAGTGTTTCGAAGTTCAGCGGGCGCAGCAGCAAGGTGGCTGGTAGCTCTTTCATCGCATCGACGAACACAAGCAGGGCCGATGCGGCCAGCGCCGGGCGGATCAAGGGCAGGTGAACCCGCCACAAGGTGCCGGCCGGTCGTTCGCCCAAGGTGCGCGCGGCATGTTCGAGCGACGCTGGAACGCGCGTCAACCCGGCTTCGACTGCCCCGATGGGAATGGCCAGGAACCGAATCGTATAGGCGACGATCAGCAGCCCGACAGACCCCATCAGCACCAGTTGCTGCGCGCCAAGCAGGTTGCCGAAAACCTGTTCGAGCAGCATCACGGGGGTCAACAGGCCGATCGCCAGCACGGTGCCGGGCACGGCGTAGCCCAGGCTACCCAGTCGGGCCAAGGCGCGGGCCGGTTGGCGGGCGGCGCTCTCGCGCAGGGCACGCGTGGCCCACGCCACCATCAGGCCGGCCGCGATGGTGACCACTGTGGCAATCGAGGCGACCAACACCGTATTCGATAAAGCTCGTACCAGCGCATCCGATAGCCCGCCGGTCAGCTTCAGCCGTTTGGCGGCTTCGATGCCCAGGTAGGTGGCCGGAATGGCAAAACCGATCAGTACGGGAATCGAACCCAGCAGCACCGCCAGCGCCGCCGCCGGACCTTGCAGCAGGCGCGGGCGCATCGGCTGCATGCGCTGAGTGTTGGCAAAGCGCTGGCGTGCGCGGCCCTTGCGCTCCATCAGAATCAAGCCGACGACCACAAGCAGCATGGTCACCGCCAACTGTGCGGCACCGGCCAGATCCGAGCGGGCAATCCAACTGGTGTAGACGGCACCCGTCAGCGTTCGCACGCCAAGAAATTCGGATGCGCCAATGTCGTTCAGCGTTTCGAGCAGGGCGAGGCTCAGGCCGATGGCCCAGGCCGGGCGGGCCATCGGCAGCACCACTCGCATGAACACTTCGCGGCGAGTGGCGCCCAGGCTGCGGGCGGCTTCCAGCAGGTTGGCTGCCTGTGTAAGAAACATCGCCCTGACGGTCAGATAGACGTAGGGATACACCACGAAACCCAGGACCAGGATCGCACCCGGCATGTTGCGCACATCGGGCAGACGAAACTCGCGTGGGCTGGTGTAGCCCAGCCAGGCGCGCAGCGTCGATTGCACCGCGCCGATGGGATGTAGGATGTCCAGGTACGCATAGGCCATGATGTAAGTGGGCACCGCCAGGGGCAGCAACAGTGCCCAACCGAGCAGGCCGCGCCCGGGGAAGCGATAGGCGCTGACCAGCCAGGCACTGCCCACGCCCAGCACACTGGCCACGACGGCGACACCTGCCAGCAGTATCAGCGTGTCGCGCAGTGCGGTCGGCAAGACATGCTCGCTCAAGTGCCGCCATTGGTTGAAGTCTGCACCCAAGGCGTGCCAGATCAGCGCGGCCACCGGAGCAACGACGGTCATGGCGACGAGCAGCGCGCCCCAGGGCGCCCACGTGCCACGAACGGCGCGTGAGAATCGCAAGGCATATACCGTCATACGGCGGCGTTAGTTGTCGAAGCCAACCTTGTCCACCAGTTCGCTCGCTTGCTTGCGGAATTTGGCGATTTCGGCGACGTTCAGGCTGTCGGCTTTGAGCGGCCCCAGAGCCTGCATCACCGGATCGACCGCTACGCCAGCGCGCACGGGATACTCGTAGTTGGCGTTGGCGTAAATGCCTTGAGCCGTCGGCGAGACGAGATACTCCAATAGTTTGACCGCGTTGTTGCGGTTGGGCGCGTGCTTGGCCAGCGACGCCCCGCTGATGTTGACGTGCGTGCCGCCGTCTTTGCTGCTGGCGAAGGTGGGTCGTACGACCTTGATGGCGTCGCCCCAGGCGCGGCTCTCGGAGCCGGGTTCGGCGCTCTTCATCTGCCCGACGTAATAAGCGTTGGCAATGCCAATGTCGCAAATGCCGCCCAGGATGTCGCGGGCGACGTTGCGGTCACCGCCCGTCGCTTTGCGCGCCAGATTCTGCTTGACGCCTTCCAACCACTTTTGAGTGGCCGCTTCACCATCGTGAGCGATCTTCGCGGCGATCAGGCCGATGTTGTAGGGGTGTTGACCCGCACGGATGCACACTTTGCCCTTCCATTTAGGATCGGCCAGCCCTTCGTAGGTGAAGGATGTGATGGGCAGATCTTTGTCGGCATAGAGCACGCGGTCGCGCAAAGACAGCGCGAACCATTGACCGTCTTTGCCGCGCAAGTTGGCGGGAATCGCCTCGGCGAGCGTCTTGTTCGACAAGGACTGCGTGACGCCGCCATCGACCAGGTCCATCAGGTTGCCGATGTCTACCGTCATCAACACGTCGGCAGGCGAGCGGTCGCCCTCGGCACGCACGCGCTCCAGCAGACCGTCCTTGACGAAAATCGTCTTGACTTCAATGCCGGTGTCTGTCGTGAAAGCATCCAGTAGCGGCTGGATGAGTTTCGGTTCACGCGTGGTGTAAAGATTGACCTCTTTGGCCAGCACTTGCGGTGCAAGCACCGTGCCGATCATGCTCAGGATTGCCCCTGCCAGTTTGATGCTTAGCGACTTCGTTCCCATGTCATCCCCACGGTAGATTGCAGTGCCGTTCGACGGCGGTTTGTAAAACGAAAAGATTCTTATTCTTCTAATTATCCGTCAAAACGTGGCGCGCTGCGCGACCCCCATACACGCCGACGCAGTTAGTGACCTCCCCAGCCTGCCGTCGCAGAAATGGTGGCCGCCTTGTCGATGATCAAGCGCGCTGTCTCGGATTGCAGATCGTCGTCGAGCACACCCACCGGACCCATCAGGGTGATCGCTGCCGTCATCTCTCCCATCATGTCGAAGATGGGTGCCGACAGCGACGTGAAGCGGGGCAGCAAGACGTCACGGCAGCGGCTGATGTGATGGCGCAGCACTTCTTCGCGCAAGGCTTGCACGTCTTCAGGCGAATAGGTCTTGAGAGGCAGGCCCGTCATGGCGGCGCGTTCCTGGCTAGCTTGTACGCTCATCTCTTCTTCCAGCAAATCGCGCGTGCGGCACTCGGGAAGGTGCGCCAGAAAATTCCGGCCCAATGCCGACGACAGCAAAGGCAACACACTGCCTACACGCAATTCGAGCAAGGCACGACTGCCGGCGCCTTCGACTCGATAGACGATGGTCGGCCCTTTGTTGCCCCACACCCCCAGGAACACAGTTTGACCGGTCAGCGCCGCAAGTTCGGCCATCACCGGGCGCGCCGAAGTGAAGACATCGAATTGTTCCAGCGCGGCCATGCCCAGCCGCAGCGCATATGGGCCCAGGCCGTAATAGCCCGTGTCGGCCTGCTGCAATACGACGCCCACTTTCTGAAAGCTCACCAGGTAGTAATGCACGTTGGCGACGGCCAGCGCGCACGCGTCCGCGATCTCTTTGAGGGGCACCGGCCGCCCGGTCTTGCGCATGACGTCCAGAATACGAAAGCCGACCTCGATCGACTGTATGCCGCGCCTGGCGGGCGCAGCCAAAGTAATGTCTTCCTGGGTTTTCTTATCGCTCTTCTTGGCCATTTTTCTTGCTCTCGTTGGTCATGAATCCTGAGGCGCAGTGTACCGCCCGGCCCCCTGCCTGCCAGAGCCGTGCCACTAATGCCGGCCACGGGTTTATCCCGAGTCGTCAAGGGTGGATTCTGCTGTTCACCTCGGGCGTGATCCAGGGACTGGTCAGCCGGATGCATGGCGGCGGATGGTATGCGTGGTCCCCAGATGTGTTTCAGTTGCAGCGTCCGACGGCGGTGGGGTAGCTAGCAGTGGCATAGGCGGGGGTGCCGTGTACGGCACGGTGAGCGTCGAGTAAAAAAGGCGACGCATCGGCGTCGCCTTTTTCATCAGTGCCAACCCAATCAATAGTTGATCGAAGCCGACAGCATGTAGTTGCGTCCGGCCGCGTTCGTGGCGAACGAGCCTGAGGCCAGCCAGTACTTACGATCCGTCAAGTTTTCGACATTGGCACGCAACACCACATCCTTGCCAGCGATCTTGGTGGCGTAACGCGCACCTACGTCGAAGCGCGTGTAACCCGACAGGCGCAGCGTGTTGGTGTTGTTCAAATACACCGACGAGGTACGCACGGTACGTCCATTGAGGCTGAGACCCTGAACCCACGGCGTATCCCAATCCAGGCCCAGGCTATAGGTGCTGGCCGGCACGCCGGCCGGACGATTGCCCTGATTCACGCCACCCTGCGTCTTGGTCAACTCGCTATCGATATACGCAGCGCTGGCCATCATGCGCAGACTGCGCGTGATTTCGCCGAAGCCAGTGATTTCCAAGCCACGGTTGCGTTGTTCGCCAAAGTAGCCATAGACGTTGTCGGCATTTTCCTGGCCAGCAGGGCGCGCAATTTGATACAGCGCCACAGTGGTGGTCAGGCTGCCCCAATCGACTTTCACGCCAGTCTCGTACTGCTTCGACTTGAACGGCGCCAACACTTCGCCACGGTTGGCGTAGGTGTTGCCGACGATGGTGCCGCGAGTCAAACCCTCGGCATAGTTGGCATAGATCGACACGTTGCCCAGTGGTTTGACGACGATGCCGCCAATAGGCGACGTGGCGGTCGCGCGATAACCGCTGGTGCGAACGCCGGTTCCCGTATTGAAGCTGTCGACATCGACGGTCTGACGACGAGCACCTGCGGTGACCAAGATACGGTCATCGAAAAATGACATGGTGTCGGCCAGTGCAAAGCTGCTCAGCGTGGTTTCGGATGCTTTTGCAGGGCTCACGCGGTTGGCCGGACCTGCCGGAATCGGCGTGGGATTGTAGATATTGGAAGGTACGACTTCCGTGCCGGGCGAAAACGCATTGCCAGCGTCCTGATTCATGTACGTAGCGCCGAGCGCCACGCGGTGCTTGACGGGCCCCGTGTTGAAGCGGGCCGATATGCCGGTGTCGCCGCTACGCGTCTTCGTATAGGAATCGTAGTAATTCGTCCTGACGTTGAAATTGCCGTTACCGTCTACGTTCAAGCGTTGGAGCGCCGGGCTGACGTTTTCCGGGAAAACCTGCCGCACGTCACCCTCACGATACCCCCCCGCGATGTGCGTGGTGATGTTGTCGGTGACGTCGTATTCCAGGCGCGACATCACGGTGGTGTCGCGTTGCGTCAGCCGGGTGCCGGGATAGAAGTTGATATCGCCATCGGGTGGCGAAGGCAGTGCCGTCAGGGTCGATAGCCAACCGATTTGCGAACGGACGCCGTCGATCGCGTCTTCTTGATGGATGACATCGGCCGACCAGCGCAGTCGCGAGCCGCGATAGTCGATGCCCAGGGCGCCCATGTCTAAACCTTGCTTGCCGTCACGCAAGGTGGCTTCGCCGCCACGCTTGACGCCGTTGAAGCGCAAGCCCCAGGCGTTGTCCTGGCCGAAGCGACGAGCTAGATCGAGCTGGCCGGTGAAGTTCGATTTGCTGGCGTAACCCAGCGTCGCGCGGGCCAGTGGCTCGTCTTCGGCGCGCTTGGTGACGATGTTGATCGCGCCGCCAATGCTGCCGCCGGGAGGGATGCCGCGCATGAATGCGCCGGGCCCCTTCAGCACTTCCACACGATCCATGATCTGAACCGGCACTCGGCTGGAGGACACCAGGCCGTACAGGCCGTTGACGCTTACGTCGCTACTGTTGACTGCGAAACCACGCATCTGGAAGTCTTCGCTGAAACCACCGCTGGAGGTCAGCATACGGACCGATGCGTCGTTGACGACAACGTCGGCCAGGGTGCGGGCCTGCTGATCGTAAAGCAGTTGCGAGGTGTAGTTGACGGTACTGAACGGGGTGTCCATCACGTCGGTCGAACCCAGAATCCCCATGCTGCCGCCGGTGGCGACTTGGCCACCGGCGTAAACCGGTGCCAGATCACCCAGAATGCCGCCCGTGACGGTCACGGCTTCCAGTTGCTGCGCGGGCGTGCCATTGGCCGACGACGCGGTGGTCGTTGCGGCGGCGGTGCTGCCTGCTGCGGTCTGAGCGAAAGCGGTCGGCGTCAGGCCGAACGCAAGCGAAAGGGAGACGGCCAAAGCGGTCAGGTCGGTGCGCGGCAAAATGCGCTGGGCGTGTTGGCAGGCGGTGTGCAAAGTCGAGTCTCTATAGGTGATTTATGGCGACGTCAGCCCCGCGTGACGGGCACCCCATCATGTAGCGGCCGTTTGACGTTGTGAATGACTGCCATTTCTATAACACGAATAGAAATGGTTATTGATTGTAATGCGATTTGTAATATTTGGTCTAGTCATAACGACTTATGTGCACTAGGGGTTGATGCGGGTTGACGACAGGGCCGTGCCTGGCGATCGTGGCGCGGTGCCACAGCCTGGCGCCAAACTCACCGATCCAAGCAGCGCGAATGGCGCCAACAAACCGAACGAACTCGATCGCAGTTCGGGTTCGTCGGATTTCGGTCGTCGCAGCTAAGGTCCGGCTTGCCCAGGCGGCAATCGGCGCTATGGGCTTGCGTGCGTCGACGCGTGGCAGCCACGCGTGTCGATGCGGGCCAGAGGCTTGGCGAATAGCCGATCAGTTATCGCTGTCGGCGATGCTCGCCAAGCTGGCACCGGCGGCCACGTAGCTTCCCGTTTCGGCTTTTAGCGCGATGCGTCCCGACCTCGGTGCCAGCACCTGCATTTCCATCTTCATCGCTTCCATGACCGCGATCAATGCGCCTTGTTCGACTTGATCGCCATCGGCAACCTTCCAGGCTTGCAGGGTGCCCGATACGGGGGCGGGCACGTTGTTGTCGTCCGTTGACGTAGTGGCTGCATTCGAACCCGCATTTTCGGCTGTCGCAGCCGCGCCTTGAAGGCCGCGCAGCAACACGGCGGGCAGGCCCATCGTCACGCGTCGTCCGTCGATCTCGATGGCCGTGCGAAACAAGGACTCATCGGCGACCAGCTCGGCACGGGCCGCAGCAGCCAAGGTGTTGGCGAAGTCGGTTTCGATCCAGCGCGTATGCACCTCGAAGCGGTTTTCCCCTACGAAATCTTCATGCCTCAGTACCGCGCGATGAAACGGCAGCACGGTCGCCACGCCTTGCACCTCGAACTCCGCCAGCGCCCGACGTGCTCGCGCCAGCGCCTGTTGGCGCGTCGCACCCGTGACGATCAGCTTCGCCATCATCGAGTCGAACGCACCCGATACCGATCCACCGGCAAGCACGCCGGTATCCAAACGCACCCCGGGACCCGAAGGTGCCACGAAGGCGGTCACCGGCCCTGGGGTCGGCAAGAACCCACGCCCCACGTCCTCGGCGTTGATGCGAAACTCGAACGCGTGTCCACGTGGTGCTGGCGTTTCGGTCACGCTTAAGGGCAGGCCATCGGCGATGCGCAGCTGCTCGACCACCAAATCGATACCCGTCGTCTCTTCGGTCACGGGATGTTCGACTTGCAGGCGAGTGTTCACTTCCAAAAACGAGATAGTGCCATTGCCACTGAGCAAAAACTCCACGGTGCCCGCGCTTACATAAGCTGCCGCCGCGCAAATATCGTGCGCCGCTCGATGAATCTGTGCGCGTTGAGCGTCGCTCAGGAACGGCGCAGGCGCCTCTTCGACAAGTTTCTGATTGCGACGCTGCAAAGAGCAGTCGCGCGTGCCCAACACCACGACTCGGCCGTGGGTGTCGCCCATGATCTGCGCTTCGATATGGCGGGGCCTGTCGAGGAATTGTTCGACGAAGCACTCGCCACGACCGAAGGCCGTGACGGCTTCACGCACCGCCGATTCGTACAGCTCGGCGACCTCGTCCATTCGCCAGGCCACTTTCATACCGCGCCCGCCGCCACCGAAGGCCGCTTTGATGATGATAGGCAAGCCGTGCTGTTCGGCGAAGGCCAGAACCTCGCCCACCGAGTTGACTGGATCGGTTGTGCCAGCCACTAAAGGCGCGCCCACATCGAGCGCGATCTTGCGTGCTTCGACCTTGTCGCCCAGGCGTGCAATCGCCTCGGGCGGCGGTCCGATCCACACCATGCCCGCATCGAGCACGGCCTGAGCGAACCCCGCGTTCTCGGACAAGAAACCATAGCCCGGATGCACGGCATCGGCGCCGCTGCGCTTGGCGACGGCAAGTAGCTTGTCGATGTTCAGATAAGTGTCGGCAGGACGCTCGCCGTCCAGGCCGTAGGCTTCGTCGGTCACCCGCGTATGCAAGGCATCGATATCCGAATCGGCGTATACCGCCACGGCCTGCACACCATAGTCGACGCAGGCACGCGCGATACGCACGGCGATCTCGCCACGATTGGCGATCAAAACTTTTTTCATGGGCGCTCGGAAAGAAGGAGATGTCATGGGCATGCTGGCGTGTAGGTCTCGAAGGAACGAATGGGGTTGAAACGCACCCAAGCGTTTACGGGGATCTGCCCTGCCAGATCGAGGTGATAGGGGGCCACCACACCGATGACGGGGTAGCCGCCAGTGAGCGGGTGGTCGGCCAGGAACAGCACCGGCTGGCCGCTGGCGGGCACCTGAATCGCGCCCAATGCCGTGCCTTCGCTAGGCAGTTCCCGGTCGATGGCGCGCGTCAGCGCGGTTTCTCCCGCCAGGCGGATGCCCACTCGGTTCGATTGCGGCGTCACTTGCCAACGTTGAGCGGCAAGCAAAGCCACGGCTTCGGCGGTGAACCAATCGGTGCGAGGCCCCAGTACGACATCCAACGTGATGTCAGTTCGAGTGCTAGGCAGATCGGCAGGCGGCGTTTCAGTCGCAGACACGACCGAACCCCGCGACACGGATCGCACGGCGAGCGTATCGCCCACGGCAATCGGATCGGGGCCGACACGGGCCAGGGTGTCTGTCGAGCAGCTACCCAATACCGGTTCGACCGTGAACCCGCCACGTACCGCGACATAGCATCGAGTGCCTGCGCCCGGCTCGCCGATCGTCAGCACGTCGCCGTCGGCCAGGGCCACTGCCGCATAGCGCTGCGCGAGCCAGTGCTGGCCGTTGGGTGTCGTCACGGTGATGGGGGCGTCGGCGCCGGTGATGGCGACGACGGTCTCGCCCGTACTGCACAGGCTCAACCCGCCGTTGACGGTTTCCAGGCACGCCAGATCGGAGGCGTTGCCCACCAGCCTGTTGGCCGTCTTGCAGGCGGCCAGATCCATGGCGCCAGAGGTGGACACGCCTTGTCGAGCCTGCCCATGCCGGCCCGTATCCTGGAATACGGTTTGCAAGCCTGCCGCGCGGACTTCCATCGCTGTGGCAGACGCGGGCTGCGGCGATGCGTCGTCGCTGGCTTTTGCCGCCGACTTCGCATTCAAGAGTGCATTCCGTTTCTCTTGCGACAAGGTGGCGATGTCCACGAACCGCACCCGAAAGCCTGGCTGTAGCAGGGCCGGCACTTCACGGGCGATGTCCCACATCGCCACGGGCGTCGAGCCGATGAGCTGCCAGCCGCCGGGCGACGCCTGCGGATAGACGCCACTGAAGGTGCCTGCCAGGCCTACTGCACCTGCGGGCACTCGCGTGCGCGGGGACGTGCGGCGCGGCAGGTTGAAACTAGGATGTCCGCCAGACAGATAAGCAAACCCTGGCGCGAAACCCGTGAAGGCCACCATGTATTCGCTTTCGGTATGGCGGCGGATGACTTCTTCGGGCGTGATGTTCAGTAGCGCGGCGACGTCGTTCAGATCTTCGCCGTCGTAATGCACCGGAATCTCGACAAGCGTGCCGGTGTGTTCGCTGCGGCTGCTCACGTCCCGGCCAGCGATGGCGTCGACGAGCGCCTCTACCGCCAAGGCGGCAGGTCTGAAGCGAATCAATAGCGTGCGTGCGGCTGGGACGATTTCTTCGACGCCGGCGATCGGATCTTTTTTCAGCGACGCCAGCAGCGCAAGCGTCTGATCGAGGTCGTCCAATTCGACCATGATCGCGTCCAGGTTGACGGGCAAGAATCGCATCATGACGCGTCGGTCGGGGTGAAAGGACGAATGCTCACGCCCGCCGTTTCCAAGTGCTGACGAACCTGCTTGGCGATGGCCACCGCGCCCGGACTGTCGCCGTGTACGCAAATCGAATCGGCACCGATGCATACCGTGCTGCCATCGATGGCTTCGATCACGCCCTCGGAGGCCAGACGCAGCATGCGATCGGCGATCAGCGCCGCATCGTGCAGTACCGCCCCTTTTTCGCGGCGGGAGACCAACGCACCGTTGGGCATATAGGCCCGGTCGGCGAATGCTTCGGCAACGACGGTCAGCCCTTGCTCTTGCGCCCAGGCGATCATGTCCGAGCCGGCCAGGGCCACCAGCACCAGGCTGGCATCGATCGCGCGGATGGCGGTGATCACGTCGCGGGCCTGACGCGCATCGTGAGCGATTCGGTTGTAGAGCGCGCCATGCGGTTTGACATAGCGCACCGAGGTGCCCGCCGCGGCGGCCAAGCCCTGAAGGGCACCGATTTGATAGATGACGTCGGCGATCAGATCGTCGCTGGCGACATCCATGTCGCGCCTGCCAAAACCGATCAGGTCGCGATAGCCGACATGCGCGCCCACGGCGACGCCGCTTGCCTGCGCGGCACGCAGGGTACGCAATATGCCAGCGGGGTCGCCCGCATGAAAGCCGCAGGCGACATTGGCGCTGCTGACGACGTCCAGCATGGCGGCGTCGTCGCCCATGCGCCATGCGCCCAGGCTTTCGCCCAGGTCACTATTCAAGTCCATTTTCATGGGTCGATTTTCCTTTATCGATGCTGCCGGAGCCTCAGTGCAACTTGCCCGCAGTTTCCCGCACATCCACGTCCACCACCAGGGCGGTTTCGATCGCCTTGCGTATCGCTTGAATCTGGACGTCCAGTGGCAAGGTGGGCGCGCCCGGATGAAGCTCGGCTTGCTCGGGCAGGCACGGCAGGTGAATGAAGCCGCCGCGAATGGCGTCGGAATGTTGAGTGAGCTTATGCATCAGACCGTAGAACACATGATTGCAGACGAACGTGCCTGCAGTGTTGGACACCCCGCTCGGCAGTCCGGCTGCCCGCAGGTCGCGCACAATGGCCTTGATCGGCAGCGTGGAGAAATACGCCGAAGGACCTTCCGCCACGATGGCGTTATCGACGGGCTGTTGACCGTCGTTGTCGGGAATGCGTGCGTCGTCGATATTGATGGCCACGCGCTCCACGGACACCTCGTTGCACCCGGCGGCCAGCCCCAGGCAGATGATCAATTGAGGCTGGCGCTGGTCGATGGCCTCGGCCAGTTGCGCCATGGCCCGGCCGAAGACGCAGGACAGTTCGACGGCATGCACCCTGGCCCCCGATGGATGCCAGCCATCCAAAGCGCGCGCCACTTCCCAGGAAGGGTTTATGGCGTCGACATCGAACGGCTTGAAGCCGGTAACGAGAACGGTCGGGGAAGCGGCCATCGGACGATCCTTAATCAGCGAAACATCAGGAAGTTGAGCAGGAAGACGTTGGCGAGCAGCAAGGCCAGTGCCGTCGGCACCTGTGCTCGGATCACCGCGTTCTTGTCCGGCAGTTCGAGCAGCGCGGCGGGGACGATGTTGAAGTTGGCCGCCATGGGCGTCAACAAGGTGCCGCAGTAGCCCGACAACATGCCGATCGCCGCCATGACCGCAGGATCGCCACCGTACACGCCCACCAGGATGGGCACGCCCACACCGCCGGTCATCACCGGGAAGGCAGCGAAGCCGTTGCCCATGATGACGGTGAACAACGCCATGCCGATCACGTATACCGCGACTGCGGCGAACTGGACGTCCATGTAGATGTATTCGGTGGTCACGTGCGCGACTGCACGACCTACACCGGCGTCGGAGAAGACCAGCCCCAACATGCCTAGCATTTGCGGCAGCACCAGGGCCCAGCCCAGCGCGTCGGTCAGGCGGCGCGACTCGCGCAGGCCTTGCACCGGCGTTTCACGCGTCATCCAGCAGGCCAGCGCCAGGGCAATAACGCAGCCTATTCCCAGGCTGACCAGCGTCGCGTTGCGCGGATCGATCAAGGCGACACCGCCCACATACAAGTGCTTGGCCGACAGGGTGCCGATGACGGTGACCAGCGGAATGGCCAGTGCCGGCATGAACAGCTTGTTGCCCAGCTTGCGGGCGCTGGCCAGATATTGCTCGGTGCTGCGCGGTTCGTGCCGGCCGGCCCCCACGCCTCGCAGACCCGCGATCAAGGCCATGCCGATGGCGCCCAGGCCCACCCAAAACACGGGCACCAGGTCGCCGATCAAAAAGACCAGTGCATAAATGCCCCAGAACAGGGCGCTGGTGTAGCGTTTGGGGTTGCTGCGGTCGCGCAGGGTCATGATGGCGGTGACCGCCAGGATGAAACCCACCAAATAATAAAGATGCTCGATAGAGAGAAGATGCTGGATAGAGAGTCCCATATTTATTCTCCCTTGGTGGCGGCGATGGCAGCCATTTCGCGCGCAAGCGCTTTGTCCAGGCGATTCAGGCGCCAGGCATGGATCACGAACGCGCAGATGGCCGTCGGGATGCCCCACAACGCGATGTGCAGCGGCTCGACCTCGATGCCGGCTTCGCGCAGGAAAGTGGTCATCAGCACGATCGCGCCGAATGCCACGAAGATGTCTTCGCCGAAGAACAGGCCGACGTTGTCGGTCGCAGCCGAGAACGCTCGCAACTTATGACGCACGCGATCCGGCAGGGGGCCATAGCGCGTCTCGGCCGCGCCTTCGGCCATGGGGGCCAGCAGCGGACGCACCATTTGCGGGTGGCCGCCCAGACTGGTCAGCCCGATGGCCGCCGTCAGTTGGCGCGCACCCAAGTAGACGATCAGCAGGCGACCCACCGTGGCCGATTTGATGTTGCTGATCCAGTTCTGAGCGTGTTGGCGTAAACCGTGTCGCTCCAACAAGCCAATTACCGCCAGGGGCAACAGAATGATGAGCGGCAGGTTACGTGTCTTGATGAAACCCGTGCCGATCACCTCCACGGTGCGTACCAAAGGAAAGCCCGCTGCGAATGCCGTCGCCACTGCCGTGACGATCACCACCAACATCGGATTGAACCGCAGGATGAATCCCACGATGATCACAGCGACGCCGATAAGCGGCCATAAATTGACTTCACTCATGATGTTGAGTCCTTTGCGCACCGGGCGCATGGGTTAGCCTGACTTAATTGTTGAACAATGTGTGGAATATAGGCCAACACTAACAAATAAGTTGCGCAACGATACAGGTATTTGCGTCAAAATGCTGTAGTCAAAAGTCGGTATTTACCCTGAGGGTTTTGCGCAATTTGATCTCGATGGATCGCTCGAATCTGGTACAAGACGCAACCCGCCAATATCTATTCCTATGACGATCAGGTATGAAATCAGACCCCGCCGCCAATCCGCCAAGCTTGAACGAACGTACTGCCGAGCTGATTCGTCAGAAGATCGTCAAAGGCGAGTTTGCACCCGGTCAGCGGCTGTCCGAGGCGGCCTTGAGCGAAAGCCTGGCGATTTCGCGCAATACCTTGCGTGAGGTGTTCCGCTTGCTGACCAAGGAAGGGCTTATCAAGCACGAACCCAATCGCGGGGTGTCGGTGGCCATTCCCAGCATTGCGTCCATCATTGATATCTATCGCGTTCGCCGGCTGATCGAGTGCCAGGCGTTGGCCCAGGCGTATCCGCGTCATCCGGCCCGGGCGCATTTGCGCGAGGCCGTCGATACGGCACTGCGATGCCGCGACGCCGCCGATTGGCAAGGCGTGGGCACGGCCAATATGGAGTTCCATATGGCGATCGTCGAATTGGCCGATAGCGAGCGGCTGAACATGATGTTCATGCATATCCTGGCCGAGTTGCGGCTGGCGTTCGGTTTGCTGAACGATCCAGAGTTCCTGCACGCGCCTTATGTAGACATGAACGTCAAGATCGTCGATCTGTTCGAGGCCGGTCAATCGGCGCAGGCCGCTACGGCGTTAAACGAATACCTGGTTCATTCCGAGCGGATCGTACTCGCGGTATACGCCCGACGGATGTCGGACGGTTAAGCGTCCGTGCTAAACCAGGGTAGGCCCGCGTTGCGATAACGCGCGCAACACAGTTAACTCGCTTCACATTCGGGCTAAATACCGAAGCGGAGACTGCCACGAGTGATCGAGCAAGCTGTGTTCGTAAAGTGCTGGCAGTAGTGGCTTGTGCCCTGACGATTGCTTCGCCCAAGCGTTTGCCCTCGCTGCCCGACGGTCCCACCTTCGCCGAAGCAGGTTTGGTGCAAGTCAACAATGTGGTCTGGCACGGCTTGGTCGCGCCGGCCGGTACCTCACTCGAGGTGGCGAAACGGGTGCACGCTGCGGCCGTACGGACGTTGCAAGATCCGGCCATCAATACGCGTCTGTTGGAAACGGGCTCATTGATCGATGGGAATACGCCCGAGCAGTATGCGGCGCAGATCAAGCGGGAGCTGGACCTTTGCAAGAAGATCGCGAAAGATCAGAACATCCGCTTGACCGAGTTAGGGCTTTGATCCGGACGTCGGTCCGATGACGGATCGCCTTATCGGCGCGTCGCGTTAGCAGTCGACAGTTAGCAGTCGACATCGCCGTGTGGCCCCCCGTTCGAAATCGCAGCCGCGAATCCTCTCGCGGCTGCGGGTAAAGCGTCAAAATCGACCGCATACAAATTCAACTCGCGTTCGGCCCAGCTATCGGCCAAGGCGACAGCGCGAAGGCGGTTGGCCTTGTCCAGCGCACGATAAGCCCCTTCCGGCATGACGCCCACGCCCAGCCCGCATTCGATCATGCGGCACATGGCGCTCAGGCTGTCGACTTCAATGCGTTGCTGCAAGGCCCGGCGCACCGACTGCGCTTCGCGATCCAGGGTCTCGCGCACGATGCTACTGTCGCGCAAGCCGATCTGCGGAAAATCCAGCGTTTCTTCGTAATGCATGCGCCGCCGCCTGGTCAATGCATGAGCTGCCGGAATGACCAGCACCATATGCTCGCGTCGATAGGGCAGCACTGCCAACCCGGCCGCCTCCTCGCTCGGGCTGCATATCCCCAGATCGACGTTGCCGTCGCGCACGACTCGGGCCACCGATCGGCTGGTGTTCTGGCGAAGGTCGATCCGTATTTCGGGATGGCGCTCGACGAACGCGGCGATGTCTTCCGGTAGAAACTGCTCTACCGCCGAGGCGTTGGCGCTCAGCCGAACGACACCACGTACGCCGCGTGCGTATTCGCCCAGGTCGGCACGCAGGTGTTCGACCTGCATGAGAACGGCCCGAGCGTGACGTAGCAGCAGCTCGCCCGCCGGGGTGGGGCGTACGCCCCGGGCGTGACGGTGCAGCAAGGCAGTTTGGGCGAGCAGTTCCATTTCGGCAATTCGCTTGCTAATGGCCGATGCGACGATTTGACCGCGTTCGGCGGCTTGCGCAATGCTGCCGGTTTCGCAGGTCAAAACGAAGAGATCCAGAGTGGACAGGTCGATCTGGCGCAGGAAACTGCGGGACGAGGCGAAGTGCGACATGGAGGCTCCGGGCCGGGAAAAAAGCCTGACGGCCATCCGCTATCGTAGCGCATCGAGATGTCAGAATCGTCACAAGCCATCGCGTTTCGGAATGGGTTGCTGAATTATCGGAACTTCTCGCGCAGCAGCATGCTTATCTAGGATGCTCGTTCGAGATTCTTCGCCTACCGGGACACGCCCTCATGATTCTTTCCGCCGACGACGCCCCGCGCGTCGCCCAGATCCTTGTCGGATTGGACGCAGTACGTATCGCCTTCGGACAACCGTTCTTCTATACCTCTGGCTGGGCCAGCCCGGTATACGTGGACGCTCAAGTGTTGATGTGGAACGTCGCGATGCGCAGCGAAGTCATGGACATTGCGGCTCGAGTAATCAAGCCGGTGATCGAGGCACAAGGCATCAATGCCATCGTCGGCACAGAAAGCTCCGGCATCGCCTTCGCCGCGTGGCTGGCAGAGCGCTTGTCGCTGCCCATGCTGTATTTACGCAAACGGCCGGTAGGCTGGGGCATGACCGCTCAACTGGAAGGCAAGATGCCGCAGGACGCTCGCATGTTGCTGGTCGATGACGTGACCACCGATGGCCGCTCCAAGGCGGGTGCTGTGGCCGCGTTGCGTCAAGCCGGCCCGGTGGTCGCCGATGTGTTCGTGCTGCTGGATTATGCGCTGTACACCGCTGAAGCTCGCATGCCGGCCGATCCCTCTCTGAGCCTGCACGCATTGGCGCGTTGGCAGCACTTGCACGATGCCTTGATCACCAGCGGACGACTGGATGCCGCACAGGCTCGCACGTTGTCGACCTTCGCCCAGGATCCTGTGGGCTGGTCGATCCATCACGGAGGGACCGGCGCATGACGAGTTCGAACGTTTGCATCGACACGCGCAGCCTGGCGCTGGATATTTTGGCCGACATTCGTCGTGCCAGCGAAGACGGACCCGGCGTGACGCGCGAAAGCTATGGCGAGGGCGAGAACACCGCGCTTCGTCTGCTTTGGCAGCACGCCGAGGCATTGGGCTTGATCTGCGAATACGATCGCGCTCAAAATCTCTGGATGCGCTGGCCGCAAGACACGCGCAGCGATTCCTTCGGGGTGATCGGTTCGCACGCCGACTCGGTGCCGCAGGGCGGCAACTTCGATGGGCTGGCCGGCATCGTGGCCGGGATGCTGGTGCTGGTCGGGCTGCGCGATCGATACCGCTCGGCTGCCCGTGCGCGTGCTGGCGCTGCGTGGCGAAGAAAGCGCGTGGTACGGCAAAGCGTATATGGGATCGCTTGCGCTGCTGGGCCGTCTACCCGCGCAGGCGCTTTTACTCAAGCATCGCAGCGGATCGGGCACACTTGGCGAGGCCATGGCAAGGTGTGGCGTCGACGTCCAGGCCGTGCGCAGTGGCCAGCCGTTGCTCGATCTCTCCAGGGTACGCGCCTATCTGGAACTGCACATCGAACAAGGCCCGGTCATGGTCGCGCGCGGTTGGCCTGCAGCAGCCGTTACCGGCATTCGCGGCAATGTCCGGCATAACCAAATCCGTTGCATCGGCGAGGCAGGCCATTCCGGCGCGATTCCGCGCTGGCTGCGTAAGGACGCGCTACTGGCCGCGGCCGAACTGCTTTCGCGCATGGACGAGCACTGGCGCGTGTTGTTGCAGATGGGGATGGATCTGGTGATGACCAGCGGCATTTGTTCGACCTCGCCGCAGTCGCACGCGGTGTCGGTTATCCCGGGCGAAGTGCGCTTGAGTTTTGAGGCGCGTAGCCAGGATGCGCAGACATTGGAGCGGTTCTATGCGCTGATGCGCGAGGAGTGCGCAAGCATCGAAAAAAACCGCGGCGTGCGTTTCGAGTTCGACGATAAGCTCACCACCGCGCCTGCCACGATGGATGCCGACTGGATCGGGTGGCTGGCCCAGGCTGCCGCCCGCACGGGCATTGTGCTTGAAGAGATGCCAAGCGGGGCCGGTCACGATGCCGCCGTATTTGCCAACGCGGGGGTCTCGGCGGCCATGGTGTTCGTGCGCAACGAGAACGGCTCGCACAATCCTCATGAGGCGATGGACATCGACGACTTCTTGATCGGTGTCGATTTGCTCGAAGGCGCGCTGATTGACACAGCGGCGTGAGCCACGACCCAGTCGCCAAGGACGCGAATTCGCAGGCCGCCTTCGTCGGTGCGAGTCTGGCCGCGTGCGAAAATCCTATTTTGCCGCAAACGCTTCCGGCGACTGCAGCCAACTGTTACCCATGGCATACCCGGTGGCGAGCAACGAAACGCCCATTCGGTCGATGATGCTGGCCGAGAAGTCTGGGTCGAGGTTTTTTCCAAAAGCCGTCGATGCCTCGTTGCCTGAGGCATCCGTCTTCGTGTACGACGTCAGCGGCGCTTCCCCCCACTTTTGATTCCAATCCAAGTGCTCGTTCAAGTCCGCCAGGCTGGCGCTTCGATTGCCGAGCAGGGGGCAGAATATGTCGACTCTATCGAACATTTCATTGACCCCGTGAATAACGACGAAATGGCCGTCGAGCTCACATAACAAGGGGCCATTTTCCAGACCCTGGCGGATTTGCTCGGAAGTGTACGCTCGATGCTGTTCTGCAATGATGTAGTGGGGCTTCAAGCCGCTTTGCTTGAGTTCTCCAATCAGGTCGGTGCCGAGCAGTCCATTGAGTATGAAGCGGTCGTTGGTGGCGGGGGCGTAGTCCAGCCCGTGGTAGGCGAGAATCATGCCTCTGCTGGCGTCGCCGCAACCGTTTGCCCGCTCTTGTTTGATGCCCAATATATCGACGTGAGTGGTAGAGGCTTCGTAAAGCCTGTTGTCCATCGCGTCCGCGAAATCGGATTGCGTCATCAGATCGAAAAAAATCATTTCCCGCATAGATTTGAGACTGACGTTCTCGAACTCTTTCGATTCTCCACTGGCGCAATCGTGCAGACGGATTCCGCCGTTCGGCATGTCGAAGATTTCGTAGTTTCTGTCTTTCAAAGTCAGAGACAGCGGTATTTCCGGTGTGTCGGGGTCCCATTTGATCAGGGCAGCACCTATATCTAATATGTCATTTTTCATTTCCGACGTTGCGCTGTTCTTAAAGCTAGCGTAAATGCCAAACGTGATTACGTTAAGGATTTTGTCGAAGGTCGAATTCAGCGGCTTCGATAGGGTTTCGCTCGTCACCTGATTGGCGTTGACCGCTGCCAATGTGCTGGAAAGAGATGCGATATTCATGACGCTCACATAAATGAAAATGGACGCCCGATCCGGCGGATAGGTACGAGCAGCGCGGCGTTTTTAAAAAAAACGGCGGTGCCTGATATTTATACTATTAGTATAGTGCGTCGATCGCAAAAAAATTCCCTCGTTCATGTGAAGCTGTTCCGCGGATTCGAGCGTGGGCGTATATTCGGTATTGCGTCGACTCGGTCCATCGCCGCCATTTCTCGCCGCCCGATTTTGCCGCTATCAGCCCGAATGCAACCCATCGAATCCGCTGCATTTTCTGCCTGGCCGTCGACGTTATCGACGGACATCCTGGGCTGGCGGCTCCGGCTCGACCGTGGCTACACATTACGCGCCAACTCGCTCAATGCCACCGAGCATTCGCAAATGTTGTCCGATACCGATCTCTATGCCATCGAGGCTCAGTTCCGGCATCGGGGGCTGGCTCCTGTCGTCAGACTGACCTCATGCTCGGCGGTGCCCGAGGCCGACGCCTGGCTGGCGCTTCGGGGGTATGGCTACAGCGGCTTGTCGCGGGTCATGACCCGGGCTCTGTCGGACGTCGATGGTGAGGACGCAGACGAGCGCGCGTGGGCGGGCAGCGCAGCGCCGTGGTTGGACGCCTTCCGAACGCTCTCGCACAAGTCGGACGACGATCACCTCGCCCACCTCGGTATTTTGCAGCGTATCGAACATCCCGTCGCCTGGGCCGTGCAAGCGCCGACCCAAGTGCCTGTCTGTTGCGGGATCGGCGTACTGGTCGACCGCCATCTGGGCTTATTCGATATCGCAACGCATGCAGGGCACCAGCGCCAGGGCTTGGCGCAGCAGTTGTGCCGCAGCATCCTGACCTGGGGCCGTTCGCGCGACGCGCACACTGCATTTCTTCAAGTGGTGGCGACGAATACGAACGCGATCCGCGTGTATGAGCGCCTAGGATTTAAGATCGCGTACAGCTACTGGTATCGCGTGCGGGCGATGCCTTAGGCGGGAGATCAGTCCGTAAGCGCCGGCACGTGTGCATTCGAGCGACTGTGCCTGGCAGCGAAGGAAATCGGCAGGGAGTAGACTGACAATCTCTTCCTGTTTGAAGTTCACATCATGTTCGTTAAAGCTCTGCGTGTCGGTCTAGGTCAATTGATTGTGCTGGGCGATGCGCTCACTCGCCCACGCCCGCAGCAGCGATCGGCGCAGGGCCAGGCCGAGGTCGAGCGAGAGGCGGCGGCATTGGCCCTTTATCAATTCCAAGCCTGTCCGTTTTGCGTCAAAACGCGCCGCGCGATGCATCGGCTGAACGTGCCGGTCGCGTTGCGCGATGCCAAACACGACCCGAGAGCACGTGAAGAACTGCAAACCGGCGGGGGGCGGGTGAAAGTGCCCTGCCTGCGGATCGAAGAAGCCGGCGCCACGCGCTGGATGTACGAGTCCAATGACATCATTGCGTATCTGGAAGGGCGTTTCGCCAGCGTGGCGTAGATCGCGTTTATTTACAAAAGTAGGGGCGGGCATCGACGATCTGCCCCACTCGAATCCTGTGATGCCTTATGTACTCAGGCTGACAGCCAATAGGTTATTGGTGTCTCTGATCTATTTCGGAATGAGAAACGCATCGATCAATACCCAAATAGCCACGACGAGCAGAGGCACGAAACCTGTGACTGCCGGCGTCAGCGCTCATCCGATCAAGCTGATGATCAGTTGAGGGACCGCCGATCCAGGTTCTTTTAGCGGTGTTTTTCCGGCGATGGGTGGCCGATTACCGGCCTACTCGCAAGCCGCCGATCACAAGGTCGAGATCGAGGCGGGGTGCAGTGCGTACGGCACCGCGCGCGATCTCCTGCGTAATGCTGGGTTTCTCTGCACCCGCAGCGGGAGCGCTTTCCGTTTTACCGGGCACCTTCTCGACCTCGCCCTTGCGCGATAACGCTCGATCCATCAGCCAACCGCTGGGATGGTTCAAGAAGAGCGTGAATGTTTCCCCCCGATAGTGTCCTTTCGGCTCAGCCCGGCGCGGCACATAAAGAACGATGTCTTCCCGACCGGTTCCCGAGAGATCTGCGAATATCACTGCGCATGGCTCGACGCCTTGCGGTGAGCCCGAGGGGCATGTTTTCTCTTCGGATAAATGGCCTGCGCTGACACTGATCCACCATTCACGCGGTACCGTGCGACCCGCGGGATACACGAGGAATTCGGGCATGGGACGAGCCGTCGCGGCAACGCTTGGATCGGAGAGGTATTTGCCCTCGAGTGCGCGCTTGGCGAATACGGCAATTTGCGGATCGCGCTCGGCGCCTGCGCCATCGGCAAGCTGCTGCAATCGGGCGTGCCCGTACTGATCGGTTCGATAGGTCATGAGGTTGAAGTCGAACTTCGTCAGGGCAAGCCTGCCATCGAGCAGTCTTGCGGTTTGGTCGTCTGCAGCCACTCGGCGCGGGTCCAGCACAGGCGTGTTGAATGCCGTCAGCGTGGCAATCGCAAAAAACACCGCGGCATAGTTGGTGCCCGCCAAGCATGCTTGAAATCTGGCCGGACGGAGGGCGGCGAGCAAATAACCCACGCTGTAAATGACGACCAACGTGGCGGCCAAGGCTGCCCAGGTGCGCGATACGGTCCAGCCGTACTGATCGACACGCACCAGCACGTTGTACAGCGCCAATGCCGCAAGCGGCAGCATGAAGCACAGGCTCCAGCGCAAGACCTGCCGCAGCCGAGGCCCGAAAGGCGCGGTATCGCTGCCGTCTTGCCACGTGGCGTTCACCAGTTTGATCCACACTGCCGTAAAGCCGATCAACACCGCTGCCGACAGCGTGCCTGCACGCAAGCCGAAGGCCAACTGCGCGACCAGCGCAAACACGAACGTCACGGCCAGCGCGCTGGCCAAAGGCAGCATCCATCCATTCAGCGTGAGCCACGAGCGTTGCAGCACGCTGGACAGCTGTAATTTCCGTTGAACGCCAATCAATGTGGTCGCGAAAGTGATGGGTAGCAGCACTCGCCAAAATACGGGCTCGTCGAATAGTTTTTCGAAAAACGTAATGCCAATGGTCGCGAACAGTTGAGCGCCCAAATACAGCAGGGTGGTGACGCAGCCGCCCAGCACGGTCGCCAGCAAACCGTTCAGCGCAATGCGCCAGGCCGACTGAAAGACCTCGGTGTAGTTATAGAGTGGCTGCTTGGGGTCGAACGATCGAATCAAGGGAAGCAGCAGCAGGCCAATCAGCACCGGTACGAACAACACCCCGACCGGATGGAGTGCCAGCAGATTCGAAGGGCCATGAAGCGCCTCAAAACCGCCCCACGGATAGACGCTCGCCGCGCTCAGGGCCGGTAGGACGATGCCGTAGACGACAACCGCCAGCACCCATCTGCACGTCGAGCGCATGTCGGCCAGCAATGCAATGGCAGGCGGCAGCACCCAAGACCAGAGCAAAGGCACGGCGAAGATCCATCGGCGGCCCTCGCTCGAATAGGGCTCTTCGATGAAATAGTGATAAGCAACTAACCAAAGCGCTGCCGCGATCCCACAAAACATCACGATCTTGTCGGATCGATCGAAGCCGGTTCGCGCTTGAGTCGATTCGGCGTAGAGCGATTCGCGAGATTGCGAGGATGTCGGCGATGTCATGGTGAGCGATCTCGTGAGCCGGAGGTAGTGCTGTTATACAGGATTCACTTTTTTCGTGAAGCGCCGATCTCGAGCCTCATCCAGGGCGGGGCAGCGCTTCGCGACTGCGTCGCCGGACGTGGATGTCATCGGGGTCCGGCACAATCTGCGTGTGCACCGATGCACGTGACGTTTGATTGTCGACCTTGAACTCGGCTACGGAACGACGCAAGCTTGCCGCTTGTTGCTCCAGCGCGCTCGCTGCGGTAGCGGCTTGCTCGACCATGGCGGCGTTGGCTTGCGTGTTTTCGTCCATTTGGGTCACGGCCTGGTTGACTTGCTCGATACCCGTCGATTGTTCGCGCGAGGCCGCACTGATTTCGGCAATCATACCGTTCACCCGGCCGACCGATTGCAGCAGCTCACGCACGGTTTGGCCTGCCAAATCCACCTGCTGCGAACCTGCCTGTACGCGCCGACTGGATTCGTCGATCAAGGTCTTGATTTCCTTCGCGGCACCGGCGCTACGTTGTGCTAAAGAGCGGACTTCGGCGGCCACGACGGCAAAGCCCTTGCCTTGCTCTCCAGCCCGGGCGGCTTCGACGGCTGCGTTCAGCGCGAGGATGTTGGTTTGGAACGCGATACTGTCGATCACGCCGACGATCTCGGCAATGCGCCGCGACACGTCGCCGATCTCGCCCATACAGCTTTCGACCTGGGCCATGGCTTCACCGCCGCGATGGGCTACGTGCGACGCATCCTTCGCAAGTACATTGGCCTGATCTGCGCTGTCGGCGTTCTGGCGAACCGTGGCCGCCATCTGCTCCATGCTGGCAGCAACCTGTTCTAGCACCGCAGCCTGCTGCTCGGTGCGGGCCGACAGTTCGGTGCTGCCTTGGGCGATCTCGGCCGCGCCTTCGTTCACGCGCTCGACGCCGATGCGAACCTGTCGGACGGTTCGGACGAGACTGGTTTGCATCTCGCTCAGATAAGGGATCAGCTGGCCGACGCAGTTGGTGCCGAAGGGCACGATGGGTGCGGTCAGATCGCCATTGGCGATGTGTTTGAAATGACTGCGAACGTTTTCCAACGGGCGTCGCAAGTAATGCACGACGTACCGGTCGGTCAGGAAGATGACGATCAGGCAGGTGAGGAGCACAGCGCCGATAGCGACGATCGACACTATCCGTTGCTCGGCAGCGGCTGCCATGACGCCTGAACCGTACACCTCAGCGTAATCTTCGTACTCCTCGATGGCGGTGCTGAAACGCAGGCTCAATGTCGGCAGCGTCTGCGCGCTGTGCGTGCGATAGCCGCTCAAGTCGCCCCGATCCAGAAAGTCGCGCGCGGGGCGCAGGCCCTGTCCGATCAATGCATCGAAAGCGGTTTGCAGCGTCTGCACCTTGTCGCCTGCGTCGTGAAGCGCGGCGTAGTCGACAAAGTCTGCGAAGTTGCGGCTCGCTCGCTCCATGGCTTCGTCGATGCTGCTGGTATTGGCTCGTACATTGGCGCCCGCCGCCGATTGCATCGCATCGCCCTGCTGGTCGAGGCGAATGCGAGCACGCAGCAACTGATCGTTGGCCTTCGACAGCACCGACACCTCGCGCAGCAGCGTGTGGCTAGTGTCCATCGATGCGCCTGCGGCGTGTAGCGATCGGCTGCTGATCGCCGACAGGGCAACGATCAGACCGCTGATCAGCAGCAGCACACACAGAATCATTTTCCGAATCGTAATGTTACGCAGTGGCGCGCCACGTGGCAGCAAGGTTTTCATCGGGATGGGGTTTATCGTCGCAGGCGAACGGGTTGCTCATTTTGCGTTGCCTTAAGTGTCCAGTCACTCCCGAATATGTGCGCAATCGCATAATCGGTAGCCGAATATTGCTGGGTTGTAAAAAAGTCGCCGACCCTCGAAACAGACTGATTTAATCAGTCTGGTCGGTCGGTGATCTCCGATGCTTTTCAACTGCGTAAAAGCGTTTTGGTGGAGCTAGAAATGGGTTCGCACATTCAGCCGGACGTTGCGAGGCTGGCCGTAAATGTTGTAAGCGTTCAATCCGCCGACCCGGGCGTAATAGTGTCGATCGGTGAGGTTGTCAACGGCCAAGGTGACCCGCGTCTGCTTATTCACGGCATAGCCTAATTTGGCGTTGAATACGGCATGGCTGCTGCCTTGGCGCAGGCGTCGCGACGCCCGAGCCGATGGTCGCCGATTGAAGGGTGGCACCTGGACCCATCGTCCACGACGAGTGGGCACGCGATTGCGCTAACGCGGGATGAGCACACAGGACGGTAAGGTTGAAAGCGATACCGACGCGAAGAAATAGGGCGAAGCGTGCGTTCTTACAAACTCCGGAAGTTTTGTCTTTTAAGGTTTAAGGATTAACGCGTTCTGCCGTTTTTTCGGCGGCGCCTTCTAAAAACATTTTGATGACCATCGGCGCCATACCCACTGTTGCGATTTCGCCGCGCTCGGCCGACTCGACCGCCGCGAACAACATGTAATCGTAGGCTTTGGTCAGCCATTTGGCCGGCATGTCGATCCGAAACGCCCCGGCCCGCTGGCCTTTCAAGAAGAAATCTTCCAGGGCTTCGCCGTAAAACGAGGGCACGTCAGGGGTATCGCCTTTGGCATCCAGCATCTGAACCCAGTGCGCCGCGTTCCAGAACATGTAGAAATTACGGCCCTGAATCACGTTCGTCGTCAGGCGCATTAGGGCGTCCGGATACGGTGGACGATGCAGCACTGCGTTGGACAAAGCATCTTGCAAATGCTTGGTTGCACGCTCCAACAGCATCTCGATGATGCCTTCGCGTGTCGGCGAAATCCGATACAGCGTGGCCTTGCTGATGCCCGCACTCTCGGCGATGTACTGCAAGTTGGCGCGAGGGGCCCGCGCAATGGCAATAGCCAGGGCGCCGGCCAGTCGGTCACTTAAAACACTGGACATATATAGTTCACTGTGTGCATTGGATTGCCTCAAATGAATCGCAAAAGACGCTGTGAAAGTATTTTGACAGGAGATCGTTGAACATCCAACTGAAACAAGAATCTACAAAGAATATTTTGAATCTAAGTTGACTCAAATGATTCCGATGGGTATCATTGTGATCCTAATCGCCTTAGGCTGCTCGCGCACCGAGGCACTCCACTTCCAGAGGACGCAATGACGAAGTTCACCGTTGGCTCGCTCGCTCTGAGCCTGATGCTGGTCGCAGGTTGCGGCAATAGCGAAGCGCCCCCTGACGAATCCGCTCAAGCCGAACCCGCCGAGGTGGCAGTGTTGAAGATCACGCCGCGCGAGCAGATGTTGACGTCCGATTTGCCGGGTCGTATCGTGCCGCTGCGTACCGCCGAGGTGCGTGCCCGCGTGGCCGGTATCGTGCAAAAACGTCACTTCACCGAAGGCGTCCCCGTGAACGCAGGCGATCTGCTGTTCACCATCGATCCCGCGCCGCTCGAGGCCGCGGTCGCTCGCGCGAAAGGCGCGCAAGCCCGCTCGCAAGCGAAGGTCGTTCAGGCCCAGTCGCTGGTGAATCGCTACGAACCGCTGGTGAAGATCGAGGCTGTCAGCAAGCAGGAATACGACAACGCCCGTGCCGATCTGCAAAGCGCCCGAGCCGATCTGATCTCGGCCCAGGCCGAAGTGAAGACCGCTCAGCTGGACTTGAGCTATGCCACGGTGCGTGCGCCCATTGCCGGCCGGATCGGCAAGAGCTTGGCAAGCGAAGGCAGCCTGGTGGGTCAGGGCGAAGCCACTCCGATGGCATTGATCCAGCAAATAGATCCGATCTACGCCGACTTCACCCAGCCCGCCAGCGCGGTGTTGCGTCTGCGTCAAGCCATGGCCGAGGGCAGGCTCGCCAGCGGCGGTACGGACGCGCCGGTCGTGAAGATCCGCGTGGACGGTGCCGAGTATGGCGCGCCGGGCAAGCTGCTGTTCGCCGACATTTCCGTCGATCAGGGCACGGGCCAGGTCACGCTGCGTGGCGAGTTTCCCAACCCGGACAGCATGTTGCTGCCCGGCATGTTCGTCCAGGTGAACACCGAGCAAGGCATCGACAAGAACGCGATCTTCGTTCCGCAGCGTGCCATTCAGCGCGGCACCGACGGTGCGCCCAAGGTGATGATCGTCTCGGCCGAAGGCAAGGCCGAAGAGCGTCCGGTGAAGACCGGCACGATGCAAGGCAAGGACTGGCAGATTCTGGACGGCCTGAAAGCGGGCGACCAGGTGATCGTGCAAGGCGTGGACAAGATCACGGCAGGTATGCCGGTCAAGCCCGCCGCCCAGCCCGCCGTTGGGGCCGCCAAGTGAGCGGTATCGATCTGAATGCCTCTATTGCACGTATCCCTGGCGGCCTGCGTTAGGCCGCGACGAAGGACGGAACATCATGCCTAATTTCTTTATCCACCGGCCCAACTTTGCCTGGGTCGTGGCGATATTTCTCGCCCTGGCGGGTTTGCTCGCCATGTCGTCCTTGCCGATTGCGCAGTATCCCAGCGTCGCACCGCCGCAGATCGTCATCACCTCGACCTATCCCGGCGCATCCGCCGAGACCATCAACAACAGCGTCACCAGCTTGATCGAAGAAGAGCTGAACGGCGCGAAAGGTCTGCTGTACTACGAGTCGCAGAGCAACAGCTCGGGCGTCGGCGAGACGAACGTGACGTTCGTTCCCGGCACCGATCCCGATCTGGCGCAGGTCGATGTGCAAAACCGCATCAAGCGGGTCGAGTCGCGCTTACCGGCCTCGGTGACGCAGCAGGGTCTCCAGGTCGAGCAGGCCAGCTCGTCGTTCCTGATGATTTTCGCGTTGACTTCGAATGCCGAAGGCGGCGACGTAGTCGACCTGGCCGACTACGCCGCGCGTAACGTCAACAACGAAATCCGTCGAGTGCCGGGTGTCGGTCGCGTACAGATGTTCGCGGCCGAACGGGCGCTGCGCGTCTGGGTGGACCCGAACAAACTGGTCGGTTATGGCCTGTCGATCGCCGATGTCGATAGCGCCATTTCGGCGCAGAACGCGCAGGTCTCCGGCGGCAGTATCGGCGATCTGCCCAGTCCGCCGGGGCAAGAAATCACGGCCAACATCACAGTCGAGGGCCAGCTGGCCAGTGTCGAGGCGTTTTCGCGCGTTCTATTGCGCGCCAACGCCGACGGCTCTGCCGTGCGTCTGGGCGATGTCGCCCGAGTGGAAATGGGTCGCCAGGACTATCGCTTCTCGTCGTGTCTGAATGGTCGGCCTGCCGCCGCCATCGGGGTGCAGTTGGCACCGGGTGCGAACGCCTTGCAGACCGCGACCGACGTCAAGGCACGCCTGCAAGAGCTGTCGGGCAACTTCCCGGCGGATATTAAATACACCGTTCCCTACGACACCTCGATCTTCGTGGACGTGGCCATCAAGAAGGTGTTGATGACACTGGCCGAAGCCATCGTCCTGGTGTTCCTGGTGATGTGGCTGTTCTTGCAGAATATCCGCTACACGCTCATCCCGACCATCGTCGTGCCGATCTGCCTGCTGGGCACATTGGCGGTCATGCTGCCCCTGGGCTTTTCCGTGAACATGATGACGATGTTCGGCATGGTGCTGGCCATCGGTATTCTAGTGGACGACGCCATTGTCGTGGTGGAAAACGTCGAACGAATCATGGCGTCCGAAGGCGTGTCGCCCAAAGAGGCCACCATCAAGGCCATGAAGCAGATCAGCGGCGCCATCGTCGGTATCACGCTGGTGCTGGCTGCCGTGTTCCTGCCGCTGGCATTCATGAGCGGGTCGGTCGGCGTGATCGATCGCCAATTCTCGGTTTCGTTGGCCGTGTCGATTCTGTTCTCCGGGTTCCTGGCCCTGACGCTGACGCCCGCACTGTGCGCGACGCTGATCAAGCCGATCCCGAAAGGCCATCACGCCGGGAAGAAGGGCTTGTTCGGTTGGTTCAACCGAGTGTTCGGCAAGCTGACCGATCGCTATTCGGCCGCCAATAACAAACTGGTGGTTCGCTCGGGCCGAGTGATGCTGTTGTATGTGGCCATCGTCGGTGTGCTGGCGTTCTCCTATACCCGATTGCCTTCGGCCTTCCTGCCCGCCGAAGACCAGGGCTACATTATGACGGACGTGCAGTTGGCGCCCGGCGCCACGCAAGAGCGCATGCTGGCGACGACCAAGCAGATGGAAGCCTATTTCGACGAGCGTCCTGCGGTGGCCGACATTCTGACGCTGCAAGGCTTCAGCTTCTCGGGGATGGGTCAGAACGCAGGCTTGGCGTTCGTCATGCTGAAAGACTGGGGTGACCGATCCGACGAGGAGTCAGCGTCAGCGGAAGCTGATCAAGCGTCTGGCGCGTTCCAGTCCTATGAAGACGGCACGTTGATGTCGATCGTTCCGCCGTCGGTCGAGGGTATGGGTAACTCCGCTGGTTTCGCGCTGCGCCTGCAAGACCGTGGCGGTGTCGGCCGGGAAGCTCTGCTGGCGGCCAGCGAGCAACTGATGGGGATGGCCTACGAGTCGCCGTTGTTCGCTTATGTGATGGTGGAAGGCCTGGCCGATGCGCCGCAGATCGATTTGCGCATCGACCGCGACAAGGCGCAAGCCTTGGGCGTGCCGTTCGATACGATCAACTCGGCCATTTCGACAGCGTTCGGTTCGGCGTTGATCAACGAGTTCCCGAATCAGGGCCGGATGCAGCGCGTGGTCGTGCAGGCGACGCCTGAGGCCCGCACGACGCCGGAATCCATCCTGCAACTGCGCGTGCCGAATCGCGATGGCAAGCTGGTGGCTTTGGAAGCCTTCGCGAAAGTGGGCTGGAAACACGGCGCGGTTCAGGTCGTGCGCTACAACGGCTATCCCAGCATCAAGCTGACCGGTGACGTCGCGCCCGGCATGAGCAGTGGCGAGGGCATGGCCGAGATCGAGCGCATGATGGCGCAAATGCCCCAAGGCATCGGCTTCGAGTGGACCGGTCTGTCGTATCAGGAAAAGATGGCTGGCTCGCAGGCGCCCATGCTGCTGGCGCTGGCCTTGCTGGTGGTCTTCCTGGTGTTGGTGGCGTTGTACGAAAGCTGGAAGATCCCGCTGTCGGTGCTGCTGATCGTGCCGATCGGTGCGCTGGGTGCCGTCGCGGCTGCTCTGCTGGTGGGCATGCCGAACGATGTGTATTTCAAGGTCGGTCTGGTCACCATCATCGGTCTGTCGGCCAAGAACGCGATTCTGATTATCGAATTCGCCAAAGACTTGCATGCCGAAGGCAAGTCGATACGCGAAGCCGCGTTGGAAGCCGCAAGACTGCGCTTCCGTCCGATTGTCATGACCTCGCTGGCGTTCATCCTCGGGGTGGTGCCGCTTGCCATCGCATCGGGTGCAGGCGCACTGAGCCAACGCGCCATCGGTACGGGCGTGATGGGCGGGATGTTGAGCGCAACCCTGCTGGGTGTGTTGTTCGTGCCGGTGTTCTACGTATGGGTGATGAATACCATCGGTAAGAAGAAAAGCCGCGCGATGACCGAAGCCCAGATCGCACAAGGAAACGAAAAGTGATGACGACCAAGCGCAATGCCATGCGGCGTCTGCCCTTGACCGCAGCCCTGGCCAGCCTGATGTTGGTGGCAGGGTGTTCGCTGGCGCCCAGGTACGAGCGACCGGCGTTGCCCGTGTCCGAGCGCTGGGGCGTTCTGGCGGCCGACCTGGCATCGGATCGACAATCGGCGGCGGCCATGAACTGGCAATCGTTCGTGGTCGATGCGCAGTTGCGCACGCTGATCGAGACGGCCATCGCCAACAACCGCGATCTAGGCCAGACGATTCTGAATGTCGAGGCAGCCCGCGCGCAGTATCGCGTTCAGCGCGCCGATCGTCTGCCGGGCATCAACGCCCAGGCCGACGGTTCACGTCAGCGCACGCCCGCCGACTTGAGTCCCTCCGGTCAGGCCAGTGTGGGCAATCAGTTCCAGGCCGGTCTCGGGCTGGCTGCGTTCGAGATCGATCTGTTCGGTCGGGTTCGTAGCCTGTCGGAAGCGGCGCTGGAAGAGTATCTGGCCACAGAAGGCGCGGCACGCAGTGCCCGAATCAGCTTGATCGGCGAAGTAATTCAAGCGTACCTGACACGTACCGGCGCGATGCAGCGTCTGGAACTGACTCGCCAGACTTTGAAGTCGCGTGAAGATTCGCTGGGATTGATCGGCAAGCGCCGCGAGCTGGGCGTGGGCTCGGCCCTGGATTTCGAGGAAGCCCGGGCCCTGACCGAACAAGCCCGGGCGAGGCTTGCGCGAACCGATCGCGAGTTCCGGCAATCGACCAACGCGCTTGGGCTCTTGCTGGGCGTCAGCGACACCTCGACCTTGCTGCCTCGACAGGCGCCGGCCAGCCCCGTGCTGGTGCAAGCGCTGGCTGCGGGCACGCCGTCCCAACTGCTGACGTATCGGCCGGACATCCAAGCGGCGGAAAACCGTCTGCGTTCGCGTAACGCCAGCATCGGTGCGGCCCGTGCCGCGTTCTTCCCGCGTATCTCGTTGACGGGTATGTTCGGCACGGCCAGTTCCGACATCTCGAACTTGTTCGAGTCGGGTCAGCGGGCGTGGTCGTTCGCACCGCAAATCACCTTGCCGATCGTCTCGGGTGGCGCCAACGTTGCCAATCTGGATTTGGCCACGGTGCGCAAGGACATTGCGGTGGCCGACTACGAGAAGACCATTCAAGTGGCTTTCCGCGAAGTGTCCGACGCTTTGGCTGCCGTCGATACCTTGCGGCGTGAAGAGCAGGCGCAACACGCATTGGCCAACAGCAATCTGGAAGCCCAGAAGTTGTCCGAAGCACGCTATCGCGGCGGCGTGGACGGTTACCTGCGTTATCTGGATGCACAACGTCAGGCCTTCGATAGCCAAACTGCACTGATCGACGTGCGAACGCAACGCCAGGTCGCATTGGCGACCTTGTTCCGCTCGCTGGGCGGTGGCTGGCAAGGGCAGACCGAGGTGACCGAGTGAACCGTTGGCTGGTGCTGCTGGCCGTCATGCTGGCGTTTTTGCCGATCGTGCTGGATTTGACGATCCTGCACGTCGCGGTTCCGTCGTTGACGCTCGCACTGGGGGCGACGGGCACCGAGACCTTGTGGATCATCGACGTCTATCCGCTGTTGATGGCCAGCTTGTTGATTCCCATGGGCACCTTGGCCGATCGCATCGGTCATCGTCGCGTGCTGATCACCGGTTTGTTCATTTTTCTGGCGGGCTCGGTCTGCGCCGCTTACTCGCCCTCTGCCGGGGCATTGATCGCGGCCCGTGCATTGATGGCCGTTGGTGCCGCGATGGCGATGCCGTGTACCCTAGCCATCATTCGTCAGACCTTCACCGACGACCGCGAGCGTGCGACCGCGCTCGGAACCTGGGGGGCGGTGGGTTCGGCGGGTGCCGCCATCGGACCACTGGTGGGCGGCGCCTTGCTCGAGCATTTCTGGTGGGGGGCGGTGTTCCTGGTGAATGTGCCGGTGATGCTGGTGGTCATGCCTTTGGTGATCGCCTACACCCCGCGTGCCACGGCCACGTTCAAAGGCGAATGGCCTATTGGGCAGGCATTGGTGTTGATGCTGGGCATCATGGCAAGCGTCTATGCGCTCAAGTCGGGTTTCAAAAGCGATAGTTCGTTGGCGGTGACGGCAGCGGCCCTGGTCGTGGGCCTGACGGCCATCGTGTGGTTCGTTCGTCAGCAGCGCAAGTCGGCGCAGCCCATGTTGGATGTCAGTTTGTTCGAGCGGCTCGCCATCAGCGCGGGCGTCGTCATGGCATTGGTCGTGATGGGGGCGCTAGCAGGGGTCGAGTTGATGCTGGCTCAAGAGCTGCAATTCGTGCTCGGCCATACGCCCTTGCAAGCTGGACTGTTCATGCTGCCCTTGATGATTGGCTCCGCTGTCGGCGGGCCATTGGCAGGCTTCATTCTCGGGCGCTTGGGCTTGCGCTGGGTGGCTCCGCTGTCGCTGCTGGTGGCTGCCAGCAGCCTGCTGTCGATGGGCATGAGCGACTTTGCCGTAGCGGGTTGGGGCGTCGTGGCAATGCTGGCTACGCTGGGTCTGGCCTTGGGTATCGGCTTGACCGCATCGTCGGTGGCGATCATGAGTAGCACCCCCGTGGAAAAGGCGGGATCGGCAGGGGCCTTGGAGGCCACCAGCTACGATTTGGGATCGGGGCTGGGTATCACGGGCTTTGGCCTGTTGCTCACGTCCAGCTACACGGCATCGATTCGCATGCCGCAGAACCTGCCTGCCGATTTGGCCGAAGGGGCCAGTCACTCCATCGGCGAGACCTCGCTGGCCGCCCAGAAATTGGGCGGGCCAGCCGGTCAGGCGCTGGCTGCAGCGGGACGCGACGCATTCAGCGCGTCGCACAGCGTCGTACTGTTGGCTGCGGCTGCCCTCATTGGGGTGTTGAGCGTGGTGGTGTTCGTCGTGCTGCGGGCCTACCAAGCGCCCGGCAATGAAGCAGTGCATTGACGCATGCGGTCACGCCGGGGTTGGCAACCTGGCGGCGCGACCGCCTTTGCCGCAACGGCGGCCAGGGTTTCCGTATGGCTCAGGTAGGCTGAACGCTGAACACCGCGGGATGGGCGTGCGGCAAGGCACTGCGTCGGGCAAATAAGTGGTGCATCGCTTTTTTGCCCTTCGCCGTTAACGCTCGGGTGGAGTCACCGGCAAGCTGCACAGCCGTGCATGCAGACGATAGAACTTGGGCAGCTCGATATCGTGGCGTTCCCAGACGCAGGTCAGGGTGACCCAATCATCCAGCAATGCACGGTGCATCCGAGCGGGAAGCGCCGGATACATCTCTTCTTCCGGGTGGAGTCGTTCGTCTAAGTGGTCCAGCAGCCATTGCATTTGGGTGCGCCGCTCGATTGTGTGGGGGCACGGTGCAATGTCGTGCCACTCGTGTTCGATCAGATCGCTCAGGATGAGGACACCTTGGGCCAGCCCTTCTGGGCCCGAGGTTTCCCATAAGGCGGCAGTCAGCCAAGTGGCTACCGAAAAATCCTTGCCCTCCAGCGCAAGGATTTGCACCCCCAGGTCGGCAACCGTGTGCCATTGCGCGGCATCGCGGGGGGCGTTGCACAGTGACGCAACGTGCTTGCGCATGGCTAGGAATCGATGGCTTGAGCGGCGATCAATTGCAGGCGGCATCTGTTTGGTCCAGGGTGACAGGGCACATTTTTGCAGCGGGCAGTCAGGTGGTATTTCAGCAAGATTCAAAGGCGACGGTCGGCTGGTTGGCAAGAGTACATATCTCAAAAACGGTTCGATTAAATACGACCGTTTTTTAACGTATTGATGCAACCTGAATGTTTCGGTGGTGCGGTGCTGAAATACTGCGCCGTTATTCGTTCGTCACTGAGCGCAAAGGTGCTGTCAGTTCCATCAGAATTCGAGCGAGCATGTCTTCCGCCCATAGCGGGGTATCGCGTTGGCGTCGGATGAGGTTGACCGGCGGCAAACTCCACGCCAGCGACCAACCCACGATGCCGACATCGCCGCGACGAACCATGTTTCTTGCGATCGCTTCGGGCAGGATCGATATCAGCCTCGGGTCATCGCGTAGCATGGCGGCAATGACGTCCACGCTGTAGGTTTCTACTACCGGCACAGGCGGGGCTGCCTGTGCCTGCGCGAAAATTTCGGTCACTACCGTGCCGATAGGTGTACTGGGCGAAGGCAGAATCCAATCCATTTTCGCCAACTGACGCCAGTCAGGTGTTTGTTTGGTCAGCCTGACGGCCAGCGAGGGATGCGCGATCAATGCGGGGCGTTGCTCGAACAACAGCTGATGATTGAACGTCTCGCTTTGTGCCTGCGCCGCGTATCGGCCAATCAGGCAGTCGATGTCGTGGCGGGCCAGTGCGGTACTGAGTTGATCGCTGGTCGCTCTAACCAATGTGGTCGCAATGCCATGCTCGCGATGCAGAATCGTCAATGTGTTCGCCAACAATTCGTCCGAAATGTAGGGAACCGCGCCAATGCTCAAGTGCGCTCGATGACCTGCGCGTACGGTGTCCATCTCCTGGCCCCAGCTGGCCAAGGCTTGCAGCATGTGATGCGCTCGCACGATGGCCAGCCGCCCGAGCTCGGTGGGTGCCAGTCGGACGCCTGCCCGGGTGAAAAGGGGCGCACCGAAAATCGTCTCTAACTCGGCCAGCGTCTTGGTGGCCGCAGGTTGACTGATGCCCAAAGCGGCTGCTGCGCGGGTCAGTGAACCGGCGTGATCGATGTTCGCCAACAACGCCAAATGACGATTTTTCAGGCGCGACAACAAGCGTGCATGGCTGGACGAGGGCGCAGGTACGGGGGGAGCACGACGACTCATGTGGGAATATAACCATGAGGTTATGGGGAGATGATGAATAAGTGTAATTCTGTTATTTCACTTCTCTATACTTTTCTTCATCTCCTTTCGGCTGCGATGCAATGTCCGATTTCACCACCCGCCCTGAAATCCGAGGCACTTTTGGCGTAGTGTCTTCCACCCATTGGTTGGCCTCGCAAGTGGCCATGAGCGTATTGGAGCGAGGCGGCAACGCATTCGACGCTGCGGTGGCGGGTGGTTTTGCGCTGCAAGTGGTCGAACCGCACCTCAACGGCCCGGGTGGCGAAGTGCCCATTCTGTTCTGGAGCGAACGCGACCAGCGCATGCAAAGTCTGTGCGGCCAGGGGCCGGCACCGGCGCTGGCCGACAGCGGCTATTTCCGTCGCTTAGGCGTCGAGCAAGTGCCCGGCATTGGCCTGTTGCCCGCTTGCGTGCCGGGGGCGTTTCCCGCCTGGCTGAGCTTGCTGCGCGACCACGGCACATGGGAGCTGGCCGAGGTGTTAGCGCCCGCCATCGTCTATGCGCGCAAGGGATTCCCGTTGGTGCCCAGGGTCGTGGCGGCGATCACGGCAGTCGAAGCCTTGTTCCGCAACGAATGGTCCACGTCGGCCGACGTGTGGTTGCCGCATGGGCAAGTACCCGATATCAACGCGTTGTTCCGTTTGCCGGCATTGGCCGATACCTACACTCGTATCGTGAACGAAGCCCACGCTGTTAGCACGACCCGCGAGGGCCGCATCGAGGCGGCACTGACCTGCTGGTCCAGCGGGTTCGTCGCGCGTGCCGTCGATCGTTTCTATCGTGAAGCCCGCGTGCGCGACACCACAGGCGAGAAAACATCGGGCTTGCTGCGCTTAGACGACATGGCGAGCTGGACGCCCGACTACGACGAACCCGCCACGACCACCTTTGGACGATTCACTGTAGCGAAGTGCGGCCCGTGGTCGCAAGGTCCGGTGTTCCTGCAACAGCTCAATCTCTTGCGCGAGTCGAATATCGGCTCCGAAGCGCCCGATTCGTTCGAATTCGTGCATAAGGTGATCGAGAGTACCAAGCTGGCCTTCGCAGATCGTCTGGCTTGGTATGGCGATCCAAACTTCTGCGACGTGCCGCTGGCCACGCTTTTGTCGCGCGACTATGCCCGTAGCCGGGCATCTTTGATCGGCGAGCAGGCCAGTACGCACCTGCGTCCCGGCTCGCCCGACGGACGTACCCCCAAATTGCCCGATATCGCTGTGGGCGAGCGAACCTTGCGCACTGCGGATACGCGCTTCGGCGTGGGCGAACCGACGTTCGCACAATTGCCGCCGGTGCGAGAGTGGCTGCCCCGTGAAGTATTCGTGGGCGACACTTGCCACATCGACGTGATCGATTCGTCGGGCAATATGGTGGCCGCTACGCCGTCCGGAGGTTGGTTGTCGTCGAGCCCCACCGTGCCGGAACTCGGTTTTTCCATCACGACCCGCTTACAAATGAGCTGGCTGGACGAAGGCGTACATGGCCAGGTGCGGCCGCACAAGCGCCCCAGCACCACCTTGTCGCCGGGTCTCGCCTTACGCGACGGTTTGCCCTACATGGTGTTCGGCACGCCTGGGGGCGATCAGCAAGATCAATGGACTGTCGGGTTTTTCTTGCGTCACGCTTTGTATGGCATGAATCTGCAGGCCGCCATCGATGCTCCGTCTTGGCATGTGGATCACGGCCCTGGCTCCTTTTGGCCGCGCAGCAGCGTCTTCAATCGCTTGACGGTTGAGTCACGCTTGCCACCGGAAACCATCGAAGCGCTGCGTGCCGCTGGTCACGAGGTCAAGGTAAGTGGCCCGTGGTCGGAGGGCCGCATCAGCGCCTGCACTCGTGAGTTCGACGCACACGGATCGCTATTGCTGCGGGCCGGTGCGAATGCGCGCGGCATGCAAGGCTATGCCGTCGGACGCTAGATTTTTTCAGTCGGCTTCGGTCGGCGCGTTACACATCCGGCACGGATGACCGGGTGCGAATATCCAAGGGGAATGACCGCTATGTTGTCTTTTAAACGTTTACTAAGCACTGCCGTCCTCGGCGGCACGCTGGCTATCTCGGCCACTTTCGCGGCGCAGGCCGCCTATCCCGAGCGGCCCGTCACGCTGATCGTGCCTTGGGCCGCGGGTGGTTCGACCGATATTTTGGCGCGGTTGCTCTCCGAGCATCTCACGCAGTCCATGGGGCAAACCTTCGTGGTCGAGAACCGCTCGGGCGCATCGGGCAACATCGGATCGAACTTCGTGGCGCGTTCTAAACCGGACGGCTACACGCTGCTGGTGGGTTCCATGAGTACGCACACCATGAATCAGGCCTTGTTCGCCAGCATGCCCTTCGACGGCGTCAAAGATTTCACGCCAATCGCCGAGCTGGCTTTGGTGACGAACACCATGGTGGTCAATCCCAGCGTGCCTGCGACCACCGTGTCTGAATTCATCGCCTACGCGAAGGCCAATCCGGGCAAGATCGCTTACGCGTCGGCTGGCGCGGGATCGACCAATCATCTCAGCGCTGCCCTGTTGGAGAAGGCAACCGGCATCGAAATGGTGCATGTGCCCTATCGTGGCGGTGCGCCCGCAGTATTGGATACGGTTGCCGATCGTACTCAACTGTTTTTCAGTGCGGGCACTCAGACGCTGCCGCATGTGAAGGCCGGCAAGCTGAAGCTCTTGGCCGTGACCGAGGCCCAGCGTTCGCCCCTGTTGGACGGCACGCCTGCCGTTGCTGAAACCGTGCCGAACTACGAGCTGGCGGTGTGGTACGGGGCGTTCGGTCCCAAGGGCATGGATCCCGGGCTGGTGCGTCGATTGAACAAGGAGATCAACGTCGTGTTGGCCAAGCCAGACGTGATCAAGAAGATGAACGACATGGCAGTGGAATTGCGCCAAAGCACGCCGGAAGCGTTTGCGCAATTGCTCGAGCGCGATGCCAAAAAATATGGTGATCTGGTAAATCAGTTAGGGATCAAGGCGGAGTGATGAACGGCCCTGTACTCGCCGATGGCGATGCATGGTTGGCGGCTGTGCCGGGTCTGGCGCAAGCCTACGCGCAAGGCAACTGCGGTGCTGCGATGGCGGCCATCGATGCATTGGCCCGACCCGTGCTCGATCACCGCCTATGCACCATCAACCGATTCGATTCCGAGGGCATGCGTGTGGTTCGGCTGTACAGCTCGAACGAACAGGCCTATCCGCCTGGTGGCAGCAAATCCAAGGCAGGCATGCCCTGGGGGCAGCACGTGTTGATCGAGAAGCGGATCTTTGTGGGCGAGGGCACGACCGCCATCGCACATGCCTTCGACGATCATGCCGCCATTGCTGCGCTGGGCTTGCGTTCGGTCATTAACGTACCGGTGGTCGTGCAAGGCGTATGCCTGGGGACGGTGAATTTCCTTATGACTCGTGCCGAAGTCGCGCCCGAGCATGTGCGATTCGCTCAACTGGCCGCATTGCTGACAGTGCCCACGCTGCTGGGCGAGCTAGGCGCAGGCGCGAGCGCGCCCGACTGATCGAGTCTCGCCGAACCTCGGCAGGCAGGGCCTATGCGGGCCGTAAAGCGTCGCCCTTGTGCGCCGCCTTGCGGCCCGTTTTATCGCTTTCGACTTCGTATTGCGGCTTGTCCTTCGATGCCCGGCGAGTGCGGCCCATAAATTCGAAATCCTGGCGATGCACCTTGGTGATCTTGCCCGTGACCTGCCCGACGTCGGAGTTCCAAATGACGCGGCTGCCAACGCTAAGTGTGGTGCTCATGTGCGGCTCCTGTTGCCGTAGGGATACGAATCGATCAGCAACTATCGCACCGGCGAAAAAACTGACGAAAAACCATATGTGTTCGGTTCGCTGTTACCAAAGGTTCCTGCTGTTTCCCGCAGAACAGCAGCTCGCGCGCCTGCGCGTCGGCGCTGTCGCCGAACGATCAGTGCGTGCGTACTGGCGTCAAATGCGATCCGCTCGATTGCACTCGGGCAAATACCATTCGGCAAGTCAAACCCTTGCCGGGGCTTTGAAATTCGACGCTGGCGTTCAGCTGTCGTGCCAGCGAATGAATGATTTTCATTCCGAGGGAGCGGCTGTTTCTGGAATCGAACTGCGCAGGTAGTCCATAGCCATCATCGGCGACGGTCAAGACAACCTGCCGGCCCGCGACTTTCAAACTGACATCCACTTGGCCCGTGGCGTTCGCCGCGAACGCGTACTTCAGTGCGTTGGTGACCATCTCGTTGACAATGAGCGCAAGCGGAAAAGCGTCATCGAAACGCATCATCACTCGATCGAAATCGGTCGAAAAACTGACGTTGCCAGCGGCCGCCTTCATGCCGTCGACAATAGTGGCGAGGTACGTGGCGGCATCCACGGCCTCGGCCTGCTCGGCGCGATAGAGTTGGTCGTGAACGCTGGCGATACTACGAACACGCTGGCTGGTGTTGGTCAAGGCCGCGCGCGCCGCATCGTCGGTCAAACGTCTGGCTTGCAAATCGATCAGGCTGACGATGAGTTGCAGATTGTTCTTGTTGCGATGGTTGACCTCGGTCAAAAGCATCTCTTTCTGTTCGAGCAGCTGGGCTTGCTCGTTCAAAGCGCGGCGCAGCGCCATTTGCGCCATGACTTGATTGGCCAGGGTGGTCAGCCCTTGCTGTTGCAAGGGCGATAAATGGCGTGGCCGGCGATCCAGTACGCACAAGGTGCCGATGCCATGCCCGGCAGGCGTGGTAAGCGAATAGCCTGCATAAAAGTGAAAGCCCTGATCTCCCTTCACCAGGGGATTCTCACTCATCCGATTGTCGTCGCGCAGATCGGGAATGATGGTCAACCCGGGTTGCAAGACGACATGCTTGCAGATGGAGACATCCAGGGGTGTTTCGCGGATACCCAGCCCGACTTCTGCTTTGAACCACTGCCGGCGATCTTCGATCAAATTCACGACCGAAACCGGCGCAGCGCACAAAGCAGCTGCGAACGCGACGATTTCGTCGAAAGCGGGCTCGCGCGGGGTGTCCAGGATGCCGTAGCTGCGCAATGCATCGAGCCTGGCGGCGGCGCTCGTGAGGTCAGACAACGGCAACTCCGGAGGATGGGATCAAGCGTGCTCGAATGTAACTGATCTGTCCTAGCCACGATTTAATCTGACAGTACAACTCTATTAAGCGCCTAAAGAAGGAGACGGTGTCGGCATTGTCCGATTCAACTGTTTATCGAGAGCGAGTTGTTTTGACTCCTGGAAGGTATGCCATGGTGTTTTACCAAAGCAGT
>CAMDNZ010000029.1 GCA_945903445.1 Bordetella parapertussis
GATCTAACGCGTGGACCTGAAGGAACGTTTGTTGCAACCCACTCACAAACCGCACCAAAGACACGTCACGCGATTGGGCAACGTTTTCAAGCCCTATTTTTTCCAAATCAACGTACTAAACAACGGTGCTAATACGTCACGGCATTTCATCGGGCGCAAGTGCTGGCAAAAAGGTGCGTTAGAGGCGCTTTTTGAATGCCACGGATTAGCAAACGTTTTTTCAGTTCTCAGACATTGTTCTATGGCGCTCCGCAAATGCATCCCGGGATTCAGCAAGCGTTTCTAGTGACTACACGCGCGTCCTCTCTGTAGCGGCAAGCCGGCTCCACCCTACAGTCGCGGGGCAGAGCAAGAGCTGCACAGTTGCGAGATGCGGAATCTGCATTAGTGGAATCCCTGCAAGGTGTTCACCCGCTAGGGCTTAACGAGTCAAGGAGGAAAACCGTGGCTGATCCCTTTTTGTACAGAATGCCGGAACTGACCAAGGCTGTTGGACTTTCCAAAGCAACGATCTATCGCCTGATAAAGACTAATCGATTTCCAAAACCGGTACTGATAACAGAATACCGCGTCGGATGGAAAGCAAATGACGTAAAAGCCTGGGTAGAAACAAGACTACATTCACAATGATCAGCGATTCCTTGTCTTATTCAAGATCAAGCAGTATTTTGACAAATGGCCCTCTAGCTGGCCCTCTAGCTAGATTTTTATTTTATCTATATTCTAGTAAGTTATTGATTTCATTGGTCGGGGCGGTGGGATTCGAACTCACGACCCTCTGCTCCCAAAGCAGATGCGCTACCAGGCTGCGCTACGCCCCGACGGGTACTTCTACACCCGATTGGCATCGTTTGAAGACAAGCGCATGACAACCGAGCCGGGAGTATACAGCACCTGGGCCTACTTAATCTCGCCCAATGCCTGCACCAGCGCCGCATTAAAGCGTTTCGGGTCTTGCACCTGTGGCGAATGCCCCAATTCCGGAAACGCGACCAACTTCGCGCC
The DNA here is from genome assembly GCA_945903445.1 of Bordetella parapertussis. Lineage (GTDB taxonomy): Bacteria > Pseudomonadota > Gammaproteobacteria > Burkholderiales > Burkholderiaceae_B > Schauerella. The sequence continues at coordinate 1,006 of CAMDNZ010000029.1, forward strand.
GGGAATGGCCTTCGCCGTCTTCGGCCCCAAAACCGGATAGCTCCCTAGCTTCTTCGCTACCTCGGGCGGCGCGCCGTCCTTGCCCGGCGCTGTGTTGTCTTTCTCGCCGATCAGCAAGGCCGTCGGCACGGCGATCTGACCGAACTCATGCACCACCGGCTGCGTATAAATCATGTCGTAGGTCAGCGCCTGATTCCAAGCCACTCGCTCACGCCCTTCCCCTTGCAACATCCCCGCCGCCATGTTCACCCACTTGTCGTAGTCGTCGCGCCATTGCCCCGCGTAGTACGTGGCCTGCTGATACTTTTTCATACCTGCGACATTGGCCTTCAACTCGCTGGCATACCACTGGTCGATCGTTCGATACGGCACGCCAAGTCGCTTCCAGTCTTCAAGTCCAATCGGGTTCACCATCGCCAAGCCTGCCGTCTGTTTCCCGTACATCAACGCATAACGCGCCGCCAGCATGCCACCCATTGAATGACCCACGACATACGGCCGATCGACCTTCAACTGCGCCAGCAATGCATGGGTGTTCGCCGCGAGTTGATGCAAAGAGAACTGATATGCGGCAGGCTTATCCGACTTGCAAAAGCCAATCTGATCCGGCACCACCACCCGATACCCTGCCGCACTCAAGGCCGCAATCGTTCGATCCCAGGTCGCTGCGCAGAAATTCTTCCCATGCATCAACACGGCGGTCTTGCCGTTGGGCTTTTTCGGGGCGATGTCCATATAGGCCATACTCAATGCCTGTCCTTGCGACTCGAACCGAAAACGCTCCACCCGGTGCGGATACTCGAAGCGTTCCAGATTCGGCCCGTAGTCAGGCACCTCTGCCGCATACACCGCAGCACTCATTACACCGCCTGCGCACACCGCAATCCGAGCTATCCAATTCGCAGCATTCCCCACACGACTCTCCCGTTTGCGCCAACCCCGTCGGCCTTCTCTAAAAAGGACTAAGCACCTCAGACCAAGTTCCGCCTCAAGCCCACCAATATGGATCAAACCCTTACAGAGCCGCCGCCACAGCACTGTCATGGGACTGTCATCGAGAGTATCCAGAATGTATGGCTCGTCACAAACTGGTACACGACATGAAACTGCGTCTTGGTCTTTCCTTTCTAAGTCTGGCTTTATCGGTCGTGGGCGTGCCCACCGCCGCGGTGGCCGCCGAATGCCAACGAGCTGCGCTGGACGCCAAGTTCTGCGATGCCGACGGCGACATGGTGGCCGATGCACCGACCGATGCCAAGCAATGGGTCGATCCTTCGACCTTGGTGTTTGCCTACACCCCGGTGGAAGACCCGGAAGTCTATCGGGGCGTCTGGGACGGCTTTCTCCAGCACCTGGAAAAAGTGACGGGCAAGAAAGTTCAGTTCTATCCCGTTCAATCGAACGCTGCTCAGCTCGAAGCCATGCGCTCGGGCCGCCTGCACGTGGCGGGCTTCAACACCGGCAGCAATCCGCTGGCCGTGAACTGCGCCGGCTTTGTACCGTTCACCATGATGGCGGACAAGAAAAACGCGTACGGCTACGAAATGGAAATCATCGTACCGGCCGATAGCGCCGCCAAGAAGATCGAAGACCTGAAAGGCAAGACCATCGCCTTCACGTCGCAAACCTCGAACTCCGGCTACAAAGCGCCGTCGGCGCTACTGGCCAGCGAATACAAGATGGAAGCCGAGAAGGATTACAAACCGGCCTTCTCCGGCAAACACGACAACTCGGTGATCGGCGTCGTCAACAAAGACTACGACGCCGCTGCCGTAGCCAACTCGGTGATGTATCGCATGTTTGCGCGCAACGCCGTGGACAAGTCGAAGATCCGAACGATCTATAAGTCGGAGTCGTTTCCGACCACAGGTTATGGCTATGTCTACAACTTGAAGCCCGAGCTGGCCGAGAAGGTCAAGCAAGCCTTCTTCACGTTCGATTGGACCGATTCGGCGCTGCTCAAAGAGTTCGGCAAAGCCGAGCCGGCACAAGAAGCTTTCATGCCGATTACCTACAAGCAACACTGGGCCGTGGTGCGCGACATCGATAAAGCGATGAACGTGTCCTATACCTGCAAATCATGACGAACCGCCAGGACACCCCGCTGCTGGCGCTGCGCCAGCTGGTCAAGCGCTATCCCACGGGTGACTTGGCACTCGATCATGTCGACCTGAGCGTGCCCAAGGGCCAGGTATTGGCCCTGATCGGCCCGTCTGGCGCAGGCAAGAGTACGCTGATTCGCTGTGTGAACCGCTTGGTTCAACCCAGTGGCGGCGATGTGTTGCTGAACGGCTCGAATCTGGGCGAACTGAATGCCCAGGGCCTGCGTCGCGCACGTCGGCAACTGGGCATGATCTTCCAGGAATACGCCCTGGTCGAACGATTGACGGTCATGGAAAACGTCTTGTCGGGTCGCCTGGGCTACACCAGCTTCTGGCGCAGTTGGACTCGCCGCTATCCATCGAAAGACATTGGCCAGGCGTATGCCTTTCTCGACCGGGTAGGTTTGGCGGGTTTCGAGAACAAGCGGGCCGATGCCCTCTCGGGCGGCCAGCGTCAACGCGTGGGTATTGCGCGCGCGCTCATGCAGAACCCTTTGCTGTTGCTGGTGGACGAACCTACCGCCAGCCTCGATCCCAAGACTGCGCGCCAGATCATGCGGCTGCTGTGCGAACTATGCCGCGAACGTGGTCTGTCCGCCATCATCAATATTCACGATGTGGCCTTGGCGACCCAGTTTGCAGATCGTATCGTCGGACTGCGCAAGGGTGCCATCGTTTACGACGGCACGCCTCAATGCCTGGATACGAGCGTGTTGACCACCATATACGGTGAAGAGGATTGGGGTGCTGGCGCAGAAGCCGACCCTGCTTCAGCGGTCGAAAGAAACGCCGACAAGACAGACAGCGCAAACGCGCTGGACCTGGCAGCCCGTCCAGCATGAGTGTTCGCCCCGCGCAAGCGGCAAACCCTCCTGCTCGACACCCCGATCGGTGGCACCGGCCGCGTCTGATCGAATCGCCCTGGCTGCGTGTCGCGCTGATGATCGGTGCTGCGGTTTACCTATGGGCAGCGCTCAATTCGGTCACCATCAATTGGGACCGGGTATCCGAAGGCTTGGTACGCGGATGGCGCTTCGTTGCAGCGTTTTCCTCGCCCGACTGGAGCACCCGGTGGCGCGAAATCAGTGAAGGATTGTTGGAGAGTCTCGCCATGACGCTGACGGCGACCGCACTGGGCGTCGCACTCAGCATCCCCATCGGATTAGGCGCGGCACGCAATCTCGGCACGCCAGTCGTCTATGCCATCTGCCGGGGGTTCATTGCCGTATCGCGCGCATTTCCAGAACTCATCATCGCCATTTTGCTGGTGAAGATGTTTGGCTTCGGGCCACTGGCAGGCATGCTGACGCTGGTGATCGCCTCGATGGGATTTCTGGGTAAATTGCTGGCCGAGGAAATCGAGGCCAGCGACCCCGTCCAGTTGGAAGCCATTCGCGCCACGGGCGCATCGTGGCTCGCATGGATCGTCTATGCGGTGCAGCCTCAAGTCATGCCCCGATTGATCGGCCTGTCGCTTTATCGGCTGGACATCAATTTCCGCGAATCCGCCATTATCGGCATCGTCGGCGCAGGCGGCATTGGCGCGACCTTGAATACATCCTTCGATCGCTACGAATTCGAGACCGCCGCTGCGATCCTGCTGCTGATCATCGCCATCGTCATGACCTGCGAATACTTGTCGGGCTTCGTGCGTCGGAGGTTTCTGTGAGCGCGTCGCCCCATACGACACCGGCGTGGCGTCGTCGCCCAGCGCGGGCAGAGCGCCTGGGCTGGCTGGGCTGGATGGCGGGCGCTTTGCTTTTCGCAATCTGCTGGAAGCTGGTCAGCGACAACACGATCTGGATCTTCGTGGCCGATGCGCCTGCCGCGGGTTGGGATATGGTGTCGCGCATGTGGCCGCCGCGCTGGTCGTATACCGCCAGCATCCTGAAGCCCTTGTGGGACACACTGAACATCGCTACCTTAGGCACCGCGCTGGGCATGCTGATCGCCGTGCCGGTGGCGTTTTTGGCCGCACGCAACACCTCGCCGGTTCCCTGGCTATTTCAGCCCTTGGCGCTGGGCATCATCGTGGCGTCGCGCTCCATCAACTCGCTGATCTGGGCACTGCTGTTGGTCACCGTAGTGGGGCCCGGCGTATTGGCGGGCATTATCGCCATCGCGCTGCGCTCGATCGGCTTCATCGGCAAACTGCTTTACGAGGCCATCGAAGAAATCGACTCGCGGCAAGTGGAAGCGGTGACCGCGACCGGTGCATCGGGCGCGCAAATCATCGGCTACGCCGTGGTTCCGCAAATTCTGCCCGGCTTGGTGGGCACCACCTTGTACCGCTGGGACATCAATATCCGAGAGTCCACGGTGCTGGGCATCGTCGGTGCGGGCGGCATCGGATTGCCCCTGGCGGCATCCGTCGATACGCTGGCATGGCCCCAAGTCACGGTGATCTTCGCCGCGATTCTGATTACAGTGTTTTTTGCCGAATGGCTGTCGCACCAGGTGCGAAAAAGGCTGATCTAAGCCCTTGATGGGTGCAGTCCAGGGGACTTGGACTTACCTTCGCGTCTTGATATTTATAGCCGCTGGGCCCGCCACGCTGGAGCTGTTTCCGATCTCACCTGCTCAGACCAGACGCACCCAACCATTTACATTTGATTGGTTTGTTTTAGGCGGCTATTTTCAGCGCCTTGCCCGCCAAGCACTAGTTGCATTTAGTTCGTTTCCTACCTGAGACAAAAAATCGGTTGATGGGCATTTTGGACTTTTGCACCATGCAGACAGTCTAGATTGCGCCATTCACATCGTTTCAGGAGATCGACTTGTTTAATGGATCGGACGCTCCGCAGCATCGCACGGATTCCCCCGCCAATACGAAAAACCCACTCAGTCAAGCACAGGGTTTCGTCGGACAGCACATCATTGCGGAACTTTACGGCGTCGATCCCGCGCTATTGGACGACGAAGCATTCATTACCGAGGCATTCAAAACATCGATTTCGATGGGAGGTGCCGTACTTTGCGACATTTCGTCCAAACGGTTCTCCCCTTCCGGTGTGACACTGCTTGCGCTACTGGCCGAGTCCCACGCCTCGTGCCATACCTATCCCGAACAGGGCAGCATGTTTGTCGATGTGTTCACCTGTGGCGATTGCAACCCTCGCGCGATATACGAACACATCGTCGAGCGATTCAAGCCGACGCAAGTCACGCTAAAGGAATTCGGCCGTGGCAAGAACAGCGATGCGGCTGTCTTGTCGGATGTGCATTCTCGTAGCGAATCCACATCCGCGCCCATGGCGATCCGCGAAACGCTCGGCGAGGGCGTAGACAGAATATGGCAAATAGAAGAGGTGATTTCTGAAGCGCAAACCGACTATCAAAACATCGTGATTGGCAGAACTGCGCATGGCATAGGTCTATTCTGTAATAACGAACGTCAAAGCACCGAGCTGTCTCAGAGGATCTATCACGAAGGGCAGTTCTATCCGGCTGCCTTGCTGGCAGACTCGCTCGAGCGTGTTCTGGTGATTGGCTCCAGCGAGGGCGTTGTCAGCGAAATGGCCGTAGCAAACGGTGCCGAAGAGGTCGTTCATGTCGATATAGATCTGGATTGCGTACGACTATGCGCCTCGCATCTACCATACGGCTATTCGGACGAAGACGTCACGGCGGCATTACAAGGCGATGGCGTAGTCAAACTGATCGTTCAAGACGGGTTCAGCTATGTTCAACGTTGCCTGGAAAACGGAGAGAAATTCGACATCATCGTCATGGATTTGCCGATGAGCAATCGGGCAGCGACGCCCAGCAGAACCGACTTTACGACGGTGCTTTTCTCGGTATGTTGTCCGATCTACTCACACAGGGCGGGGCCTTCATCACCCAAGCCGGCAACTGTTCCTACTGGCGCAACGAATCGCTGAAGCATGCCTGGAAGCGGATGAACGGCGTCTTCGAAACCGCCGTCTTCTATGAGCTCGACGAGCAGGACTGGGCATGGATCGTCGGCCTCAAATCGAAATGTGCTGACCCCTGCGCCAAAATGAAAGCCAAGCTTCGATCGCTGCCGCACGCACCTATTTTTATCGACAGTTTGGCGATAGAACGCTGCACGGTTCCGCCCATCAGCATTCGCCAAAGTATCTAATCGTCCGGGAGCACTCATGGATCGACCCGCCGTGCATTACCCTGCCGGACAAGCGAAACTGCAATCGTCCCACTCAAACGCAAGGTCGTCGTCAAGCCTGCAACGTCCCGAAGCACCGACTCTGGCCATACCCCCGGCATCAAGCCCGGTAAGCGTATACACCGAATGGGATCCTCTCGAAGAAGTCATTGTCGGCACGATCGACGATATCAGAGTGCCTGAATGGGACAGAGGACTCGCGGCGGTCATTCCCGATCACGCCCAAGCCTTTTTTAAATCGAACGTTGGCCGTCGGTTTCCACTCGAGCAAGTTCAGGCGGCCAAACGAGAGGTCGATGGCTTCGCCAAATTGCTAGAACAAGAAGGCGTAGTCGTTCGCCGACCAGATGAGGTCGAACACCACCGCCCTGTCGTCACTCCATTCTTTACGGCGGGCGGTGGCTTTCACTGCGCGATGCCTCGCGATTGTTTGTTTGCGATGGGAAAAAAAATCATTGAAGTCCCCATGGCGTGGCGTTCCCGCTATTTCGAGACGTTTGCTTTTCGCCGACTATTGATCGATTACTTCAAAGGTGGCGCACAGTGGATCGCTGCGCCTAAACCTATGCTATCCGAGGCCCTGTGGTGCGATGACCACGATCCAGAATCGAACACGTTCGACTCGGTCATCAGCGAGGATGAACCGGTATTCGATGCAGCCGATTTCATGAAAATCGGACGCGACGTGATTGGTCAACGCAGTCATGTGACCAATGATCTCGGCATCGCATGGCTGAGACAAACGCTGGGCCCGGATTACGACATCCACATCTATCAATTCGACGACGCGAGTCCGATGCATATCGACACCACCATTCTGCCCATGAGTCCCGGCAAGGTGTTGGTCAATCCGGCATGGGTGTCGAAACTACCCGATATTTTCAGCCATTGGGATGTTCTGCATCCACCGCCTTCGACGCTGTCCGATGCGCATCCGCTCTACATGACGAGCAAATGGATCCATACCAATATCCTGATGCTCGACGAACAACGTGTCATCGTCGAAAAAGACGAAGAACCTCTTATCGCGGCACTGAGATCCTGGGGTTTCACACCCATTCCGTGCGCGTTCAAGCACTTTCAAACCTTTGGCGGATCGTTCCACTGCGCAAGCTTGGATGTCAGGCGATCGGGCAGTTTGCAACGCTACATCTAGTGAGCCGAACCCTGATGATCTATGACGTCAAGCAGCATCACCACGACATCGCTGCGATACGGGAACATATGAATCTGGCGCCCCTGGCACCGGAGACATCGGCGGGCCAACGCGACATGCTTTCGATGTGGGGTGCCGAAAAAGAAGCCTTCTACGAGAGAATTTTTTGGAATCCCGACAGGCTCGCCAAGTGGAAACTTGCCAGGCTCTCTACGCTGGTGGACTTTGCGTTTCGCACCAGCCCGTTTTACCGCCGTCTGTACAAAACAGTCGGATACGCTGCCGGCGGCATTCGCAGCTACGACGATTTCGAGCAGCTTCCGGTCATCACTAAAGACGACGTCATCGCAAATTTTCCTGATGGCATGCCGTCAGACGCCCACGCGCTAGCCGAATGCCGTTGGATGAGCACTTCCGGATCATCCGGAAAACAGATTCAAATCGTGTTGCCTCAACGCCGCGCCGACCTGGACGTGCTGTTCAAATACCGCATGTTCGAGTTCATGGGCGGATTTCGACTGACGCCGGATCGGTGGCTCTACAACATTCACTACTGCATTTGGTGGCATACCTCGATGATGGGCCAGCATCGTGTGTTTTCGGTGACTCAGGATTGCGATGCTGAAGCTGTGCTCGCTCACATTGCACGGTTAAGGCCAGTGGTCGTGTCCGCCGTCGGTAGCTATGTCGAAAAGCTGGCCGCAATGGGCATGTCGCTCAGGACGCTCGGGGTCAGGCTCGTATCTACCAACTCCGAAACGACCACGCCCGAAGAACGCCGCAGATGGTCGCGTGTTTTCGACGTACCGGTGCGCGACGAATACTCGTCGGAAGAACTCGACTTACTCGCCATGGAATGTCCACATGGCCACTATCACGCAGTGGAAGACGATTCGCATCTGGAAATTCAGATATTCGAGAAAGGCAGACCTGGAAGAGTTATCGGCACCGACCTCTGGAACACCGCCATGCCGATGATTCGGTACGATCAAGGCGATCTGGCAGAGTGGGAAGACGGCGACCAATGCCCATGCGGCAGCGGCTTTCGGCGAATCAAGCATCTGCATGGACGAGCCGATCAGGCGTTCTTCAGCCGTATCAACGGCATCATCGCGCCGGCGTCGTTGCTGGATGCAGTTGAAGAAACGCTTTGCTCGCCTCATAGCAACGTCCGCGAGTTTCGCGTCATACAAGAAGACCTTGACCGCATTCGTCTGCTGTACGTCCCCCAACGTTCGAACGAGTCGGTTTCATCGGAAGCACTGCTCGGGCTGCAAGGACGGCTCGATGCATTGTTCGGCCACGCGGTGAGCTTGCATGCCGACGCGCTCAGTTCGATTCCGGAGGCATCGAGTTTCAAGCGTCGCACATTGATCAACACCCTGCCCAGCGCCAGAGAACAAACGTGAGAACGGTCTTGGTGGTGTCATCCGACGTTGAAACACCCGCGATCATTCACCGGTATCACGTACAGGGAAAGCTGGGCGGCCATCGCTATGTCTATCTCGTCGAACACTTCGAGCAATCGGCACGGCTGGATACGGACGAACGAACCTATGTCGTCGCCGACTTCGCAGATTCCATGGCGCTGGCGAAAACGTTCGAGCGGATTGCCGCTGAACAAAAAATAGATACCGTCATTGCCATAGACGAGTTCGCAGTCTATGTCGCCGCGCTGGCCCGGGAAGCACTTGGCTTGGCGGGTCTGAACGCCGCCCAAGCACGAAAATTCCGCGACAAAATCGTGATGAAGGAAGCCTTGCGAGACTCGTCGGTGAACGTTCCCACCGTCTATTCGCGCGAAGCACTGGATGCCGGTGATGCACCATTTCCGCTGATCGTCAAACCTCGATCGCTTGCGGGATCGGTGGGCGTATCGATCGTCCGAGACACGCATGAATTGCGTGCGAAGACAATCGGCCCAGGCGTCCTCCATCAAGGCACTGGCTACGTCGATATGAGCGAATCGCATCGACAAGTCGAGCAATTCATCGATGGCGATATCTATCATATCGACGGCATTGCGCGGGACGGCGTGGTCGTTATGTCGACCTTGTCGCGCTATCTTTCGACACCTTTGAGGTATCTGTCTGGCCATCCACTCGGGTCGGTGGTTGTGCCGATGTCGAAGACGTCATGCTGGCATATCGGCCTGACCGCTGAAATCGTCCAGCGTCTGGGTGTACCCGACGGCGTTTTTCACCTCGAAATCATCAAACACGCGCATGGCTCACCCTACTTCCTGGAAATCGGCGCCCGTCCTGGCGGAGCGCAAGTCAAACGCGCCTTTGCGGCCATGACGGAGGTTGATCTTCTACTCAGCCATATTCGTCTGCAACTTGATTTAGAGCTGCCAGCGGCCGAGACCAGGCCAGCCTGCCAAAGCGTCGGCTGGCTCATATTCCCGAAAAGACACGACCTGCCTCCGGGTCATATCGTCGAGCGTATCCGGATGCCTCGGATGGCATTGGCGTCGATGCTTCTACATCGCTTCGTACCCCAAATCGGGACAACGGCTTCGGGCCCTTTCTATAGTCACGATCGAACGCTGGGTACTTTCGTTTTTTGCGGCGATGACGCTAGCGTTAAAACCGACATCGCCTCATTCATGGACCATTACAAAGTCGACGTATCGGCATCAATCACCGAAGGCGCAGCATGCAGACGTGCTCTGAAGTGATCCGAGTGGTCGAGGTCGGCAAGCAGTACCGAAGCCGTAAGCAAATCGACGGCTATCGTGGGTTTGCCCGCAGTCTATTTTGTCCCACCTATGAATATCATCAAGCATTGGATGGCATCAGCCTCACCCTGAAGCGAGGTGAGTCCTTGGGGTTTCTCGGGGCGAACGGCGCTGGCAAATCGACGTTCGCAAAAACTCTATGTGGAATCCAACGACCGACGACTGGACAGGTCGAAGTGTTGGGATGGTCGCCTCACACGAGATCCTCGTCGTTTTATAAAAAAATTGGCGTGGTCTTCGGCCATAAGCATTCGCTGTGGTGGGATCTGCCTGTCCGACGAAGCTTCGATCTGGCTCGTCGTCTGTACAGCATCGATCAAAAACAGTTCGATAGAAATCTGGCGGAACTTTGCGATGCGCTGAATCTGGCGTTGGTGCTCGAGCGTCCGGTGCGTGTGCTCAGCCTTGGAGAGCGAGTGAAATGCGAGCTTGCCATGAACCTCCTCCATAGCCCCGAAGTGTTGCTGCTGGATGAGCCTACTGTCGGCCTGGACCTCAGCTCGCGCTCCGAAATTCGGCAGTATTTGAATCGCCTGAGAAACGAGCGGGGAATGAGCATTTTCATGACCAGCCACGACATGGGCGATATCGAAGGATGCTGCGAGAGCGTGCTGCTATTGCATCAGGGGCGAGTCCACTACGACGGTAAGCTCTCCAGCCTGATGCAAGAATTTCGTCAAGACGTCAAGGTGCGTGTGACGCCGTCCGAAGGTGTTTTCGATTTACAGATCTGTTTGGGCATCGCTCAATCGCTACAGGCGCGCGGGGCTCAGCTCGAAATCTCCACGCTATTGCCAGAAGAGATCGTCTTCAAGGTGGGCAAGGATGACGTCAATGCATTGAGTTCGACCTTGATCGGCACATTCAATCCGTGCCTGGAAATCAGCTATCCAGATTTGGAGGAAATCATGCTGAGTCAATTGACGAAATGGCGAGCAACACCTTGATGTCGGCCCTGACGGCCCACGGTAAGCGTGCCATGGCCTATGGCCACGCATCCTTCAGCACCATGGTGTGCGATCGGGCGATGCTGATCGTCGATTTTTGCCTGGCGACCACTATTCCTTATCTTGTACAGCTATTGATCTGGCAGTACGTCTACAAGAATCAGGATGCGGCCGACATCGCAGGATTCGGATATCACCAACTCGTTTTCTACTATGCCTATGCCTTGGCATTGGCCCGGCTGAACAATGGCTACGACGTCATCGCCCAGCTGTCTGCACACGTACACGAAGGCCGATTGGAAGTGCAGCTGACAAAACCCTTCCCCTATCCGTTGCAAAAACTGTTCGGATTCTTAGGAGAGAGTTCAATGTATTTTCTTCCGTTGCTGTTCATCCTGTGCGTTCAAATCGCCTACGCCGGCACGCCCACAGTCTCTTATCATCCGGCGTATGTGCTCGGCATGACCGTTCTCGTGCTGCTAAGCCAGGTACTGTGCTTCACGTTCAGTTTCTGTATCGGAATAGCGTCTTTTTGGATTGTCCGCTCGGGCATCCTCCTGACACTGCTGGTCACGCTATCCGCCTTATTGAGCGGGATCTTGCTTCCGCCCGATTTCTGGCCGTCTTTTCTACGACCGGTCATGGCATGGAATCCCTTGCGTTTCATGGTCGCGGCACCGGCCGAATTGATGGTGAAACCCGATAATGCGCTATTGGGCCAAAGCATCGCTGTCAGCATTGCGTACTGCTTGCTATTTGCAGGGATTGCGTGCATGGGCTGGTGCCGGGGCCTGAAGGGTTATCACAGTGTCGGGGGCTAAGGTGGCTCTATGCGCCTTGCTTCGTGGCGCGGCAGCCGAGCAATTCACCTATCGGTTCGATCTACTGTCCAACCTGCTACTGATGTCGGCTTACTACGGCATACAACTGTTGTTCTTCGATCGAATTTTTGATTTGTCTCCTTCACTGGGCGGGTGGAGCCGAGAAGAGGTTTACCTCGTTTTTTTTGTCTACATCATCATTATGCTGTCGATCGACATGATCGCCAGTTCCGTCAATCGATTCTTCTATTTCGTACATCTGGGTTCGGCCGAACCCTTTCTCGTCAAACCATGCGGTGTCGTGCCAATCATGCTGCTACGTTGGTCACAGCCGGCATTCGCGGCGGTGGCGATAGCGATAATCGGCATCGTACTCGCGCTTGCTGCGGCAAACCTCATCGACATCGGTGCCATGGCGAATGGGCGTCACGAATCGACGATCACCGCCAGCTTCTGGAGGGTGGAGGCTTTGGCTCGGTCCATCGGTTTTGGCTTGGGTATCGTCGCGGGATGGATCGCCAACCTGAGCTTGGTGATTCTCCTCAACACGATCACGTTCGTGATTCAACGCCAGATTCCAGTGGATTACATCCACGGCGAGCTGGGCAGGCTCGCACTCTTGCCGGTGGACATATTTCCACGAGGCGCTTTCATATCTCTAATGCTTGCGATACCGATGGTGTTCGCCGCATCGGCGCCGGTCGCTCTCTTAAGGGGCGACGCGCAACCTCTGGTCTGGCTGATCGTCAGCAGTCTCGTTCTCTTGTTGGTGACGTGCTGGGCTTTTTTTACCGCATCAAGAAAATTCGAAGGCCTGGGAGGATGATTATGGAGACGTCAATTTTCAATGACATTACGTCCATGGACAGACGCAAATCGACCTTGCACGCCAGTATTATCGCCGGCGGCCATCTGACCGCATTCTGTTTGACGGTACTCCTCGCCGAAGCGGCAATGTCAATGTCCATGCTCCTCGGAATCTCTACGCTACTGTTGGTCATTGTCTTCATCGGCACGCGCTTTCGAGCGGTGAACAATATGTCTCACGAGTGCGTGCACGGCACCTATGCCAAGCGCCGGCCGGTCAATGAGTTCTTCGGCCATATCTTCGCCATCGTCGAGCTATCTTCATTTTTGACGGTTCGACGCGAGCACTTTACGCACCACCGCCATCTGGGTACTTTCGAGCGCGATATGGATTTTCGCCATCTTGAAAGATTCGGATTCGACGCGCCGATGAGTGCAGGCGCCTGGCGCCATCACATGAAGAACGCCTTGCTGTTCAAACATTTGGGCGCTTATTTTTTTCTAGTGATGTTCGATCGAACCGAGCCGCCATGGGCCAGGATCGCACGGACGATCTATTTATCTTCGTTGATCGCTTGTTTTTTCGTATGGCCTGTCGGTGTGACGCTGTATGTCATTTTGCCTTTCATGACCAGCTACCAGATCCACAAGTACCTCACCGACTTTCTGGACCACGGCGGCTTGCTGTCGAATCAAGACGCCTTGCATAAAACGCGCAATTTCATCGTCCAGACCTCGCTATTGCGTTGCTGTTTTTTCCCTCGTACAGACTGCTATCACCTCGTACATCATCTTTTCCCCAGTCTCAGCACCGAGTGTCTGAGCGATGCACACCGACGCTTGATGGACGATCCGGCCTACGCACACGTGCCCCATTTAGCGAACGAACAAATAGCCCAGTGGCTGAGGACGCCGTGAAATGACATTGCTTTCGAGTCCCTGGCATTCTGCACTGAGCAGATCGACGCAAAGCGACTCCATGTCGCCTTATCGTGCGACGGCGTTGGAGGCCGGCGTCATTGCGCCGAACTGGCATTGGATCGAATCTCCCCTTGCGTTCGACTCGTTCGAGCTCGATTTACTGACTCGTCGTCTCGCGTGTATCGAGAGCTTGATATTCGATCTCCCACAGCGTCTGTTCCGCGGCGACCATGCCGCGTTCTACGAGACGCTGGGATTGGAAGCCGATATCAGCCGCTGGCTATGTCGCTTTCGGAATCGAGCGTGCATGACACCCTTGCGGTGGGATCTGGTTCCTACGCGTGAGGGCTGGAAGCTCGTGGAGATCAATGCCGGTGTGTGTATGGGAGGAATGAATTTCGAACTCATACAGGGTGTCTACACCCAGATGCGTGACGCCGACCAGAAGATCGTTCCGCCACAATGGCCGTCCAGCTTGCAAGCCTTGATCGATTTTCTCGTTCGATGCAATCGCGACTGTCAGACCGGGGCATGCGTGGCACTGCTGGAGGACGACGATGTATTTGAGTGCTACGGTTTCTTTCTCGATTCTTTAGTCCGCTATTTCACCGCCCACTCGCCTTGGCAAATCGTGTCTGGCAAAGTGTCATCGCTCGCAAAAAAGAAGGACGCCATCTATTTGCATGGCAAGCCCGTCGATGCCGTTCTCGGCATGTTCTGCGCACGCGACATGTTTCGGCACCCGGCACGATATCGAACCCTGACAGAAGGACTCACCAGCGGCACGATAGATAGTCTGCTACATCCAGCGGCAGAGACGGTCTATGGAAACAAGGCGATACTGGCACTGCTGTGGCAGCTGGTGTCGTGTGCATCCACAAGCGACGAGCAGCGTGAAGCGCTCTTGGCGGTCTTGCCTGAAACCCATGCAATGTCTCGCTACACCCCCGCTTCGCTGTCGCAGATTCAAGACGCCGTGGTGATAAAACCTTGCGAGGGATATGGCGGCGAAGGCGTGATATGCGGCTGGGAGCATTCAGCACAGTCATTTCAGCGCATATGCCAGGCGCGCCTCTCGAACGGCACGAATTATGTCGTTCAAAGAAGAGTCGAGGTTCACGCTTTTCCCATGCAAGTGTCCATGGCGAGCGGCGAATCAATCGACGCACAAGGTCGCCCGGTGATAGGACTGATCACCTTGGGAGGCAAAGCCACCGCCGGGATCGTTCGTAGCTTCTTTCGGCCACACGCCAATGCCGTCGTCAATGTTCATAACGGCGCCGCTGTCGGGCCAGCTGCTTTCTAGCATCGCACCGCAACAAAGCCGAGTCTGTACATGCCGCATCGTTCGTTTGTCTGCGCGTCGTTCGACCCGCCTTATTCGGTCACTACCCCTCGCTTTTTCGTTACAGTGCTCACACAAGCCCATGCAGCACTGGACTATGAAGCCGTTCGCACCAATAAACACAAACTGCAGGGCGTATTCGCCGGGAATTGGCCGGCAGACGTGAACGCCTACGAAGACAACCTGCAGGATATTCAAGAACACGTACAAGACTTTTTGCTCAAAAAGGGATTTACCTACACCATACTGACTCCGGCGAACGATAGGTGCCTGGGATGCATCTACATTTACCCATCCGACCGCCCCCCCTACGACGCCGCCGTTTACTACTGGATTCGGGACGATCATGACGACGCCTTGAGGCGGGAAATACAGCAGTGGCTGCCAGCATGGATCGACGATAGTTTTCCCTTCACTTGTGTAGCCTATCCAGGCAAAAAGCCGGATTGGGAAGAATGGGCACGCCTAAAACCACAAGCGCATACACTATCGGTCACGCCGTCTTCTGCGATCCCTGCGATCCGCCCTATTGTGACCAACACGCCCTTCTCCTCACTGCCCCTTCTACCCGCCCTGCTGGAAAATCTGCAAGGCTTGGGTTTCGAACAGATGACGCCCATTCAGGCGCAGAGTTTGCCGCTCATCCTGGATGGCCGAGACGTGATCGCACAAGCGAAAACCGGTAGCGGCAAAACGGCTGCATTCGGCCTGGGCGTGCTGCAAACGCTGGACGTCTCCCGGCAAACACCTCAAGCCCTGCTGGTGTGCCCCACTCGCGAACTGGCCGATCAAGTCGCGCAAGAGTTGCGCCGTCTGGCTCGCCTGATTCCCAACGTCAAGATTCTGACGCTATGCGGTGGTGCCCCGGCACGCCCTCAAGCGGAATCGCTAGCGCGTGGCGCGCATCTGGTGGTGGGCACGCCGGGTCGTATTCAAGATCACCTGGTGCGCGGCAGCCTCGATCTGTCCGGCCTGAACACGCTCGTATTGGATGAAGCCGATCGCATGGTCGACATGGGCTTCAACGACGACATCGTCGCCATCGCTTCGCACTGCCCGGCCAAACGCCAGACGCTGATGTTCTCGGCCACCTATCCCGACAACATCCGCAAACTCAGCGCCCGCTTTTTGCGCAATCCAGCCGAAGTCAAAGTCGAAGCCCAACACGACGCCAGCCGTATCGAGCAAGTCTTCTACGAAATCGACGACGGCGATCGCGGCAACGCCGTGGTCAAATTGCTGGCTCATTTTCGGCCCGTCTCTACATTGGCCTTTTGCAACACCAAGATCCGCAGCCACGATCTGGTCGAGCGTCTTCAGGCCGAGGGCATCAACGCCCACGCCCTGAACGGCGACTTGGAACAGCGCGAACGCGACGAAATTCTGATTCAGTTCTCCAACAAAAGTTGCGCGGTGCTGGTGGCGACCGACGTGGCCGCGCGTGGTCTGGATATTCAGAATCTGGGCGCCGTCATCAACGTCGACGTGACCCGTGATACGGAAGTACATGTACACCGAGTCGGTCGTAGCGGCCGAGGCGATCAAAAAGGCCTGGCGCTCAGCCTGTGCTCGCCGGAAGAGATGCGCTGGGCCAATCTGATCGAGGCGTATCAGGGCAGCCCGCTCAAGTGGGCCGACATCAACGCCTTGAAACCCACATCCAGCAACCCGCTGCGAGCGCCCATGGTCACCTTGTGTATTCAGGGCGGCAAAAAAGACAAGCTGCGTCCCGGCGATCTGTTGGGGGCATTGACGGGCGATGGTGGCCTGACGTTCGAGCAAGTCGGCAAAATCAACATCACCGAGTTCAACGCCTACGTGGCGGTCGATCGTCAAATCGCGAAGCAGGCTTTCGCGCGGATCTCGAACAGCAGCATCAAGGGCCGCAAGTTCCGCATGCGCTTTCTCGAAGAGTTTTAATTACCGGCTGGCGCCCTGTCAGTATCGACCGGGGCGGGCGCCACGCAAAACGCCTTCAAATTCAGACGCGTCTTCCAAGGTCACGTCGTGATCGCCTATCCAAATGCAATGGCCACTTATCGGCATTCTCCCTGAATTATCAAATCCGACACAGCACAACGGCCGCTTTCGCGGCCGTCATGAACGACATACTAGCTAGTGCTGACACGCCCGCGCGCTAGAAACCCGAACCGCCAGCGTTCAGCACCATCTACACGCTCAGTCGTGCGAACCATCCGACTTTTTCTTCCCGCCGTTGAACGGATACGCACCAGCGGCAGGATGGGCATCGCCCTTCGGCTTGATATACAGCGACAGAATCATTGTCGTGGTCAGAATCACCAGCGTCGCCAGCAAGGACCACCACACGGGAATCTTGTAGATATCGATCAGCAGCATCTTCGTACCGATCAGCACCAACACGATCGCCAGACCGTAGGGCAACAAGTGGAAGCGGTCATGCATCCCGGCCAACAAGAAATACATCGCACGCAGGCCCAGAATGGCGAACACATTCGAGGTCAACACGATGAACGGATCGGTCGTGATCGCGAAAATCGCGGGAATGGAATCCACTGCAAACACCACGTCCACGATACCGATCAGCAACACCACCACCAACATCGGCGTGGCCACTTTCTTGCCATCCAGCTTAGTGAAGAAACGCTCGCCATCGTAATCGGGCGCGATGGTGAACTTGCGACGCACCCAGTTCAATGCCGGGTTTTCGTCCAGGTCGGGATCCTGACCTGCGGCCCACCACATCTTGATGCCGGTAAACACCAGAAACGCGCCGAACACATACAGAATCCAGTGGAACTGGGCGATCAACCAGGCCCCCACCAGAATCAAAGCGCCGCGCAGCACCAGTGCGGCAAGAATGCCGATCATCAGCACGCGTTTCTGAAACTCTGCCGGCACGGCAAAGTACGTGAACAACATCAAGAACACGAAGATGTTGTCGACGGCCAGCGCTTTCTCGACCAGATAGCCGGTAATGAACTCGATCGACTTATCGTTGGCCAAGGCACGGGCACCCGCGTCCTCGCCCATACCGCCCAAGCCCCACCACAAGAGGCCGACGAACACGAAGCTCGTCAACACCCAGACGATGGACCAGATGGCTGCAGCACGAATAGAAACTTTTTGAGCGCCTTGACGGTTCAAGGCAAAGAAGTCGAGAAGCAAGGCGATGACAACGAAGCCTGCGAACAGCGACCACAACAATGGAGTACCGATAGATACCATGGGAGGACCCTATAAGAGATGGGGGGAAACTTACCCATTCCGGTCTCGCCAGCCGCATCGAGAATGATGCGGACCGTAGTGCCGGGACCCCGAAATGGCGCAATATCGAGCCATCCGTCTTCCGTGCTGACGACACTACAGTAGCCTTGTAAGGGCTACGGCTACTCCCCAGGAGAGTGAGGATCGAATTAAATCAATGTCTGCGCACGATGTCAACGAACGCGTCATCCGATCGTCACAACCGAACCGGTCTATCCATTGGCTGTGCCCCCATCGAACACATCGCAACGTATCGCCCTAGGCGGTTAGCAAACGGCAGGCCCGATAACGCCACACAGACGAGAACATACAAAAAGAAGGCGGCCAGCTCGATGCGAACCCCTGTGCACCGTAAAAAAAAAACCAGCCGTTCGCACAAATAAAACGCCGGCCCGAAGGCCGGCGTTTCAAACGAAAAAACCTACAATCCTCAACCGAAGCGGCCGGTGATGTAGTCTTCCGTTTCCTTGCGGGTCGGTTTGACGAAGATCTGATCGGTTTCACCGAACTCCATCAACTCGCCCAAGTACATGTAGGCGGTGTAGTCCGAGCAACGCGCCGCTTGCTGCATGTTGTGAGTAACGATCACCACGGTGTAGTCGCTCTTCAGTTCGGCGATCAGCTCTTCGATCTTGGCCGTCGAGATCGGATCCAAGGCCGAGCAGGGCTCGTCCAACAGCAGCACCGACGGCTTGATGGCCACGCCGCGAGCGATACAGAGACGTTGTTGCTGACCGCCCGACAGGCTGTGGCCGCTTTGATGCAGCTTGTTCTTCACCTCGCCCCACAATGCGGCTTTGGTCAAGGCCCACTCGACGCGTTCGTCCATTTCGCCGCGCGAGAGTTTCTCGAACAAGCGCACGCCAAAAGCGACGTTGTCGTAAATGCTCATGGGAAACGGCGTGGGCTTCTGAAACACCATGCCGATCTTGGCGCGCAACAAGGAAATATCGGTGCGGGTGGTCAGCAGATTTTCGCCGTCCATCACGATTTCGCCTTCGGCGCGCTGACCAGGATACAGCTCGAACATACGGTTGAACGTGCGCAACAGCGTCGATTTACCGCAGCCCGAGGGACCGATGAACGCCGTCACCTTGTTCTCGGCGATCGACATGTTGACGTTGCGGATCGCGTGGAAGTTGCCATAGTAGAAATTCAGGTCTTTGACCTGCAATTTCGGCTTGGCGATCGTGGGCATAGGGATCGTAGGATTCATGATGGCAGCTACCAGGCTTATTTCTGACGGAAGAATGTGCGAGCAACGATGTTGATGCTCAAGACCAGCAGGGTGATGAGCGCAGCGCCCGCCCAAGCCAGCGTGTTCCAGTCCGGGAAAGGGCTGGCGGCGAATTGGAAAATAACGACAGGAAGATTGGCCATCGGACCATTCATATCCCAGGACATGAACTGGTTAGACAACGCAGTAAACAAGAGCGGTGCGGTTTCACCGGCGATACGGGCAACGGCCAGCAACACGCCGGTGATAATGCCCGACTTGGCGGCGCGGTACGACACCATGGTGATCATGCGCCACTTGGGGCACCCCAGGGCTACAGCCGCTTCACGCAGGCTGTTAGGCACCAGCATCAGCATGTTGTCGGTGGTACGAACCACCACGGGAACGACCAGGATCGACAATGCGATCGCGCCGGCCCAACCCGAATAATGGCCCACTTGTGCCACGTAGACGGCATAGATAAACAAACCGATGATGATCGACGGGGCCGACAACAGCACGTCGTTCAAGAAGCGAGTCGCCGGAGCGAGCCAGCCACGTTGACCGTATTCAGCCAGGTAAGTACCGGCCAGAATACCGACGGGGGTGCCGATCAAGGTACCCACACCCACCATCATCACACTGCCCATGATGGCGTTCAGCAAACCGCCGGTCTGACCCGGGGGCGGCGTGATTTCGGTGAACAGTGCGAGCGACAAGGCCGCAGCACCCTTGAATAGCAGCGTGCCGATGATCCAGAACAGCCAGAACAGGCCAAAGCTCAGGGCGGCGAAAGACAGGATGAGCATGACGATGTTTATCAGACGGCGAGTCCGATAAACAGGATTGCTCATGGTGATGACAGAGTAAGCCATGTCGGAAATTTCCCAGGGACGTGAAGCGGCGGCGGCCTGACGGCGCCACCGCCTCATGCAATCAGCTCTTGACGCCTTCGGAGCGCGACAGACGCACCAACAGCAGCTTGGCCAAGGCCAGCACGATGGTGGTGATGAGGAACAGGATCAAGCCCAATTCGATCAGGGCGGATTTCTGCATCCCGCCCGCTTCGTTGAACTCGTTGGCCAGTGCCGACGCAATCGAGTTGGCAGGCGAGAAAATCGAGTCGGGGGTACGGAACGCGTTACCGATCACGAAGGTGACGGCCATGGTTTCACCCAGCGCGCGACCCAGACCCAACATGATGCCGCCGATCACGCCCGACTTGGTGAAGGGCAGAACGACCTTCCACATCACTTCCCAAGTGGTGCTGCCCAGGCCGTAGGCCGATTCTTTCAACAGGGCCGGCACCAGTTCGAACACGTCGCGCATGACGGCGGTAATGAACGGGATGACCATGATGGACAGGATCAGACCGGCGGTGAAAATACCGATACCGAAGGGCGGGCCAGCGAAAAATCCACCGATGAACGGCAGTTCTCCCAGTGTATTGACCAGCGACGGCTGGATATACACCTGGAAAATCGGCACGAACACGAACAAACCCCACATCCCGTAAATGATGGACGGAATGGCCGCCAGCATTTCGATCGCGGTGCCCAGCGGGCGACGCAACCAGGTGGGCGAGAGTTCGGTCAGGAACATGGCGATACCGAAGGACACGGGCACCGCGATGATGAGTGCGATAGCGGAGGTCATCAGCGTGCCGATAATGGGCACCCATGCGCCGAATTCGCTATTGACGGGATCCCACTCGTTGGTCCACAAGAACGCCGGGCCATAGGCCATCAACGTTTCGCGGCTGCCCCAGACGAGAGAGACCAGAATGGCAGCCAGCAGGCTGAATACCAGGAACGCGAAAGTCCGAGTCACGCCTTTAAACAGGCTGTCGGCCGATGCGTTGCTCATGGATTTGCGTGGGGGGGGATTGCCGGAAGCCGCCGGTCTTTTAACGTTCGACGTCGGCGCGTTGTTGTTCACTACCGTGCTCATAGCAGGCTATCCCAGCGATTCAAGCGTAAAAACAAATAATTCGTCCAGCGTACAGTGCAAGAAGGTCCGGCCAATCATTCAGGCTTGTCCGGACCTCGACTTACATTACTTCCAGATGGCCGAACCGTCGGCACCCTTCAGCTCGGCTTTCCAGCCGGCACGGATTTGATCCGTCACTTCTTGGGGCAGCGGCACGTAGTCCAGATCCGAAGCAGCCTTGGCGCCGTCCTTCCAGGCCCAGTCGAAGAATGCCAGCACAGCGCGACCTTGGTCGGGCTTAGCTTGATCTTTGTGAACCAGGATGAAGGTGGCGCTGGTCACGGGCCACGATTCTGCACCGGGTTCGTTGGTCAGCACGACGCCCATACCGGGAGCGCTCTTCCAGTCGGCGTTGGCAGCAGCAGCGGCAAACGTTTTTTGGTCGGGCTGAACGAACTTGCCGTCCAAGTTTTGCAGTTGCGTCCAGGCCAGCTTGTTTTGCTTGGCGTAGGCGTATTCGACGTAGCCGATCGAGTTCTTCAGCTGACCGACGTAGGCGGCGACGCCTTCATTGCCCTTACCGCCTTGACCGGTGGGCCACTTGACGGCTTTGCCTTCGCCAACCGAGCTCTTCCACTCGGGCGAGACTTTCGACAGGTAGTTGGTCCAACCGAAGGTGGTGCCCGAACCGTCCGAACGATGCACGACGACGATGTCGGCGTTAGGCAGCGTCACGCCGCTGTTCATCTTGGCGATGGCGGGGTCGTTCCACTTCTTGATCTTGCCCAGATAAATGTCGGCCAGCAAGGGGCCCGACAGCTTCAGTTGACCAGGCTTGACGCCGTCGACGTTGACCACGGCAACGGTGCCGCCGATCACTGCGGGGAACTGGAACAGACCGTTCTTTTCCAGGTCGGCTGCCTTCATCGGATCATCCGAAGCGCCGAAATCGACGGTCTTGGCGATGATTTGTTGCTGACCACCACCCGAACCGATCGACTGATAGTTCACGGCCACACCATGGGCGGCCTTGTAATCCGACGCCCATTTGGCGTAGATCGGGTAGGGAAACGATGCGCCGGCGCCAGTCACCGACTTCGACTGTGCGTGCACCGAGAAAACTGCGGCGCTCAGGGCGACGCCCAGGGTAATCTGCTTGAAAACACGGTTGAACATTTCAGTTCCTCGTATTGCGTTGGTTTGATGACCCCGCTGCAGAAACCCCCCGGCAGCAGGAACAACAGGGATGTTAGTGACTCAACATGACAAGATAGTGACAGTCATGTTGGACTAGCGGATGTAACAATTTCAACCCAATAGTTTCATCAAGTCGTCATGTAAGTTACGCGGATGGACACCCCGACGAACCCGGTTGTAATCGCCGTTGGGCTGCTGCTGCCAGGCAAGTTGGGTATCGCGTAGCGCCAGCGAAAACGCTTCGTTGATGACACGCTTCTTCAGATTCTTGTCTTCCACCGGGAAGGCGATTTCAACTCGTCGGAAGACGTTACGATCCATCCAGTCGGCAGACGACAGATACACCTTCTCCTGACCACCCGAGTAGAAATAGAACACGCGGGAGTGCTCAAGGAACCGGCCGATCACCGAGCGCACCCGGATGTTCTCGGACAAACCCTTCACTCCGGCGCGCAAGGCGCACACTCCCCGAATGACCAGATCGATCTTCACACCGGCCTGACTGGCCTTGTAGAGCTCTTCGATCACTGTTTGTTCGAGCAGGGAGTTCATCTTGGCCAGAATCCGAGCCTTCTTGCCCGCCCGAGCGGCTTCGGCTTCGGCTCGCACCAAGGCGACCATGCTGTCGTGCAAGGTGAAGGGCGATTGCAAAATCGCCTTCATCGGACGGCGTGCGCCCAGGCCTGTCAATTGAGTAAACACCCGGTCGGCGTCCTCGCACAGCACGGGGTTGGACGTCATCAAACCGAAGTCGGTATACAGGCGAGCGGTACGCGGGTGGTAATTGCCCGTGCCCAGGTGGGCATAACGCTTCAGACGGCCCTGTTCGCGGCGCAGAATCAAAGCCATTTTGGCGTGGGTCTTGTGACCGACCACGCCATACACCACATGCGCGCCTACCTCTTCCAACTTGGCGGCCCAGTTGATATTGGTTTGCTCGTCGAAGCGCGCCATCAGCTCGACGACCACCGTCACTTCCTTGCCAGCGCGTGCCGCGTTCAGCAGAATCTGCATCAGCTCGGAGTCTTCGCCGGTGCGATAGATGGTCTGCTTGATCGCCATCACGCTAGGATCGCGCGCAGCCACGGTCAGGAAATCGATGACGGGCTGGAACGATTGGTAAGGATGGTGCAGCAAAATGTCGCGCTCGGAGATCGCCTTGAAGACGTCTTCCGGTTTGTCGTTGATCGGCTCGAACGGCGCGGCAATCGGCGCACGATACTCGGGAAACAACAAATCGGGGCGATCGCCGACGTTACTCAATTGCATCAGACGGGTCAGGTTGACCGGGCCGTTGACGCGATAGGTGTCCGAGGGCGTCAGCGAGAACTCGCTTTGCAGGAAACGTTCGAGTTCCGGCGGCGTCAGACGGTCGATTTCCAGACGCACTGCCGACCCAAAATGACGCTGCGACAACTCGCCTTGCAGGGCTTGGCGCAGGTTGGTGACTTCCTCCTCGTCCACGAACAGATCGCTGTTACGCGTGACGCGCCATTGATAGCAGCCTTGAATGTTCAGACCGGGGAACAATTCGCCCACGAAGGCCCGCAACAAGGAGGTCAACAGCACATAGCCATGCGGTTGGCCCGATAATTGGGTCGGCATGGAGACCAGCCGGGGCAGCAGACGCGGGGCCTGCACCACGGCAATCGACGCCTTGCGACCGAACGCATCCACGCCCGACAGCGACACGATGAAGTTCAGACTCTTGTTGTAGACGCGCGGAAACGGATGCGCCGGATCCAGACCGATAGGCGTGAGCAAAGGCATGACGTCGCGCATGAACACTTCGCGCGCCCACTCCAGCTGGGCCTCGTTCCACTCGGAAGCATGGTGAATGACAATGCCTTCTTTCTGCATGTGCGGAAAGATCACGTCATTGAGTAATGCGTATTGACGAGTCACCAGACGGTGTACGGCGGACTGCACTTTTTCGAGCGCATCGCCGGCGGTCAGGCCGTCGATGCCGACCAGATTGGGCGTCTGGCGCTGCTGCACCTTCAGCGTCGAGATGCGGATCTCGAAGAACTCGTCGAGGTTCGAGCTGACGATACACACATAGCGCAGCCGCTCCAGCAGCGGGGTCGACGGGCTTTCAGCCATAGCCAACACGCGCTCGTTGAACTTCAGTAGCGACAACTCACGATTGAGAAAGAGCGGCTCGTTAGGCGGGCTGGCGGTCATTAATGCATCCATTCGGCACTGTAAAAGGCCACGTTGTACTTCAATTCTGTGACGGTTCCATGACAGTCAAACGGTAACACTTTTGGGTGAATCAAAAGTGAAGCCGAACCGTCGAACCATCCAGGGAAATGTCATCCGGTGTCCTTATAATCGCGGAACATTTCAGCTTTATAGTTTCCGCATGGATCATTTACTCGCCGCCGTCGACCTTGGGTCGAATAGTTTCCGTCTTTCGCTAGGACGGGTCGTGATGCACGATGGTACGGCTCAGATCTACCAGATCGACCGCCTGAAAGAAACCGTCCGGCTGGCTGCCGGCCTGGATGCCAACAAGCGACTGACCGAAGAGGCCATCGAGCGCGCCGTTCAGGTTCTGGAGCGCTTCGGCGAGCGTCTGCGCAGTTTTCATCCCGACAGGGTTCGCGCGGTTGCGACCAATACGTTTCGCGTGGCGCGCAATACCGAAGATTTCCTGCCTCGCGCCGAGGCCGCGCTGGGCTTCCCCATTGAGGTGATCGCCGGGCGTGAAGAAGCACGCCTGATCTTTACCGGCGTCGCCCACACCCTGCCGCCCTCCCCCGACAAGCGTTTGGTCGTGGACATCGGCGGCGGCTCGACCGAAATCATCATTGGCAAAGGTTTCGAACCGGGCCCGATGTCGTCCTTATACATGGGCTGCGTGAGCTTCAGCCGCCAGTTCTTCCCCGACGGCGTGGTCGACGACTACCAAATGCGCCTGGCCGATCTGGCTGCACGGCGCGAGATCGAAGGCATCACCAAGCTTTACCGCCGCACGGGATGGAAAGAGGCTTACGGGTCGTCGGGCACCGCCAAAGCGCTGCACGCCATTCTGACCGAGTGCGGTTTTTCGAAGGAAGGCATCACCCGCGCCGGCATGGCAAAGCTGAAAGAGCGCATCGTGCGCGCCGGCCGCGTCGTGCCTGAGGATTTGCCAGGCATCAAGCTGGAGCGAGCCGACGTTTTGCCTGGCGGCCTGGCCATCATGAGCGCAGTATTCGATGAACTGGGTATCGCCCGCATGGAAACCGGCGATGGCGCGCTGCGGCTGGGCGTGCTGTATGACCTCCTGGGGCGCGACGACGAACACGACAAGCGCGACGAAACGGTACGGCTGTTCATGAAGCGCTATCACGTCGATGCCATGCAGGCGCAACGCGTCCATAACGCGGCGCTGACCCTGTTCAAGTCGTTGAGCGCCGACTTGCCCGATGCCGCGCAACTGACCACCGCACTGTGCTGGGCAGCCGATCTGCACGAGGTGGGCATTTCGATTGCACACAACGCCTACCACCGTCATTCGGCCTACATCCTGGAGAATGCCGACATGCCGGGGTTTTCGCGGGTCGATCAACAGTTGCTGGCGCTCTTGGTCTTGGGCCACCAGGGCAAGGTCAACAAGTTAGAGCCGTTGGTTCGCACGCGCGGTCAATGGCTGGCGATGCTGTGCCTGCGTTTGGCCACCCAATTGGCCCGCCGCCGCGAAAAACTGGACGATCTGCCCCTATCGATTTCGGTCAAGAATCAATCGATCGTCTTGCGAGCCGATGCAAAATGGTTGTCGACTCACCCTTTGAGCGACTTCACCCTGCGCGCCGAAGAGCAGGAATGGACCCGGCTCGGCTTCAAGTTCGAACTTCTCGAACGTTGACGCGACACCACAGCACCCGGCTGAGTATGCCGGGTGCATACCGCGCCGCCAGCCAGGCACAGGCCCGCAAACGTTGACCGTCATCTAACGGCAACCGAACCGTCACAAGCTTGAAATTTGATGCTCCTATTCTTGCCGGAATCATCCCGCAAGGAGCGGCACGCATGCTAGAGCCAGCGCGAACCCCGACGGCTTACCCCGAGCGCAGAACGTCTCCCGTCACCCGCCCGGCCGCCCCGGCTCTAGTGGTCGGCCTGGCGCGCACTCGCGACGAAATCGAAGCAGTGCAACGCCTGCGATTCGACGTGTTTTCGCACGATCTGGGCGTGGTTTTCCCGCACGGCCAGAACGGCCTGGACATCGATCACTACGACCGCTTCTGCGAGCACGTGATCGTACGTAACCAGGAAGACGGCCGTATCGTCGGCACCTACCGCGTATTGACGCCCGAGAACGCGGTGCGCGCTGGTGGCTATTACGCCGAGACCGAATTCGACTTGAGCGGTCTGGGCAGCCTGCGTGGCGAGCTGGTGGAAGTGGGCCGCACCTGCGTACACCCCGACTATCGCCAAGGCGGTGCCATCATGCTGTTATGGATGGGTGTGGCAGAAGTCATGCGCCGCGGCTGCTACCGCTACGCGCTGGGCTGCGCCAGCGTCAGCCTGCGCGACGACGGTGCTTCGGCGGCCGAAGTGTGGCGTCAGGTCGCCGGTCAACTGGATGGCCCGGGCAGCCGTCTGGCCACGCCGCTGCATCGCTATCCGGTCGAGCGTTTGGACAGCACCCTGCCAGCCAAAGTACCGCCGCTGATCAAGGGCTACATGAAACTGGGCGCGCGCGTATGCGGCGATCCCGCCTGGGATCCGGACTTCAACACCGCCGACATGCCGGTATTGCTGGACATCTGTCATATGGACGCGCGCTATAAGCGCCACCTCAAGCTGGACTACACGCCGCGTGAGTCGCTGGCGGCACGGCGGGCAGCATGATGCCCGCGCGCGTACGACGGATTGTCTTGCGCGCGGTGTGCCGCCGCACACGCACTCTGCGTCGGGCATTACGGGTTTTCGAGCGCGGAATCTACGTCGCGCTGTAGAAAGCAGAGCGGCCGTCGAAAGACGGCCGTTTGCACATGTGGGGCAGCTTACTGCCAACCGTCCTCGGCCACCTTGGCCAGGCGCTGCGCACTTTCGCGGGCCAGGACTTCGTCTTCGGCCTCGACCATAAGACGCAATTTCGGCTCGGTACCCGATGCCCGAATCAGCACTCGACCGCGCGTGCCCAGCGACGTCTCGACGGCCTGACGGGCCGCGGCCAATCCGGCGTGGGTCTTCCAATCGACATCGGCGGGCAGGGGCACATTGATCATAGCCTGCGGATACATTTTTAAATCGCCCAACCACTGCGACAGGCTTTGTCCGCTACGCGCCAGCGCCGTCAACACCTGCAAAGCGGCGATGATGCCGTCGCCGGTGGAGTGCAAGTCCAGGCACAGCAAATGGCCCGACCCTTCGCCACCGAACAACCAGCCGCGCGCCTGCAATTGCTCCAACACGTTGCGGTCACCGACATTGGCACGCTCGAACGGCACATCCAGGTCGCGCAGCTTGCGTTCCAGGCCGAAATTGGTCATCAGCGTGCCCACCACACCGGCCACCGGCTGGCGCTGCATACGCTCGCGCACGATGGCGTAGAGCAATTCGTCGCCGTTGTAGATACGACCCTCGGCATCGACCATCTGCAAGCGGTCGGCATCGCCGTCTAGTGCGATCCCCAGATCCGCCTTCTGATTACGCACTTCGGCGGCCAGGGATTCCGGATGCATCGCACCCACGCCCTCATTGATATTGAAACCATCGGGCGAGCAGCCGATAGCGTGGACTTCGGCGCCCAGCTCACGGAATACGTGCGGCGCGATGTGATACGCCGCACCATGGGCGCCGTCCACCACGATTTTCAGACCGTTGAGGTCGAGATCGTTGGGAAAGGTGCTCTTGCAGAACTCGATGTATCGACCCGCTGCATCCTCCAGACGGCGGGCGCGCCCCAGATCGGCCGAGCCGACGCAACCCAAAGGCTCGTCGATCGCCGCTTCGATGGCCGCTTCGATCGAGTCGGGCAGTTTCATGCCCTGCGAAGAAAAGAATTTGATGCCGTTGTCTTGATAAGGATTGTGCGAAGCACTGATGACGATGCCCGCGGCCAGGCGCAGGGTGCGTGTCAGATACGCCACGGCCGGCGTGGGCACCGGCCCGGCCAGCAGCACGTCGATACCGGCTGCCGACAAACCGGCTTCCAGCGCCGACTCCAGCATATAGCCCGACAGCCGGGTATCTTTGCCAATCAGCACGCGTGGACGCTTGCGTCCCGGCTGCACGCTGGTCGCCAACACGCGGCCTGCGGCGTAGCCCAGGCGCATGGCGAACTCTGGGTTCATGACCGGCCCGCCCACTTCGCCGCGCACGCCATCGGTGCCGAAATACTTGCGCTCACTCATGCTGCTCACACTCCTTGTTCGACCGCTTGCCACACTTTCAGCGCATCCACCGTCTCCTGCACATCGTGCACCCGCACGATCGAGGCTCCCCGAGCGACGCAGGCCAACATGGCCGCCAGACTGCCCGCCAACCGGTCAGAGGCCGCACGACCCGTAACGTGACCAACCATCGACTTACGCGACAAGCCGATCAACAGTGGATAACTGGATACTTTGAGTGCGCCCAAACGACGCAATAGTTGGTAGTTCTGTTCTTGAGTCTTGCCAAATCCAAAGCCAGGGTCCAGCACGATGCGGCGGGCATCCACCCACGCGCCACGCAGACGCTGCGCACGCGCCCCTAAAAACAAGCCGATTTCGCCCATCAGGTCGGTGTACTCGGGCGCATCCTGCATGGTGCCCGGTTCGCCCTTCATGTGCATGACGCACAAGCCGCAGCGCGATTTGGCCACAGCCTCGATCGCGTCAGGCTGTCGAAACCCGTAGATGTCGTTGATCATGTCGGCCCCGGCGTCCAGCACCGCCCGCATGACTTCGGGTTTGAAAGTGTCCACCGAAAGCGGCACGCCGTCGTCCCGCAAGGCTTCGACCACAGGTAGTACACGTGCCAATTCGTCCTGCACCGATACCGGTTTGGCACCGGGGCGCGTCGATTCGCCGCCGATGTCCAGAATATGCGCGCCATCCTGGATCATCTGCCGAGCGTGCGCGACGGCGCGATCGAGGTCAGTGTATCGCCCGCCGTCCGAAAACGAATCGGGCGTGACGTTGACGATTCCCATGACCAACGGGCGTTCGAGCTCAAGCTCGAAACGCCCGCACAGAAAAGTATTTGCCATCTAAGACTAAAAATGCCGTCGGCAATTAGACCGCTGCGGGCGCATTGCCGCTGCCGCTGCCAGCGGCAGGCGCACCCGCCGAAGGCGTCGCACCGGGCGTGCTATCGCCACTGTCGGGGGTCTTGGGGGGACGCGGAGGACGACCCTCTATGATGTCGTTAATCTGATCCATGTCAATGGTTTCCCATTCGAGCAGTGCAGCGGTCATGACTTCGACCTTGTCGCGGTTCTCTTCCAGAATCTTACGAGCGACCTTGTACTGATCGTCGATGATGCGACGGATCTCGCCATCGACCTTCTGCATGGTCGCCTCCGACATGTGCGTGGTCTTGGTCACACTGCGACCCAGGAACACTTCGCCTTCGTTTTCGGCATACACCATGGGGCCCAGCTCGTCGGTCATACCGTAGCGGGTCACGATATCTCGGGCGATGGCCGTGGCACGCTCGAAGTCGTTCGATGCACCGGTGGTCATCTGATTCATGAACAGTTCTTCGGCAATACGGCCACCAAACAGTACTGCAATGGTGTCCAGCAGACGCGACTTGTCCATGCTGTAGCGATCGTTTTCCGGCAACTGCATGGTCACGCCCAGCGCACGACCGCGCGGGATGATGGTGACCTTGTGAACCGGATCGGTCTTGGGCAGCATGCGCGCAACCACCGCATGACCCGACTCGTGATACGCGGTGTTCTTGCGCTCTTCTTCGGGCATGACGATCGAGCGGCGCTCGGCACCCATGATGATCTTGTCTTTGGCTTTCTCGAAGTCGGACATGTCCACCGTACGACCGTTGCGGCGTGCGGCAAATAAAGCGGCTTCGTTAACCAGGTTGGCCAGATCGGCTCCCGAGAAGCCCGGGCAACCGCGTGCCAGCACGTGTGCATCGACGTTGTTGTTGATGGGCACTTTGCGCATATGAACTTTCAGGATTTGCTCGCGGCCACGGATATCGGGCAGAGGCACGACCACTTGACGATCGAAGCGGCCCGGACGCAGCAAGGCGGGATCCAGCACGTCGGGACGGTTGGTCGCAGCGATGACCAGCACGCCCTGACCCGACTCGAAGCCGTCCATCTCGACCAGCATCTGGTTCAGCGTCTGTTCGCGCTCGTCGTTACCGCCGCCCAGACCGGCGCCGCGCTGGCGCCCGACCGCGTCGATTTCGTCGATGAAGATGATGCACGGTGCGTGCTTCTTGGCGTTTTCGAACATGTCGCGCACGCGCGCGGCGCCCACACCGACGAACATTTCGACGAAGTCCGAACCCGAAATGCTGAAGAACGGCACTTTGGCTTCGCCCGCGATGGCTTTGGCCAGCAAAGTTTTACCGGTACCGGGCGAACCCACCATCAGCACGCCGCGGGGAATGCGGCCGCCCAGCTTCTGGAACTTGCTAGGATCGCGCAGGAAATCGACCAACTCTTGAACGTCTTCCTTGGCCTCGTCGCAACCGGCGACATCGACGAAGGTGATGTTGTTGGTGTTTTCGTCCAGCATGCGGGCGCGCGACTTGCCGAAGCTGAACGCCCCGCCTTTGCCGCCACCTTGCATTTGCCGCATGAAGAAGATCCAGACGCCGATCAACAACAGCATCGGGAACCACGACACGAAGATGCTCATCAGGAACGAGGGTTCTTCGCGGGCTTTGCCCGAGACTTGGACGCCAGACTTCAGGAGGTCGGAAACCATCCAGATGTCGCCCGGCGAAGTCAGCGAATAAGGACGCCCGGCATCGGGCGTTACATAAAGCACGTCGCCCTGGACATCAACCTTGCGCACGCGCCCGGCCTTGGCGTCATCCATGAATTGCGTGTAGCTCACGCTGTCTTGCGACTGAGTACGGCCATCGAACTGCTTGAATACCGTAAACAGCACAAGCGCGATCACCATCCAGACCGCAACTTTGGAAAAAGAATTGTTCAACGTCGATCTCCTGCTCTCCAGCCTAAGCCAGCCCCCAGAACGGACGCCTGGGTCAGCCGGAAAGCGCTTTCCGCGATAATGTCAATAAGCCATTCTACCTTGCGTCGCGCGAAACCGCCCGCAGCGACGCAAACCCAATGTACTGCCCTGCTTTTTCCGGCTAGATTTTTCGGCTGAAACGCGGCCGCGAAAATCAGGCCCGGCCGCCGCGTTTTAAGCCTCGCGCGACCAGAAAGGTTTCCGACGATTTCGCCCGCGACGCACGGGGCTTGCGCTCGACCACGCGCTTGAAATGCTGTTTATACGATTCGACGATCTGCGAAAACCCGCTGCCATGAAACGCTTTAACGATCAAGGTGCCATCGGGGCGCATGTGTTCGCAGGCAAACACCCGGGCCAGCTCGCACACGTGCTGGATGCGCGCCGCGTCCGCCAGCCCCACGCCAGATAGGTTGGGGGCCATGTCGGAAATTACAAGATCCACCGCTTGCTCGCCCACCAGGGCATGCAATTGCTCGGCCACCTCGTCTTCCCGAAAATCGCCCTGAATAAACTCGACACCCGCGATGGGTTCCATCGGCAGCACATCTAAGCCGATAATACGGCCATCGATCACCCCGCCCGGCCCCACCAGCCGCTCGCGTGCCACCTGGCACCAACTACCCGGCGCGCAGCCCAAATCGACCACCACGTCGCCGCGTTTGAGCAGTTTTTCGCCATCGACAAGCTCCAGCAGCTTGAACGCACCTCGGGCGCGATAGCCTTTTTGTTGCGCCAGCTTCACATAAGGATCATTGATGTGTTGCGCCAGCCACTCTTTTGAGAATTTATTTTTGGCCATTCCCGTACAATTCCGCCATGCCTAAATTAGAAATTACCCCGCGCGAGCGTAGCGCCCTGCGTGCCGCCGCCCACCCGCTGCGCCCCGTCGTGCTGATCGGCGACGCCGGTCTGTCGGCGGCCGTGCTCAAGGAAATCGAGCTTAACCTGAATGCGCACAGCCTGATCAAAGTGCGTGCAGGCGGCCAGGATCGCGACGCCCGCGAAGCCATGCTGACCGAAATCTGCGACACCTTGTCCTGCGCCAACGTGCATCACCTGGGCAAGATGTTGATTATCTACCGCCCGGTGCCTGGCCGCGACATCCCCGGCCTGACACCTGAAAAATCCTCGGCCAAGCGCCGCGCCAACGAGCCGCACACGCCCAAGAAGCTGGCCGCCGAAGGTCGCGTTCTGACCAAACAGGACGCCCGCGCCCTGCGCCGTGCGGAAGCCGAAGCCACGCCCGCCAACCAGAAATCGGCCCGTGAACGCGTCGGCTTGCTGAACAAATCGGGCAAACCGGTACGTCCCAGCGCCCACAAGGTCGAAGTGGCTCGCGCCGTCGCGCCCAAGCGAGTGGGCAGCGCCCTGAGCTTGCGCGCCGGCGCTCGCAAATCCCTGACCGGCGGCTTGCGCCGCACGCTGGGTGGCCCCAAGAAGTGAGCCGGTAGAGCACCGATGCCGGCGGGGCTGCGAATGACACTGCGCCCCCCACCCGGTCGTTTTCAGAAGCCCGTGAGGCCGAAACCATCGGTCGCCGGGCTTTTGTTTTGCAGCTCGCCTGAGCACATATGCTCAGGCGATTCGATCGCTCAAATGTAGCGAACGCTGACTACTTCGTATTCGCGCACGCCCGATGGCGCCTGCACTTCGACGACATCGCCTTCGCTCTTGCCAATCAAGGCACGAGCCACCGGACTGGACACCGAAATCCGGCTCTCGCGGATGTCCGACTCGACATCGCCCACGATTTGGTAGACCACGCGATCGCCTGACTCCAGATCTTCGATCTCGACCGTGGCGCCAAACACCGCGCGGCCTTCGGCGTCCAGGGTGGACGGATCGATGATCTGCGCGTTCGACAAGGTGCCGTCCAGTTCGGCGATACGGCCTTCGATAAAGCCCTGGCGTTCGCGTGCGGCGTCGTATTCGGCGTTTTCCGACAGGTCGCCCTGAGCACGTGCCTCGGCAATGGCGTTGATGACGGAAGGACGCTCGACCGTTTTGAGACGGTGCAATTCGGCCTGCAAGCGTTCGGCCCCACGCGCCGTAAGAGGAATGGCGGACATAATCTTTCCCTACGAAATAGACAACGCCCGCACTCGAGCGTCTTGATCGCCCCCGGCCGGTATGCCGCAGCCCCGGATACATCGGGACACGCCGGGCGGGCTGGCGACGGTATGAAATGAATTCTGCGACTGGGCTACGGTGCGTTGCACCGTGTCAGCCAAAATAAATCCCCGGCTCGGATCAAGAGCCGGGGATATGACTGTATTGTGAGCAAACTTGCAGTGAATTGCAAGTTAGCGGGCATCCTCGGCGTCGGCCGAAGGGGTCGCACCTACGGGTGCCTTGCCGCCGACACGCAACAGTGCATACAAGAGGATTGCACCAAACGTAGCAGTACCGATGCCACCCAAATGAAACCCGCCGAATTTCAGCGTGAAATCGCCTGCGCCCAGCACCAGCGTGACCGCTGCGGTGATCAGGTTGCGGTTATCCGAGAAATCGACCTTGTTGACGACCCAAATGCGGGCACCGGCGATGGCGATCAAGCCAAACACCACCACCGACATGCCACCCAGTACAGGGCCGGGAATGGTCTGGATGAGCGCACCGAACTTCGGAGAAAAACCCAGAACGATGGCAATGAGCGCAGCCAGTACAAACACCAGACTGGAATAGATGCGTGTGACGGCCATTACGCCGATGTTTTCGGCATAGGTCGTGACACCTGTGCCGCCCACAGCGCCCGAAACCATCGTGGCCACGCCATCGCCCACAAAAGCCCGACCCATGTACTGATCCATCGGGCGTCCGGTCATTGCGGCGACGGCCTTGACGTGCCCCAGGTTCTCGGCCACTAGAATGATGGCTACCGGAGCGATCAAACTCATGGCCTCGATACGGAATACCGGCGCAGAGAAAGACGGCAAGCCGAACCAGGCGGCCTGGGACACCCCGGCCAAGCTAATGGGCGTACCCAATTTGAAACCATTGGCAAGAATAGCGTAGACGACGCAGGACAGGATCAGGCCGACCAGAATCAGCAAGCGCTGCACCATTCCTTTGGTGAAAACGGCCACGCCACCTACGCACACGATGGTCATGACGGCCATGAGCGCATCGAAAGTCGATTGACCCATGGCGCCGCGCACGGCGATGGGTGCGAGATTCAAGCCGATGACGGCCACCACTGCACCGGTGACGACCGGCGGCATCAGCGCCTCGATCCACCTGGCGCCGCCTTGACCTGCGGCCCAGACGATCATGCCGATCAAGGTGTACACCACCCCGCAGGCAATGATGGCCCCGAGCGCGACGCCAATATTGGCATTGGCACCGCTGCCCGCGTAACCCGTGACGGCTACCACGCCGCCGATGAAGGCGAAGCTGGAGCCCAGATAACTGGGCACGCGGCCGCCGACGAATAAAAAGAAAATCAGGGTGCCAAAACCCGACATCAGTATGGCGACGTTCGGATCGAAGCCCATCAACAACGGGGCCAGCACGGTCGAGCCGAACATGGCCACCACGTGTTGGGCGCCCATGGCCCAGTTCTTGGGCCAGGACAGGCGCTCATCGGGCGCAATCAGGGTGCCGGGCACGGCGTCGTCGACCTGACGCCAACGAGGAAAATAGGACATGG
This sequence comes from Bordetella parapertussis, assembly GCA_945903445.1. GTDB lineage: Bacteria > Pseudomonadota > Gammaproteobacteria > Burkholderiales > Burkholderiaceae_B > Schauerella. The sequence continues at coordinate 36,384 of CAMDNZ010000029.1, forward strand.
GGAGTCGGATACAAGGCAAGTGAACGAGACGCGCCCACGGCGCGCAGCCGCCAGTGTACCCAGCCGCAGGCCATTTGTTGCATCGCCAGTCGGCAATCCAATTCAGGAGTTACCCCAATGACCAGCGCGACTCGATGCGCGGTTCGATAAGGACCGAAATATCGAACCGCACCCACAACACTTATGCAGCTACGTCCTGCTATTCGTCGTCCGAACCAAATAGAATCGGCGCAATTTTACGGGCGTAAAAATTTCTGATTGGCATTTTCTTGAACTTGAGATCAAAACAAACTTGAGATTCAGTACTCTCGAACTGCCTGTCGCCAACAGGAGAAAACAGTAGTGCCGATCGTCCTTCCATACAGTAAGCCGCCGCCGCACAACCAAGTACGAAAGTGTGGATGAACTCGGCGTAAGTTACGGATCCGCTCCAATCGAAATTACGATTTACTGGAACATAGACCGCAGTATTCCACTCGTCGTAGCTCAGCCCTCTGTAATTGGAATTAATCAATTCACCGCGATCGAAAGCGCCGTTGAAAATTCGACGAGCACTTAGAATCCTTTGGGTCGGAAGCGACCCATGATAAATATAGCTGCTCGACTCCCGATGCATTTGTGCTAACGGAACAATCACAGCATTTCGTGCAGCATTCCCAATATCTGGATACGCACTCAGTAAAGAGCGCTCAACGCTAAACCATTGGTCGCTCGGACTCTCGCTCGGAGTTACATTGGGATCTGATGCGAACCTACCTGGGCCGACAGTGTTAATCGTATATAGATACACAGGAACATCTGTATTTTCTATAGAAAACTCGATTGCGTTTGAGGAAATCAAGGCTCGATTCGCCGAAGCTAAAACGAATGCGCTATCCCCATCCTCGTCGCAACTCGACCCAGCAGCCACCTGCTGCAAATTATCGTTATCCCCTTGAACTGGAAATCTGGCTGTTTCACTACTAAACAATTCATGCGGTGAAAGATCCGATATCAAATAAACGTACCGAAGTGTTGGATTGGCAGTCGCATGCGCCACGGCGACCACAGTAAGTATACAAACGATCGAAAGCTTTGCGGCGATGGCGGTAAAAGCATTCATATCGAACCCCTCGGGTTGATTGTTTATATCCAATATTAGAGCGCTATAAATTTCCCCCTATTTATCGCCAACATGGCATTACAAATGGTCGCAGCGGACAGAAGCCGTTTTTTAGCCGATCGGAAAATAAATCTGGCTCAAGCGGCGTCACTTCTGCAAATTGGCGATAGGCATGGGCCCACGCCCCCATGACGAGCGGCTAGCAAGCTTATCCATACGACACCGGCAAGCAAAGACGATCATGAATTTCGTGCTTGTGGGGGTTGCGCGCCTGTCTCGCCCCGCGACCTTCGCTACACTGCGAGACAACAAATTATTTTCAGGCATTACCCTAATGACCGAGCTTTGGTTGATGCGCCACGGCGAAACCGACTGGAATATCGTGCATCGCCTGCAAGGCTGGCGCGACATCGGTTTGAACAACACGGGCCTCGGCCAGGCAGCGCGCCTGGCCGACAGGCTGGCCACCGAGGGCAAGGCTCACACGTTTCACGCCGCTTACAGCAGCGACATGGCACGAACCGTGAATACCCTGGCGCCGGCCGCCGCGCGACTGGGCCTGCCTGTGGAAACGACACCCACATTGCGCGAACGCCACTATGGCTCGCTCGAGGGGCTGACCGTCGACGAATTGTCGCTACGCGCGGCACCGGCAGCCTATCGTGCCTGGTCGGAGCGCGAAATCGACGGCGACGTCGGGGGCGGCGAGACTCTGCGTACGTTCCACGAGCGCATTGTCGGCGCCGTCGATGCAATCGCCCAACGTCATTCGGGCGAACGCGTCTTGGTGATGACACACGGAGGCGCGTTAGACATCATCTGGCGGTATATCCAGGGAATATCGCTTGCAGCGAAAGCCCGACGGGCCCGCATGCTGAACGCCAGCATCAACATCGTTCAGGTCGACGACACAGCTTGGCGAGTGAAAACCTGGGGGGATGTGGCCCACATGACAGCGCCCGTCGGCAATGACGTCGTGGCCTGACGGGCATCGAATCGGTAGCATGATTCGATCGGGACCACTCGATCAATTGCCTGATTCTTACGCATGATCGTCTCTACGCATTAACCCTCTTACGAACCTCTCCCGACACACGCTACGCTGCCAGCTGATGGCTACGCTAGCCTAGAGGGGGTCAAGGATGTATCGCTACACCCTAGGGGGAACACTTTACCGATTTAACGGGCTCGCACAATTGCTTGCCTACGCCACGCCACTGCGCAGCGGCGATGTGTTGGCGGGTTTGGCTGCCCCCGACGAACAGACACGCGTCGCGGCGCAGTACGCGTTGGCCGATTTACCGCTCACCACTTTTCTAAACGAAGCCGTCGTCCCCTACGAAGACGACGAGGTGACTCGGCTGATCCTGGATTCGCACGAGCCAGCGGCCTTCTCCCCCGTATCCCATCTGACCGTGGGCGGCCTGCGCGACTGGTTGCTGGCCGACGAAGCGAACACGCAGCAACTGGTAAGCATCGCACGCGGCCTGACGCCCGAAATGGCGGCGGCAGTGTCCAAACTGATGCGTGTGCAAGACTTGATGCGAGTCGCGGCGAAGTGCGAGGTGGTCACCCGGTTTCGCGGCACGCTCGGACGAGCGGGACGATTATCGGTGCGCCTTCAACCTAATCACCCGACCGACGATCCGCGCGGCATCGCCGCCAGCATTCTGGATGGTCTGCTGCTGGGCGCAGGCGATGCCATGATCGGTATCAATCCGGCCACCGACAGTCCGGCGCGAACGCACGATCTGCTAATACTGCTCGACGAGATTCGCACCCGGCTTGCCATCCCCACGCAAAGCTGCGTGCTCAGTCACGTCACCACCACATTGGGTTTGATCGAGCGCGGCGCGCCGGTAGACCTCGTGTTCCAGTCGATTGCAGGCACCGAAGGGGCCAACAAGGGCTTTGGTATCGATCTGGTCCTGCTGCGCGAGGCGCATGACGCCGCACTTGGTTTAAATCGGGGCACCGTGGGGCAGAACTTCATGTATTTCGAGACAGGCCAGGGTAGCGCTCTGTCGGCGGGCCAACATCACGGCGTCGATCAGCAAACATTGGAGGCCCGAGCCTACGGCGTGGCGCGAGCCTTCGATCCGTTCCTGGTCAATACGGTGGTGGGCTTTATCGGCCCCGAATATTTGTATAACGGCAAGCAGATCACCCGGGCGGGCCTGGAAGACGTGTTCTGCGGCAAGCTGCTAGGCGTGCCCATGGGCTGCGACGTGTGCTACACCAATCATGCCGAAGCCGATCAAGACGACATGGACGCCCTGCTCACGCTATTGGGTGCGGCGGGCGTCAATTATGTGATGGGCGTACCCGGCTCGGACGACATCATGCTGGGCTATCAAAGCACGTCGTTTCATGATGCGTTGTAT
>CAMDNZ010000030.1 GCA_945903445.1 Bordetella parapertussis
GCCACATGCGAATGTTGCGCGGGTTGAGCACCTCGGCGGAATGGCGAATCAAGGTCTGGATGCCGCCTACCGCCCACCGCTGGCGCTGGCGAAACAAGCCGCGGACAGTCTCCGGCATCAATATCCAGCACAGCGCACGCGGCTCGAACCGTAATCGCCAGCCCGCCAACTGGAGTTTCCAACTGACGTCGATGTCTTCGGTCAACACGTCGGTGCTCCAGAATCCCGTTTCCAGCAGGGCTTTGCGGCGAAACAGCGCCAGCACGCCGGACACCGTGAAGAGGCTGCCCCACAACTGCTGAGTTCGCTTGATCAGTCCGATGGTCGAAGAGAATTCGCCCACCTGCATGCGGCCCAGCAATGTCGTGCGGGTGCGAATACGCGGGTTGCCGGTGACGGCCCCCAATGTAGGCGAGCGCAGCAGGTGCCGCAGCATCCAGGCAATGGCGTCCGGATGCACCAGCGCGTCGCCATCGATCCCCAGGATGTACTCGCCGTTGGCCAGCATGACGGCGGTGTTCAGGCTGACGGCTTTGCCCTGGTTCGACGCGTTGTGCAGAACGCGCAGACGGGGATATTCCCGTGCCATCCGATCCAGGATTTCGCCGGTTTTGTCGGTACTGCCATCGTTGATGGCAATGACTTCCGTGTTCGGATAGCGCGTTCGCATGGTCTGCTCGATCACTTCGCGCACGCACTGCTCCTCGTTGTAGCAGGGCACGACCATGGTCACCAGAGGCTGGGCGGGCAGCAAGGCCAAGGGGTCCGGCGGTGTGTGTTTGCGGCGTTCGAAGAACAGCGCGTGCGCCAGGCCGCCCGCCATCCAGACGTAGGCCATCAGAAAGGGGTAATAGAAAACGTAGTCGAAGACGAAGGCGATGAATCGCGAGTCAGTGAAGGCGGCCATCATGGGTGTGCGGCGTTCTTCGATTCGCCGGGCCATCGCGACACGGCGCGCTGGTCTCGCAAGCGAGACAAGGTTTCAGGCGATACGATCGATTGCGGACGATAGGCCCGGGCCGATTGTGGGCGATCGGTCGCAGCCGCGTCGATCGGCAACAAGGGCGCTGCGGCGGCTTCGGGGGCCAGCGTAGGCGGTGTCGTCAGACCACGCTCGGTGCCGGCGAGTGTCGTGCGTACCGAGACGCCCGCCCGGGCGACGGCCAGCGCCGGCTGGTCGCGGTGGAAGTCGTCCGGGTAGTAGGCCAGATGGCGCGCACCGGCCTGACGCAACAGTGCGAAGTGGCGTGCCATCACCTCGTCGTCGATGGGGCGGCCCGTGCGCCAGTCGCGGCTTTGCAATTCGAACAGGGTTCGAGAAAGCCCCCGGGGATGCTCGGCCACACGCGCCACCAGGGTCTTCAGCCATGTATCGGGATTGTCGGCCTGCTCCATATAAGGCATGGCCATGACGGCGGTGTAGTCGTACGCGTCGATCGATTGCGCCAGATCCTGCGCGAACCACGCCTGCGATTCCGGTTGAAGAATGGGTCGGGTGAACAGATTGCGGGCGGTCAGAATGTCCGGGTGCCACTGACGCACGCGATCGGCCAGCATCAAGGTGAAGTCGGTCAGATGACGGGTCTTGCCGGCTGTCCAACGCGCCATGGCCGCCGGGTCGGCACGAATCGCGGCGATGTCGCCCGGCAGGCCCCATGCGCGATAAGCGGCCAGCGCTGGAGGACTGGCGTCTTCGTCATCGGCCAGCATCGCGTCGTCGTGAAACAGCAGGCCGCCAAAGCTCGCGTGCTGCGCCAGGTCTTCGTAGATCTCGGCGATGTATTCACGCGCGGCCGGGTCGAACGAGGACAAGCGTGCATAACGCTCCGGGCCTACCGGCAATACGGTGCGTGCGGCCATCGGATCGCCCGCAACCGGACGAAACGCCATGACCGGCATCCAGGCATAGACGCGCACGTGGGTTCGGGTGCGCAACTGCCAGGCCACCCGGTTGAACAGGTCGGCGCGCACGGGCAGGTGGCGATTCGGAAAGTACAGCATGTCGGCCGCGCCATCGCCATCGGGATCGGCGAACGCTTGCAAGAACACGCTGCTCGGCCCGATGGCCAGCACACGCTCCAACAGGCGCGACAGATTGGCCTCTTGCTGAACCGGGTCGGGGTCGTACACATAATCGAGGTCGATGTGCATGGCCCGATTGATCGGGTCGACGACGCCTTCGCCTTCGGGGGCGCGCAGCAAGGTGAAATCGGGCACGGTCATGTCGTAGGTCGCCAGCCCCCGGCGAATCCGGTCGAGCGAAACATCGGGGCCGTTCGGTCCCTCTTCCAGGCTCAGCGCGAGGGGCAGGCCAGCGCGGCGGGCCGCAGCCAGCGCGCGATCCGAATACGCGCCGTAAGGCCACACCACGGCTCGCACGGTCTGGCCGGTTTTACTCTCGATAATCTCGCGGCTGGTACGCAGGTCGGCCTCGATGCGGCGGGCTTGCCGCTCGGGTGTCTCGTAGCGCTGGCTGCCTGGGTCGTAGCGCAAAGTGCTGGCGGCGGGTTGAAGATTGCCTTGTGGATTGGCCAGAATGCCTCGATGCATGTCGTGGCTGTGCGTGGCGAACTCGACCAGACCGGACCGCGCCATTTCACGCGCCTGATCCCAGGTCATCAGCGGCGGCTGGGGCGGGGTCTGGGGACGCCTCGATCCGTCCATCCACCCCGTGACTAATGCCATGACGGCTGGAAACCTGAATTGTTTGAGCAGCGGGAAGACTTTGTCGTAAGCGCTGGCGTAACCATCGTCGAAGGTCAGGAGCACGGCGCGCGGCGGTAGCGGCGGTCCTCCCGCGCGAGCGCGTTCGATCTGCGTGAGGCTGACGGGATGATGCCCCGTGTCGGCCAGCCATGCGAACCAGTTGGCCAGTGTCGTTTCGTCGATGGCTGTGGCTTCAGGTTGGGTGCCGAAGGTGTTCAGCACGTCGCTGCGAACGTCGTGCAGTGCGATCGCGCGGAACGTCATGCCATCGTCCGGGTCGGGTTCGGGCACGCGTTGAGCGTGGGCGGCGGTCACGCTCATCAGCGCGCTCAGCAACAGCGTGGCGTAGGTTTGCGCCGCACGCCGGGAAAATAGATCGCGCATCATGGTTGGAATGGGATGGAAACGTTCAAGAAAAGATGGCGGCGGGTTTCGTCCACGCCGTCGTAGGGTTGGCGCGCGATGCCGATGCCATAACTGAACTGCCAGCCTGCATCCAGCGTCCACTCGTGCGAGTACGCCAGTGCCCAGGTGCCCGCAGCGCCGTAGCCGGCCTGGCGGTAATGGCCGAGGTCTGTCTCCAGAACCTGCGCCATGCGGCGATGATCGCGCTTCCAGGTCAGGTATTCGGTGCGCACACCAATGCGGCCGGCGGTTTCGCGATCCGGGCTGAAATAAGGTACGTCCTGACGATCGCCGCGGGCAGTCTCGACGCCGACGGTGCTGTCCACACGCCAGCGGCCGCCCGAAATCCAACGCTCTTGCCATTGCAGCCCGACCGATTGGCGGGCGTTGCCGTCGCTGTAGTTCATGCGTGCGGCATCGGTCGAAAAACTGCGGGCTTCGTCCACGACATAGCGTGCGCCGACCGATGCCTCGCGTGCGCCGATGTCGTCGCGGCGTGCTTTATAGGGGGTGTTGATGCTGTTGGAGTCCAGGCTTGCTGACAGGCGCCATTGGTCGCTGGCACGGTAATTGACCTGCGCCGCCACGCCGCCGCGGTACGGCCCCCTGTTGGCGCGATGAGCCTCGCCGGACACCAACCACGGTCCTGCCAGCCATTCGATGCCTACGCCGCTGCGGCCCAGTCGAATGGAGTCGGGGTCGGTTTCGCCGCGGGCTTCGACATGACGTGCGAACACGCGCCATTGGTCGTCGATCAGACCCGAGCGCAGATGCGTATCGACCCGCCAGTCGCGATTGGCGAGCGCGGCGCCCTGGCGACCGGCGCCGGCATCGATGTCCAAGCGGGGCGAGCCCTGGATCATCAGCTCGCGTTGTGCATCATGCGTGGCTTGTGACGTGGGGGCTGTCTCGATCAGCGCCTGGGTGCGTGCTCGGCCTTCCTTGAGATAGCCTGCACCGATCAGTGCGCGGGCATAAGCGGCCTCGACTTCGGGATCGTGCGGATGATCGGTACGCAGTGCCTCGACCTGGTCGAGCGCGGCCTGCGGATGTTCGCGTGCTTGAGCCGTCTCGGCACGGCCGACGCCGAAGCCTGGATTGAGCGGCGCCATGGCAGTCAATGCCTCGAAGCTGCGCTCGGCTTGAGCGGGGTGATCGGTATACAGCTGGATACGCGCACGCAGGTGGCGCACTTCGCCGTACTGTGGGTTGGCCTGGCCGGGAGTCGGACTGCGACGCAAATAAGCCGGGGTGGCGGTTTCGAGTTGCCGTAGAAGCTGTTCGCCTTGCTCGAAGCGCGCGGTGTCGATGTAGGCGTAGACCAGGCCCACGTGGGTATCGCTGGGCATAGTCAGGGCAGAGCCCGCTAACGCAATGGCCTGTTCGTATAACGGCACGGCCAGATCGGAACGACGTTGGCGTTGATATGCGCCCGCGACATCAGCCAAGGCGTAATAGGGCAGGTCGGCGTTCTGCGCGAGAAGCGCGTGATACTCGTCGATGACGGCCCGATCGTGCCCCAACTGACGCCACGCGGCTAGGCGGTCGTAGCGCAGCGCAAGCTCGATTAAGCGCCACCCGGATGCTTGTGCCGCCGCGATGTCTCGATCGAATTGCGGCAGCAGTGCGAGCAGCGCCCCGTAGCGTTCGCGGCCCTCACCGGCACGTTGCGCCGACTCGGTCCCTGCCCACCGCAGCCTTTGTCCCAAGGCTGCCTGGCTCAGACGGGCTTGCTGCTTTGCATCGAATGCGCCGGGATGACGTGTGTTCACATCGGTGGCGTAAGCCTGCGCGCGAGTGGCTGCATGACGTGCCAGCGCATCGGCCACGGCGAATCGGGCATAAGCATGATCGGGCTGCATGGCCAGCAGGTCTTCGTACGCGCCCAAGGCTTCGAGCGGCAGCCCTCGTGCCTCCGCGAGTGCGCCCCGGGCTTCGAGCAGTGCGATGCGCTGTACGCGCGTCGGTGAGCGCCATTGACGCTCGGTCGCGTCCAGTGCTGCACCGGCGCGAGCGTAGGCGCCCGCATCCGTCAGCCATAAGGCTTCCAGGATGCGGGGCTGCCAGGCTGCAGGCTCACGAACCCGCAGGCGTTGAACGGCCTGCGCCTGGATGTCGCGAGCGCCAACGGCGCGTGCCGCATACGCGGCGTCGAACAAAGCGTAGGCCGGCAACTGCCCGATCGGGCCGAGCCGTGCCCAGTGAACCGCTTGCTCGTCCTGTCCGGCCAGTCGCGCAATGATGACGCCGTCGGCGGCCAGGCGCTGGCAAAGGTCTGTGGTCGTGGCGTCGCCGAACCATTGATCGAGGCGCTGCAAGACATCGGACCAGCTGGTGGATCGCTGACGTGCCGAGTGCATGAGCGCGTCATGCGCGGCTCGGCTATAGGCTTGCGCGTGCGCAGTCGGCGTAATGACGGCGTTCGCGGCGAGATCGGTCGCGGCATGGGCGGTGGGCCACCAGAACACGGACGCGCACAACAACGCGCCTGTGGTGCAGACGGGTACGAAACGGTTGATGGGCGTTGCGTGCAGCGCCGGACGACAGGGTACTGAATGGGTTCGCACAAAAAGATCCGACTTGCGCGACGGCGTAAGCGTGCGTCGCAAAGCATGCAGCGTAGGCCGGACCTTCAATCAGCTGGGGTGAAGATGAGTAAAGAAAGTTGTTGCGTCGCAAAAGCGTTCAATCGCCAGCGAAAGCGCACAGATTAATGGTTTTCATGAATTTCTCTTCTGATGTATGGCGCGCCGCTGTAGGGTTTACTCGCAAAACGAGAACCGTTCAGCAACACACGCGAAAGGATGTGTATGACAGCGAAATAATGCGGTCATCTAATCTTGTGGATCGCCAACGTACGACAGGCCGCGTGCTTGCGCGCGCGGCCTGTCGGGTATGCGTGACGAGATCGATGCGGTCGTCCGGTGCGCTCCTGTTCTCAGCGAATACCGGGCTCGTCGCGCCTCGCCGGTGCATCGATGGGCGCAGGAAGTGGTCCGGTTGTATCGGCCGATAAGGGGCGCTCGCGTCGCTCAGGGATACGTGCCGTCACTGGCCGGTTACGGTCGCCGGACTGAGCCACGCGAACAACCTCCTGCACTCGATTCTTCAACATGATCATGGCGAGTGCCCGCAGGGGGGCTTTGATAGCGGGCGGCATTTTCAACATCGACACCGCAAACAGCGCGGCGGGGATTGCCCAAGGCTTGAGTTCGGGCGAGAGTCGAAAGTCGCTGGCCACGCGTGGCGGGTGATCGGTGACCAGCGCCACCCGATCGGCTTCCATCTGTTCCAGCAACAGCGTTTTTTTAACGGCAGGATTCGAATCACTCATGACGCCCCCGGATGGCTTGCAGGTCCAGTTTGATTTGTTCGCTTAAGACCGACGTAGGCGCATCGTTTGGTGCAGCCCGTTTGGCGTACACCAGGGCAATGAGCGCCAGCGCAAGCCATACGCCGAAAATCCACCAGGCCGCCGTAATTCGCGCATCGGTATGCCAGTAGCTGACCAGCACGGCAATCGACAAGAATGCCAGCGCGAACAGAACGCAAAACAGCATAGCGACATAGGCGACGATGCTGCGAATGAGCGCGTCTTTATATAGCGCGACTTCCAACAGGCCGAGTTCGACATAATTGCCGACTCTGACGCCAGCGAATTGTGCAAGGCGTCTGTAATACGCCAGTCTTTCCCGAATCATGCGTCCTCCCGGTTTGCGATATGGCCTTCCTCTTCGGGGGAGGTAGCAAGTGCAGTGCCGGGAAGACAACTCGGCGTAAAAGAAACGAATGTCGGTGGCGGCAGCTTAGGCGCGAAAAGCGTGGGCTGCCGCGCAAGGCCACGCGCTACGGTGAGTCTCGCCAGGTAAGAATCGATAGTGCACCGTGAGTCCACTCACCCCGGACAGCACGCGCGCTAATTCGCGGTTGCCATCGACCATGGCGCGTTCGATGCGCGTATTGAGAAGGTCCTCGCGCGCCTGATCGGGCAGGCGCTCTTCGGCAGGCGTGAGGGATTGATCGTATTCGGCGGCGGTCAGCAAGACCCGCGTGCCTTCGATGGCGTGAACGCCGCTGGCGGCAAACCGTGCCGCAGCAACGGATAGATAGCCCGATCGCCACCAGACCGACGGGCTCGACGCCACCCAGGTTCCGAAAGCGCCGGGCTGGCAAAATAAGGTGTCCAGCACAAATAGCCCACCCAAGGAGTGGCCCATCAAGGTCTGGCGCGCCGGATCGACGGGCCACCGCGACTCGACCGCTTGCCGCACTGCGCCCAGCAGAAATTGCCGGAATGCAGCCGCACCGCCTGCCTTGGCCTCATGCGCATCGATGCATTCGGGCGCGTAGTCGTGGGCGCGGCGGCTGGCACCGGTATAACCGACGGCCACCAGCATGCGCGGCTCGGGCAAGCCCGGCGCACCGTGCCCGACCTGGTAGCACAGGATCTCGCGGATGACGGGAAAGGTGTCGCCGTCCAGCATATACGTCACAGGCCAGCCGGCTGCGGGCATCGCGCCGGACGGGCAGGACACATGAATCGAATAGGCGCCGCCCGGACCGTCCAGGCCGATGGTGGCGGTGCGGTCCAAGTCATAGGCGGCAGTGGTCGGGTGGGTGAAGTCGGGAAACAAAATCATGAGATACTAAACAGAAATGATTCTCTGTTGACTTATACACCACGCGCTCGTTCGCCGTCGGCCATCTAACTTGACTTCGCCCACTTCCATCACTGCCGCCGCCCCTGCGCCCGACACCGCATCCGCGGCCGTCAACTATGCCCGCATCGTTCGCCGCCGCTGGATGTTGGTCGCGCTGTTGGCTGCCATCATCGTCGGCTGCATGCTGCTGGACTTCACCATGGGGGCCTCGGGGCTGCCCTTGGCGGAGTTGATTCAAACCTTGATATCGCCGGGCTCGGCCAACCCCACCACGCGCGTCATCGTATGGGACATCCGCCTGCCGTACACCTTGATGGCCATGGCCGTGGGCATTGCCCTGGGTCTGGCAGGCGCCGAGATGCAGACCATCTTGAACAACCCGCTGGCCAGTCCCTTTACCCTGGGTCTGTCGTCGGCGGCTGCGTTCGGCGCTTCGCTGGTGATCGTGCTGGATCTGGCCATTCCCGGTGTGCCGGTGGGATGGACAATTGCCGGCAACGCCTTTCTGTTTGCGATGCTGTCGGCCATGATGCTGCACGGCGTGGCCAAGTGGGGGGGCATGAATGCCAGCGGCGTCGTGCTGTTCGGCATCGCCTTGGTGTTTTCGTTCAACGCCCTGGTGTCCTTGATTCAGTTCGTGGCAAGCGCCGACGCCCTGCAAGGCTTGGTGTTCTGGACCTTGGGTAGTCTGGGGCGGGCCGACTGGACCACACTGGGTGTGCTGTTGGCCGCGTTCGCCTTGATTTTGCCGCTGTCGATGCGCGATGCCTGGCGCCTGACCGCCATGCGACTGGGCGAAGAGCGTGCCTCCAGCTTCGGTATCGACGTTCGCCGTCTGCGCTTGCGTGCGCTGATTCGTATCGCCATCCTGTCTTCCCTGGCCGTGGCGTTCGTCGGCACCATTGGCTTCATCGGTCTGGTGGCGCCGCACATCGCCCGTCGTTTATTCGGTGAAGATCACCGCTTCTACTTACCGGGCAGCGCTGTGGTGGGTGGCGTGATTCTGTCGGCTGCATCCATTGCCTCGAAAAACATCGTGCCGGGCATCATCATTCCCGTGGGCATCGTCACCTCTTTGGTCGGTATTCCGTTTTTTATGGCGGTCGTGTTCCGCCGACAGCTTCAATAGGTGGGCCGTGCTGCAACTGAATTCACTCAAGGTCGCGTACGGCACGCGTCAGATCATCGCCGATCTGTCGGTGGCAGGACTGCTGGCGGGCACCGTGACGGCGTTGCTGGGGCCCAACGGCAGCGGGAAATCGACGCTGCTGAAGGCTATCGCCGGCTTGAATCGCTTGAGCGGTGGACAGGTGCTGATAAATGGCGACGACCTGACTCACGCCAGTTTCGAGCGCCGTGCCCGGCAGGTGGTGTATCTGCCGCAAGACCTACCGGCAGCCGTACATCTCCAGGTGTTCGAGTCGGTGCTGGTCGCCGCCAACGCGTCGGCCTTTGGCGGGCCGACGGGCGGTAAGAACGTAGACGGCGTGGCGCGTGTCGATATGACGGCAGTGCAATCGCTGCTGGATCGCCTGGGCATCGGACATTTGTCGATGCGCTATCTCGATCAGTTGTCGGGCGGACAAAAACAATTGGTTGGTCTAGCTCAAGCCATGATTCGCCGTCCTCGTTTGCTGCTGCTGGACGAGCCGCTCTCGGCCTTGGATCTGAACTATCAGTTTCATGTGATGGATCTGCTGCGCCAGGAAACCCGCGAGAACGGCTTGATTACCCTGATCGTCTTGCACGATCTGAACATCGCGCTGCGCCATGCCGATCATTGCCTGATGATACGCAGCGGCGACCTGGTCGCCGAGGGGGCGCCCAGCCAGGTCATCACGCCTGCCACATTGGCGACGGTGTACGGAGTGGCGGCGCGGGTCGAGCCTTGCTCGCAGGGTGTGCCGCAGGTCATGATCGATGGCTTGCACGCCGACGTTCATGCGTGAAGCGACATAACTTGTGGGGCGGGTCATAGGCTATTACAATGATAATAGCTATCATTATTAACACTGACATGACTCCTTCCTTGATTCGTCGGTTCGTCCTGACCGTCGCCTGCTTTATGGTTGTCGGCATCGCCTCGCTGCCCGCGCACGCCGAACCCATCGTGCTCGAGGATGTGGTGGGGCGCACGGTCACGCTGCCCGCACCGGCCAAACGAGTGGTATTGGCGCAGGCGCGCTACCTGCCGGTGTTGGGCCTGATCCATCCTGATCCGGTGAGTTTGCTGGCCGGTTGGTCCGATGAGTTCAAGACTTCTTACGCTAGCGAGTACGCGGCTTATAAGGCAAAGTTTCCGAAAATAGACGCCATCCCCGTCGTCGGCCGTCATACCGTCGAGACGTTCTCGGTCGAAAAAGCGCTGTCCTTGCGGCCCGATCTGGTGATTCTGACCGCGGCATTCGCGGGCATTGCGCCGGGTGCCGACCCCCAGTCGTCCAGCCTCCTCAAACAGTTCGAGGCAGCCGGCGTACCGGTGCTGGTGGTGGATTTCTTCATGCGGCCCATCGAGAATACCGAGCCCAGCATTCTCTTGCTGGGCCGTGCCCTGGGCCGTGACGATCAGGCCCAGGCGCTGGCGCGTTTCTATCGCGAACGAATGGATCGCATTGCACAACGCACTTCGCAGCCGGGCCGCGCGCGGCCTGCCGTGCTGGTGCATGCCCACGCGGGCAGCACCGACTGCTGCAACTCGCCAGGCGTCGGCACCTTCAACGACATGATCACTCTGGCGGGTGGTCACAACATCGGTGCCGATGTTCTCAAAGGTGCGACCGGCCAGTTGGGCTTCGAATACATCAACGGTCGCAACCCAGCCGTCTATGTCGCCACCGGCACCGGCGCGGCGCGGCGCGCCACCAGCGGTCTGGTGATCGGTATGGGAGCCGATGCCGCGCAGGCCCGCGCCAGCTTGAAAAGCATGATCGACGCCCAGCGTCTATCGGCCTTGTCGGCCGTGCGAACCGGCAATGCGCACGGCATCTGGCATGGCTTTAACGATTCGCCGCTGAACGTGGTGTTCATCGAAGCCCTGGCGCGCTGGCTCGACCCCCAGACGTTCTCCGACGTATCGCCGCAGGGCACGCTGGCCTCCATCAATTCGCAGTTCGCGGCGGTGCCGTACGCGGGCACGTTCATGGTCGATCTGACGGCCGATTCCGCCGGAAAAGCGCACTGACGGAAGCCGGACAGTGATTTCCGCTATGCACGTCGATTCGCGTTTGGCCGACGATCCCCCAGGCCGCCACGCGAGCGAACGCTGGCTGTCCAACGATGGGCAGCGCGCTTACTCGGTGACGCTTCATTGGCCCGAGGGCGCGGCACCGGATCCCGGATTTCCGTTGATGGTCTTGCTCGATGGCGCCTGGGTGAGCGAGGCGTCGATGCAGCTCGAGCGGGGCACGGCGGTCGCGTTGGTGATGCACGAAGGCGAGCCGGAAGCGGTAAAAGCGGGTCGGGCGTTCGACTTCACACCGCCCCTGGCCGCTGTGCCGCAACCCGCCGATCCGCGCACGCCACGCTGGCGTAATGGGGGTGCCGATGGGTTCTTGCGGCTGCTCGATACGGCCATGTTGCCGTGGATGCTGGCGCAAGCGCGGGTCGATCGCGAACGAGTGACGCTATTTGGGCATTCGTATGGCGCATTGTGCGTGCTGCGCGGGCTGTACGCAGGCGCGTTCGCACAGGTCACCCGATGCGTGTTAGCCAGTCCCTCGGTGTGGTGGCATGACGGCGCGGTCGATCAAGCGCTGCCCGGTACAGGAATGCGAGTCTCCCACCGGCCCGCTGTGTTGTTTCTGGCAGGCGAACACGAGCGTTGGCATGCGCAGGCCGTCGGTCCCGACGGTACCGCCCAGTCGCGCGAAGGGGGCCGACCCACCTTGGCGCCGATTCGAGCGGCCGCCGCAAGATGGGCCGCTACGGGGGGGCACGAGGTTTATCTGGATGTGGTGCCGCAAGGCACTCACCACAGTATGTTGGCGCAGTCGCTTGCGCCAGCTTTCGAATTCGCGCGCCAGCCGCGCGCCGCCCTGGGCCGTACATGGCGCCCGGTGGATCGTTGGAGCATTGAGGCATGACACAGTCTTTTTCGCCGGTACGCCGCAGCCTGATCGTCGCCTCGGCAGGCGCCGCCGCCAGCCTGGCCTGGCCCGGCGTGACACGCGCTGCGCAAGCGCCCATCAAGATCGCTTTGGTCACCTCGTTGTCGGGCCCGTTCACCGCGCTGGGCGAGAGCATGCGGGCGGGACTAAATTTATTGCTCGACCAGCAGGGTCGCCAGATGGGCGGACGCCCGGTCGAACTGCTGGTGGAGGACGATCAGGGCAAGCCCGACGAGGCCGTGCGCAAAGTGCGCAAGCTGGTGGGGCAGGATCGCGTGGACATCATCTGCGGTGTGATCAGTGCAGCGGTCGCGCTGGCGATCCGCGACATCGTGACCGAGTCGCGTACCCCAACCTTCATCGCCAATGCCGCGGCCAACGCGCTGGCACGCGAGGCGGCCAGCCCTTATATTTTTCGAACCACCAAGACCAGTTGGATGCTGGCTCACCCGGCAGCGCTGTGGACCCATGCGAATATCGCCAAGCAGGGCGGTATCACGCTATCTTCCGATTACGCCGCCGGGCGCGAGTATGTGGCCGATTTTGCCGAGTCGTATCAGGCGCTGGGCGGCAGTCTGGGCAAGCAATACTGGACGCCCTTGGGCACCACCGATTTCGCACCACTATTGATGACGGTGGCGGCAACCCAGCCGTCCTTCATCTACGCGTTCTTCCCCGGCGCCGACGGCGTGCGTTTTCTCAAGCAGATGCAGGACTTCCGCCTGGCCGGAAAGATTCGTCTGGTGGGGCCGGGCGCCTTGTTCGATCAGGAAGACGTGTTGCCCGCAACCGGCGACGCCGGGCTGGGTGGCATCAACGCATTCCACCAGTCGCCCAATGCGCCTGCCGCAGCCGAATTCGTACGAGCCTATCGAGCCGTACGTCAGCGGCTGCCGGGCGAAGCCAGCACCGCGGGTTATGCCGTAGGGCAGGTCATCAAGGCGGGCGTGGACGCCGTCTCGGGCGATGTCGCCCAACGCGATCGCCTGCGCGACAGTCTGCTGCAAAAGCCCGTGGATACGGCCTTCGGTCCGATGCGCTTCGACCCGCGCAACAACCAGGCCATTCTCGATATCTACATCAACGAGATCAAGCGCGACCCCGACGGGCGGCCGCTGAACACCGTCGTGCATACCTATCCTGGTATCCAGGATCCGGGTCCGGCCGTGAAAAAAGGCTGACTTAGTGGCTTATACGCTCGTCCAGATCCTCAATGCCTTGTCGTTTTCGGTCCTGCTCCTGCTGACCGGCCTCGGCTTGTCCTTGGTGCTCAGTTTGATGAATTTCGTCAACCTCACGCATGGGTCTTTCTATTTGCTAGGAAGCTACATCGGCATTCAATGGCTGGCCTCTGGTGCGCCGTGGTGGCTGGCTTTTCCGGTCGCCTTCGTGCTGACCGGCGCAGTGGGCTGGTTGTTGGACCGGTTTCCCTTTGGCCGTTTTTACGCCCGCCCGCATCTGATGCAAGTGCTGCTGACCTACGGATTGTCGGTGGTGTTCGCCGATCTGATGCGCTGGGGCTTCGGTGCCGAAACGGCGTCGCCGGTGCTGCCCGAGGTGCTGTCCGGCGTGGTGTTCATTCTGGATTTCCCGTTTCCGGCGTATCGCTTGTTCCTGATCGCGAGCGGCGCGGCGATCGCGCTGGTCTTGTGGGTGCTGATCGACCGCACCCTGTGGGGTGCGGCCATCCGCGCATGCGTGGTGGATCGCGGCATCGTCGAGATGCTGGGCATCGATACCCGCAAACTGCTGACTGCCGGTCTGGTGCTGGCCGCTGCGTTGGGGGGGCTGGGCGGGGCTTTGGGTGCAGGCATGTTGTCGGCCTATCCGGGCTTGGATGAAGAAGTGTTGCTGCTGGCCTTGCTGACCGTGGTGGTGGGCGGACTGGGCAGCTTTGGGGGCACGGTCATCAGTGCTCTGCTGTTGGGTTTCGCCACCACCTTTGGACGGATGTGGGCGCCGGAGTTTGCCAATTTCCTGACTCTAGGGTTGATGGCCCTGATTCTGATGGCGCGCCCCACCGGTTTGTTGGGCCAATCGGCGCGGCAGGTATGAAGATGCCACCTTCGAATTCGTCGACACGCCTGGCAGCGACTCGAGCCTGGCTGCTGGCTGCGCTGGTATGCATCGTGCCTTTGGTGTGGGGCCAGGGTTTTGCGCTGCGCTTCGGTGCCGAGATTCTGCTGATCGGCGCTGCCGTCATGAGTCTGAATCTGCTTATCGGCCTGGGGGGGCTGGTGTCGCTGGGGCACGGTGCCGTATTCGGTTGCGCTGCCTATGCCGCTGCCGCCGCGGCTCAAGCCTGGGGAGGCAATGTGCTGCTGGTGCTGGCCGTCGGCGTGTTCGCCGGGATGGCGATTGCCGGGCTCATGGCCTTGCTAACGCTGCGCAGCACGGGGTTGTTCTTCCTGGTGCTGACCTTGGTGGTCGGGCAAATGGCCTGGGAAGTCGTGTTTCGCTGGCGCGAGGTGACCGGTGGCGCCGATGGCTTGCGAGGCTTTCCGGGTCTGGATGCGTTCGGTATTCGACTGGATACGCCTGCGGCACTGTACACCGTGGCCTGCGTGATCGCAGGCCTAGCCTGGTGGGTATTGCGCAGCTTCGCTCGCGCCCCGGTCGGTCTGGCCTTGCAGGGCATGCGCGATCAGCCTTTGCGAATGCGCGCCCTGGGCTATTCGCTGGGCAACTTGCGCGTGCGGGCATTTCTGGTCAGCGGCGCTGTCGCGGGCGCGGCCGGTGCGCTGTTCCCGTTCGTCAACCAATACATCGGACCGAACACGGTTCATTGGAGCATGTCGGCCACGCTGGTCATCATGTCGGTGTTGGGCGGCATACACGTGTTGCTGGGTGGATTCGCAGGCGCCGCAGTCTATTTGTTGGCACAGACTCAACTCAGCTCTTATACCGATCGCTGGCAATTGGCCATCGGGCTGTTGTTCGTCGCGACCGTCATGTTTGCGCCCAATGGGTTATTGCGCCTCGGGCGGCGAGGTCGCCCATGAGCGCGTCTCGTCTGCAACTGCGTGGCATCGGCCGTGCCTTCAATGGCGTGCCGGTGCTCGAGCATATCGATCTGGATGTCGCACCGGGTGCGATGCTGGGCCTGATCGGCCCGAACGGCGCGGGCAAGACGACACTATTCAATATTCTGAGCGGTTTCGTATCGTCGGATTCGGGCAGCTTGCGTCTGGATGGCCAGGATATCGCTCGGATGTCGCCGCGTGCGCGCAGCCGTGGCGGTGTCGTGCGAACCTTTCAAAACAGCCTGATTTTTCCGTCGTTGGCCGTACGCGACAACGTGGCCATGGCGCTATGCGCCGCTACGGGTACAGGTTATCGGTGGTGGGGCGGCCAATCGGCGAGGCTGGCGGCCGACATGCAGGCGCGTGTCTTATTGGGGCAAAGTGGACTGGCCGCGCGGGTCGATGCGCTGGCCGCCGATCTGTCCTACGGCGAGCAACGTCTGTTGGATGTGGTAATCGCGTTGGCGCAAACGCCCCGTGTGCTGTTGCTGGACGAACCCACCGCGGGTCTGTCGCAGGCCGAGGCACAGCAAGTTCTGGCCCTGGTGAGCGAGCACCGTGCAGATGCCTCGGTCGTCCTGATCTCGCACGACATCGACATCGTTTTCGGTGTGTGCGAGCGTGTGGCGGTGCTGGACCTGGGACGTTTGATCGCCATCGATACGCCTGCAGCCATTCGCGCCGACGCGCGCGTGTTGTCCGCCTATCTGGGCATGCCGGCCGCCACGCTGGCCGACGTCCTGGAGCAGGCGGAATGATGCACCTGAGCGATCCGGTATTGGAATGGCGCGATGTCAGCGTGGGCTATGCCGGCGCGGATGTCTTGCGTGACGTGTCGCTGTGGGTGGGTTCAGGCGAAGTGGTCGCAATTCTGGGCCGCAACGGCGCGGGCAAATCGACCCTCGTCAATGCAGTGTTCAACCTGGGGCCACGCGTGAGCGGCGATATCCGCGTCAAAGGGCAGTCGGTGCGCGGGTGGGCGACCCACCGCATCGCGCGCCTGGGGCTGGGTCTGGTGTGCAGCAAGGCCGGGGCGTGTTCGCGCCCTTGTCGGTACACGAGAGCCTGTCGCTGGCACTGTTGAGCGGTCACGGTAAACGACAGCAGGATCGGGGTGAGGTCTGGACATTGGACCGCACCTACGACGTATTTCCGCGTTTGCACGAGCGCCGCAAGATCGCCAGCGGTGCGCTCAGTGGTGGCGAGCGGCAGATGCTGGCTCTGGCCCGGGCACTGCTCACACAAGCCGATGTGCTGGTGTTGGACGAGCCTAGCGAGGGCTTGTCGCCCAAGGCGGTGGACGATCTGCTGGTCACTCATCTGCCCAAGCTGGCGCAGACGGGCATGACTCTCGTATTGGTCGAGCAAAACCTCTCGCTGTGCCTGCGAGTCGCGCAACGTGCCGTCGTGCTGGCGCATGGCGGCGTCGCATTCAACGGATCGATGTCTGCGCTGGCGGCCGACCGGGCGCTGCAACATCGTCTGCTGGGGGTGTGACGTGCTCGCCCGATTTTTTTATAAGCTATGCAGTGACTCGTTTAATTCGGACCATTTGTATTGGTCCGGCGAGCATTCCGATAATTCGATTGAAACCTGACGTGACCATGATTCCCGTTACCCAGATCTGGCCCGATGAACTTGCAGCGCGTTATCGTGCGGCAGGCCATTGGCGCGGTGAAACCTTTGGCGCTTTTTTGCACGAACGTGCCCGACAGATGCCCGACAAGGTCGTCGTGGTCGATGGCGATACGCGCTGGACGTATGCCGAGCTGGACGCCCGGGCCGACGCGCTGGCCGCCGGTTTTCTGGCCAGCGGTTTGAAGCCGCGTGACAGAGTCGTCGTGCACCTGCCGAATAACGCGCCATTTTTCGAGGTGGTGTTCGGCTTGTTTCGTGCCGGGATGTTGCCAGTCTATGCCTTGCCCGCGCATCGCATCACCGAGATCGCGCACTTCGCCGAGTCGGCACAAGCCTGCGCTTATGTCATGGCGGGCGCGCACGGGGGGTTCGACTACGGCGAGCTGGCGCAGGCGCTGTGCGAACGGGTATCGACCGTGCAGCATGTGTTTGCGGTAAAACCGTCGAAAGACGAGCACCTTGCGCTCGCCGCCGTTGCAGCGACGGGCCGCGCGCAGGGCCTGCCAGCCGACCACGTTGGCCCGGCTGCTTCGGACGTGGCGTTTTTGCAGATTTCCGGTGGCAGCACCGGCTTGTCCAAATTGATCCCGCGTACGCACGACGACTATATCTACACCTTGCGCGAGAGCGACCGTATTTGTGGTCTGGGTGCCGATAGCGTGTTTCTGGCGGCCTTGCCTATCGCGCACAATTTCCCCATGAGTTCGCCCGGCGTGCTGGGTGCCGTGTATGCCGGTGCGACCGTCGTATTGAGTCCATCGCCCAGCCCGGAAGCGGCATTTCCGCTGATCGAGCGCGAGCGCGTCACGATGACCAGCCTGGTGCCGCCCCTGCTGCTGGTGTGGCTGCAGGCGGCGGCCACCACTTCGCATGACATCTCGAGTTTGAAAGTGATGCAGGTGGGCGGCGCGAAGCTGACCGCCGAAGTCGCACGCCGGGTAAGGCCGGTGTTGGGCGTGACCTTGCAGCAGGTGTTCGGCATGGCCGAGGGCCTGGTGAATTACACCCGTTTGGACGACCCCGAAGACATCATCATCCACACCCAGGGTCGGCCCATCAGCGAGGACGACGAAGTGCTGGTGGTGGACGACCAGGGCCAACCGGTGCCGGAAGGCGAGCCGGGGTATTTGCTCACGCGTGGTCCTTATACGATTCGCGGCTATCACAACAACCCGTCGGCCAATGCCCGATCGTTCACCGCCGATGGTTTTTATCGCACCGGCGATATCGTCAAGCGCGACGCGCAAGGCTATTTGACAGTGCAAGGCCGCGCGACAGACCACATCAACCGGGCGGGCGAGAAAATCTCGGCCGAAGAGATCGAAGATCATTTGCTGGCACATCCGAATGTGTTCGATGCGGCGGTGGTCTCGATTCCCGACGAGTATCTGGGCGAACGCAGTTGCGCGTTTATCATCGCGCAAGGCGACAAACCACGCGGCGCGCAGATCAAGCAGTGGATGCGCGAGCGCGGTGTGGCCGAGTTCAAGGTGCCCGACCAGGTCGTGTTCGTCGAGCGTTTCGCCTCGACTGCGGCTCTCAAAATCAGTCGGCGCGAGTTGCGTGCGGCATTGCGCGATCGACTCATGACGCCGCCGCAAGGAGATTCGGTATGAACGTCCTCCATGGTCCCCTGACTTTGGATCGCATGCGTGCCGACATCGCGCGCGTGCTGCACGCAGATCCCGACGAGGTCGGCGATCACGACAGCCTGATCGACCTGGGTCTGGATTCCATCAGAGCGATGGCCTTGGTGACGCGCTGGCGTGCCGAGGGTGCCGATCTGGCTTTCTCCGAACTGGCTCAAACGCCTACGCTGGCGCATTGGTGGTCGGTGGCGCAGGCCGCTTTGGCGCGTGGGCAAGGAACCGGGCAATGACATTGGAAGTCGTCGGACGGCCGGTGGTGGATCGTGCAAGCGATGACACAGTCGCACGTCCCTTGACCGAGGCGCAAGCCGGCATGTGGTTCGCCCAGCGTCTGGATCCAGGTAACCCCATTTTCAATACCGCTCAACGGACCGATATCGAGGGTGCGCTGGATGTCGCCGCCTTTATCTGGGCCGTCGATACCGCCATGGCCGAATGCGACAGCCTGGCCTTGCGCGTCGTCGAGATCGATGGTGCGCCGCATGCGGTGATCGATCCCGCACAGCGGCCCACTCTGCGAATACGCGATTGTCGTGCTGCCATCGACCCGCAGGCCGATGCCTCGGCCTGGATGCACCATGACCGCCAGCAGGCGGTCGATCCGGCTGGCGATCCGCTGGCGGCTCAATGGCTGATCGTGTTGGGGCCGAATCGCTACGTCTGGTATCAGCGCGTGCATCATTTGGCGACCGATGGCTATGGCATGGCCCTGATCGATGCGCGCGTCGCACAGCTCTATCGCTCGCGCGTCAATGGCGCAGCGACGGGCGATGCCTTGGGCGCACTCGCGCTTGTGCAGGACGAAGACGCAGCCTATCGCGGCTCCGAGAAATGTATCGCAGACGCCACGTTCTGGCATGCGGCCTTGCTGGACGCACCGCCCGTCGTGGGTCTGGCCGAAGGCGTGCCCGTATCGGCCCATCACTTCCTGGAAGCCCGCGTTGCATTGCCGGATGCGTTCGGCGATGCCATGGCCGGGCTCGATGCCGCCTGCGGCGTGGCGTGGCCCGACATCTTGATGGGACTGAGTGCGGCCTATGTCGCACGCATGACCGCGCGGGGACACGCTGTCGTGGGGGCCCCCTACATGGGCCGTCTGGGCAGCGCCAGCGCCCGCGTACCCGCCATGGTCATGAACGTATTGGCCGCGCACATCGAGATCGACGAACGTGCCGCATTGACCGATTTCCTGGTCACGACCGCGCGCGGCTTGCGCCGCGCCCGCCGTCATGGCCGTTATCGGGGCGAGCGACTGCGCCGCGACCTGGGTCTGCTCGGCGGACAACGCCGCCTGTTCGGCCCGCTGATCAATGTGCTGCCGTTCGAAGCGCCGCCCGATCTGGGTGGTTTGCGCACGGCGACCACCGTGCTGTGCGCCGGTCCGGTGGACGATCTCACGCTGACTTACCGTGCCGACACGGCGGGGCGGGGCGTGCTGATGATCGTCGAGGCCAACCCCGCACTCTATAGCCAGGCCGACGTCGATGCTCACGCCGCAAGGCTGGCGCATTTTCTGCAATCGGCCGTGGCCGCACAGCGTTTGGCCGACGTGCCCACCCTGACCGAAACCGAATGGACGCAGTGGCAGGCTCACGCCTACGGCCCGCGACAGGACGTGCCGCGTACCTCGCTGGCCGCATTGATGGCCCAGACCTTCGCCGCCCAGCCGCACGCGTGCGCCCTGGTTTTCGAAGACCGGTCGATCAGCTATCGCGAACTGGATACCCAGACTCGACGCCTGGCCGCGCGCCTGCACGAGGCGGGCGTGGGCCAGGGCGACATCGTGGCGCTGGGCATGCTGCGCAGTGTCGAGCTAATGGTGGCATTGGTGGCCATCCTGCGTGTGGGCGCGGCCTATCTGCCGCTGGATCTCTCGCATCCGCGCGACCGGCTGGCCGCTATTCTGGCGGCGGCAGGTCCGCGTGCCGTGCTGGGCGTGGCATCGTCGCGCGCGCTGATTCCCGCAGAATCGGTGCTGTGCGTCGATGAGTCTGTCGTGCAAATGCCAGGCACCGACGCACTTGTCGCCGAAGCACCCGTCACCCGGGCGCCTGCCACCGGAGCACCCTCATTTGCACTGGATGCCGCTGCGCCCGACGATCCTGCGTACGTCATCTACACGTCCGGTTCGACCGGCGCGCCCAAGGGCGTGGTGGTGCAGCACGATGCCATCGTCAATCGCCTGCTGTGGATGCAGGACCGATACCGCTTCGACACGACGACGCGTTGCCTGCAAAAGACGCCCGCCACCTTCGACGTGTCGGTATGGGAGTTTTTCCTGCCTTTGATCAGCGGCGGCGTGTTGGTGATCGCACCACCGGAGGCCCATAAGGATCCTGCCTGGCTGGCCGACATCATTCGTCGCCAGCAAGTGGATACGGTTCATTTCGTGCCGTCGATGCTGTCGGCGTTTCTGGTCGAGCCGACTGCGCGCCACGTACCGCTCGAGCAGGTGTTTTGCAGCGGCGAGGCCTTGCCTGCCGCGGTTCGCGACCGCTTCCACCAGACCTTGACGGCGGCATTGCACAACTTGTACGGTCCGACCGAAGCGGCCGTGGACGTCACCTATTGGGACGCCGGCGCGCAAGACAAATCGGTGCCTGTGCCCATCGGTCTGCCGGTCTGGAACACGGGCATGTATGTGTTGGACGATCACCTGCGGCCTTTGCCGGTGGGGGTGCCAGGTCATCTCTACATCGCGGGTCGTCAGTTGGCGCAAGGCTATCTGGGGCGTGACGACCTGACCCAGGAACGTTTCGTCGCCGATCCCTTCGGTGCGCCGGGCGCCCGCATGTATGCCACAGGCGATCTGGCCCATCGCCGTGCCGATGGTGCGCTGGTTTTCCTGGGGCGATCCGATCATCAGATCAAGATTCGTGGCCTGCGTATCGAACTCGAAGAAATCGAGGCGGTATTGGCGCACGCGCCGGGCGTGGCGCAGATCGCCGTGATTGTCCGTACCGACTCGCCCGGGCAAGACCGCATCGTCGCCTACGCCGTCGCACACGATCACGCCGTGCTGACTCACGATGGCTTACGCAGTCACGCTGCCCAGCGCCTGCCGGATTACATGGTGCCTGCCGCGTTCGTGGTCTTGCCGGCGCTGCCTGTCACCGCCAACGGCAAACTCGATCGGCGAGCGCTGCCGGTGCCCTCGCACAGCGACCGCGCCAGCCGCACACCCACGACCGCGACCGAACGCACGGTGGCCGCACTGTTCGCGCAGGTCTTGCAACGGCCCGATGTTGTGCGCGGCGCAGACGACGACTTTTTCGAGTTGGGCGGACACTCCTTGCTGGCCGCGCAATTGGCATCGGCCATCCGTCAGCGTTGGGGGTACGCCTTCAGCCTGGGCGCGGTGTTCGAGCATCCCACCGTCGCACGCCTGTCGCAGCATCTGGACGCCTTGGCGACGCTAGCCGACGACGATCAGGCACGCATGGCGGGCGGCGGCGGATTCGGTCCGCATATTCTGCTGCGCCAAGGGGAAGCGGGAACGCCCGCCTTGTTTTGCGTCCATCCTGCCGGAGGCTTGAGCTGGTGCTACGGTGCCTTGGCCCGCGCCTTGACCCCAGCACGGTCGGTCTACGGTATCCAGGCGCTGGGCCTGCACGCGGGAACACCACCCGCCTTCAGCATTGCGGCCATGGCGGCGGCTTACGTCGATGAGATCGTTCGTCTGCAAGCCCACGGGCCGTATCACCTGGCGGGTTGGTCGGTGGGCGGTATTCTAGTCCAGGCCATGGCGGTCGAGCTGCGTTCGCGCGGACTCGACGTCGGTGCCCTGGTGATGTTCGATGCGTATCCCAGCGACTGCTGGCGCGATCAGCCGCCGCCCCCACCCGAAGCCATCTACACCGCCTTGCTGCAAATCGCGGGCTACGATCCGGCGGCCTTGCCGGGCCTCGCCCTGACACGCGATGGCGTGGTCGATTTCTTGCGCCGTAGCGGTCATCCCTTAGGCGAATTGCCCGAGGACATGATCAGCGGCGTGTTCCATGTCGTCGGCGAGAACAACACCCTGGTTCGGGCGCATCGTCACGAGGTCTACGACGGTCCCTTGCTGTACTTCCGTGCCGCGCTCGACCATGAGGGCGAGAACCTGTTCCCGCGCCAATGGTCGCCTTATGTCGGCAGCCTGGATATTCACGAAATTCCCAGCGTTCATGCGCATATGGTGGGGGCCGATGCGACTCAATCGATCGCACCCGTGGTCTCGGCCTATCTCGCCGATCGCGATGCGCAGGCGGAGGCAGCGCGATGAGGCCCCAGCGCGGCGCGTGGCGCACCAACACGAAGCGGGCGTCCGAGGGCGCCTGTAGGCCGTCTGCATCCAGTCCAGGATGCAAACGACGCCACCTTTTCAACATGTAGAGGACCACTCATGCATTCGACTCAAACGACCGTCGCGCGTAGCGCCAGCTTGACCCTGGCGGTGTTGGCGCTTTCGATGGCCAGCGCGTTCGCCGCACCGAGCTTCACCGACAAGCCCGACGCCGATTTCTCCGGCCGCGTTTTCTCGCAAGGTGCGCTGCCGGGTGCCGAGGCCGCCGTGTCGGGCCGGGGCTTCACGCCGGGTCAGAAGGTCACGCTATTTCGTGCGGGCGAAGCGCTGAACAACGGCGAAGCCGTTACTGTGGACGAAAAGGGCGGTTTCCAGACCAAGGTCGCCATTCCCGCCGACGCCGTGCCGGGCCCGCATCCGGTTGTCGCCAGCGCCAGCAATCCTTCGGCGGCCGCGCTGTTTGATCTCAAAGTGATCGCTCAGATGCCGCAATCGGGCGCCGAGCAGTTCACGGTCGTCAGCGAAAAGCTGGTGCAGGGCTTGTACCAGGCGGCCTATAGCGCGAAGAACGACACGTTGTTCGTGACCGCTGCAGTGGGTCGCCCGCCCGTCAAGCAATCGCAACTGTTGAAGCTGGATGCCAAGACGCTGAGAACCGTCGCCAGCACAGACATGGCCAAAGTGCCGAAGCGCGACGATGGTCATACCTATGCGGTGTACGGCGTTGACGTGGACGACAAAAACGGCAATGTGTGGGTCACCAACACGCGTCAGGGCACCGTGTCGGTACATAAACAATCTGATCTGAAACTGCTCAAACGCTTCGCCGACGGCGCCGCTTACCATGCACGCGATGTGGCGATATTCGAAGCCGGCAATAAAGCCTATGTCTCGACCCCGGGCAAGAACACCGTCGTCGTGTTCGACACCAAGAAGCTCGCGCACTTGAAAGACATCGCCATCGATTCCGACGAAGACCGTTCGTTCAGCACCATGAGCCTGGCCTTAGACGAGCAGGGCGGCAAGCTGTATACGATCAGCGGTTCGACGCGTGAAGTGGCGGTCATCGATACCAAGACCGACCGAGTCGAGAGCGTGTTGCGCGTGCCCGGCATCAAGAGCGGATCGGGCATCGCCGTCGATCCCAAGGGCAAGCGCCTGTATGTCGTCGCTCAAGGTTCGGACAATCTCGTGATCGTCGATCTGGCCTCGGGTAAGCCGCTGCATACCGTCGCTATTGGCGCAGGCGCATTGAACGTGGCGTTCGAGCCGAAGACGGGCCTGGCTTACGTCGTCAGCCGGGGCGCGGGCACGGTCACCGCTGTGGATGCCGACGGCAAGATCGTCGCCAATCTGGCGGGCGGCACCTTCCCCAACCACGTCGCAGTCGATGGCAAGGGTGCAGCCTATGCGATCAACAAGTCCAAGGGCGTTGACGACGCCGAAGGCGATCGCATCTCGCGCATCGTCAAGAAGTAAGCATATGTGCGGGTGTTGACCCGCAAGCGCCTTGGGGCGCCATAGAGGTATGCAGAAGCCGGTTGCCGCACATTGTGCAGCAACCGGCTTCTTTTGTTTACAAGGGCGTTCGATGCACGCGGATAATGACCGAACACCGGCCATCTGGACGGTCGGAATTCCATCCATGTTTCCCTAGAGGTGCATCATGACGATAAGACACAGTGCCTTGGCCTTGATCGCAGCCGCCGGTTTGTTTGCCGCCGCCGCGCATGCGGAGCCGCCACCGAAAGCCAAAGATGGGAAGTACGTCAATGCCGCTGGTATGACCGTGTATACGTTCACGAAAGATCAGGCCGGTAGCGGCAAGAGCATGTGTCATGACGATTGCGCCAAGCATTGGCCGCCCGTCATGGCCGATGGCGATGCCAAGCCGATGGGCGATTGGACGGTCATTACCCGCGACAACGGCGGCAAGCAGTGGGCCTACAAAGGTTGGCCACTGTACACCTATGCCAAGGATATGAAGCCGGGCGATGCCATGGGCGACAAATTCAAGGATATGTGGAACGTCGCCAAGCCATAAACAGAAGGCTGCTGCTTCAAGCGTGCCAGCGCCGACGCAACAGGCGTTCGACCCTGCGCACGCCCGGGGCCACGGTTTCGCCCGCGATCATGCGAGTCAGCGCCGTCCAAACGCCGGATGCCAGTTGGTCGTGCTGTTGAGCGATGCTGTCCACCGGCACCGGCAGATAATCCAGCAATTGCGCGTCGCCGAAGGTCGCCAGCCGGGTCCGGCTTTGCCAATCGCTGGCCGCGAACGCCAGCGCATCCAGCACCCCCGTCAACAACATATACGACGTGGTCAATATGGCCTGAGCTGCGGGCTGCCGAACCAGCACGGCCTGCATCGCGCGCAAGCCTTCTTCCCGCGTGAACGCATCGGCATGCACCACACTCGTTTGCCCACCATACGTGGCGACCGAGTCGGCGAAGCCTGCCGCCCGCCATCGACTGATGGGCAATTCGGCACGCGCGCCCAGATACACCAGCGAAGTCGGCCGGGAAGCGAGCAGGGCAGCGGTCAGCTGCCGGCTTGCATCCTGGTCGTCGCTGACGAACGAGACGAAGTGGGCCGCGTCCAATTCACGATCCAAGGCCACGACCGGCAGCCCATGCGCGATCGCATCGCGGTAGATCCGATCGTCGCCGGTCAGGCCGCTGGCGACGATCAGGCCGTCGCAACGCCGATTCCGAAACGTTGCCACCAAAGCGTGTTCGCGGGCCGGATCGTCGTCGGTCGAACCCACCAGCAATTGAAACCGATCGGCCCGAGCCGATGCTTCCAGCAACTTGGCCAAACGGGCGTAGCTGGGATTCTCGATGTCCGGCACGATCAATCCGACCGTCTGGGACGACCCCGATCGGAGTGCGGCAGCCTGGGCATTGGGCCGGAAGTCATGCTGGCGGGCGATGGCCAGCACGCGAGCCGCCGTATCGGGATGAATGCGACGCGCCGTGGCGTGTCCGCCAAGCACGTAGCTTGCGGTGGTGACGGAAACGCCGGCGAGCCGGGCGATATCTTTCAGTTTCAGCGATGGCATGACAGGCGGCAACGATTGCGGTAACGTGTCGCCCAGCATAGCTGAATCGATTCAGCACGCCAATCACAGGCGGCACGCAGGACACAAGGAGACCGTATGCTGGAGTTCACCGCCGCGCAGGTTCGCATGCGCCAACAGGCCACCGACAAAGCGGCCGCGCTCGCCCTGGTGGCGCAAGCGCTCACCGAAGACGGACTGGCCGAGGCGACCTACCTGGAAGGTTTGCGCGCGCGCGAGCAACAAGGCGCGACCTATCTGGGGCAGGGCGTGGCCATCCCGCACGGCACGCCCGATTCGCGCGCTGCCGTGCGCCAGACCGGCGTTTGCCTGCTTCACTTTCCCGATGGCGTGGTGTGGGACGGTGAACATCGGGTGTATCTCGCCGTTGGCATCGCGGCTCAGTCGGACGAGCACCTGGGCATTTTGCAAGCGCTGACGCGGGCGCTGGCACGAGACGATCTGGAAGAACGTTTGCGCGCAGCCCGCCAGCCCGAGGACATCCTGAAGTGCCTGGGCGGCCCCGACGATGCGCTGCGACTGGATGCCGCGCTGGTGGCCTTGAAAGTCGATGCCCTGGATATCGAGGATCTGGCTGCTGTCGCGGCTCGACGCTTGAAGGCCGCTGGCTGCGTGTCGGCGGGATTCGCGGCCGACGTGCTGGGGCGCACGCCGCTGCCGCTGGCCGATGGGCTGTGGTGGGTGCACAGCGACTCGTCGGTCCGGCAGGCAGCGCTGGCGTTCGTCACACCTCGATCTAGCCTGACCGACTCGGAAGGTTCGCCCCTGCGGGGCGTGTTCTGTCTGGCGAGCGCCGGGCAATCGCATCGGCGCGCAGTCGCCCGGCTGTGCGACATTTTGCTGGCCGGCGACGTGTCGCGGTTGTTGGAAGAATCCGATCCGCAACGGGTGGCGCATGCCTTGGGCGCGCCGCAGGCCCCGGCCTGGCCAGAGGCCCGCGTGCGCTTGCCCAACCCTTTGGGGCTGCATGCGCGACCGGCCAAGGCACTGGTCGATGTCGCCCGCACATTCGACGGTGAAATCAAAGTGTCGCTGGCCGAGGCGGCGGCTCAACCGGTGTCGGTCAAGAGTTTGAGCCGCTTGCTGGCTATGGGCGCGCGACGAGGGCAGACCTTGATCTTCCTGGCCGAACCGAAGTTGGCCGAGCGCGCGTTGCCCGCACTGGTGCAGGCGGTGGAGTCGGGTTTGGGCGAGGCGTTCGAGCCGCTGCCACCCTCGGACACTGGCACCAATCGCGCACTATCGGACGATTTGGCAGAAGCGCGTCCCACTACGAGCGCCGATACGCGCATCACGTTGGCACCCGAACACGCTCAGGCCGCCGAACCACCCGCAGCAGGTCGGCCTCATCGCGCCATAGCGGCATCGCCCGGCATGGCCAGTGGCCCCACCCACGTCGCCACGTTGCCCGTGCTGTCCTATCCCGCGCTGGGCGAATCGTCAAACGTGGAGACGCGCCGCCTGGACGAGGCCACTGCTTCGGTACGCGCAGCCTTGTCCGCATGGCTGACCTCGTGTACGTCCGAAGACATTCGTGGCATTTTTCTGGCGCATGTCGCCTTGCTGGACGATCCGGATTTTCGCGAGCGTGCCGTCGAAGGCATTGCGGCAGGCGCCAGCGCGCCGGCGGCATGGGCGCAGGCGGTAGCCGAGGTCGCAGCGATTCAAGCCGCTTTGCCCGATCGGCTATTGGCCGAACGCGCTGCCGATATCCGTGATGTCGGCCTGCGCGTTCTGATGCAGTTGTGCGGTGTCGTGGCGATTGATCCGCCTACCGATCCGTATATTCTCGTTATGGCGGAGGTCGGGCCTTCCGACGTGGCCCGTCTGGATCCAGCTCGCGTGGCGGGTATCCTCACGGCGCATGGCGGCGCGACTTCGCACAGCGCAATCGTCGCCCGGTCGCTGGGCATTCCGGCGCTCGTCGGCGCGGGCAATGCGGTACTGGCTTTGACCTCGGGTACGTCCGTCTTGCTCGACGGCGAGCGGGGACATTACTGGATCAATCCGGACGCCGAGACGGTTCGCGACGCGCAGACTGCGCGCGAAGCGCGTGCCGCCCGACAGGCGCGAGATCACGCCCAACGATTCGCACCCACCCTCACGCAGGACGGTCATGCCGTCGAAATCTGCGCCAACATCGCACGTGCGACTGCCGTGGATGCGGCAATCGAAGCGGGTGCCGACGGCGTCGGTTTGCTGCGTACCGAGTTCCTGTTCATGCAAGCATCCCGCGCCCCCGATTTCGACGAACAGGTCGCCATTTACCGCGGCGTTTTCGATGCCTTGGAAGGTCGTCCACTCGTCGTTCGAACCATGGACGTCGGGGGCGACAAACCTTTGCCCTATCTACCCATGCCGCCTGAAGAAAACCCGTTTCTGGGCGTGCGTGGGATTCGTTTGAGTCGGCAGCACCCCGACATGCTGCGTATCCAACTGCGCGCCCTGCTGGTGGCATCCGGCGGTCGTCCGGTTCGGATCATGTTCCCCATGGTGACCGATCTGGCTGAATGGCGTTGGGCGCGCGACATGGTGGATGCCATCGTTTCAGAGGGCTCTGCCGAGATCGCGCGGGATCGCCTGGATATGCAGTTGGGCATCATGATCGAGGTGCCTGCGGCGGCCTTGCTGGCTGACCGCTTCGCGCCGGAAGTCGATTTCTTCAGTGTGGGTACCAACGATCTGACGCAATACGCGCTGGCCATCGATCGGGGCCACGCCGTGCTGTCGGCGCAGGCCGACGGTCTGCATCCTGCCGTGCTGCGCCTGATCGCCACGACCGTCGAGGCGGCGCACGCGCAAGGTAAATGGGTGGGCGTGTGCGGCGAGCTTGCCGGCGATCCCCTGGCCGCTCCCGTGCTGGTGGGGCTGGGCGTTGACGAGCTGTCGTTAGCGACCCATGGCATCGCTCGCATCAAAGCCGATATCCGGTGCGCTTCCCTACCCGTATTGCAGGCGTTGGCGCAACGCGCATTGGCAGCCGAATCGCCGCAGGCGGTGCGCGCACTGCTCGACGAGGGAGATACCTGATGGCCGATATTCTGACGCTGACCCTAAACCCCGCTATTGACTTGACGCTCACCGTCTTGCAACTCGCGCCGGGTGAAGTCAACCGTGTGACGCATGCCGTTTCGCACGCGGCGGGAAAAGGCATCAACGTGGCGCAAGCGCTGACCGATCTTGGGCACCGGGTGACGGTAAGCGGTTTGCTGGGAACGGATAACGCCGCAGCGTTCGACGCGCTGTTTGCCGAGCGTGGATGGAACGATGCCTTCGTCCGAGTCGCCGGTGCAACGCGAACCAATGTCAAAGTCGTGGAGGAAGGCGGTCGCAACACCGATCTCAACAGCCCGGGAGTCGTCGTGCCCGAGCTCGAGGCCGATGCATTGATCGAACGGCTGGCGCCATTGGCCGCTAATTACGATGTTGTGGTGGTGGCCGGCAGCCTGCCGCCCGGGCTCACGCCCGATTGGTTCTACAGCCTGTTGACGCGTTTGTTGGCGATCAACCCGCGAGTGGCCATCGACACCAGCGGCCCTGCACTCATCCGTGGTTTGCAAGCCGGCCCGTGGTTGGTCAAACCGAACACCGACGAATTGCAGGCCGTCACGACGTTTTGGCAGCATCCGCCTGCACAGTACGCCGATGCCGCGCTGTCCTTGCACCAGGGCGGCATTGCGCATGTGGTCGTCTCCGACGGCGCGAACGGGGTGGGGTGGTGGTCGGCTGCAGGTCAGTGGCGTGCGGTGCCACCCGCCGTCGTGGTGCGCAGCACGGTGGGGGCAGGCGACACCTTGTTGGCCGGCATGATCGACGGACTGCTACGCGAGCTAAACCCCGAGGATGTACTCAGACAGGCCACGGCCTGCGGCACGTATGCGGTCACCCAAGTGGGATTTGGCTTGCGAGACGCGGCGGCCCTCGACGCGCTGGCCGCAGGCGTCGCCGTTCATTGTGTCGAACCCGCTCCTTGTCGAATTCCGAGATTGCCATGAAAATCCTTATCGTCGCTGCATGTCCAGCCGGCCAGGTCACCAGCCAGATCGCCGCTCGTTTGATGGCCGCCGCTGCCGAACGTCAGGGGTGGCAGGCTGTGTACGAAACCCATGCCTGGCCAGGTGGCACCGCCGCCGAGCCCGCCGCGATGGCTGTGTCTTTTGCTGCGGCGACTGGTGAGCCGCTGGTCGCCGACGCCGACATCGCCCAGGCCGATTGGTTGATGATGATCGATGTGCCTGCCGTGCTGGCGGCCGATTCGCGCTATGCCGGCAAGCGTCAATGGCACGCCGCGGCTCGCGCTGTGTTGAAGGCACCGGACGCGGCTATTCGCCAAGGTGCAGAAGAAGCATCGCCGTACGTCGCATCCGACGCTGCAACGCTGGCGCTCGTGAGTATGTCGGGCGCGCCCGGCGACAGGGCAGGTATCACCGCAAGCGCCCTTGACACCGCTCACGCGTCGTCGAATACAGCGACGGCGGCATCGCCCGCCCGCGTGGTGGCCGTCACGGCCTGCCCCACTGGCGTCGCGCATACGTTCATGGCGGCCGAAGCCTTGCAGCAGGCCGCTAAACAACACGGCATCACGCTCGAGCTGGAAACGCGCGGTTCGGTGGGGGCACGTAATCCGCTCACACCCGAAGCCATCGCTGCCGCCGATGTGGTGATGTTGGCCGTCGATATCGAGGTCGATAACGCCAGATTCGCAGGTAAACGCATTTATCGATGCAAAACGGGAGCGGCGCTCAAAGACCCTGCTGGCGCACTGACCCGTGCATTGGCCGAGGGCAAAGTAGAGTCGGTCGTGGGCGGTGCGTCTGCGAATGGCGCAGGGCCTAATGCGAGCGCGGCGGGTTCTGGCACCTCGGACGCAGCGGGCCTGTACAAGCATCTGCTGACGGGCGTGTCGTACATGTTGCCGATGGTGGTCGCGGGTGGCCTCTTGATCGCTTTGTCGTTCGTATTCGGGATCGAGGCATTCAAGGAGCCGGGCACCTTGGCCGCGGCGCTCAAACAAGTCGGCGACGCGGCCTTCATGTTGATGATTCCGGTGCTGGCGGGCTATATCGCTTATTCGATCGCCGATCGTCCTGGTTTAGCCCCCGGCATGATCGGCGGCGCATTGGCCAGCACTTTGGGAGCCGGCTTCATCGGCGGCATCGTGGCGGGTTTTCTGGGTGGTTACACCGCTCGCTGGATCAATCGCGGCCTGAAGCTTCCGGCAAGCGTCGAGGCCCTTAAACCCATTCTGTTGATCCCCTTGTTTGCCAGCCTGGTGACAGGCATGGCGATGATCTATCTGGTGGGTGGGCCGGTGGCCACTGCACTGGCGTCCATGACTCAGTTCTTGAACTCGATGGGTACCACCAACGCGATCGCCCTGGGCGTATTGCTGGGCGCCATGATGTGCGTCGATCTGGGTGGGCCGATCAACAAGGCGGCCTATGCGTTCACGGTCGGCTTGCTGGCCTCGAATGTTCATGGTCCGATGGCGGTCACGATGGCGGCGGGCATGGTGCCGCCCATCGGCATGGGGCTGGCGACCCTGTTTGCGCGCAGCAAATTCTCCGCGCGTGAGCGCGAAGCGGGCAAGGCCGCGGGCGTACTGGGCATGTGTTTCATTTCCGAAGGGGCTATTCCCTTCGCGGCCAAAGATCCCCTGCGCGTCATTCCGGCGAGCATCATCGGCGGCGCGGCCACCGGGGCGTTGGTGGCCTGGTTGGGCTGCCGCCTGGTGGCACCGCACGGCGGTTTTTTCGTATTGCTGATTCCGGGTGCGATGAATCGGCCCTGGGCGTATATCGGTGCCATCTTGGCCGGTTCGCTGTTGACGGCTGTCGTCTATGCGTTAATCAAATCACGCGCCGCACCGGAGATGGGTGAAGCGTAAGCGACGATCGCGCTCGTCTGAATTTCAGCGATAGCTTGCGCGTGAGCGTCACGCCCTGCACGATGTAAGCCGACGGCGCCTCCATGCTGAACTCGAACAGCTGATTCTTGTTGGCCACCGCCACCGCACGGTGAAAACGCCCTTTGTGATGTAGCCCTAAACGGGTCGGGCGTGCATGGATGACGGCGCATCCGAGTCGCGCTCGACCCGGAACCAGATGGCATACAAAGCCGGCAAAAATAGCAAGGTCAGCAAGGTGCCCACGCCTACGCCGCCGATCAGCACATAAGCCAACGGTCCCCAGAACGTCGAAAACGTCAGCGGAATAAAAGCCAGCATGGCTGCCAGCGCAGTCAGCACAACGGGTCGCGCACGGCGTACCGTAGACTCGACGACGGCCTGATAGTCGGTATGACCGCTGGCTTTGTCCAGACGAATCTGATCGACCAGAATCAAGGTGTTGCGCATCAGAATGCCTGCCAGGCCGATCAAGCCTAGTATGGCGTTGAAGCCGAACGCTTGTCCGAACAGCAGTAGCGCAGGCACGGCGCCCACCAGACCCAGGGGGGCCGTGGCGAACACCATGAACATGGTCGAGAACGAACGCACCTGCACCATGATCACCAGTAGCATCAAGACGATCATCACCGGGAACACGGCGGCCAGCGCATCGTTGGCTTTGCCGCTTTCCTCGACGGTGCCGCCAGTGTCGATCCGATAGCCTGGTGGCAGATTGCGCTTGATCTCCTCGAGCGCGGGCAGGATCTGCGCAGTGACATCGGGCGGTTGAGCGGTGTCGGCCACGTCGCCTTGTACTGAAATGTAGTTCTCGCGGTTATAACGCTTTAATAGCGGCTCTTCCATGTGCGTTTCGAAACGCGCCACCTGTCGCAAGGGCACCGATTCGTTTCGGCTGGTGCGTAAGCTCAGGTCGCCGACATCGCCCAACTCGCGGCGATCGCGTTGCCCGCCGCGCAACACCAAGCCCACGCTGCGAGTGCCTTCGCGAATCTGCGTGACGGTCATACCGTTGAGTACGCCATTCAGTTGCTGTGCCGCCTGCTGCGGCGTCAGTCCCACGGCACTCAGACGATCTTGATCGAAGACTAATCGAAGCGTGGGCGTGCGCTCGCCCCAATCGAGATGCGCGTCACGCACATGGGGGTTTCGAGCCATCACGCCACGCACCTCTTGCGCCAGCGCTCGCAAGCGATCGAGGTCGGGACCGACCACGCGAAACAGCACGGGATAGCGCACGGGCGGCCCGAACAGCAGCTGCGACACCCGCACTCTGGCTCCTGGAAATGCGCCGTCGTCGATATGCTTTTGCAGCGCCGCCCGCAGCGTGTCGCGGGCGTCTGGGTCGGGTGTCTGGACGATCATCTGGCCGTAGGCCGGATTGGGCAGTTCGGGATTGAGCGCCAGGAAGAACCGGGGCGACCCTTGACCGATATGCGTGGTCATCGACACCACTTCGGGTCGCTCTCGAATCGAGCGCTCGATGTCGGCCAGCGTCGAGTCGGTGGTGCCTAAGGCCGTGCCTGCGGGTTCGAATACTTCGACGATCAGCTCGGTACGATCCGAATTCGGGAAGAATTGTTTTTCGACGGCGCCCATGCCGACCAGCGACAAGGCAAATAGCGCCAGGGTGATGCCTGCCGTGAGCCATTTGCGATCAACGCAGAATCGCACAGCGCGTCGCAGCCGAGCATAGTTGCGCGTGGCGTAAATGGCATCGTGGCCGCCTTCGATCGGTTTAATGTTGGGCAGCAGATGGACGCCCATGTAGGGGGTGAACACCACGGCCACGATCCAGGAGGCGATGAGCGCGAAGCCCACCACCCAGAAGATGTTGCCCGCGTATTCGCCCGCCGAAGATCGCGCAAAACCCACCGGCAAAAAGCCCAGGATCGTGACCAGCGTACCCGACAGCATCGGTGCAGCGGTCGCGCCCCATGCATAAGTGGCCGCCGCTACACGGTCCATGCCTTCTTCCATTTTGACCACCATCATCTCGATGGCGATGATGGCGTCGTCCACCAACAGGCCCAAGGATAGGATCAGGGCGCCCAGCGTCACCCGGTCGAAATCCCGGCCAGTGACGAACATCACCACGAATACGGCGGCCAGCGTCAAGGGTACGGCGGCCGCGACGACGATGCCCACACGCAAGCCCAGGGTCACCAGGCTGACCACCAGCACGACGGTCAATGCGGCCAGAAACTTCAGCATGAACTCGTCGATGGCCGCGTCGATGACAACGGCTTGATCGGCCACTTCGGTCAGCTCCAATCCGAGCGGCAGCTCTGCGCGCAAATCGATTTGCGCGTCCTGCAGCGTCTTGCCCAGGGTCAAGCCGTTGTAATGCGGGGTCATCACCACCCCCAGCAGCAGCGCGGGCTCGCCTTGGTGGCGAATGAGCGCCTGCGGCGGGTCTTCGTAGCCGCGCGTGACTTCGGCGATGTCGCCCAGTCGAACGATACGGTCGTTGACGCTCAAGGGCACTGCCTGCACGGCGGCTACGCTGTCTAAGGCTGCGCCGCTGCGCAAATACACGCGCGGTCCGTCGGTATCGACGAAACCCGCCGGCGTCATGTCGTTATGCGCCTGTAAGGCGCCGACGATGGCCTGGGCATTGGTGCCCAGAGATGCCAAGCGTTCGTGCGAGATATCGACGAAAATTCGGCGCGCTTGCTCGCCCAGAATGTTGACTTTCTCGACCCCCGGCAGACGCAGCAGTCGCTGGCGCAAGACTTCGGCCTCATCGACCAGCATGCGTTGCGGCAGCCCGCGTGCCTTCAATGCGAACAGGGAAAAATACACGTCCGAGTATTCGTCGTTGACGATCGGCCCCACCACGCCCTGTGGCAGATTCATGCGCTCGTCGCTGAGTTTCTTGCGCAACTGGTAGAACTCGTCAGCGACCGCCGTGGCGGGCGTGGCATCTTTTAGCGTGAGCTTCATGGTGACGAAGCCGGCGCGCGAATCGGTTTCCACCCGATCGTAATAGCGCAATTCCTGCATGCGTTTTTCGAGTCGGTCGGCGACTTGGTCGCGCATTTCTTGCGCGGTGGCACCGGGCCAGAGTGCCGTGACAGTGAGTACTTTGACAGTAAACGTCGGATCTTCTCCGCGGCCCAGTTTGAAGAACGCATACAGACCGGCAACGGCGATCGCGACGATCAGAAAAAGAGTGATGGCGCGCTCGCGTACGCCCCACGCAGACAGGTTCGGGCCAATCATCGCTGGGACGTCCCCGTGACCTCGGCAAGCGGTGAGACGCGCTGATTGTCGTGTAGCAGGTGCGCGCCTAAGGCGACGACCGTGTCGCCGGCCCGGATGGCTTCGCCGGGCGCGATGGAGACGCGCGATTCGCCGACCTGACGCACGGTCACGGCTTGCCAGCTGACCTGCTGGCTTGCGTGGTCGAGCCGCCATACGCCAGGCCCGCGACCACGGTCGAAGATCGCGCCGATGGGCACTTGCAACACGGCGAGGCTCGCTTCGTGCCGCATAGACAGCGTGACAGTGGCCCCCAGGGGAGCCTGCGCGCCATCGTCGGCCAAGGTGTAGCGCGCGCGATAACTGCGGCTGGCGGTATCGGCCACCGCCGATAGTTCGCGTAAGCGTGCGTCGAGGATTTTTTGGGGCTGAGCGTACAGTACGGCGCTGGCCGATTGGGCGACCGATAGCGCGGCGGTTTCGGGCAAGTCGATCACGGCTTCGCGCGGGCCGTCATGCGCCAGCGAAGCGACAGTCTGTCCGGCGTTGACCACCTGGCCGGGTTCGCCCGGCACGCCGAGGATGACGCCGTCGGCATCGGCACGCAGTTCGGCATACCGCGCCTGATTGGCGGTTTGTCGCGCTTGAGCCTGGGCTGCCGTCAGATCAGCCTGGGTGGCATTGGCCTGTGCCTGAGCCTGGTCGTAGGCCTGGCGCGATACGGCACCATTCTGGACGAGCGCCCGCAGTCGTTTTTCGTCGGCAGCGGCCCGTATATATTGCACTCGGCGCGCCTCGACGGCGGCCTGAGCTTGAGCGGTGGACAAGGCCAAGTCGGCATCGTCGAGTTTCATCAGCACCTGACCGCGCGCGACCCGCTGGCCCGGGTCGACCAGCCGCTGGGCGATTTTGCCGTTGACGCGAAACCCTAAATTGCTTTCGGTGCGAGCACGCACCTCACCAGTGTAGCGGCGACCGGCCGGCGGTGCGTCATCGACGACGGCTATTCGGACACGGGCCGCCGCCGTTTGACTGGTGTTCTCCGGCGACTCGCCCGAGCAGGCCAACAGCCCTGCGAGCAGGACCGAAGCAATGAGACAGCGCGTCCAAGAGGCGTTTAGGAGAAAGCAGGTCATCGAGAGGCTTCGAAATAATCGGATATAACAACGGGATATAACGCCGGGGCCACCAACGCGAGGCAGCATACGAGCGTTTGTGAGCATATCGTTAATTGCACCCCCCAGGCGTATCTCGGACCAAGCTTCACGTCACGTAATGTGGCAGCAATATGTAATCGTTCGTAAGCTTAAAATTGCAGCGACAAATTTCAGGTTTTCGTCAGAAAGACGGAACTTATCGCACCGCAGTATCTCTGAAATTGCAGATCTTCGTCATTTTCGGTTACTCCGCTCGCTAGGGAGAGCGATGCAAAGATGGCATAGTCGGTCGTCAAACAAGTGCCCTTTACAGCGAGAACAGCGCAATCCATGCCCGATCCGACCCGACAGGCTACGTCCGCAATTGATACCCCTGTGGCGCAACCTCGCCGACTGCTCAAGACTTTGGACGTCATGGCGCTGATCATCGGTATCGTGATCGGTGCCGGTATCTTTGGCGCGCCCGCTTTGGTCGCGGCCAATTCCTTCAGCGTCACCGAAATGCTGATCGCCTGGGCCTTGGGCGGACTGATCTCGATCGCGGGCGCCCTGGTCTATGCCGAACTGACTACCAGCTATCCTAGCGCAGGGGGCGATTATCACTTTTTGCGGCTGGCGTATGGCGACAAGATTGCCTTTCTGTTCGCCTGGGCCCGACTGACGGTCATCCCGACCGGATCGATCGCCTTATTGGGCTATATCTTCGGCGACTACGCGACGCAGCTCTATAACCTGGGGCCCTATTCCGCGGCGATCTACGCCGCCGCCATGGTGCTGGTGTTGGGCGCGATCAATCTGGCCGGGCTGAAGTCGGGCAAATGGACGCAAAACGTCCTGACGCTGATCGAGGTCGGCGGCGTCGTGCTGATCATCCTGGCAGGTCTGTTCCTGACGCCCGACCCGCAGATGGCAGCTGCCAACGCCGCAGCCGATACGGCTACACGCAGTGCGACTCACTGGGGTCTGATTCTGGTATTCGTCATGCTCACCTATGGCGGTTGGAACGAGGCTGCGTACGTATCGGCCGAAGTGGTGGGGCCGGGCCGCAATCTGCCGCGCGCGCTGTTCTGGAGCCTGCTGCTCGTGACGGCAGCATACCTGCTGGTCAACATCGCCTTCGTGCGAGTGCTGGGCTTGGAAGGGGCGGGATCTAGCGACGCCGTGGCCGCCGATATGCTGCGCGCGGTCATGGGTGAGCGCGGCGCGCAGATCATCAGCGCGTTGATT
Source organism: Bordetella parapertussis (assembly GCA_945903445.1). Taxonomy (GTDB): domain Bacteria; phylum Pseudomonadota; class Gammaproteobacteria; order Burkholderiales; family Burkholderiaceae_B; genus Schauerella. Next base: position 37,047 of record CAMDNZ010000030.1, read on the forward strand.
GCCATCTCGGCGCTCACTTCGGCCAATGCCACCATTTTATTGGGCTCGCGTACCATTTACGCCTTCGGCAAAGACGAGCCGATGTTCTCGAAACTGGGCCAATGGAATCTGCGCCACGACGGCCCCAGCAACGCCATCGCGACGGTTACCACGATCGCCCTGGCCTTAGTTGCCTTGGGCGCCATCACGCGCAGCGGCTTTTCGACCATGGTGGACTACACCGCGCCGGTGTTCTGGTTCTTCTTCGTATTGACGGGTGGGTCGCTGTTCGTCTTGCGTCGCCGCAACCCGGATCGGCCGCGTCCGTTCTCGGTGCCGTTCTATCCCATCACGCCGATTCTGTTCGTCGGCGTCTGCCTCTACCTCTTGTATTCCAGCGTGGTCTACACCGGAATCGGTGCATTGGTGGGCATCGCGGTGCTGGCTGCGGGGGCCGTCTTGCTGGTGTTTCGCCGCCGTCCCTAAGCGCCGTCCC
>CAMDNZ010000031.1 GCA_945903445.1 Bordetella parapertussis
GACGGCCATAAAGGCTGCACTGGCCGAGGCGAGGCCATAACCGCCGAACACCGCCGCACAAGCGCGCGACGCAACGGCCAATCGGTAGCGCCACGAGGCGCCAGGGGCAGCGGGAGCTTTCACGTCATACAGCCGGACAGGCCTGATAATTAACAAACAGGAATTATAATCATTCCCAGTCTGATTGTAAGCTTTCTTGTAGCCCGATGCTCTACCAGCGATAACGAACGCTGGCCTTGATCGAGCACGGGTGGGCGTGGCGCGGCCTAAGCCATAAGCGATCGCGGCGTCCACCAAGGTTGCGGACGGCACTTTATTGATTTGATCCTGCGCGTAGATACCAGTTTGGTACCGGCGTTGCCGGGTATTGCTGATCCACTCGACCGGCGTGATGTATTGATTGGTATTGGGGTTGAAGATATCCAATGGCGTGTCTGCGGGAAAACGCTGACCAGCGTATGGACATCCATATCGACTTGCGTACCGCCCTTGTTTCGATTCAAGAAACGGAAGTCCGGATCCAGGTAGCTGGCGGCCGCGCTGAACGCGCACACCGTCGTCGACAAGAAAGACTACCGGGCGTGGTGCTAGGCCAAGCGCAATAGCACCATGCCTGCCACGATCCCACCGATCCCCAACCAACCCGTTGGACTCAGCCGCTGCTTGAACAGCACCACTGCCGCACTCGCCGTCAGTACGATGCCCGTCCCACCCCACAATGCATAGGCAATCGATAGGTCGATGCCTTTGACGGCCTGCGATAGGGCGGTGAACGAAGCCAGGATGCTGGCGACACCCAGCAGACCGATGGCGCGACGACGAAACCCATCGGAGTACTTGATAAGAATGTTGGCCGCGACTTCCAGGACGATCGCCACAGCCATAAAGACATAATGAATGAGTTCGGCGTTTTTCATGTCGATTACGCCTTCTGGGCGAAATGACTATCTTCAGCGCCCTGCCCCATACTGTCATGGGGTGCCCCGATATTGACCAGTATGACGCCCAGGATCAGCACCGCTATACCCAGCACCTTAAGCGTCCCCAGACTCTCGCCGAAGTAACGCACTCCGATGAACGCGACGCAGATAAGTCCCACCGTTTCCCAGGTTGCGTAGGCCAAAGCAAGAGGAAGGCGTTTGACGCTAACGGCCAGAAAACAGAAGGACAGGGCGATCATCGCGTACATGAGCATCAAGGTCGAGACGGCGCCAGCATCGGCGACGATTTTCATGATGGTGACGCCGACCACTTCGACGGCAATGGCTGCCAATAAGAAAAACCACGGGGTAACGATCATTTCGGAATTGCGCTCAATGGCGTTTTAAACGGGACGACGGACATTATTTACCGTATTATTGGATTTAAAAAATTCGAATCCATCGTTTTTTTAGATAGGACACAGCGATGCAGTGGAGTCTCGACCAGTTGCGGCAGTTCGTCGCTACCGCCGAACAAGGCTCTATCAGCGCGGCCGCGCGCCATCTGGGTAAAGCACAATCAGCGGTCAGTACCGCAGTCAGCCTATTGGAAGCGGATTTGAACGTGGCGTTATTCGATCGCACGACTCACCGCGCCACGCTTTCCGATGCGGGTCAGTTGTTGCTGTTGGAAGCGCGCGAAGTGCTGCGGCAGGCTGCGGCACTGGATCAACGGGCACGTTCGCTGGTCGATCGCAACGATGCCAAGTTGGCATTGGCGCTAGACGAAGCGCTGCCCTTCAACGCCGTCGGCACCTTGCTTCGCGAAATCTCCGAGCGTTTTCCCAATCTGGAACTCACGCTACTGAACGGCACGGCAAACGAAGTGGCCGACTACGTCGATCAGGCACACGCCGACGTGGCTTTTCATTTCGACCGAGGCCCCCTGCGCGATCGTTTCGATCAACGTCATATTGGCACACTGCCTCAGGCCATATTCGTCGCCAGCGGCCACCCCCTGCTCGACAAAGCAGCGATCAAGCGCAGCGATCTGGCACGCCACCGTCAATTGGTCATGACCGCCGAGCGAGCGCAAGAGCGCGTCTATAGTCCCAAAGTCTGGCGCTCCGACAGCTTTTATACAATCGCCGAAATGGTGGCCGACGACCTGGGCTGGGCGATTCTGCCAGTGAACGTGGCCCTGTCCGGCAACTACGCCAAACCCTTGCACCAGGTTTCATGCCCGGCACTGTCCTTGCCTTTGTTGTCGGTCCGCATGCTGTGGAACCAAGGCCGACTGCTGAACATGAGCGCCCATTGGGTCGAACAGCGCATGATCGAATTGATGCAAGACTCGTCCTGATCGACACCACATACCTACCAATCGATGCACAGCGCGCCCTGATCCGTGCCGCGAACGTACGAACCGAAGCGAGGATCGTCCCGACCCTCTACAGGACCACTGCGCTGCGCCGCTTCCGCGTCCCGATACTCTTTCGATTGCATCTCGAGCAATCTCGACACCGTGCGATGGAACTCGTTCGACAAAATGCCTTCGGTATACAGCGCCTCGGGGGGCTATTCGGCAGAGACAATCGACTTCAGCTGATGGTCGTTGAACACATCCACCAGCCAAATGAATCGCCGCGCTTTGGACGATTGACGGGCCGACCTCTTGGGCACATCCGACAAAATGATCGCGTGAAAGCGACTGGCCAGATCCAGATCATCGTTTAGCGAGCGCGGACCGCTACACAAGCGCGCAAAGTCGAACCACACCACGCTGCCCGCCAACGCCTTCGCCGTCAACTGCCGGTTCTCGACCGTCAACACTGAATCTTGCAGCGCGGTGTCGGCCAGACAATGGGAAACCTGTTCATAGCAATCGCGCGATGAACGCACTGCTACGCCTGCAAGCCATGAGTTCATGTTCGACCCTGGACTAAAAACTTCCGCAGTGCACGCCAAAATGCAAGCGCGACCGGCCCTTTGAAACTGATCCTAGAATAAAGATTTCGGCTCGCCATTAGAGCGCTACCTTCGAGTGTGCGGCGTGGCCATTGAAAACGACGTCCAAGAGGTGGGTACCGCTTCAATCACCTTATGGCGTTACCTGCTCGATATGCGCGCAGCACACCTCTTTACGTTTCATGTGCTTAAGGAGAAGGACCATGAAAAAAACACCGATGAAATCTTTTATTGCGTCGCTGTGCGTTGCCGGCATGCTGGCTACAGCCACATCGGCGTTCGCTATGACGCCGCACGACATTACCGTGAGCGAAGCCCCCCAAGCAGCCTCGAAGTTTGAAAACCAAGACATTGAAAGTGGTGTGTTGGCAGTACTACTTTATTGGACTTGGTGCATGATGAAATCAAACCAAAAAGGCTGTCCATGATTAACGACTGACGCAACGCCTGGCGGATAGCGTTTAGCCTGAGATTTTTTCTTTAATTGCAGGCATTCGCCAGGTGCAAGCGTAGACCGATCAGTCATACAACGAAATGGCCCACGCGGATCCGATAGCTTCTACGGCGTCTATGAATCTTTGGACACTACAGCACAACAGCAGCGCGCCGCTCGGCATCCAGATATTCTTTCGACTGCATTTCCAACAACCGCGAGACGGTCCGATGGAACTCGTTGGACAAGGTGCCCTCGGTGTACAGTTCCTCCGGCGGACACTCGGCCGAGATGATCAGCTTCACCTTGTGGTCGTAGAACACATCCACCAGCCAGGTGAAGCGGCGCGCCTCGGACGATTGGCGAGCGGACATTCGGGGCACGTCCGACAAGATAATGGCGTGAAACCGCCCCGCCAGTTCGAGATAATCGTTTTGCGAACGGGGTCCGCCGCATAACGTAGCAAAGTCGAACCACACCACGCTGCCCGCCAATGCCTGGGCTTTCAACTGCCGGTTCTCGACCGTCAGCACAGGGTCTTGCGGCGCAGTGTCGGCCAGGCGGTCGAACGCCTGCTGCAATGCCGTCTGCACAGCCTCGTCCAGGGGGTAATGATAAATCTCGACCTGCTCCAGCGAACGGCGGCGGTAGTCCACCCCGGCATCCACATTTAAGATGTCCATGCGCGCCTGTATCAGCTTGATGGCCGGCAGGATGCGGTCGCGGTGCAAACCATCGGGATACAACGTCGACGGCTCGTAGTTGGACGTCATCACGAACGAGGTGCCATGCTCGAACAGTTTGAGCAGCAGCCGATACAGAATCATGGCGTCGGCCACGTCCGAGACATGGAATTCGTCGAAACAGATCAGCCGGTATTTGGCCGCGATGCGCGAGGCCACCTCGTCCAGCGGATCGCTGGTGCCCTTGACGGCATTCAGCTCGCGATGCACGCCGCGCATAAATTCGTGAAAATGCACGCGGGTCTTGCGCTGCACCGGCACCGTCAGAAAAAACGCATCCATCAGAAAGCTCTTGCCGCGCCCCACCCCGCCCCACAAATAGACGCCGCGCGGCACCTCGGGACGGCTGAACAACTTCTTCAAGGCATTGGAGCGCTTGCGCTTGAACGCCAGCCAGTCATCGAAATACTGCTGCAGCCGGTCGATGGCGACACGTTGGGCATCGTCAGGCTGATAGCCACGCTCGGCCAAGGCCGACTCGTAGTAGTCGCGGACAGTCATGAAACAGACTTCCTGAAAAAGGATAAGGGGATCGGGTGTGCAGGCACCCGATCCCCTGTTTGGCACGAAACGCGCCTTAGAAATTCAGCGAGCGCTTGTCTACGGCCAAGGCCGCTTCCTTGACAGCTTCGGACAAGGTCGGATGTGCGTGGCAGATCCGTGCAATGTCTTCAGCGGCACCGCGGAATTCCATAATAGTCACGGCTTCGGAAATCAGCTCGGACGCCATCGGACCCACGATATGCACCCCCAAGACCTCGTCGGTCTTGGCATCGGCGATCACCTTGGCGAAACCGGTGGTATCGCCCAATGCGCGGGCGCGACCGTTGGCCAGAAAAGGGAAGCTGCCAGCCTTGTACTCGCGGCCTTCGGCCTTGAGTTGTTGCTCGCTCTTACCCACCCAGGCGATTTCGGGCGAAGTGTAAATGACCCAGGGTACGGTGTCGAAATTGACATGACCGTGTTGCCCGCCAATGCGTTCGGCCACCGCCACGCCTTCTTCCTCGGCCTTGTGCGCCAACATCGGACCGCGCACGACGTCGCCCACGGCCCAGACGTTGGCAAGGTTGGTCTTGCAATCGCCATCGACGATCACAAAACCGCGCTCATCTAACTTCAAGCCCACTTTGTCGGCTTGCAGACCTTCGGTGTAGGGCACTCGACCGATAGAGACGATCAGCTTGTCCACTTTCAAGGACTGCTCGCCACCCTTGGCGTCGGTATAGGGCACGGTCACCGATTTGGCTTCGGCCTTGATCTCGCCGATCTTCACGCCCATCTCGATCTTCAGACCTTGTTTGTCGAACGCCTTCCTGGCTTCTTTGGCCACCTGTTGATCGGCGGCCGCCAAGAACTCGGGCATGGCTTCCAAAATAGTGACTTCGGCACCCAGACGACGCCAGACGCTACCCATTTCGAGGCCGATCACACCGGCACCGATGACGCCCAGCGTCTTGGGGACCGAATCGATCTTCAGTGCGCCGTCGTTCGACAGCACCTGTTTCTCGTCGAACGGCAGGCCAGGCAAGGCACGTGCGGCCGAACCCGTGGCGATCACCACGTGCCTGCCCACCAGATTTTCTTCCTGCTCGCCGGCGACCTTGATAGACCAGCCACCTTCGGCCTGGCCCACGAACTCGCCCTTGCCGTGAAAGAAGGTGACCTTGTTCTTCTTGAACAGGTACAGGATGCCTTCGTTGTTCTGCTTGACCACGCCGTCCTTGCGGCCTAACAACTTGTCGAGCTTCAGGTTCACGCCCTTGAGCTCGATGCCGTGCGCTTCGAAATGCTTGTTGGCGTGTTCATAATGTTCCGAGGACTGCAACAGCGCCTTCGACGGAATGCATCCGACGTTGGTGCAGGTGCCGCCCGGTGCGGCCTTACCGTCGGCCGTCGACCATGCGTCGACACATGCCACCGAGAAGCCCAACTGGGCCGCGCGGATGGCGGCGATGTATCCGCCGGGACCCGCGCCAATGACGACTACGTCAAACTGTTTGGACATCTGTTGGTCTCCGATTTACAGATCCAGCAGCAGGCGCTGCGGATCTTCCAGGGCGTCCTTCATGGCGACCAGGCCCAGGACGGCTTCGCGGCCATCGATGATGCGGTGGTCGTAGGACAGCGCGAGGTAGTTGATCGGACGAATGACGATCTGGCCCTTTTCGACCACGGGACGTTCCTTGGTGGCGTGAATGCCCAAAATGGCCGACTGCGGCGGGTTGATGATCGGGGTCGACAGCATCGAACCGAACACGCCGCCGTTCGAAATCGAGAACGTACCGCCGGTCATTTCTTCCAGACCCAACTTGCCTTCACCGGCACGCTTACCGAAGTCGGCGATCTGCTTTTCGATCTCGGCAATGCTCAGTTGATCGGCGTTACGCAGGATGGGCACCACCAGACCGCGCGGGCTGCCCACGGCGATACCGATGTCGAAATAGCCGTGATAGATGATGTCCTTGCCGTCGACCGACGCGTTCAGCAGCGGATATTTCTTCAGTGCGGCCACGGCAGCCTTGACGAAGAACGACATGAAGCCGAGCTTCACGCCATGCTCTTTCTCGAACTTGTCTTTGTAGGCCGTACGCAAGTCAATCACGGCCTGCATGTTGACTTCGTTGAACGTCGTCAGGATGGCGTTCTCTTGCTGCGATTGCAGCAGGCGTTCGGCAATACGCGCACGCAGGCGGCTCATGGGCACGCGCTGCTCGGGACGGCCATCCAAGGACACCGATTGTGCTGCGGGGGCAGCGGCTGCAGGCTTGGCGCTACCTGCCGATGCGCCCAGCGCATCGCCTTTGGTGACGCGGCCGTCGCGGCCCGAACCTTGCACCGACGACGGATCGACGTTTTTCTCGGCCAGAATCTTGGCAGCCGAAGGCGAGGCCACACCAGCGCTGCTGTTGCTGGCCGGCGCAGCGGCTGCGGGCGCCGCGGCGGCTTGCTCGGCTTGCGGCTTGGCATCGCTGGGGGTCGAAGTGGCGGGAGCCGCAGCGGCCTTGCCGTCGGTATCGATACGGGCGATCAATTCGCCCGAAGTCACCGAGCTGCCGTCGCCCTTGACGATTTCCGACAACACGCCTGAGGCGGGGGCCGGCACTTCCAGCACGACCTTGTCGGTCTCGATTTCGATCAAAATTTCATCTGCTTCGACGGCAGCGCCCGGCTGCTTCTTCCACTGCAACATGGAGGCTTCGGAAACCGATTCCGACAGCTGGGGCACGAGGATATCTTTGATAGCCATGATGGTTGTATTCCGTAAATAGTCTGTAAACGTGGTTCGCGTTATTTAGTGAGCATGAAGCCCTTGAACTTGGGCGCATAGGCTTGGTCGAGCAAAGCCTTCTGCTGTTCGAGGTGCTTGGCCATATAGCCGACGGCCGGCGATGCGGAAGCCGGGCGGCCGGCGTAAGCCAGCTTCTGACCTTCACGCATGTTCTCGTACAGATGATGCTGCACATAGAACCACGGGCCTTGGTTTTGCGGCTCGTCCTGCACCCAGATCACTTCGGTCGCGTTGGGATATTTGGACAATTCGGCGTCGAACGACTTGTGCGCGAACGGATACAGCTGCTCGACGCGGATGACAGCGACGCTGTCGATCTCACGCTCTTTGCGACTATTGAACAGGTCGTAATAGACCTTGCCCGAGCACACCAGCACGCGCTTGACGGCATCGGCGGCGATCGTGCCGTCGGCCTCGCCAATCACCGGCAGGAAGGTGCCTTCGACCAGATCGGACAGTTTCGAACCGGCGTCCTTGTTACGCAGCAACGACTTCGGCGTGAGAATGACCAGCGGCTTGCGGAATGCGCGAATCATCTGACGACGCAGCAGGTGGAAAATCTGCGAGCCATTGGTCGGCTGCACCACCTGGATGTTGTTGTCGGCGCACGATTGCAGAAAGCGTTCGATACGTGCCGACGAGTGCTCAGGGCCCTGGCCCTCGTAGCCGTGCGGCAGCATCATGGTCAGGCCCGACTGGCGACCCCACTTGGCTTCGCCAGAGCTGATGAACTGGTCGATCACGACCTGCGCACCGTTGACGAAGTCGCCGAACTGCGCTTCCCAGATGGTCAGCGTGTTGGGCTCAGCGCTGGAATACCCATACTCGAAAGCCAGCACGGCCTCTTCGGACAGCACCGAGTCGATCACCGTGAACGGCGCCTGGGCTTCCGAGATGTTTTGCAGCGGAATATACGTGCCGTCGTTCCAACGTTCGCGGTTCTGATCGTGCCAGACCGCGTGGCGGTGGGTGAACGTACCACGCCCCGAATCCTGACCGGTGATCCGCACGGCATAACCGGCGCTGACCAGCGAGGCGAAGGCCAGATGCTCGCCCATGCCCCAGTCGAGGTTGATGTCGCCGCGTGCCATGGCACGACGATCGTTCAGCAACTTGTTGACCAGCGGATGAACCGTGAAACCTTCGGGCACCGTGGTGATGCGCTCGCCCAGACGGTTCAGCTCGGCCAGCGGTAGTGCCGTGTCGGCATGGTCGGTCCACTTCGCCTTCAAGTAAGGCGACCAATCGATCGCGTACTTGCTCTTGTAGTCGGTCAATACCGGCTCGATGGTGCGCTGACCGTCTTCCATGAGCTGACGATAGTCCTTAACCAACTGCTCGCCGTCGCCCTCGGCCAGCACGCCCTGGGCGACCAGCTTGTCGGCGTAGGTCTTGCGGGTGCCGGGGTGGTGGCCGATACGCTTGTACATCAGCGGCTGGGTCAGGGCAGGCGTATCTTGCTCGTTGTGACCCAGCTTGCGGAAGCAGACAATGTCGACCACAACGTCGTGATGGAATTTCTGGCGATATTCCAATGCCAGTTCGGTCACGAACACCACAGCTTCGGGGTCGTCGCCGTTGACGTGAAACACCGGTGCTTCGATCATCTTGACGACGTCGGTGCAATACAGCGTCGAACGCGAGTCGCGTGGATCCGAAGTCGTGAAACCGATCTGATTGTTGATGACGACGTGCAGGGTGCCGCCCGTGCCGTAGCCGCGGGTCTGCGCCAAGTTCAGCGTCTCCATCACCACGCCTTGGCCGGCGAACGCCGCATCGCCGTGTACCAGCACGGGCAACACTTGCGAGCCGGTGGTGTCGGCCCGGCGCTCCTGGCGGGCACGCACGCTGCCTTCGACCACCGGGTTGACGATTTCGAGGTGGGACGGGTTAAACGCCAGGGACAGGTGCACTGGACCGCCGCGCGTGGAGACGTCGCTGGAAAAGCCGTTGTGGTATTTCACGTCGCCGTCGGTCAAGCCTTCGGGATGCTTGCCTTCGAATTCGGCAAACAGATCGCCGGGCATCTTGCCCATGATGTTGACCAGCATGTTCAGACGGCCACGGTGTGCCATGCCCACGATGACTTCCTGCACACCGTTCTCACCAGCGTGATTGACGATCTCGTCCATACACACGATAAAGCTTTCGCCACCCTCCAGCGAAAAGCGCTTCTGACCCACGTATTTCGTGTGCAAGAAGCGCTCCAGACCTTCGGCTTCGGTCAGTTGCTGAAGAATATGTTTTTTCCGCTCTGGCGAATTCTGCGGCGCGCCCAAGGTGGACTCGAGACGCTCGGCGATCCAGCGCTTGGCGGCCGGATCGGAAATATGCGTGAATTCGGCACCGATCGAACGACCATAGGTATCACGCAGGGCCTTGAGCATGTCGCGCAAGGTCATGGTGGTATCGGTCGTGAAATACGTATTGGTGGCCGAGTAGGTTTGATCCAGATCGGCTTCGCTCAGTCCATAAAAGGCGGGATCGAGTTCCTGGATGGAGGGACGCTCTTGTCGGCGCAGCGGATCGAGATCTGCCACACGCGAACCCAGAGAGCGGTACGCCCCGATGAGCTGCTGCACCGAGACCTGACGGCGTGCCATGTCCAGGTCGGGCCCAGCGCCGTTGCGGCTGACGAAGGCGTTGGCCCTTGCGCGCTGGGCGAAAGACTCGACGATGGGCGCGTGCGCCTGATCGCGGGTGGTTTCCTGACCGTCCGTCGCAGCAATATGCTGGAGCTGATCAAAATAGGTACGCCAGTTGTCGGGAACGCCTGCCGGGTTGTCGAGGTAAACCTCGTACAACTCCTCGACATAGGGAGCATTACCGCCGAACAAATACGACGTAGTAAGGGATTGTTTTTCCGATGACATTTGTGTTGCTTCACCTTTCCGGGTGTCTCACCCGTTGCGATGCAGGAAAACCTTCCGCGACACGGCTTTACCGGTTAGCGGATAGCGAGGGCAGAAGGCGACGAACTAGCCTAGAAAGCCATCTGAGCAGTATAGCGTTGGATGCACCTACCGTCTGTGTTGTTCCTGCTTCAATTAAGAAGCGGCGCGACATCCTGTGACAGACACTGCGCAAACCACCGTCAATGCACAGCCAATACCTTCGATATACCCGCTAAGTAGCTGATAAAAACCAATGTTGCACCGCGCCAACGAAAGTTTTCATGACCGGTCATCGCGTGCTCGGACACTTATGTCAACCTTAACTTTCGTGATTTTCCGCGCAGTTGGCCAAGCATATACCGACTGTTTCTGTTGAAATAGCGCACACTTTTCACATCTCAAATCATTACCCTATGGCAATGGACGACACCTTCACCAAACTGGCGCTGGATTACCACGCCTATCCGTCACCCGGCAAAATCTCGGTCACCCCGACCAAACCGCTGGCAAACCAGGACGATTTATCGCTGGCCTATTCGCCCGGAGTGGCCGCCGCTTGCATGGCCATTTTCCACCAGGGTGACGAAGCCGCGTCCAAATATACGTCGCGCGGCAACTTGGTTGGCGTGATCACCAACGGCACCGCCGTGTTGGGCCTGGGCAATATTGGCCCGCTGGCCGCCAAGCCGGTCATGGAAGGCAAGGGTTGCCTGTTCAAGAAGTTTGCCGGCATCGATGTGTTCGATATCGAACTGGCCGAGAACGATCCGGACAAACTGGTGGACATCATCGCCGCGCTCGAACCCACACTGGGCGGCGTGAACCTTGAAGACATCAAAGCGCCCGAGTGCTTCTACATCGAAAAGAAACTGCGCGAGCGCATGAAGATCCCCGTTTTCCACGACGATCAGCATGGCACCGCAATTATCTCGTCGGCCGCCATTCTCAATGGTTTAAAAGTCGTCAACAAGCGCATGAGCGAAGTGCGTCTGGTGTGCTCGGGCGCAGGTGCGGCGGCCATCGCTTGCCTGGACTTGCTGGTCGAGCTAGGCATTCAACGCGAAAACATTTTCGTGACCGATTCGCGCGGCGTGATCTGGGTCGGTCGTGACGAAAAAATGGAGGTCAATAAGGCGCGCTACGCCCAAAAGACCGATTTACGTACCCTGGCCGACATCGTGGCCGGCGCCGACGTGTTCCTGGGCTGCTCGACGGCAGGCGTGTTGACGGGCGAGATGGTGAAGACCATGGCCGACCAACCGCTGATCCTGGCGCTGGCCAACCCCGAACCCGAAATCCGCCCGGAGGTGGCCAAAGCCGCTCGCCCGGACTGCATCGTCGCGACCGGTCGTTCGGATTATCCCAACCAGGTCAACAACGTCCTGTGCTTCCCGTTCATTTTCCGTGGTGCGATGGACGCAGGCGCGACCTGCATCACCGAAGAAATGAAGCTGGCATGCGTCAAAGCCATTGCCGCATTGGCCGAAGCCGAACAGAACGATGAAGTAGCGCTCGCCTATTCCGGTCAAGAACTGTCCTTCGGTGCCGACTACATCATCCCGAAACCGTTCGACCCGCGTTTGATCGTCGAAATCGCGCCGGCCGTCGCACAGGCCGCTGCAGATTCCGGCGTGGCCTTGCGTCCGATCGAGGACATGCACGCCTATCGCCAGAAACTGATGGCATTCGTTTATCACTCGGGCCAGTTGATGCGCCCTTTATTCCATCAGGCTCGTCAGGCACCCAAGCGCGTGGTGTATGCCGATGGCGAAGACGAGCGCGTCCTGCGCGCGGTGCAAACCGTGGTGGACGAAGGTCTGGCGAACCCGATTCTGATCGGTCGCCCTGCCATCATCGAGATGCGTATTAAGAAGTTCGGCCTGCGCCTGACGCACGCTCGCAATATCGAAATCGTGGATCCGGAAGACGACGAGCGCTTCAAGGAAATCTGGACGGGCTACTACAAATTGCGCGGCCGCGAGGGCGTGACGCCCGACATCGCGCGCGCCATGATTCGCAAGCACAACACGCTGATCGGTGCGATGCTGCTGCGCCGTGGCGACGCCGATGCCATGCTGTGCGGGGCCTCGAGCCATTACGACAAGCAGTTGCAATACGTCGACGAAGTGATCGGCCTCCAAGCCGGCACCCACACCTATGCCGCGATGAACGCGCTGCTCCTGCCCGAGCAAACGCTGTTCATTTGCGACACTCACGTCAATCAGGATCCGACTGCCGAGCAAGTGGCCGACATGACCATTTTGGCCGCGCAGGAAATGTTGCGCTTCGGTGTCGTTCCAAAAATCGCACTGTTGTCGCACTCAAACTTCGGCAGCCGTCCTAGTGAATCGTCGCGCAAGATGGCCGAAGCGCGCCGCTTGGTTCAAGCGCGCGCACCGCATCTCGAGCTCGACGGCGAGATGCATGCCGACTCGGCTTTGTCGGAATCCATTCGCATGAAGGCCTACCCCGACAGCACGCTGAAGGGCCGCGCCAACCTGTTGGTCATGCCCAATCTGGACACCGGCAACATCACATACAACATGCTGAAGATGACCGGCAGCAATGGCGTCGCCATGGGTCCGATTCTGTTGGGCGCAGCACGCCCCGTGCATATTTTGACGACCAGCACCACCGTGCGCCGCATCGTCAACATGACCGCCCTGGCCGTGGTCGATGCCCAACAAGAAGCGCAATTGTTGCCTAACGGGTAAACATGCCCTGAAAGCAGCATGAAAAAGGCGCGCTCTGCATGAACTACCCTAGCCTCTGGGATCGGTTCACGCAGGGCGCGCTTATTAGTTTGACCGATCGGATCTAGCTTCTGACCCGATCACCCGCGGCCCCTACCCTGCTGCCACCTCGAACTGCTGATCCTCGGTCGAACCGTGCAAAGCGGTAGTCGACGATTGACCGCCTTCGATCGCCTGCGTCACGGCGTCGAAGTAACCCGTGCCCACTTCGCGCTGGTGCTTGACCGCGGTGAAGCCCAATTCGGCGGCGGCGAACTCCTTCTCTTGAAGGCCGACGAATGCGCTCATCTGCCGATGGGCATACCCATGGGCCAATTCGAACATGCCGTAGTTCAGCGAATGGAATCCCGCCAGCGTGATGAATTGGAAGGCATAGCCCATGGCCCCCAGCTCGCGCTGGAACTTAGCGATAGTGACATCGTCCAGATTGCGCTTCCAGTTGAACGACGGCGAGCAGTTGTACGCCAACCGCTTGCCCGGGAATTGCCGTTGAATGGCTTCGGCGAACTTTTTCGCATAATCCAGATTCGGTGTGCCGGTCTCGCACCAGATCAGATCGGCATACGGTGCATAAGCCAACCCGCGCGAAATGGCCTGATCGATCCCAGGACGGGTACGGAAAAATCCTTCGACCGTCCGCTCGCCCGTCAGAAACGGCCTGTCGTTCTCGTCGATATCGGCTGTGATCAGATCGGCCGCATCGGCGTCGGTGCGAGCCAGCAACAAAGTGGGCGTGTCCATCACGTCGGCCGCCAACCGAGCCGCAATCAACTTGGCCACCGCTTCGCGGGTGGGCACCAGCACCTTGCCGCCCATGTGTCCGCACTTCTTCACCGATGCCAGTTGATCTTCGAAGTGAACGCCGGCCGCGCCTGCGGCGATCATGGCCTTCATCAGTTCGAATGCGTTCAGCACGCCGCCAAAGCCCGCTTCGGCATCGGCCACGATGGGCGCGAAATAATCGATATAGCCGGGGTCGCCGGGCGAGCGCCCTTCCATCCATTGGATCTGATCGCAGCGCGACAAGGCGTTGTTGATGCGCTGAACGACCTGAGGCACCGAGTTAGCCGGGTACAGCGATTGGTCTGGGTACATTTCACCCGCGCCATTGGCGTCGCCAGCCACCTGCCAACCAGACAAATAGATTGCCTTCAAACCCGCCTTCACCTGCTGCATGGCTTGATTGCCGCTCATGGCGCCCAGGCTATTGACGAAAGGCTCGCTCTCCAGCAACGACCACAAGCGCTCCGCGCCACGCCGCGCGAGGGTATGGGCCACCGGCACGGAACCAGCCAGACGCACGACCTCGTCGGCGCCATAGCCGCGCTTGATGCCGCGCCAGCGGGGGGATTCTGCCCAGTGCTTGGTTAGAGCCTGAATACGAGTCTCACGTGTTGTCATGATGCGGTCTCCTGAAGACGGGTAAGTGGGTAATACCACGCCTTTAGTCTAATTATTTGCTGCATCGCGAGAGCTTGCTGGCACCCGGTAAGCGAAAATTATTTAACTATTATTTATCAACAACATACAAATTAAATTTCATAATACGGAAAGAAAGTAAATCCAGTGAAATCCAAACCTGTCGCACTGCAAAACTCGCTTTCGCGCACTACGCAATGATTTCATAATGCGAAAATTCAAGCATAGATGGCGCAAACTCACATCAACAACCTGCGTGCCGCAATGGTCACGTTGGGCAGCAACGTGACCATCAATTTGTAATTTCCTAAACGATTTCATCCCTCACCTTATTCATACAAGCGATCTTATTCGGGCACGACACAGCATCACGACAACGTAGCTGCCAAAACCGCCACTAAACCGAAAAAGAGATCATTGAATGAACACTGCTCTATACCCTCGCCCATCCCATGTTCCCGCAAGCAACGCCGCCGACATCGACATTTACGCACTGCCGGGCAGCGAAACGGATTTACACGCAGCCTGGAAGCAGCTCCAGACCGACCAAAGCCCGGAGTTTTTATGGACGCCCCACAATGGCGGGCATTGGATCGTCACCCTGGGACACCACATCAAGCAAATTCTGCTCGACCACACCCGGTTTTCCAATGCGCCACTATTCAATCCAGGGGCAAAGACGGAGCATTTCAAATTACTACCCTTGCATGCCGATCAACCTGAGCATGCCCAGTACCGCAATGCCGCTAATCGAGCTGTTGCATCGAAGTACATTGCCAAATTGCGAGACCCTGCAAAGCAAATTGTCGGTGAGATTATCGACAGCGTACAAGTCCGTGGACGCTGCGAATTCGTATCCGATATCGCCAGCGTTTTTCCGATTAAGCTCTTTTTAGCCTATGCGGGCTTACCCGCTACGGATTTCGAACGGCTCGTACATCTCAGCGCTTATCTAAGCAACACCGATCAAGGCTTGCAGGGCGACGCCCTCGTGACGCTGGTAGATGACTATCTCCAACCCATTGTGACTCAGCGCATGCATACGCCTGGAAACGATCCACTTAGCCGGATATTTCAAGAGCCTGTATTCGACAAACCCATGACTGTCGATATTGCGCAGGCGATCGCCCGCGACATCTTGCTCGCGGGCGTGGACACCGTGTCCTCGCAGATCGGCTTTATCGCTTATCACCTTGCCCGCAGCCAACACCACAGAGCTATTTTGCTCGAAAAGCCCGAACTCGTTCCCGTCGCCGTAGACGATTTGCTACGGCGCTACAACGCAGTAGCCCTGAGCCGGACGGCCACCGAAGACGTTCGATTCGGAGATATCACCATCAAAAAGGGTGATGCGCTATGTCTGCCTCTGGCGCTCTATAACTTGGACGACAAACTATTTAAAGATCCCATGAACGCCGTTTTCGAACGACGAGACGAACACATTGCGTTCGGTGCAGGCATCCATCGTTGCCCAGGCGTATCCTTGGCTCGAATGCAAATGACCATTTTCACCAACGCGTGGTTAGAACGCATCCCTGAGTTTTCGATCGACACATCCCGTCCGATACGCTTCACCTCCGGCGTCATAGGATCGTTACGGGAACTGCACCTCACCTGGCCGATACAGTAGGTCACCAGTAGACTAATTGCCTTTTACCGCGCACCGAGGCGGCCCCCCCCTCGGCGGTCATCACCACGCGTGCTAGCATCGTCCCGACATCCACCCTATGCCGACAAACATCGGGCGCGCCACCTCAGCACTTACACGTATTTTCTATGATCGATCATTCCCCGCTGGGGCGCGCCAGCGCCTACCCCGACCACTACGACGCCAGTTTGTTGTTCCCCATCGCGCGCGAACACAACCGCACGCAGCTGTCTGCCGCGACGGCCCGTCCGGCTTCGGGTGCCGACATCTGGACGGCCTATGAAGTGTCTTGGTTGAACAGCCGTGGCAAGCCGCAGGTGGCCGCCGCTACGTTCATCGTTCCGCAGGATTCGCCCAACATCATCGAATCGAAATCGTTCAAACTGTATTTGAACAGCTTGAACGCCACTCGCTTGCCCGACACCGCCACTGTGCGCACCATGCTGGCGCGCGATCTGAGCGCGGCCGCAAAGGCGCGCGTAGATGTCCAACTGCACACGGGTGCCGACCTGGACGCCCTGTCTATTGCCGCGCTCGATGGCAGCGTGCTGGACGATCAAGACATCGCTATCGACACCTACACTCCGCAAGCCGAGCTATTGAGTGCCGATTTCTCGCAGCCCGAAATCTCGCACACCTGGGTATCGCGATTATTGAAATCGAATTGCCCGGTCACGGGTCAGCCCGATTGGGCCGATGTACAGATCAGCTATACCGGCGTACCGATCGACCCCGCGCAATTGCTGCGCTATATCGTGTCGTTTCGCGACCATGCGGATTTCCACGAGCATTGCGTAGAGCGCATTTTCGATGACATCTTACGGGTCTGCCGCCCGGGCCGATTATCGGTATATGCCCGCTATACGCGACGCGGCGGTCTGGATATCAATCCGTGGCGCAGCACCGAAGCCACCCAAACCCCCCCGGTCAACGCCCGCACGACGCGCCAGTAAGCAGGCGCGCCAATAAAAAACGCCGCATGTCGACGCGGAAAAACAGCGTCATCATGCAGCGTATCGGTCATGGTGAGCTGAAATCTCGCCCATTGGCTGGCAGCCTGCCCAAGCACGTTTTACACCCTCGCAGTCACGCCAAATCCTGATGCTTCACAGCTTGATCGATTTTTCGCGAATCGCAGGCCAGGCGCGTCGCAGGTAATAGCACATCGACCAGACCGTCAAAATGGCGGCGATTACGATCAACACGAGTCCGAGGATGCGTAGGTTCACGCCATACAAGGACCGATCGTAAAGCAAGCAGGGAATGGCGATCATCTGAGCCGCGGTTTTGAACTTGCCCAAACGATGCACCGCCACACTGGCACTGGCTCCGATCTGGGCCATCCACTCGCGCAGCGCGGAAATCGTGATTTCGCGACCGATGATGATGAAAGCGATGAAAATATCCACTCGTCCCAGGTCCAGCAGCACCAGCAAGGCCGCCGACACCATCAGCTTATCGGCCACCGGGTCCAGAAACGCGCCGAAGGCAGAGGTTTGATTCCAGCGCCGTGCCAACCAGCCATCGAACCAGTCGGTCGCAGCCGCTAGGATGAACGCCAACGCGGCAACCGTATCGCGCAGGGGCACCGACATCCAGTTCTCGGGTAGGTAAAACAGCCCAATCACCATAGGAATCATGGCGACGCGGAACCAGGTGAGAATGATCGGTGCGTTTAGAGGCATAATGCGCGTATGCTACATCACGTCGGCTGGAAAGTCCGTCAGCCTCGTAAGGATTCGTATATCCGTTCGGCCAATTCCTGCGAAATCCCATCTACCGATGCCAAATCGTGAATACTGGCCGAGGCCACGCCAGAGAACCCGCCGAACCGAGCTAGCAGACGCTGGCGCCGTTTGGCACCAATACCTTCGATCTCTTCCAGCCGCGACACATTGCGCGCTTTAGCCCGCCTGGCGCGCATACCGGTTATCGCAAAGCGATGCGCCTCGTCGCGCACCTGGGCGATCAGCATCAAGGCCGCCGATTCGCCGCCTAGCGCGACCGGTGGCCGTTCGTCGGCAAACACCAAGGTCTCCAGGCCTACGCGACGCCCTTCCCCTTTGGCCACGCCCACCAGTACATGGATGTCCAGCCCAAGCTCGCCGAACACCTGACGGGCGACCTCGACCTGCCCTTTGCCGCCGTCGATCAACACCACCCCTGGCAGCGGCGCATCGCCATCGGCCACCTTGGCAAATCGCCGGGTCAACACTTGTCGCATGGCAGCATAGTCGTCGCCCGGCGTAATACCGGCAATGTTGTAGCGCCTGTACAAGGAAGGCTGCATATCGTGCTTCTCGAACACCACGCACGACGCCTGGGTGGCTTCGCCTGCGGTATGGCTGATATCAAAACACTCGATGCGTAGGGCGTCCAGGGCGGTTTCGTCGGTATCCAGCTCCAATGCTTCGGCCAGCGCCAGCGTGCGTGCCGCCCGCGCACCCGATTCGGTCAGCGCACGCGCCAGCGCCATTTCGGCGTTTTTCTGAGCCTGCTCCAACCACGAGCGCCGCACCCCCTGGGGACGATTCAACCAGCGCAGCCTGGTGCCCGACTCCTCGGCCAACAAATCCAGCAAGGCCGGATCGGGCAAGGCCAAATTGGACACCACCACGGTCGGCAAGCTGGCCCCCGCATAATGTTGCCCTACGAAGGCTTCCAGCACGCCCGGCAATTCTGCCTGCTCGGCATGGCTGGGGAAAAACGCCTTGTCGCCCAGGTGCCGACCGCCCCGTACCATGGCCAGGTTGACACACACCCGGCCACCTGCCTGCACGAGCGCGATGATGTCGGTATCGCCCCCACCGCTGTCTTCCATGGTCTGCTGGTGCAAAACCCGCGCCAAGGATCCCATCTGATCGCGCAACACGGCTGCCCGCTCGAACGCCAGCTCTGCCGAGGCGGCCTGCATGCGCGCCTCGATCTCGCTCATGACCTCTTTGGCTTCGCCATTCAAGAAGCGTGTGGCGCGCAGCACGTCGCGGGCGTAATCGTCGACCTCGATCGCGCCCACGCACGGTGCCGAACATCGTCCGATCTGATGCAACAGACAGGGACGCGACCGATTGGCGTACACCGAGTCCTCGCAGGTTCGCAGTCGAAACACCTTCTGCAAAATCTGAATGGTTTCCTTGACCGCCCAGGCATTGGGAAACGGCCCGAAATAACTGCCTCGACGACTGGTCGCGCCGCGGTAGTAGGCAATGCGCGGATAGGCGTGGCCGGTAATGTGCAGATACGGATAGGACTTGTCGTCCCGAAACAAGATGTTGTAGCGGGGACGCAGCCGCTTGATCAGATTATTCTCAAGCAGCAGCGCTTCGGCCTCGGAGCGCGTAACCGACACCTCGACCCGATCGACCTTGCCCACCATCTGCGCGATGCGCGGGCTGGCCAAATTCTTCTGAAAATACGAAGACACGCGCTTCTTGAGGTCGCGCGCTTTGCCCACATACATCACCTCGCCGGCGGCATCGATATGTCGATACACACCGGGCAAGTGCGGCAGATCAGCCAGAAAGGATTTGAGATTGAAACTGTCGGGCATGCTGATAACGGGCCTCGGCCTGCAAAGTGGTCCAGTCGAGCGCGGGGCGCGTAGGCGCCAGACGACGAATACGGGCGAGCGACTCGGTCGACGGTACGATATCCAGACGCACGAGCAGGTCATCGGCCAGATCGGGGCGGTTGCACACCAACACCATGTCGCAGCCTGCCGCCAGCGCCGCTTGCGCCCGACCCAGAATGTCGCCAGCCTCGGCGGCTGCCGCCATGGTCAGGTCGTCGGAGAAGATGACGCCATCGTAGCCCAACCGAGTACGCAGCACGTCTTGCAACCACACTCGCGAAAACCCCGCAGGCCGGGTATCGACGGCAGGATAAATGACATGCGCGGGCATAATCGCCGTCAACACACTCTCGCCCAGCCAGCCGTAGGCTGCGGCGTCGTCGGCCAGAATGTCGGCCAAGGGGCGCGTGTCTATCGCAGCGGCATGGTGCGAATCCGCTTCGGCATAGCCGTGGCCCGGGAAATGCTTGCCACAGGCCCCCATTCCAGCCTGGGCCAGTCCTTGCGCCAGACACCGTGCCAGCATCGTCACCACGCGCGGATCGCGATGAAACGCACGCGTTCCCACGACTTTGCTTGCGCCGTGGTCCAGATCCAGCACCGGCGCGAAGGAAAAATCGACGCCACAGGCGCGCAGTTCGGACGCCAGCACATAGCCCAGTTCGGTGGCCGCACGCATCGCCGTCATGGCGTCGCGCATCCATGCCTCGCCCAACGCGTGCATGGCGGGCAACACCGTAAACCCGTCGGTCTTGAACCGTTGTACCCGCCCCCCTTCCTGATCGGCGGCGATCAATAGCGGCGCACGCCGTGCTGCATGGATGTCGGCCGTCAACTGGGTAAGCTGCGCACGGCTCTCGAAATTGCGTGCGAACAAGATGACGCCACCGACCAGCGGGTGACGTAGACGTTCTGCCTCTGTAGGCGTCAATACCGTACCGGCGACATCGACGATGACGGGACCGGGGGGCAAGTCAGGCAGTTTCGGTTTCATGATTCGGATGGCGGCGCAGATACGACTGCAGATTCAGGAGCAGGCACGGGTCCAGAGACACGCGCAGGTGCAGATGCCGATGGATGCGCTTCGACGATGACATAGGCGGCAACGAGATCGGTCTCGTCGGTCAACGATACGTGGGCTGCGCCAAAGCGCAGGTCATACCACTCGCGCAAGACAGGCGCCAACACCAGAACCGGACGTCCGCCTGAGGCGTTCAGGGTTTGCACTCGCCGCCACGTCATGGGCATGCGGATCCCCAGGCCGATCGCTTTGGAAAACGCTTCCTTGACCGCGAATCGGGTGGCCAGATAGCGCAGTCCCCGAGCAGGCACCCTGATTCGGCGAGCATGAAAAACCCGCAGTTCGTCATCGCCCAGGATTTTCTCGGCGAAACGATTGCCATGACGGGCCAGAGCAGCTTCGACCCGATCGACCCGCAGCAGATCCAGACCGATGCCAGCGATGGTCGCCGACGATGCTAACCCGATGGGGATCATGCGCGCGAGGCCCGTTGCGGATCGCGCGCCAGCACCAGCAGGGCTTTCATATCGCGAACAGCCTTTTCCAAGCCATCGAACACGGCCTGGGCCACGATGGCATGCCCGATATTGAGTTCGGCGATACCATCGATACTGGCAATCGGCAAAACGTTGTCATAGTGCAAGCCATGGCCGGCGTTAACACGCAAACCAAGACGCAAACCGGTCTGCACCGCACGAGCGATACGTTCCAGCTCGGCGTCGGCGGCGGCACCGGAGGCCTCGGCATAAGCGCCCGTGTGCAACTCGATGACCTGGGCGCCGGCGCGCGCGGCAGCTTCGATCTGCGCATCGTCGGCATCGATGAACAAAGACACCCGTGCCTCTGCGGCGTGCAAACGTGCCACGGCGGCAGCGACTTTGTCGAAACCGCCCACAACGTCCAGGCCGCCTTCGGTCGTCAATTCGTGCCGTTTTTCGGGCACCAGACACACGTCGTGAGGACGAACCTGGCAAGCGATATCCAGCATTTCATCGGTGACGGCGCACTCCAGATTCATGCGAGTGCGCAGCTGAGGGCGCAGCGCATGGACGTCGGCATCCTGAATATGGCGCCGATCTTCTCGCAGATGCAGCGTAATGGCGTCGGCCCCTGCGTCTTCGGCCCGCAGCGCTGCCGCGATAGGATCGGGATAACGGGTATGGCGCTGCTGACGCAGCGTCGCGACGTGGTCGATATTGACGCCAAGTTCGATCATGATGTGAGGCTATACGTGATAGGAGAAGGTCTCGCTATTATGCCGCAGCCGGACCTGGGGCCCGGCTTGGTGCAAAAGGGGCATGACGCAGGCGTACCAAGCCGCCGATGAAGACATAGCCTAAACCATGCACGGTATGCAAGGGCAGAGGGCAACCGGACGCACCGACCTTCTTGCGCAAGCGACTGACCAAGACACTCATCGAATCCAGTGCAAAGCCGCATTGGTCGGCCTCGATCGTCTCGCGCGAGATCTCATGGCGCTCGCTGCCCAAAAGCACCTCGAAAAAATTGCGCTCGACACCGGTAAGTGGGATGTGTTCGCCGCGTGGATTGATGATGACCCAACCCTTGTGTGCGATTTTCCAGGTGCCGTAGGCTTCTTCGGGATTAGCGTAATCCCCTCTCAAGGCACTTTGAGAATCGGCCTCGGCAAACCCAGTGGGCACCGTCTCTTGCACGGGCATGTCGTAGTCGATGCAGGTCGGTTTCTGGGCGGTCGCAGCCGACGCTGAGTCGGATATTTCTCGCGCATTCGCAGCGGTTTCAGCGCTATAGCCGGCACCGGACGACAGCGCGATGCATTGCGGTGCCAGGTCGAGCGTCGCCAGAACGTCGGCGGCTCGAGCAGCGTCGATGCACATGTCGCCACCCATCGCGGCAGTCGGCTCACACAACATGTCAGCCTCAAGGCCAAGGACGACAACAACGCCATACAAGCTGCGCAGATGAGGCAGCAAGCCATCGAGCATGGCTGCTGAATAGGCCGCGCGTCGGACATATAGAACCCGTGCAAAACCCGGCTGCGCCTGTGCGCACTTGTCGTGTGCGTCCAATGCCTCGTACAACGACGACACGTCGGCACATTCGATCACTTCATGCTTGGCGCGGACAAGCGCCAATGCCAATTGGGCTCGGGTCAACGCATCGGGTTCGAGTAAAGCGATCTGCAAAGAAAAAGTCATTGTCTGCACCATGCAGAAGTGGAAGGAATGCTGAAGCCTACCGATGCATTCGATGGCAAAACCGTCACCCGCCACGACTTCGGACAAAGGACTTAATAATTCTTTAAAATTTACTTTTAGTTGGCCCGTCGCCTCGACGGTGCGAGCCTGCCGGCCAGCACCAATGCGACAATGCACACAACGGATGTGGTCGCGACCAACACGCTAGCGGTGTCGTCATTGCCCGCCTGAACCGCCTCAAAGATGGCAATCGACAACGTTTGTGTCTTGCCCGGCAGGCTACCCGCCAGCATGAGCGTCGCGCCAAACTCGCCCAAGGCTCGGGCAAATGCCAACAAAACGCCCGCCAGGATGCCGGGCCATGCCAGCGGCAAGGCAATACGCCAAAACACCACCGACTCGGTCACGCCCAAAGCCCGTCCTGCGCGCTCGATTTCGGGATCGACACCGAGAAAAGCAGTACGCGCCGAGCGTAAAACCAAGGGAAATGCCACCACGGTAGCCGCCAGCACAGCACCCTGCCAGGTGAACACCAAGCTAATGCCCCAATCGTCCAACCACCGGCCCACCATGCCTCGTCGGCCGAACACAACCAGCAAGTAATATCCCATGACGGTAGGCGGCAACACCAAGGGCAAGCTCAAAATGGCGTCGACAAGATCGGCACCCCGTCCCGGCACGCGCGATAAGCCATAGGCGATCGCTACACCCAGCATGCTCGCCAGCGCCGTCGCACATCCCGCGACTTTCAGCGACAGTAGCAAGGGAGTCCAAACCGGATCCATCACACGCAAGGCGTCCGATCGCATCCTACCGCTCGGACGGAAGAAATCTTCACCGAGGCGGCGGTCATGGTGCTCGGCCGAAACCATGCTCGGCCAAAATGCGCTGGCCGTCGGTCGATCGCACGAACGCCACAAACGCGTCAGCCTCGCGCACCTCCTGGGCACTGGTGGTGCGCGCGATAGGATAGGTGACCGGCGCGACACTGGGCAATTCGGCGGCGATCCGGACGGCGTGGGGCATCACCGCAGCATCCGTGGCGAACACGATGCCCGCGTCCACCTCGCCTCGCGCAACGTAGTCCAAAGCCTGGCGTACATTCTGGGCGGGAATGCCTTTGGCACTTACCGCGTCCCACAGGCCGTCGCGTTGCAACGCTGCCTGCGCATAGCGTCCGACCGGAACACTGGCTGGATTGCCGTAAGCCACCCGACGCACCGATGCGTCTGCCAGACTTTTCACGCTCGTAAGCGATTTGGCTCGTGCCTCGGGCACGATCACGACCAGGCGATTGGTGGCGAAATCGATCCGAGTGGCCGCAACTACTGCGCTAGCCGCGACGGCACGGTCCATCGCAACCTGATCAGCCGAAGCGAAGACATCCACCGGCGCTCCTGCCATGATCTGCTGCAACACGACGTCCGACGCGCCGAAGTTCAGCACGACATCCGTACCGGGGCGCTGCCGCTCGAAAGCGCTTTCGATGGCCTTGAAGGCTTGAGTCAGACTGGCAGCTGCCGAGACGGTAATTTCTGCCGCCACCACGGGTGCCGCCGCGCATAAGCCCGACGTCAGTGAGAGCGCCAGTGCCACGCTTTGCAAGCGCCCTGTTTCTGCACGATCGGTCATGATTAATTTCCTTTTTCAAGCTTGCGTAAACGCTCGAACGCAGCATCCAATTTGACGCGCGCATCGCCAATTTTCCGGCGACTGTCCTTGACCCACGATTCGTCGGCAGCCAGTTTGCGCTTTGCCTCGGCCACCATGCGTTTGACTTCCGCGGTTTGAGGCCCGCCCGTGCCCACCCGGTTATCGACCATGGCGCGCGGTGACAACGCTGCTCTGAACTGCGCCCTTGGCGCGTCGATGCGCAAGGCGTCCAAGACCCGATCGAAATCCTTGTGCATGTCTATGGCGGCGGGCAACATACCCAGGCTTTGCCAGGCCGTCTTGTAATCGGTCATACTAGTCGTGACGTTGTGAGCACGCAAGGCCACCGTGTGCGCCAACCCAACGACGTCGGACGAGGTCTCACGCACCCGCATCAAAATGCCGGGATTACGCTTTTGCGGCGTGGCGCTACTGGTATAGGTGGATCCCTCGTCCAACAATATCCAAGACCGGGTTTGGTGGTACTGAGCATGGATGTCGCCGACGATGGCACCGATCCGAATGGCCGTGGAAGCCACCAGATTGACGATTTCCAAGGGCACGTTGGAAGGCGTGACCTGCCCGGCATCCAGCGCGTTTTCGACCAAGCCATCGAAACCGAGCAAATCGGCCATGCGCTGCCGGCTCGAGGGCCAGCTCGAATTCGACAACACGGCCGTGCCCATAGCGCTCAGATTCACTCGGCCATACCCCTCGCGCAAACGTTTGCCGTCGCGTTCGAAACTGGCCGCATAGGCCAGCAGATAGTGTGCATAGCTGATCGGCATGGCTTGCACGCCATTGGTGTAGGCCGCCACGAGCGTATGCGCATGCTGCTCGGCCATTGCCAGCAGTCGAGCCCGGGTCCGATTCAGCGCAGTGGCATAGTCCAGCACTTGAGTGCGCAACTTCGCCGCGTTGAAGGTGGCATGAATGTCTTGGCGGCTGCGTCCGGTATGGACGCGCGATGCTTCGGGGCCGGCACGGTCGGTGATGATCTTTTCGATCTGCAAGACATCTTTGGGACGCTTGCCATTGGCGGTGTCGGCCTGTTCGATCGAAAATGCCACGCCTTCGGCTATCCTGGCCCCCAGGGCCGGAGCGACGATACCCTCTTCGACCAGCATCACCGCCGAAGCCTTGTTGATCTGACCCACCCAATAGAATCGGTCTTCACGCCGATCCTGCAGGCTGCTCGCGGGCAGGGACGCGCTGCTGACCGATGCCCCGCTTGAGCAGCCATGGCTGCGCATTCGACGGTGGTTCGACACGCGGTAGCACCCGTTTCGGCGGCGCTTATCCCTGCGGCCGCGCTGGCCAAAACGATCACGGCAGACAGGGGGACGAGTCTGACAAACATGAGGCATCCTCCAAGGTTGTCTAATCCTACCCCAGCAGCAGCGCGTCGTCGGAAACCGTCTCGCACCGTACTCGCTCGAATTGCGCCAAGAGATCCTGCACAGTCATGCTGCGCCGTTCGTCGCCCGACACGTCCAGCACGATCTGGCCTTGATGCAGCATGATCGTTCGGTCGCCGATATCCAGCGCCTGGCGCATGCTGTGCGTCACCATCATGGAAGTCAGTTTGTGCTCGGCGACGATGCGCGAAGTCAGATCTAGAACGAAGCCGGCCGTGCGCGGATCAAGCGCCGCGGTATGTTCGTCCAGCAACAGGATCCGCGAGGGCCGCAACGCCGCCATCAACAGGCTGACGGCTTGGCGCTGACCGCCGGACAACAGCCCGATACGATCGCTCAAGCGACCTTCGAGTCCCAGGCCCAGCGTGGCCAGACGCTGACGGTAGTCATCGCGTCGCGCAGGCTGGACGGCGCGTGCCAAATTGCGCAGCAAGCCGCGGCGGTCTGCCAACGCCATGTTCTCTTCCACCGTCAGGTCTTCGCAGGTGCCGGCCATTGGATCTTGAAACACCCGTGCGACATGCCGCGCGCGCCGCCACACCGGCGTGCGCGTCACATCGATGTCGTCGATCAGAATTTGGCCCGAGTCGGCCGACAAGTCGCCGGACACGGCGTTCAACAGCGTCGACTTACCCGCACCGTTTGAACCGATGACCGTGACGAACTGGCCTTCGGGAATCTGCAAGGACACGCCGCGCAAGGCTTTGTTCTCGATGGGTGTACCGGGATTGAATGTGATGTGAATAGAACGAACATCAAGCATGATTGCGTCTCCGGCGTGCCGCCAGCCGCCGGCGCAAACCCGGCAACACCAATGCGAAAGTGACCAACAGCGCGGTGACCAGATTGAGGTCTTGGGCCTGTAAGCCGATGAAATCGCTGTTCAAGGCCAGCGCGATAAACAAGCGGTACAAAATGGCACCGACAATGACGGCCAGCGTGATCAACACCAGACGGCGCGAGGGCATCAGGCTTTCACCGATGATGACCGCAGCCAAGCCGATGACGATCGTGCCGATGCCCATCGAAATGTCGGCACCGCCCTGGGTCTGAACGAACAGGGCGCCGGCCAAACCCACCAGGGCGTTGGACAAGGCCATGCCTACCAGAACCATTGTGCCGGTAGCGACGCCCTGGGCCCGACTCATGCGCGGATTTGACCCGGTCGCGCGCAACGCCAGCCCCATGCGGGTGGTGAAAAACGCATCGAGCAGCAACTTGACCACGATCACCACGATGGCCAACACAATGACTCGCCAGACGTAGTCCGGCATGCCTTCGGGTTGACCAATACTGAACACCGACGGCGAAGTAATCAACGGAACGTTAGGCCCGCCCATGACCCGCAAATTGATTGAATACAAGGCGATCATCATCAGAATGCTGGCCAGCAAATCCATGATGCCCAATCGGACGTTGAGCCAGGCGGTCACGAGTCCCGCCCCCGCTCCGGCAGCAATGGCCGCCAAAGTAGCCAGAAATGGATCGACGCCTTGCGCGATGAGGATGGCGGCGACGGCGCCCCCAAGTGGAAAACTGCCATCGACCGTCAGATCGGGAAACCGCAGCAGGCGAAACGAAATCAACACTCCCAGGGCAACCAAGCCGAAGACCAAACCGGTCTCCAGCGCCCCCATCAAGATATACACGGACATTTCTACACTTCATGAATTGGCCGGCAAATGCCGGCCGATGTGATTCAGGCGAGGCGACGTAGCTTACCTGACTACGTGCGCGGCTGATTTGAGCATTTCTGGCGAAAGCGTTACGCCCTGTTTCTGAGCGGCACCCGGATTGACGTGCAACGACAACTTCTGACTGGTCTGTGGGGCAATCGATCCTGGCGCTTCGCCCTTCAGAATGCGGGCGACGATCGTACCGGTTTGCACGCCTAGCTGGTAGTAATCGATGCCCAGCGATGCCACCGCACCTCGGGTCACACCGGCCGTATCGCCTGAGATCAGGGGAATCTTGGCGTCGTTGGCCACTTTGACCAGGCTTTCGTAAGCCGAACTGACGTTGTTATCCGTCGCGCTATAGAGCACGTCCACCTTGCCGATCAGGCTGCGGGCGGCCGAACCGACATCGACGGTGCGCGGCGCGGCGGCTTCCACCAAGCTCATGCCGGACTTGGGCAGCAGGGCCTGCAACGCTTTGACCACTACGGCAGAATTCGTTTCGCCAGGGTTATGCACCATGCCCACTCGTTTTGCACCGGGTGCAATCTTCTTGATCAGCTCGATCTGCGCGTCCAGCGCCAATTGATCGGATACGCCGGTTACGTTCGTGCCGGATGGTTCCCAGTTCTTGACGAGCTTGGCGGCTACCGGATCGGTCACTCCGGAGAACACCACCGGGATGTCTTTGGTTGCGGCCACCACGGATTGCGCCGAGGGCGTCGCAATGGCCACGATGACGGCCGGACGGCTTCCTACGAACTGACGGGCGATCTGACCGGCTGTGGCCGTATTGCCCTGCGCGCTTTGGAACTGCCAACGCAGATTTTGATCCATCTCGAATCCGGCTCGCTTGAGCCCTTCGCGCGTGCCTTCGCGGATCGCGTCAAGCGATGGGTGCTCGACGATCGCAGTGACTGCTACGGTTTGTTGCTGGGCCTGGACGCCACCACAGGCGGCACCCAAACCCAAGGCCAGCACGGCGGCCAGCACTTGCACACGCTTGGCACGCGTGGCTTGAACAGAGACGGACATGGCAAACTCCTGGTCGGACGGCTCATCGCGAGCCGCTAAAGTCGCCATAGTCTAACGCGACCTCCTATACTGTCCGTACAGGAGAAAACTTATGCAACTTCGTGCGCTGGGCCGCTCGGGCCTGACTATTCCCCCGCTGACGTTTGGCGGCAACGTTTTTGGCTGGACCGTCAACGAAGACAACGCGTTCTCGATTCTGGACGCACTGGTCGATGCCGGACTGAATTTCATCGATACCGCCGACGTCTATTCCCGGTGGGCACCGGGCAACCGGGGCGGCGAATCCGAAGTGATTATCGGCAAATGGCTGGCCCGTACGGGCAGGCGGGCCGACGTCATCATCGGCACCAAGGTCGGTATGGAGATGGGACCTGGTGCGGTTGGCTTAAACTCGCACTACATCGCCCGGGCGGTCGAAGACTCGCTGGAACGTCTGCAAACCGACTATATCGACGTTTACTGGTCGCATCAGGACGACGTCAATACGCCGATTGCCGACACACTGGGGGCCTATGGCCGCTTGATCGAAGCCGGCAAGGTTCTCAGCATCGGGGCGTCCAACTACACCGCCCAGCGCCTGTCCGAAGCGCTGATCGAAAGCGAGCGGCACGGCCTGCCGCGCTACGAGGCCATTCAACCCGAATACAACCTGTATACCCGCGAGCCTTTCGAAGCTCAAATGCAGGTGGTGGTCACCACGCATGAACTCGCTTGCGTCAATTATTGTGCGCTGGCCTCGGGTTTCTTAAGTGGCAAGTATCGCAGTGCCGAGGACGCCGGCCGAAGCGTCCGTGGCGCAGAGGTCGTCGAACTCTATCTGAATCCCAAAGGCAAACGCATTCTGCAAGCTTTGGACGAAGTGGTCGAAGCGACTGGTGCGACTCACTCGCAGGTCGCGCTCGCATGGCCAATGGCGCAACCGGGCATTACTTCGCCTATCGCCAGCGCAACGACCTTGAAACAAGTGGCGGAGCTGGCGGCGGCTGCCGAATTGAAACTTGACGCATCCGCCATCGAAAAGTTGTCGGCCGCCAGCAAATGGCGTTGATCGGCTGACTATTCAGACGGGCGCACGTGTCGCGACACGAGGCAAGAGCCTGCACCGGCTTAGATCTGAACTCTTCCCCCGAGACTCGTACAAACACAGGTTTCGGGGGACTTCGGGACAATCGCTGGAAGGTTTTAAAAGTGCAGTTCGCCTTCGGGTGTGGCGTGTCCCAGCAGCGACTTAGCCCAGCGTAAAGCGGGCAAGCCGTAGCGAGTTTGAACGATCTCGGCCCGAGTAAGCAACATATCGGCCGTCAGCAGCAGCCGCGCACCCGTAAAGGCCAGCGCGATCCGATTGCCCTCGTCGATTTCGGGCAATACCACTACCCGGTCGTCGAACGCCTTATGTAAGTTGTCGATATTGCGTGGGAAGCTCTCGTGGTTGCCGAAAAGATTGACGGTCAACACGCCAGCCTCTTCAGTCAAAGTTCGGCGGCAATCGCGATAAAACGCCACACTATCGCGCACTGGCCCGCGCGCATCGGCGTCGTACAAATCCACCATCATCGCGCGAGCCGATCCTGCTTGCGCAGGATCGCCCACCCACTCTGCCGCGTCGGCATGCACCACCGGAGCCCGATCCAGCCCAGGCAAACGAAAATACATTTGGCAGATCGCCGTTACCCGAGGATTCCACTCGACGGTGACGACCTTTGCAGGCACATGCTTCAAGCAGAAGCGGGTCAAAGACCCGGCCCCCAAGCCAAGCACCGCCACAGTGTCGTCTTGCCGCGGAGCCAAAAACAGCAACCACGCCATCATCTGCGCGGTATAGGTGAGCACCAGATCGGCGGGCTTGGAGACCCGCATGGCGCCCTGCACCCACTCAGTCCCAAAATGCAGATAACGGATGCCATCCGATTCAGACAAAGTCGGTTCGTCGGCCTCGCTGGGACCTGTCAAACGACGCGACATGAGATTCAGATCCGTTCGAAAATAGCGGCAATGCCCTGCCCGCCGCCAATGCACATGGTCACCAGGGCATAGCGTCCCTGGATGCGCTGCAACTCGTACAGCGCCTTAACGGTGATGATGGCACCCGTCGCACCGACCGGGTGGCCCAATGCGATACCGCTACCATTGGGATTGACGCGAGCCGGATCGAAACCCAGTTCGCGCGATACCGCGCACGCCTGCGCGGCGAACGCCTCGTTGGCCTCAATGACGTCGATATCGGCCACCGTCAACCCGGCACGTGCCAAGGCGGCTTTCGATGCTGGCACCGGGCCAATACCCATAATTTTCGGATCGACGCCCGCATGTGCGTAGGCCACCAAACGGGCCAGCGGCTTGACACCCCGTGCCGCGGCCACCTTGGCCGACATCATCGTGAGGGCCGCCGCGCCGTCGTTGATACCGGACGCATTGCCTGCCGTCACCGTACCGTTTTCCTTCTGAAACACCGGCCGCAGTCCAGCCAAACCCTCGGCGGTAATGTCGCGCCGCACGTGTTCATCGACGTCGAAGCTCGTCTCGCCCTTGCGCGATTTGATCACGACCGGCACGATTTGCTCGCGAAAATAGCCCGAATCGATAGCGTGAGCGGCGCGCCGATGCGAGGTCAGCGCCAGCGCGTCCTGTGCCTCGCGGTCGATGCCGAAGCGCGCGGCCACGTTTTCGGCCGTCACACCCATGTGATTTCGGTCGAACGGATCCGACAATGCACCTGTCATCATGTCCAGCATGACGCTGTCGCCCATACGGGCGCCAAAACGATGCGCCGGCGCGATGTACGGTGCGCGGCTCATGCTTTCCGCACCACCCGCCACAGCCACTTCGGCGTCGCCCAGCATAATGATCTGCGCAGCCGAAACAATGGCTTGCAAACCCGATCCGCACAACCGGTTAACGGTGAAAGCGGGCGTCTCTTGCGCCAGACCGGCCTCCAGGGCCGCCACTCGCGCGATATACATATCGCGCGGCTCGGTATTGATGACATGGCCCAGCGCCACATGACCGACTTCGTCATTGCCCAGCCCCGCACGCCGCACGGCTTCCCGGACGACGGTAGCCCCCAACTGACTGGGCGCGACGTCCTTCAGGCTTGCGCCAAACCCACCGACGGCGGTACGAACTGCGGACGTGATGACGACTTCGTTCATGTCTTGCTCCTTTTGACTAACGCGAGAATCAGCGGCCCATCGACTTGGCCGACTTACCGTTGGCCATACCCATGTCCGAGCTGGGAATATCGTAAAGCACGACGCGAACCTGATTGCCGTCGGCCCCTAGATGCTCGATGGCGGCTTCGTTCATCGCGGCGATCAGCGCGGCCTTGGCATCGTCGCTACGGCCCGTGATCAACGCCACCGTAATCAGCGCGCTGCGACCGATCGACTCGCCGGCAATCAACACATTGTCCTGGCTGATCTCTTGCAAAAGAACGCGGACGCTGCCGATGGGCGCAGCCACGCTGTCGACCACGGCTTGCGTGGCGGCTTTCAAAAAAGCCTGCCGAGCGGCGCGCGGCTGACCAGCTGGAACGAGGGCATTCACAATGGGCATGGTGATCCTTTCAGATAGGGCATTGGAAAAAAAAGGCCGACTGATTGTAGGTCCGATCTGTAGGCACGATCGAAGGCAACGGCCGATTGAAAAACCCGCACTTATCGCGGCCCCCCCCGGAAAGCGCAGTTGGACTAAAACATCCTGATTTTCCATGAAGTTACAGTAAAATAACATTTAGTTTGTCTTTTCTATAAGATGTCACAGATCAAACAGCCCGGCGGCAACGGCGTCCTAGCGGTCGTCGATCTGACGCTCTGAGTCAAAACAGGGGAACAACCATGCAGCCAAAAATCCGATACTCCACCGGGGCGTTAACGCTCGCGCTGGCATTGTGCCCGGCCGGCGCGCAAGCGCAACAGTGGAACCTGGCCGTCGTACGCGCAGAACTGGCGCATCAGTGGGGATATACCGGCAAGGGGGTGCTAGTTGCCGTCATCGACTCTGGTATTGATGCCGGACACCGGGCGTTTCGCGGAAGGCTAGATGGGCGCTCGCGAGGGTTTGCGACGAGCAACCCCAACATGCTTGTGGACAGCGATGGGCACGGCACGCATGTTGCCGGCATCATCGGCGCGGCCCGTGGTGTGGGTCCTATGTATGGCATCGCCTACGACGCGAACATACTCGCGCTGCGCAGCATGGATGACAATGAAGAACAGAACACGCCGCCCGCGTTGCAATATGCCGCGCAATTGGGCGTCAAGGTGTTAAACGGCAGTTACGGTCCGTCTGCTATCCCGGCTCGCGACATTCCGGCCCCGCTGCCGAACAATCCGAACAATACAGTGCCCAATCCAGCCTATGTGCAACTGCCGCATCAGCTTATTGGATTCGATCCGATCAAACGCGAGAATGCCGAGTTGGACGAAGTGCGGGGTCTGGAAGCGGCGGTCGCCGCCGATGTGCTGATGGTTTTTTCCGCCGGTAACGAATACGGCGACCAGCCGCTTGCTTCCATGAATCCGTCCGGCAACGGCCTGACTCCTTTCATCCGGCCAGAAAACCACGCCACTGGCGTATATCGCTTCGTCGATGCCAATCGGCCCGATTTCGATCCAAACAACCCAGGCACCTATGGCTATGTCGCGTCCAATGCCCCCGGATTGGACGCTATCGACTATTCGCACTTGCAAGGCGCTCTGATCACGGTAGTTGCCACTGACCGCGCCAACGCCATAGCGTCCTATAGCAACCGCTGCGGCGTCGCGTGGCAGTGGTGCATGGCGGCTCCCGGCGGAGACATCGACGCGACAGGTAATGTCACGCCCGTCGATGGCATCTTGTCGAGCGTGCCGACCAATCGATATCAGCCCTTGGTCGGCACGTCCATGGCCGCGCCGCTGGTGGCTGGGGCCGCAGCGGTGATGCGAGGCGCTTTTCCTTACCTGACCGCGCGTCAGACCATCGAGATCATGCTGACGACGACCGATGCCAGCGGCCATCTGGCCGACCGTGCAATCTATGGACGCGGCATGCTCGACCTGGGCCGTGCGATCCAGGGGCCCCGCGAGTTTGGTGCCGAGGGTTTTGCGCAGGTCTTCGACGTCGATACGCAAGGCTACGACTCCACATGGTCCGGCGACATCGTCGGCTCGGGCGGACTCATCAAGCGCGGCGCGGGCAATCTGACGCTGTCAGGCGTCAACACCTATCAGGGCAATACGGTGGTGGCGGGCGGACGCCTGACCGCCGCGGGGCGCACGGCCGCGTCGACGTTTCGCGTCGAGCCAGGCGCCACGCTGGGCGGCGTGGGCAGCGTCGGGCCAATTGTGATGGGCGGAACCCTCGAAGCCGGACAGCGCGTCAGCCTGGCGAGCGGCACCATTGCTGAACAATGGACCGGGGCGCTGCAAGTCGTCGGCGATTACACTCACCTGTCCAGCGGCACTTTTGTCGCCTCTCTCGCACCAGACGGCACGTCCAATCGCCTAGATGCCACGGGCGCCACCCATCTGCAAGGCGGCACCTTGCAAGTCTACGGCATTACAGCCTCGGCAGTGGGGCAG
Source organism: Bordetella parapertussis (assembly GCA_945903445.1). GTDB lineage: Bacteria > Pseudomonadota > Gammaproteobacteria > Burkholderiales > Burkholderiaceae_B > Schauerella. Next base: position 34,183 of record CAMDNZ010000031.1, read on the forward strand.
CGCTACGACCTGATCCGCGCCGCAGGCGGCGTGACGGGCGACTTCGCAGCCAAGCCAAACGATTACCTGTTCATCGACCTGAAGACCCGCATCGAAGGACCCGGCAATAGCCGCTATACCGTGTCGCTCGAACGCCGCGACGGCGGCTTCGCCACCGCCGCCCGCAACGACAATCAGCGCGCCGTCGCATACGCCTTGGATCGAACGACGGCGGACACACCGATCATCGATAGCTTGCTGATGACACGTGAGGTCGGTATCGCCCGTACGGCCCTGACCCAATTAGCCGGAGACATTCATCCCAGCACACTGGGTGCGCTGACCCAGCAAAGCGGATTGACCCGCGACGCCGTCGTGCGCCGCCTGCGCCAGGCGGAACAGGCCGTTGGCGCATCGGCGGGCGCGACACGCACCCCGCAAACGGCCGCAGTCTGGGGCCAGCATATCGGCGATTGGGGCCGCATGGCGGACAATGCGGGTGCCGCCTCTCTGCACTCGTCATATCAGGGTATGGTGTTTGGCGCCGATACCGCCGTCGGCCACGCCACGCGGCTGGGCTTGGCGGCGGGCTTGGGCCAGTCGACACTGGACACCGGCACGGGCATGGCGCGCGCCAGAATCGATAGCTATACATTGGCGGCCTTCGGCAACACTGCCTGGGACGCCCTGCGATGGCGGTATGGTGCTGCGCACAGCTGGCACAATATCGACAGCCGCCGACATGTGGCGATTGCCGATGCCGGGCGCATCGAGACACGCTACAACGCCAGAACCGCCCAGGCGTTTGCCGAAGTGGCTTATCGCCAGGATTGGAGCAAGCTCTCCGCCGAGCCGTTCGCCGCCCTCGCATACTCGACCACGCGGGCCAGCGACTTTACCGAACCGGGCCTAGCGGGGCTGCGCGCCCGCCAGGCCACGCTTGACACCTGGTTCACCACCCTGGGCGCACGGTTAGACACCCAGTGGGACTTAAGCCGGCACGGCACATTGCAGTTGCAAGCCATGGTCGGCTGGCGCCATGCCATGGGTGGCCTGACACCCTCGACTACTTTGCAACTGGCTCATTCGCCTGCGTTCTCGACCTCAGGCGTCGCGCCTGCGCGTAATGCCGCGGTGTTCGAGGCGGGCGTGCAGTGGCAACCTACTGTACGCGCCAACCTTGCGCTGGGCTATGTGGGTCAGTTAAGCCCTGGCGCACACAACCACGGCATACAAGCCAACGCTGCCTGGCGGTTCTGAATCCAAAAGGCCCGCTCACCGAACAATGATCGGGCCTTCGATCGAATCCAGAGAGGGTGGTCTGGCTGCGGTTTCCTACGCTATGCGAGGGGGTCACGATCGAATGGCATCTCCGTGTTATGGCCACCTGTCGGCCATATCCGCCGCCGCGATCCATATGTAAACCATCAGGCAGTGCAATACTTTAAACGTTCCATCCACTTTACGGTTATCTCTCGTCGATTTTAGAGACGAATCGTACGCGTCATGGGTGGAGGCAGCCCCGGCATATTTCTAACTACATCGCGGGGCAAGGCCATGACACCAACATTTCATTTCGTTGCAGGCGCTTGTGCGCTTGTCATCGCCTTAGGCGCCTCCAATATTTATGCCAGTACGTGGAACCTGAGCACTGTCGGTGCTCATAAAGCGTATCGGCTAGGGCACACCGGTTCCGGCGTTCTCGTCGGCGTGAGCGACACCGGCATCGACCCCGATCACCCCGCGTTTGGTGGTCGCATCGACAGCCGTTCGCGATCGTCACGCGACATCGCGTTTGGCCGCATGACCGATACGGACGGGCATGGCACCCACGTAGCGGGAACGATCGCAGGGGCCAGACATGTCGGCCCCACCCACGGCATCGCACCCAACGCGTCCCTTTTAGCACTGAACTCGCTTGGCAATAAAAATCTCAATACCAACGAGGCCCTGCACTTCGCTGCAAAAGCAGGCGTCAAGGTTCTGAACGGCAGTTATGGACCGGCCGCCTTTCCACCCAAGTATCTGAAAGATCGGCGTACGGGTATCAGGCGGCACAACCCGTATTACGAGATACTGAGCCATCAGGTTCTGCTGTACTCCACTCGATCCGATACACCGTCTACCTCGACTTCAGCGCAAGCACTGCAAGCCGCAGCGAACGCCGACGTCTTGATGGTGTTCGCCGCTGGAAACGAAATGGGCGAGCAACCCGTTTCGTCGCGAAATCCATCGGGTTCGGGCCTGATTCCCCTCATCAGACCCGAGAACCACGGCTCGGGGGCCTATCGATTTGCAGACGTCGATCATCCCGACTTCCACTACGACAACCCCAAGACCCACCGATTCGTACCCGGTAGCGCGCCTGGCATGGATCGTGTCGATTACTCCCCTTTGCAGGGGGCGTTGATCGCTGTGGTCGCAACCGACAACGCCAATACCATCGCGCCTTACAGCAACCATTGCGGCGACACGGCGCTTTGGTGTCTGGCCGCGCCTGGCGGTGCACGCGACGCATCGGGCAAACTGACTGCCGATAGCGGCATCCTCTCGGCCATTCCTGGGGGCGGGTTCGGGGTCAAACAAGGCACCTCGATGGCTGCCCCCCTGGTCAGCGGAGCAGCTGCCATCATGCGCGGTGCATTCCCCTACCTGAGCGCTCGCCAGACCATCGAAATCATGTTGACCACGACCAATCGGAGCGGCCATCTGGCGGACAGCCGCATTTACGGCAGGGGTCTACTGGATCTTGGCCGTGCGATTCATGGCCCTGGCGAATTCGGGGCCGAAGGCTATGCCCAGGTGTTCGATGTCGATACGCAAGGCTACGACTCGACGTGGTCGGGCGATATCGCGGGCACGGGCGGTCTGATCAAGCGCGGTGCAGGTGCGCTCTCGATGACGGGCAGCAATTCCTATCGTGGTTCGACATACGTTGCAGGCGGACGATTAAACGTGGACGGTCTGACCACGACCTCTCACTTTTATGTCGCACCAATCGCAACACTTGGCGGCTCGGGCGCGGTGGGGCCGACCACATTGGAAGGCACCATCGAACCAGGCGAGCTAAACGAGACACTGACGGTGGCAGGCGACTATACCCAGTCGCACACCGCCACGTTCGCCGCACGCATCGGCCCAGATGGGCAATCGAACCAGTTGAAGTGTCCTAGCCACGATTTAATCTGACAGTACAACTCTATTAAGCGCCTAAAGAAGGAGACGGTGTCGGCATTGTCCGATTCAACTGTTTATCGAGAGCGAGTTGTTTTGACTCCTGGAAGGTATGCCATGGTGTTTTACCAAAGCAG
>CAMDNZ010000032.1 GCA_945903445.1 Bordetella parapertussis
ATCTCGACACCATCGAGCGCTATCTCGACAACGGCATTTCGTATGTCATCATCGGCACCGCTGCGGTCAAGAACCCCGGCTTCCTGCACGATGCCTGCGGCGCGTTTCCCGGCAGCATCATCGTCGGCCTCGACGCCCGCGACGGTAAAGTCGCCACCGACGGCTGGAGCAAGCTGACCCGGCACGACGTGCTGGACATGGCTCGCAAGTTCGAAGACTACGGCTGCGAAGGCATCATCTACACCGACATCGGTCGCGATGGCATGCTGTCTGGCGTGAACGTCGAAGCCACAGTACGTCTGGCGCAGCATGTGAAGATTCCTGTGTTCGCATCGGGCGGCATCGCCGGCATGGCCGACATCGAAGCGCTGTGCGCCGTGGCCGACGAAGGTATCGAAGGCGCCATCCTGGGACGCAGCATCTACGAAGGCGCCCTGGATTTCGAACAGGCCCAGGCACGCGCCGACGAGCTGACCGGATCATGAGCACGCGCGACACGCTCACCCGGCGCATCATCCCGTGTCTGGACGTGACGGCCGGGCGAGTGGTCAAGGGCGTGAATTTCGTCGATCTGATGGATGCAGGCGATCCGGTCGAGGTCGCCCGCCGCTACGATGAACAGGGTGCCGACGAGCTCACCTTCTTAGACATCACCGCCACCAGCGACGGGCGCGATCTGATTCTGCCGATCATCGAAGAAGTGGCATCACAAGTCTTCATCCCCCTGACGGTGGGCGGCGGCGTACGTCAAGTGGCCGACGTTCAGCGCCTGCTGAACGCGGGCGCCGACAAAATCAGCATCAATAGTGCTGCCATCGGCAACCCCGATCTGGTGCGCGCGGCTGCCGACTATCACGGCTCGCAGTGCATCATCGTGGCTATCGACGCACGCCGCGTCTCAGCCGATGGCGAAGCGCCGCGCTGGGAAGTGTTCAGCCACGGCGGACGCAAAGCCACCGGCCTGGATGCCGTCGCGTGGGCACGTCGCATGGCAGCCTACGGCGCTGGCGAAATCCTGCTCACCAGCATGGACCGCGACGGCACCAAATCCGGTTTCGATCTGGCACTCACCCGGGCGGTTTCCGACGCCGTGCCGGTGCCCATCATCGCCTCCGGCGGCGGGGGCGGACTTCAACACTTGGCCGACGGCGTGACCGAGGGTCGTGCCAGCGCGGTGTTGGCCGCCAGCATTTTTCATTACGGCCAGCACACCGTGCATGAAGCCAAAGCATTCATGGCCCGTCAGGGCATTGCAGTACGATTGGACGCATGAGCACCGCTACCGAAATCCCGTCTTGGTTGGACGATGTCGTCTTCGACGCCAACGGCCTGATTCCCGCCATCGCTCAAGAAGCCGACACTGGCACGATCTTGATGGTAGCCTGGATGAACCGCGAGTCTTTGCTCGAAACGGCCACGACCGGTCGCGCAGTCTATTGGTCGCGCTCGCGTCAACGCCTGTGGCGTAAGGGTGAGGCCTCCGGCCACCACCAGGACGTGAAAGAATTACGTTTAGATTGCGATGGCGACGTCATCCTGCTCAGTGTCGAACAACGCGGTGGCATCGCTTGCCATACGGGGCGGCAAAGCTGCTTTTATCGTCGACTGGACAACGCCGCCGACATGCAGAAAATCTGGAATATCACCGACCCGGTATTGAAAGATCCGGAACACATCTACAAATGACACAATCTCCTGCTAACGTGCCCGACGTGCTTGGGCGAGTCGCAGACGTCATTGCCTCGCGAGATCCGCGAGCCGGTGGCGACCCGGCCACTTCCTACGTGGCCAAGCTGCTGACTCGCGGCCCCGACGCCTTTTTGAAAAAGATCGGCGAAGAGGCGACTGAGCTGGTGATGGCGGGTAAAGACGGTACGCAAGATCGCATCGTCAGTGAAACCGCCGATCTGTGGTTCCATTGTTTGGTGGCGTTGCACCACTTTGGCTTGCACCCCGACGCCGTCTTGGCCGAACTCGCTCGACGCGAGGGTTTGTCCGGACTGCAAGAGAAGGCGCGGCGTCCCGACGTTGGTTAGAATGAATGAATTAAGTCGCGTTTTAAACGTATCGCGCGACGCACCCGCATATTGGAGTTCCTGGCATGGGTAGCTTTAGCATTTGGCATTGGTTGATCGTTCTTCTGATCGTGGCGCTGGTTTTTGGCACCAAGAAGCTGCGCAACATGGGTTCGGATCTGGGTGGTGCGGTCAAGGGTTTCAAGGACGGCGTGCGCGAAGCCAACGACGATCCCAAGAAGCCGGAATCGGTTGCCGCCAACACGCAGCGCACCAGCGAAGAAACCATCGACGTGCAAGCCAAAGAAAAGTCGAACTCCTGATCAGGATAGCGCGCTGTGTTTGATGTCAGTTTCACGGAGCTGATGGTGATCGGTGTCGTGGCACTGATCGTCATCGGTCCAGAACGCCTGCCCAAAGTGGCGCGCACCGTCGGCCATTTGCTCGGACGGGCTCAGCGCTATGTCTCGGATGTCAAAAGCGACATCCGCCGCGAGATCGAACTGGACGATCTGCGCAAGTTCAAGTCCGAGATGGACGAGGCCGCACGCGAAGTACGCAGCAGCCTGACGGATACCGAAGCATCCTTGCGCCGTCCTGCCGAAGCACTACGCGACGTGCTCGACCAGACGGCTCGCGAAGCGACCACCGGCGTCAATACTGCCTTGCCCGACAGCCGGACCGAGGCCGAGGCACTGGAAGGCAAAGCACCCGTGGCTGCTGACGCGACCGTCGACAAAGCGCACGATACCGGGCCCCGGCCATGAGCAAGACCATTCATAAAGACGACGCCCCGGAAGGCCAGGGAGACAGCTTCATGTCCCACCTGATCGAGCTACGTAAGCGCTTGCTGATCGCCGTGGGAAGTGTGGTGGCCGTTTTCGTCGTGCTGTTCACGTATCCGGGCGCGTCGTTCATCTACGACCTGCTGGCGCAACCGATGCTGGCTTCCTTGCCTGAAGGCACCCGCATGATCGCCACCGGCGTCATCACGCCGTTCATGGTGCCGGTCAAGGTCACGCTGATGGCGGGCTTCGTGATCGCGCTGCCGGTCGTGCTCTATCAAGCCTGGGCCTTCGTCGCGCCCGGCCTGTATCGCCACGAGAAGCGCCTGGCGATGCCGCTGATCTTCTCCAGCACGTTTCTGTTCCTGGCGGGCATGGCGTTCTGTTATTTTTTCGTGTTCCGCACGGTGTTTCATTTCATCGCCGGCTTTGCACCGCAATCGATCACGCCCGCACCGGATATCGAAGCCTACGTCAGCTTCGTCATGACCATGTTCATGGCCTTCGGCTTGACCTTCGAGGTGCCTGTGGTCGTGGTGCTGCTGGTACGCACCGGCCTGGTGTCCATCGAGAAGCTGGCGGCCTCGCGAGGTTATGTCGTCGTAGGCGCATTCGTCATTGCCGCAGTGGTGACGCCGCCGGACGTGGTCAGCCAGTTCATGTTGGCGGTGCCCCTGTGTGTGCTGTATGAGGTCGGCCTATTGGTCGGTCGCATGGTCACACCGAAGCCCGACCAGGCAGACCATCCGATTACGACTCGGGATCCGTCCTAGAAAGCGGTACTCGAGTGGCTGTGAACGCACGGGCCGCGATAAAGTAGGGCATGACCTTAGCCGCCCGCCTTCTCTCGGCGATGCGCCGACGCGGCATTCGTAGCCAAAGTCAGTTGGCACGTTTGTCCGGCGTATCGCAGCCTTCCGTTCATCGGATTCTGGCCGATCCCCACGGTTACATGCCCGGTCGGCGCGTCCTCGCACGATTGGCCCAGGCACTGAACATGTCGGAAACATGGCTAGCAGACGGCAACGCTTCGCACGGCGCTTTCGGCAGTAGCATTTCCAACGACGCGCGCAGTTTATCGGCACATCGGCCGCTCACGTCGGCCGAGCCTCACGACACCGCAACGCTGTCACGACTCTGCGATCAACTCTCGCCGGCTCAACGCGCATTGTTGTTGGACATGGCTCGCATGTTGTGCAAGACGAGCGGGCGTGTGTGCGAGTGCGGCGGCTCAACCGCCCAAGGGCCGGGCGGGCCGCACGCCAACCTTAAGCTTAATCTCGCGCAATTGACCCTCGCGCATCACACCCAGCACGGCGTTGTGGCCAGGCGGTAAGGCCGCGACCATGGACAGCATCGAAGTCGTGTCCGAAACGGCGACGCCTTCGACGCTGCGCACGATGTCGCCGACTCGCAGGCCTGCGCGCGCGGCAGGTCCTTGGCGCAAAACGCCTGCTATCACTACACCGCGTCGATCCGTCAAACCAAACGAGCGAGCCAGATCTGAGGTCATGTCTTGCGGCTCGACCCCCAACCATCCGCGTTCGACCCGGCCATCGCGGATGATGGCCTCCATCACCTTTTCGGCCGCCTGGATGGGAATGGCAAATCCAATACCCATCGCGCCGCCCGGCGGCGAGTAGATCGCCGTGTTGATTCCCACCAGCTCGCCCTGCGCATTGACCAATGCCCCACCGCTGTTGCCCGGATTGATCGCGGCATCGGTCTGAATGAAGTTTTCGTAAGTGTTGATACCCAATCGATTACGGCCAAGGGCCGACACGATACCTTGTGTGGTCGTCTGACCGACGCCGAACGGATTGCCAATGGCCAGCACCACATCGCCTACGGCAAGCGGCGGCTCGCGCGCAACAGTGGCCACCGGCACGTCGCGCGCCTGCTCGGGCAAACGCAAAACGGCCAAGTCGGTATCGGGATCGGCACCCACCAGCTTTGCCGAATAGGTTCGACCATCGGCCAATGCAACCTCGATGGCGTCGGCGGCTTCTACCACATGGTAGTTGGTCAACACGTAGCCGTCGCCATGCACCACCACGCCCGAACCCAGGCTCGTGGACTGACGCGGCCGGGCTTGCAAAGGCGGTAAGCCGAAGAACTTGCGCATCATCGCGTCGTTGGGCATGACGTAATCGGGCACCTTGACCGTCTTCGTGGTGTAGACGTTGACAACGGCAGGTGCCGCCCGCGCCACCGCATCGGCGTAGCCGGTCCCCAACTGGGCGAGGGTTGCGCTGGGCGACGCCATCGGCTGCGGCAAGGCGACTGGCGTGCCGCCGTTGACCGGAGCGCCGGCGTGCAGGCGCAGCAAATCGGGGCGCAGGGCCGAGACTACGAATAGAATGGCCAGAGCCACCGTGACGGCCTGCGCGAAAATAAGCCAGAGTCGAACCATATTGTCTGAACGGAACAGAACGATGAACGAAGTCAGTATCCAGGAGATTATCGCTTGGCTGGACCGAACGCTGCACAGCGACCGATTCAAAGATTATTGCCCCAACGGATTGCAGGTTGAAGGCCGATCCGACGTCAAACGCATCATCACCGGTGTCACCGCATCCGAGGCGCTGCTGCGGGCTGCCGTTGCAGCCGATGCCGACGCGGTACTGGTGCATCACGGCTGGTTCTGGCGCAACGAAGATCCGCGCGTGCGTGGTCCCAAACGCGCACGATTGGCGCTGGCGCTCGAACACGAGTTGAACATCATTGGCTATCACTTACCGCTGGACGCCCATCCGGTGCTGGGCAATAACGCACAGCTGGCCCTCGAACTGGGCTTCACCCCCGAGACTTGCATCGATGGCACGCCTGCCACCTGCGGTCCGGACGATCTGATCTGGCTAGGTCGCGTCGCACCGACCACGATGGGCGAACTGGCCCGGCACATCGAAACGCGCCTGGGTCGCGCGCCACTGTGGGTCGGCAAAGCCGATCAGCCGGTGCAGCGTGTGGCATGGTGCACTGGCGGGGCACAAGGATTCATGCAGGCCGCCGTCGATGCGGGCGTGGATGTATACATCACCGGCGAAGCGTCCGAACCGCAAACACATTTGGCACGGGAAACCGGCGTAAGTTTCATCGCCGCCGGCCACCATGCGACAGAGCGTTATGGCGTACGGGCATTGGGCGAAGCGCTGGCGGCTCAGTTCGATATCGACGTAAAGTTCGTCGACATCGACAACCCGGTCTGAACTCGTTGGAAGGCATGCCCCGGCCGGACTGCGTAAGGACGCCTCGACGATGTCGGGACACTTCGATCTGCCTCAGGTGCCGGATGCCTCCGACACCTGCGTGCACGCCCGATAAGGGCGTCTTCTGTGCGAACGATGTCGCACGGAAGCTGGCAGCAATCAGACACGCGGCAAACCGTCGATAGAACTCGACGCGTCGCGCGCTGGGCCGGTCTTCAACAGGTCGCGGATTTCACGCAGCAAGGCCACGTCTTCGGGCGGAGCGACAGCCTTGGCAGGCGCCGCCTCTTTTTCGCTTTCCATCCGCTTGCGGGCATTGTTGATAATTTTCACCATCCAGAAGATGATGAATGCCAACAGCACGAAGTTGATGACTACCGTCAGGAAATTGCCCCAGGCGAATACCGTGGCACCGGCTGCCGTCAGGGCTTGATAGGTCATCGGGCCGGCATAAGCATCTGGCATCGACAGCACGTAGAATTTATTTGAAAAATCGACCGCGCCCCCGACTAGGAAATTCACCAGCGGCATCACGACGTCTTTGACCATCGAGTTGACGATCAGACTGAATGCCCCACCGATAATCACACCGACTGCCAGGTCAATGACGTTCCCTCGTACGGCAAACTCACGGAATTCTTTCAAGATAGTCATTTCTACTCCTGTTGTGATGCATCCCCAGAATGAGGCCAGCGCTATAATAAACGCCAGAGCATCGGTAACAAATCCCACTATAAACGTTGCACCGGGCCGCGCACTCAGTAAATTCGCGCGATCTGGTAGCTGCATCAAGGATTGAGATGAGACAAGAAGCGCTGTTACCCGGTGAGGAAGGGTCTGTAGATCCTGTCCTGCCCCCCGATCCAGCCCGCCGTATGTGGATCACGACAACCTGTGCGCTAGGAGGCGTCGCGGGAGTAGCAACCGTCGTTCCTTTCGTCAGCACCTTTGCCCCTTCCGAACGTGCTCGTGCAGCCGGCGCGCCGGTCGAGGTCGACGTGTCCGCGCTGGCCCCCGGCCAGATGACCACCGTCGAGTGGCGCGGCAAACCGGTCTGGGTTTTGCGCCGCACCGATGAGCAACTCGCCGCGCTCAAACAATCCGACGCGCTGGTGGCCGACCCCGAATCCAATCGACCCGGATTCACCCCCGAATACGCCAAGAACGAGTACCGGTCGCGCAAGCCCGACCTGTTCGTCTGTGTCGCGATCTGTACGCACCTGGGCTGTTCGCCCACGCCGCACTTAGGCGGTGGCGCGGGTCTGCCGGCCGGCACGGGTGGCTTCAATTGCCCCTGTCATGGCTCCACCTTCGATCTGGCCGGCCGTGTCTACGCCAATAAGCCTGCGCCGGACAACCTCGAAGTCCCTCCCTACGAATACCTCAGCGACTCGCGCATCATCGTCGGTGTCGACGAAAACAATAAAGCGTGACAGCAGGGTCGGCCGGACTGGGTGCTAAGCCCGATCCGATAGCCGCGACGGGTAGCAATGCCCAGATAACGCCAAGAAAGAGGAGTCAACATGGCGGGCGAAAAAAGCGTCGATACGACGGGACTGCTGGGGTGGATCGATCGCCGGTTTCCAGCGTCCAGTACCTTTAAAGCGCATGTATCCGAATACTATGCGCCCAAGAATTTCAACTTCTGGTATATCTTCGGATCGCTGGCCTTATTGGTACTGGTGATCCAGATCGTGACCGGCATCTTTCTGGTCATGCATTACAAGCCCGATGCCGAGCGGGCGTTTCAGTCGGTCGAATACATCATGCGCGAGGTGCCCTTCGGGTGGCTGATCCGCACGGTGCATTCCACCGGCGCATCCATGTTTTTCGTCGTGGTGTATCTGCACATGCTGCGCGGGCTGTTCTACGGTTCGTACCGCAAGCCGCGCGAGTTGGTCTGGATCTTCGGCGTCGGCATCTTTCTCTGTCTGATGGGCGAGGCCTTTTTCGGCTATCTGCTGCCGTGGGGCCAGATGTCGTTCTGGGGGGCACAGGTGATCGTCAACCTGTTCGCCGCAGTGCCGCTGATCGGACCCGAGCTGTCGATCTGGATTCGAGGCGACTACGTGGTGTCGGACGCCACCTTGAATCGCTTCTTCGCCTTGCACGTGATTGCCATTCCTTTGGTGCTGATCGGGCTGGTAGTGGCGCATATCGTGGCGCTGCACGAGGTCGGTTCGAACAACCCCGACGGCGTCGAAATCAAGAAGTACAAGGATAAGCACGGTCGCCCGCTCGATGGCATCCCCTTCCATCCGTTCTATACCGTGCACGACATCCTGGGCGTAGCCGGCTTTCTCATCATCTTCGCGGCCATCGTGTTTTTCGCGCCCGAGATGGGCGGCTATTTTCTGGAATACAACAACTTCATTCCAGCCGATCCCTTGAAGACACCGACGCATATCGCGCCGGTCTGGTATTTCACGCCTTTCTATTCGATGTTGCGCGCCACCACCGACCAGTTCACGTGGGTGTTGGCCGGTGCCGCGGTGCTGGCCGCGCTGTACGTCGCGCTACGCAGCACACTGAACGGCACGTGGCGCGTTCTGCTGCCGATCGGCCTGGTGGCCGTGGCCGTTGCGTTGCGCACGATCGACGCCAAGTTCTGGGGCGTGGTGGCCATGGGCGGCGCGGTCGTGCTGCTGTTCTTCCTACCTTGGTTGGACCATAGTCCGGTGCGCTCCATTCGCTATCGTCCGGGCTGGCATAAGCTGCTGTATGGCGTGTTCATTGTGAACTTTCTGATGCTGGGTTATCTGGGCACCCAGCCGCCCAGTGATGCCTTCAACCTGATGTCGCAGATCGGCACGCTGATCTACCTGGGTTTCTTCCTGCTGATGCCCATTTGGAGCCGGTTGGGCACATTCAAGCCCGAACCGGACCGAGTGACATTCAAGCCTCATTGAGCCCCGTCGACCCAGGAACAGCCATGATCAGAAAAATCCTTGTCGCCTCGGCCCTCGTCATTGCGGGGGCGGGATTCGCCCCGGTGGCCGCCGCGGCCGAAAGCACCTACCCGCTCGAGCGCGCACCCAATCGTCAATCCGACATGATCGCCTTGCAAAACGGCGCTCGTCTATTCGTCAATCACTGTCTGAACTGCCACAGCGCCAACGTCATGCGCTACAACAAACTGGCCGACCTCGGACTGACCGACGAGCAAATCAAGGACAACCTTTTGTTCACCAGCGACAAGGTCGGCGACATGATGAACGTCGCCATGAGTCCAAAGGATGCTCGTGCGTGGTTCGGCACAGCCGTACCCGACCTGTCGGTCATGGCGCGGGCGAAGTCTGTCAATGCGGGCCCATCCGGCGCGGACTACATCTACACCTACCTGCGCACCTTCTATCGTGATGCCCACCAACCCTCGGGTTGGAATAACCTGGTCTTCCCCAGTGTGGCCATGCCGCACGTCATGTGGGCCGACCAAGGGCCGCGCGAATTGACTGCGACGACCATGCACCAAAAGCCTGCCCAAAATGGTCGGCCAGGCGGGTGGGAGCGCATCACGACCGTGACCGATGCGCAAGGCTTCACCCAGACAAAACGCGAAGACGTGCCTCACTACAATGGCCAGGCCAGCATCGACTACCGCTTCAAAGCGGCCCAGCCACATTTGGCCGGGCAATACGATCGGGACGTGGCCGACCTGACCGGGTTCCTGGCCTGGATGGCCGACCCCAGCCAGCTCGAACGCAAGCGTCTGGGTGCTTATGTCTTGCTGTTTCTCGGCTTGTTTTTCGTGGTGGCCTGGCGACTGAATGCGTCCTATTGGAAGCATGTTCGCTAGGGCTTTACCTAGGTCGGCCGGGGGCGGACTGGATTTTGCCCCCGCCGGTCGGTTACTATGCGTGCAGATAACACGGCCAGCGGCCTATTGGGCAGCGCTGGCCTTCTCGTTTTTATAGGATTTCCCGCCATGATGGTGCTCTATTCCGGCACGACGTGTCCGTACTCGCAACGTTGCCGCTTCGTCCTGTTCGAAAAGGGCATGGATTTCGAGATCCGCGATATCGATCTTTTCAACAAGCCGGAAGACATCGCTACGATGAATCCGTACGGTCAGGTTCCCATCCTGGTCGAACGCGACCTGATCTTGTACGAGTCGAACATCATCGACGAATACATCGATGAGCGCTTCCCGCACCCGCAGCTCATGCCTGCCGATCCGGTCATGCGTGCTCGCACCCGTTTGTTCCTGAACAACTTCGAAAAAGAGTTGTTTGTACACGTGTCGGCGCTGGAGAACCGCAGCCTGGCCGCCGACGAAAAACGTCTCGAACGCGCCCGCTCGGCCATCCGCGATCGCTTGGCCCAACTGGCCCCCATGCTGCTGAAAAACAAGTACATGTTGGGCGACGAGTTCTCGATGCTGGACGTGGCCATCGCTCCCTTGCTGTGGCGTTTGGATCACTACGGTATCGAACTGCCGAAGAACGCCGCGCCGCTACAGAAATACGCCGAGCGCATTTTCTCGCGTCCGGCCTACATCGAGGCGCTCACGCCCTCCGAGAAGGTGATGCGCCGTTAATCGGCCGATATGCGTATGGGTGAATCCTCCACCAAGCCTTACCTGATTCGTGCCTTGCACGAATGGTGCACCGACAACGGCTATACGCCGTACATCGTCGTGCAGGTCGACGAGCACACTATGGTTCCCATGGGCCATGTGCAAGACGGTCAGATCACGCTGAACGTGAGCACTTTGGCCACGAACGGTCTGGTGCTGGGCAACGACTACATCGAGTTCCAGGCCCGTTTCGGCGGTCGCGCGGAGAACGTCGCGGTGCATATCGGTGCGGTCAGCGCGATCTATTCGCGCGAAACCGGCGCCGGCATGGGATTCGAAGTGCAGCCTCACGATCCGTCGAGCCAGACCGATGCCAACACCCCGGCATCGGGAGCCGAGTCTACCGAGACGAAAGCCGTGGCGGACACCTCGGCGCCGGCCCCCGTGCTGGAAATGACCGATGGCGGGCGCGCCGACGCTCCTCCGGTCGACACGCCCGAGGATTCCTCGGGCGACGCTAAACGGCCGCGTCTCACCATCGTCAAATAATTTTCACTACAATGCAGTCCCGCGAGTCAGACGCTTTGGTTTGACTCGATCGTGCCGGTGTAGCTCAGTTGGTAGAGCAGCGCACTTGTAATGCGAAGGTCGAGGGTTCGATTCCTTTCACCGGCACCACTCTCAGTACCCCTGACGAAGTCCGTCCGACGACCCGTAGCGCCTCGAGCGATATGGGGTTTTTTTCCGAAAACCGCTCTGTTCCTGATTTGTTGTACTCGTAGCGGATCAATAGCCTAAACGTCCCGATTCTCTTTATGCATCTCGCGACCAGCCGATGCGATAGACTCGGCCCGTCTGCGCGCCTTCGACGCTTTTGACATACCCCAGTGCCGCTTCGCAAGCGGGAACCGCCTTGGTACCGGGAAAGAATGGCGCATAGGCAGGCAAGGCTTCTTCGATCACTGTCGGGCTCACCAGATTGATCCGAAGCCCCCGCGGCAACTCGATGGCTGCACCACGAACAAAGCCTTCGAGGCCGCCATTGACGAGCGCAGCCGATACGCCCTGGCGGATCGGCTCGTCGTTGAGTAAACCGCTTGTCAGCGTGAACGACCCGCCATCGCGAATATGGGCCAGGCCGAGCGTCACAAGCATGACTTGCCCCATCAGCTTGTCGCGTAGGCCCAGGTCGAATTGTTCGGAGGTGAACTGTTCGAGCGGCCCGAAATGAACCTTGCCCGTGGTACTGACGAGCGCGTCGAATTGCCCGATTCGGGCGTAGAGCTGACGTATCGAGTCGGGCGCGGCGATGTCCACCTGAGCATCCCCGCTACTGCGTCCCACTCGAATGACTTCGTGACGCTGACTGAGCTCGGCGTGAACCGCTTTGCCGATGGTGCCGCTAGCACCGATGAGGATGATCTTCATGGGATGTGGATCCTTCGAGCAATTGAAGTTTCAGGATTGGGTATATCGTGGTTGAGGCGCAGCACTTATGTGCCGATTTGGATAGTTCGACCGGCGAGGATGCCCGCGACTGTCGCGACCCGTGCCAAGGCGGTACATAACATCGATGGAAACCGCCGACCAACAGTGCCGTTTGGCCGCTCGCCGGCCGATGCGAAGGTATTCATAACAAGCTTCCGTTTATGTATTTCGAGTGAGTACCTCAACGTTACGCAAGATTTTCCAGAACGAATATAGGAAAGACAATCAATCGCTCAATCATGCCAATCGATAGCGCCCTTACCCAATCGCTTTGTCGTTTCGACCCGGACGCAGACGACCGTTCCGCCGTGGCATGGCAACTAGAGGTCGAACAACACGATGCGGAACAGCCGACGCATCGGCATCGCAAAGGGCAACTGGTGATGGCGCTGCGTCGATGCCGGAGAAATGCTGCACCCTGGCTATCAGCCCCATGGTGCGCGAGTTGATTCTGTAGGTCGACGCGCTCGTATGGCACTCGACCAACGAAGCCGCCGTTTCCGCAAAGTTGCCCTAAAAAGCGCTAACCTACTGCCCCATATACGGTTTCGAACCCAGCGTGATTTTTACGAAGGATTCGACGCCGAAACTTTTTCGTTTTCTAAAAAATCAGAAGGACCCACCATGCCTACTTTCGATGTCGTCTCCGAGGTCGACAAACACGAACTGTCCAATGCCGTCGATCAAGCCAACCGCGAGTTGCACAATCGGTTCGACTTCAAGGGCACGGACGCCCAGTTCGAACTCGAGGGCTTCGTCATCACGCAATCGGCACCCAGCGCGTTTCAACTCAACCAGATGCTGGATATCTTGCGCGGTCGTTTGAGTGCCCGCAACATCGACGTGCGCTGCATGGATGTCGAAGACGTCACCAGCAACCTGTCGGGCGCTCGCCAGAAGATCACCATCAAGCAAGGCATCGAACAGGCCGTCTCGAAGAAACTGATCGCCGCACTGAAGGCCGAAAAGATGAAGGTGGAAGCGCAGATCAACGGCGAGAAGCTGCGCATCAGCGGCAAAAAGCGTGATGATCTGCAAGCAGCCATCGCGCTTCTGCGCAAAACGGACGTCGAACTGCCCTTGCAGTTCGAGAACTTCCGCGACTAAACCTTTCGTTGGGCGGAGCTACTCGAGCCCTATCCGGCCCGTCCTCGCCCAAACC
Organism: Bordetella parapertussis; assembly: GCA_945903445.1. Lineage (GTDB taxonomy): Bacteria > Pseudomonadota > Gammaproteobacteria > Burkholderiales > Burkholderiaceae_B > Schauerella. The sequence goes on from CAMDNZ010000032.1 coordinate 13,176, forward strand.
GACGGACTCAGGCCGGAAAGCCCAACGCGTCGCGCATGCGGTAATACTGTATCGCTGCCGACGCGCCCCACTGCTTGAGCGGATAGAACGGCAAGCGCGCGACCGGCGTCACCGGGAAATCCAAGGTGTTCGAAGCTGCGCCACGTACTGCCTCGGCCAGCACCCGGCCCAATACGGTGCCCATGCCTACGCCGCGACCGCAATAACCGTAGGCCGTGAACACACCGGGTGCCAATTCGTGCACACGCGGTAGATCGTCGATGGTCATGCCGACACGGCAGGCCCACCCGAATTCCCAGCGCACTTGCGCCAACGCGGGAAACCGCGCAATGGCTGCTGCGCGCAATTGTTCGCGAGTCTTGTCGTCCAGGTGCGTCAGGCTGCGGCCACGACCGCCGATAACGAACCGGTTGCCCGGATCCATACGGCAGTAGTAGGTGATCTTGCGCGCTTCGGATGCGCCGGCACGCCGCGGCATGATGGCGGCAGCCACCTCGTCGGGCAGCGGCTCGGTCGCGATCTGTGCACTCGATACGTTCACATAGGATTGGGCGACCGCAGGCCACAACGTGTCGGTGTAGGCATCGGTCGCCAGCACCACACGGCGGGCCCGAACAGCGTGGCCGTTGACGGTGAGCATGGCACCCGTCTTACTCGATGCGGGTGCCAGGACGCTAACGGGTGAGTGCTCGAATATCTGCACACCGGCACCTACGCCGGCTTGCGCAAGGCCCCGGGCATACGCCAGCGGTTGCACCGCACCGGCGGTCTTCTCCAGCAGACCGGCAGGCCAGAACGTCGAACCGGTGGCCTCGCGCATGGCATCGCCATCCAGGAAAGCCACGTCGCAGCCATAGGCATTGATGGTCGCGACCCGCTCGCGGATGGTTTGCACCGAGCCATCCGAGAACGCACCTTGAATCCATCCGCCACGAGTCGGCGCGCAGTCGATGCGATGACGGTCTACCAAATCGAACAGCTCATTGCCGACGTTGTAAGCCATTCGCACCATACGGCGACCCACGTCCTCGCCGAAGCGAGCGATCAAGGCAGGCGGCAGCGGCTTGAAACCGGGCACGACCTGGCCGCCGTTACGTCCCGAGGCGCGTTGGCCCACTCGACCCGCCTCGAACACCGCCACTTGCGCACCCGCTTGCGCGGCATGCAACGCAGCAGACAATCCGGTAAAGCCGCCACCGATGACGGCCACTTCCACCTCCAGCGGCGCGGCCAGCGCAACATAAGCCTCGGGGGTCGCGTGCGTGCCGCCCCACAAGGTGTCGAACGGAGTGGCCGGCGTACTGCCCACCTGTGCTGCACCACGCATGTGAGTCCCCTACCCGGTATGCGTCACGCGACGCAGGAAATCTTGAGTGCGTTCATGACGCGGTTCGGTCAGCACCTGACGGGCTGGCCCTTCTTCGACGATTCGACCGCCATCCAGAAACAGAACACGGTCGGCCACTTCGCGCGCAAAACCCATTTCGTGGGTGACCACCACCATGGTCATGCCTTTATGCGCCAAGTCGCGCATGACGGCCAGCACATCGCCCACCAATTCGGGATCGAGTGCCGACGTCGGTTCGTCGAACAAAATCGCGTCCGGCGACATGGCCAATGCACGCGCGATGGCCACACGCTGTTGTTGACCACCCGACAACTCCTGCGGATAGTGCGACATCTTGTCGGCAAGACCGACAGACTCCAGCAATGCACGCGCTTGGGCTTCGGCCTGCTTGGGCGGTTCGCCCTTCACGTAAATCGGACCTTCGGTGACGTTCTCCAGCGCAGTCCGATGAGGAAACAGGTTGAACCGTTGAAATACCATCGCCACACGTTGGCGGACTTTCTGGATCTCGCGGGTCCGGCCCGCATCGACATGCTGACCGTCGATTTGCACACTGCCCGACTGATAACGCTCCAAACCGTTGATGCAACGCAAAAGCGTCGATTTGCCCGAGCCCGACGGCCCGATCAAACACACCACTTCACCCTTGCGAATTTCCGCATCAATACCCTTGAGCACTTGCACCGGGCCAAACGATTTATTGAGATTCTCTATTTTGATCATTTACGCCGTCCCAGTCGTTTTTCCAAGCGCCCGATGGCATACATCATAGGCAGGCTCATCACTAGGTACATCAACGCGACCAAGGTAAAAATGGTGGCGCTCTTGAACGTGGCCGCAGCGATCAGCTTGCCTTGCATCGACAGCTCGACCACGGTGATCACGGCAGTCTGCGACGAGTCTTTCAGCATCATCACCACGTTGTTGCCGTAGGGCGGCAGCACGATCTTGAAGGCTTGCGGCAAGACCACCCGGCGCATCAGTTTGGCGCGACTCATGCCCAGCGCTTGTGCGGCTTCGAACTGTCCTGGGTCGACCGCATCGATACCCGAGCGAAACACCTCGGACAGGTAAGACGAATAGGCAATACCCAAGCCGAGCGCACCGGCTTGGAAGGCCGTCATGTTGATGCCGATTTCGGGGATCACGAAGTACATGTAGAACAGTACGACGATGATCGGAATGCCGCGAATCAAGTTGGTCAGCACCCGGCTGGCATGCGCCAGCGGGCCGATGCCGCTGACACGCAGCAGCGCCCAGAACAAGCCGAGTATCGTGGCGATCGCCAGGGCACTGAGGGTGACCAAGACAGTCGTCCACACGCCCTGCAACAGCACGGGAAAAAACTCGACCGCGTCACTGAAAAAGGTATCAAGCATAACGGTCCTTAAAGAAACAATTGAGCGATCACATGTCTATCAAGACACGCTGACGTTCCACTTCTTGAGGATCTCGGCCAGCTGACCACTGTCGCGCAATTTGGTCAGTGCGGCGTTCAATTTCGCCACTTGTTCGGCATTACCTTTACGCACTGCCAGACCGATGGGGGTGGGCACCACGCCTTTGTAATCTTCGACATAGCGAACCGCCGTGAACGTGCCCTGCTTGACCTGATAGGCCATGGTCGGGCCGTCGCCCAATGCCGCGTCCAGACGACCCAACTGAATGTCGCGCACCATGTCGGCCATGGTTTCGTACTGCCGCAAGGTCACGCCGGGTTTGTCTTTCATCGCTGCGGCATAGGTGGTGCCGATCTGTACGCCCACCGTCTTGCCGTTCAGCGCGTCCAGCGAGGTATATTGGCCTGTGTCCTTGGCCGATACCACCAGACCCTCGGTGTAGGTGAATACCAGATCGGTGAAGTCCACCATTTCCTGGCGCGCCGGGGTACGGGCAAATGCCGAGGACACGATGTCGATACGCTGAGTGGTCAAAGACGGCATCAGCGACGCAAACGGCACCGACACCATTTCCGGCTTGAAGCCGGCTTCTTTACCCACCGCCTCGGCGATATCGATCATCACGCCTTGCAGCGTATTGGACTTGGGATCCAGGAAGTTAAAGGGTACGGCAGTCGGTGTGGCGCCTACCTTCAGAACCGGCAAATCGGCGGCATGCGCGCCGGACAACGCGACCAGACAAACCGATGCGGCGATGCACTGCGTGATGAAGCTTTTCATGCAAATTCCCCTTGTGTGGTTGAATACCGTAATATCGCAATGCGATACCATTGAATCGCTTATCAATTTTATAAAGCCGCACAGCAGTGTTTGCATACCTATCGGTATCCCTGACTTGACCCCGTAACGCTGGTTTTGCATAGTTTATCGATAAACGATTTGCATAAATTGCATAGCGATAGTGGAGAGACAGGGCGATGACTACCTCGAGCGAAGATTCTCGTTTGTTTGTCCAATCGTTTGCCACCGGCTTGTCGGTGTTAGACGCGTTCAATGCCGAACGGCGGGAAATGAGCCTGCCAGAGATCGCCTCTGCTGCCGGCATTTCCAAAAGCGCGGCACAACGTTTTGCGCACACGCTCGAAGCCTTGGGCATGCTGACCAAGGATCCTGCATCCAAACGTTATGCCTTGTCGTCTCGCACGCTGGATCTGGGGTATCGCTATCTGCAAAGCCATGCTTTGCTCGAACGTGCCAGCCCGTATCTGCTGGAGCTGAATCGGCGCTCGGGCGAAACGGTCAATTTAGGCGAGCCAGCCGGTTTGGAGATGGTGTATATCGGACGGTTTCCCAGCCCGCTGCGCAGCATCGTTCACATGCCCATCGGACGCCGTCTGCCGATGTATACCGCGTCGGCGGGACGAGCCTATTTATCGGGCTTGCCCGAACACGACGCACGCGCCATTCTGGAGGCGTCCGATCGGGTGAAATTCACACCTCGCACGGTCACTGCAATCGAGCCCTTGATGGAGATGCTGGCGCAAGCCCGAGAACAGGGCTATGCGTACAGCAACGAAGAATATTACCGTGGCGATCTGGCACTGGCGGTGCCCGTACACGACGTGTCGCAGCGCGTGGTGGCGGCGGTGAACGTCTCGGTCTCGACCTCGGATTGGACGTTGGCCAGCGCCATCGATCAATTCGTGCCGCTGATGCTGGACACCGCAAGATTGATCTCGACCACACCGCCCAGCCTGCAAGCCTTGTCGCCCTTCAGAATCGGCTTTGCGGGCATGACGCCGCTGTAGGTGCAATCCCGCGTCCAGCGGGCAAACCCTTTGCCTTCACGGCAAAGCGCAACAAGCTTGTCAATCTTTCAGCACCTGGGTGTTTGCAGGCCACGCCGGCACGCCTTCGACCAGGGACAAACCAGCCTCGATATCAACGCCATAAGGCGCTAGCGGCAATTGCCAACGGCTGGCGTTGACCTGGCGCTGTTTCGCATCGGGCAAGACGCCATTGACCGCGAAGATCACTCGGTTGTTTGCGCGAAGATTCAAATACTGGCCGAACACCGCAGCGTAAGTGGCTGACTCCCGATCGAACAGATCGCTGCTCGCGAACGTGTTGGCCGCCAACACCCCGTCAGGTGCCAAGATGCGTTTGGTTTGTTCGAGAAATTCCTGCGTCATCAGGTGGCGGGGGATATAGCTGAAGTCGAACGCATCCAGCATGACCAGATCGAACTGACGTTTTTCGCGAACCATTCGCTCGACATACGCACGACCATCGGCAGCATGCACACGCAACCGAGGCGACGGCGCAAACCGAAAGTAATCCTGTGCGACGCGCAGCACCGCGGGATCGATCTCGACCACGTCGATTTCGGCTTGAGGCAGCAGAGCAACCAAGGCACTCGGCAGCGTTCCCCCACCCAATCCGACGATCAAGATGCGCTTGGGCGCCGGATTGACGAACAGCGCCCCCATCATCATACGCGTGTAGTTAAAGACCATTCTTTGTGGATTGTCCAAGGCATAGCAGGTCTGCCGCCCCAATGCTTCGACGCGGCCGAACGTCATGCAGCGCTCGCCGTAAGCCTCATACACCACCACTGGCGAAAACTGCGAGGGTTCGGTGTGAATCACTTTCGGCGCAGCCGCGTAAGCCGAGGCGCCGGCTGCCCATCCCAGCGCGATCGCGCCTACCATCACTGCACGGTGCAGCATTTGCTTCATGTCTTTTTCCTCGGGCCGTCGACGAGGCGCGCATGCGCCGCAGGCGTAACCTTAGCAGGGGAAATACAATGCGGCATGTCTCACACCTCCCGCATCTCACTGACTGAGCTTTGGCTGGTCGAAACGCTTCGCCTTCAAGAGGCGCATTGGGGCCCCGTCGATGACGCTCCGGCCGTGCGTCAAGCCAGGCTCGGCCCACCGGAGGTAGGCCCCCGCATCGTCATCCGGGCCCGCGTGCTGGCCCAGGCCAGCGGGCTGGACCGACGCGTGGCGCAATGGCGCACGGGTGCGGCCTGGGCGGCAGTCCTGCTGGCGATCCTGGCGGTGATGGCGGGAGTGAGCGCAGCGGCAAGCGCCTTGGGACGGGGCGCGGCACCCGTCAACATCATCTGGGCATTGGGCGCGCTACTGGGTCTGCACACACTGAGCTTCGTATTCTGGCTAGCCGGTTCGCTCTGGCGATCGCCACCGGCAGCCGGGCTGGGCAATCTATGGCTATGGCTAACCCGCAAACTGGCACGCGCGCCCGATCGAGCGCTCATTCTGCCGGCCTTGATCAATCTGCTCGCGCAGGCCGGGGCACGCCGCGCCGCGCTCGGACTGATCTCGCACGCATGGTGGACACTGGCGTTCGCTGCGGCGTTGATGGCGCTACTGGCGATGCTCAGTACCGCCCACTATCAATTCATCTGGGCGACGACACTGCTCGCACCCGAACGCTTCGTCACGCTGAGCGACACCTTAGGGCGACTCCCAGGATGGCTTGGCTTTCCCGTGCCTGCCCCCGACGTCGTTCGACAAAGCGACGGCTCGACGATGCTGCCGGCAGTGGTCCAAACGCAATGGTCGCTGTGGCTGATCGGTGCCGTAGTCGCCTATGGCTTACTACCTCGTGTCCTTGCGTTGGCGCTATGCGCGGCGCAAGTCACGCGCGCGCGTCGCCGCTTATCTGTCGATCCCACATTGCCGGGACTGGACGCGCTGCGCGCGCGGCTGTTGCCCGATCTGACACCGCTGGGCGATGACGGCATCTCCCCGTCGATTCATCAGCCGCGTATCGGCGCGACCGAGGTTTCGGACCCCGACGATTGGCCACATGCCCATCGCCTGACCGGCACCCGCCCATTGATAGCGGCGCTCGAATGGCCGGCCAATGCGCCATGGCCACCGACCACAGCCGACGCAGCCGAAAATGCGCTTGCCCACCAGAACATCGAGGATGCCGGCAGACTGGACAGCCGCGCGCAGCGGCGAGCCTTGCTGGATGCCCTGGCCGCGCATCCGATCCGGAAACTGCTGTTGGCCTGCGATGCGCACATGACGCCGGATCGAGGCGTCATCGGGGCAGTCGCCGATCTCAGCCGATACGCCGGTCACACTCGCATATGGCTCGCGCCGGCAGTCCCGCAGGACACTCGCCCGGCGCGTGACACACAGTGGCGCGAACAACTCGTTCTGGCCGGCCTGAGCGACCAGGACATCGTCACGGGCCACGATGCCGGGACCGCCTTGCGCTGGCTGGCAGAACCCGCCGATCCGCCGCCAACCGACAACTCGCTTTCGGCCCTGCAACGACCATGAGCACTGCCATTCGAATTGCCGTAGTCGGCCATACCAACACCGGCAAAACATCGCTGTTGCGTACGCTGATACGCGATGCTGCGTTCGGCGAAGTGGCCGACGGCCCAGGCACCACCCGTCGCGTCGAAGGCGCCCGACTGGACCTCGACGGCAGCCCCGCTGTCGCCTGGTTCGATACGCCGGGTTTGGAAGACAGCATGGCGCTATTGGACTATATCGACGTGCTGACGGGCACGGAGCGGCTCGACGGGCCAGCTCGCATTGGCCGCTTTCTGGCCGCACCCGGCGCACGTGACCGTTATGAACAGGAGGCGCGCGTTCTCGACAAGCTGCTGCAGGTCGATGCCGCGTTATACGTCATCGACGCGCGCGACCCCGTCCTTCCCAAACATCGGGACGAGCTCGCGCTGCTGGCGGCCTGCGGCCGACCCTTGCTGCCCGTACTCAACTTCCTGCAAGCCCCGGCACATTGCGTAGCGGCTTGGCGCGAGGCGCTGGCCCGCCAAGGGCTGCACGTCGTCGCCGAATTCGACAGCGTGGCGCCGGCACTCGATGGCGAACGACAGCTTTACGACCGCCTGGCTTTGTTATTGCACGACCATGCCGATCGCCTGAAATCGCTGGCCCATTCGCTAGGCGCCCAACGTGCGGCGCGTTATCGGCAAGCCTGCGAGCTGTTGGCCGACATGCTTGTGGACTGCGCCGCGCTGCACCTTGTCAGCCCACCGGACGAGACAGCGGTGGCTGCGGCCGTCGCCGATTTGCAAACTCGGGTGCGCCAGCGTGAGGCGGCAGGCGTAGCCGCCCTGTTGGTCTTGTACCGGTTTCCGAACGAGGCCTATACGGCAGGCGAGTTACCGCTGACCGGTGCTCGCTGGGAATTGGATCTTTTCCATCCCCAGGCGCTCAAGGACGTTGGCATTCAGGTGGGCGCCGGGATGGCCGCGGGCGCCATGGCGGGTGCAGCGGTCGATTTGATGACCGCCGGCCTCAGCCTCGGCACAGGTACGCTCGTGGGTGCCGCTGCAGGCGGGCTGTGGCAAGGTGCTCAACGTATGGGCCGACGCGTCGCGGGACGGCTTCGCGGTTGGCGCGAGAGCAGCATTGACGACGCGGTCTTGCGCTTGTTGGCAGTGCGCGGCCGGGCACTGATCGCGGCCTTGCAGACCCGTGGTCATGCAGCGACTCAAGCGGTCAGCGTGCAGGGCGCGGCAGACCCCGCGTGGCAGACAGGCGAAATACCGGCGGCGTTGAGCGAGGCCCGCAGCCGACCCGACTGGTCATCCCTGGACAAGCGCTTCGAGGACGATGCCCGTCGCCGCGCGGTGGTCGCCGAACTGGCCCTTGTGCTGGCGCGGTAAGGTTCGGCGCAGGCAGCCGTTCTCGAACGTACTGCGAGAACGTTGGACCGGATGGCGTCATGCCTGGCTGCCTGGCTGGCGCTGCCGTGGGCGCTAGCGGCTCACTGGCGACGCCACTGGGACGAATGCCCGACACATCGATCATATGACTATCGACCGGTAGCACCGGCATCGCTGCCGTCGGCAACAGCGTATTGAATTTCCGCGCCTTCGAACGACAGACGCTCGATCAAGTCCCGCGTGGCAAGCGCCTGCTCAACCTGATACTGCAACCAACGTAGCCAGATATCGTCATCGAGTCGATCCAGTCGAATGCGGCCGGTGCTAGTCACGAAGTCGCGATTGTCCAGCCCCACCGCAAACGCGTGACCGTCGAGCATGGCCTGATTGAGGTCCAAAAGGCTTTTGATGACGATGCGGCGCAAACTCCCCTGCAGCAGGACGGCGTCGTAGAGAAAGAAATCGACCAGTACGAGTCGATCGGTCGGATGCAGCGTCACACGTCCGGGCAAGTCACCGAACAGCAGATCGAAGTTACGCTGTTCAAGCGCCGAAGACTCGACATTGCAAGCCCGCGCGAGACGTTCGAAACCTAAGCTGGCCTCAGTGTGGTCGCCCAGAATATGCAGTGCGTCACCCTCGATGTCGGGCATGGCCGCTATGGCGTCTTGCGAATCGAGATGATCGAGCATCTGCAGAAGATATTCGGCTGCGGTCTGCAACGCGGCAGGGCTGCTGGCCTCGTACAGGGGAAGGCTCAGGCTCAAACCGGCGGGATGCGAGATGCCCCCCAACAGGCCGGCACCCAAACGCGTACCGAAAGTATGGCGCAAGAGCGCCTCGCCCTGCACGTCGTCCATAGACGGGTCATCGTGTCGAGGCCGCCGCCAAGCGGTGAGTAACAAGCCGCCGTCTTTCGAATTGCGACGCATGCCCAATGTCCGGTCGTCGTCGACCGGCGCCGCCCACTGAGCGGGCTGCGACGCTGCGTCGTCCGCCTCGAAATGGGTCTGAGCGTATTGCGCTGCCGCCTGTGCAAAATCTGAAACCGAGTTATTTCTCATGAGCGCTTCACTCAATGGCTATGGAAAAGGGATGCTAGCCCAGACGTCGGATCGGCCGACTTGCGTGCGCTTCACGCCTGCATCGACGCTCCTGGCCCGACGTGTCCCGTGTTTGGACTGCTATGGGGCGTACCGTCCAGGATGGCCAGTAACTGTTTCTGCTGGTGATCGAGCCCGGTGCCGCTGCGCAACGCAGCGATTTCGTCGCTACTTAACTGACTCGCCAACTGCTCCAGAGAGTCGTACTCCATATGATAAGCCTGATTCATGCGGGCTTCGATTTGCTCCAAGGCTTTCCACGCCGACAGCATATGTACTTGATGCTGCATGTCGTCGCTGATGTTCATACTGAGCGTACCGATTTCGCCGTGAAACACCGGCAGCGCATTGGGGCCGGCGTTCCAGATTTTTTTCTGTTCGGCCAGGTTGGCACTTTCTTGATCGGGATGCGCAGTGATCAGGTTGACGAAAAAGGCTTTGATTCTGCCGAAAAATCCCAGGGGCGCTGGCTCCGGCTTGCCCCCGTGCATGATCTGATAGGCCTGGCCGTCACTGTCGAAGGTCAACAGCAAAGTGCGCGCTCGGCGCTCGGCACGTGCATGCTCGGCAGGCGCGGCGCCCTCAATGCCCGTGACCGTATCTTTATCGAAGACCTCGACCGGCGTGTTGCTTCCCACCCCACCGTCGACGTAGACCTTCTTCTCTCCATTCTGCTCCAGCGCCACCGCTTTGAACACAAGCGGAAAAGCCATGGAAATACGGGCTGCGTAAGCGACCGGCATATCCGGCGTGGTATCGGCACTGAAGTAGTCTTCACGCTGGTCGGTCACATTCCAACCGGTCAACGTGAGTTGCTTGAATGTCCCGGGCGCCAATTCGTTCAGCATTTTGAGATCGGCGAACGTGATCATGCTTTTTTTATGCGGCACATCGAAATCGGGCAATTTTTGCAGCTCGATCAAGCGCCCCAGCTGAGTGCTCGTCAACGGCGGCCTAATGGCATTGAGCCGAGCTTCGAACTCGGGGCTTTGCCAATTCGCTTTTAAGTAATTCTGGACGCTTTTCGACAGCGACTCGTCGATCACTCGCAAGGACGTCACGGCTGGCGCAAGCCCGCGCTCCATCTTCATGTCGGGATAAGCACGCGCCAAGAGATCGGCGCCGCCCAGAGCCGCCAGAGGCGATTGCCGAAAGAGTATCTCGGCGGGCCCTTTTTCAAACTGCGCAGCAGTCATGCCACCCGCCAGGCAGGCCGCGGTCAAAGCCCCGGCCGACGATCCGGCGATATGCCGCACGCCCGACAGAAGTCCTGCTTTGTCCAGCTGATCCAAGGCAGCGCTATAGCCGATTCCCTTTGCGCCCCCGCCCCGCAGGACGAGATTCTCCAGTTGTGGCGCGGGCCGGATGACCACGAACTTACCAGCTTTTGGAACGATCTGCGGACGAACGTCGGCCCCTTTCGACTCTGCCATGAGATTGGCGCGGGCGGCATCGACTTTCAGCCGATCCAGTGCCATGACCGCCTCTTTGTTCGCCACGCGCATTGCGCTAGCAAAATCTTTTTCGGTTACCGCACCGCTCGCACTACGCGGCAATTCGTCAAAAGCGCACGCGACGATCGCTTCGAACCTGGCACTGGCATTACGCGCAAAATCGGCGATACCGGCCGGCCCGATCATTCCGGCCAGCGCACCCGCCTCGCGCTCGAAGTGATGTGTGAACGACCGGCAAGCCGCAGCGACGCGCTGTGCACTACCGTCTTTCGCAAAGGACAGACCCTTGAGTCGACCGAGCAAGACGTCCGACGACGGCTCGACTTCCGGCGCAGCATCGTTTGAAACGCCTCTAGCGCGCGCGCCCGTCACATCGATCATGGTGCACCTCCCAACAGGATAAGCAGGCACCCATTGGTCGCAGACTCAGGGCTGTACGCTCGAACCCCGCAAGAAAAACCGACCCGAGCCCGAGCGCGTTCGGGTGCAGCCTGTCCGAAATTTGAAACCGCATTATGTTTCATAACAACGTCCCACCGACCCGAAGTTACTAGATGCTACATCAAATCGACCAACTGCAACCGACCATTAAAGCAATAAACTTCTTTTTTTATTAGGGGATTACCCTGACCTGAGCAACAGGCAAACAAAGCGGAGGAGAGAACCGCAAGCGATCCTGTACGACCCGCAGCACGGCGGGCTCGATCTCGACCGCATCGATTTCGGACTGCGGCAACAAAGATCATGCGCGGCGCCGCATAGGGGTCGCCGTCTGTTCTGAACACGGGCCGATAGGCCCCAGTTACCCGCCCTGGGCAGGTGACCTCGACACTCGCCGTACCTCGCTTTGATCGACGATTGCCAACAACTGGCGCTGTCGATGGTCAGGCTTAGGATCGGTCCGTAGCGCGTTGACTTCCTCCGCTGTAAGCGTGCTGGCCAGCGCCTCCAAAGAATCGAAAGTGGTTTGATAAGCCTGCTGCGTCCGCGCGTCGATTTGCTCCAACGCATTCCACGCCGACATCATGTGTGCCTGATGTTGCCTCTCGTCGCTGACATTCATGCTCAAGGTGCCGATCTTGTCATGGAACACCGGCAAGGCATTCGGCCCCGCCTCCCACACTTTGCGCTGATCCTGGATGCTCGTGCTGCCCTGATCTGGATGACGGGTGATCAGATTGATGAAAAATGCCTTAATGCCACCTAGCCAGCCATCGGGCTTTCGTTGAGGCTCACCGCCATGCATCACTTGGTAGGCCTTACCGCCCTCATCGAACGTCATCAGCAGGGTACGGGCTCGCTGCTCGGCAACGACACCGTCCACCGCGCCCCTCCCTGGAACATTCGCTTTGCCAGGCTGAACGAACACTTCTGCAGGCATATTGCTGCCGATACCGCCATCGGCATACACCCGCTTAACACCGTCATCGACCATTGCTACTGCTTTAAACACCACCGGGAAAGCCATAGAGATACGGGCCGCATACGCAACCGGCATATCCGGTGCCGAATCGGCATCGAAATACGCTTCGCACTGATCTGTCTGGTTCCAGCCCGTGACGGTCAACAGCTTGAATTTTTCGGGCGCAAGATTATGCAAGAGTCTCAGATCGTTGAACGTAATCATGCTTTCTTTGTGAGGCTGAGCGAAATCCGGCAACGTTTGCAGCGCCACCAGTCGCTGGGCATGCGCGGGGGGCATCGCTTTCAACGCGCGTTGAAATTCAGGCTCGTTCGCTTGCGATCTCAAATAATCATGAACGTTTGTAGCGACAGTCCGATCCAAGGTCTGGAGTGAATTAAAGGCAGGCGCGAGTCCACCCGCCAGCTCGAGATCCGGATACACGCGCTCAAGTTCGCCACCGCCGCTCAATGCATCGAACACACCAGGCCGAAACAACTTATCGGCTACATTCCGTTCGAACTGCGCAGCGCTCATTCCGGCTGCCAGGCACGTGGCGGTCATGGCACCAGCCGACGATCCCGCGATGTGTTTCAGTCCAGACAAAACACCTGCCTTTTGCATCTGATCGAGGGCTGCGCTGTACCCAATGCCCTTTGCACCACCACCGCGCAGCACGAGGTTCTCCAATTGAGGCGCACGACGAACGACCGCGATCGGCGGGCCATCTGAGGTAATTTGCGGGCGTACATCCACAGGCTTCAAGTTGGACATGATCTGCAGGCGAGTTGCATCGACACGCAGCCGATCCAATGCCATGGTGGCCTGTTGGTTGGCGGACTTCATCATGGTGGCAAAAGCGCTGCCCGACATGGCGCCGCCCGACTGACCGGGCAACGGACTGAACACCCGTTCTACGATAGCCTCGAACTTGCTTTGAACATCGTTGGAAAACGCTGCGACGCCACCCGTGCCCATAATATGGATCAGCCTACCCGCTTCACCCTCGAAGTGCCGCTCGAACGAACGCTTGGCGACATCGACTTGATCGGCACTGACATCGGGTAGCGAAAAAAGACCTTGCAACTTACTCAGGGCCGAGGGCACCACCCCGATGACCGCTCGCGCAACCATCGCCACAGCGCTCACGACGTTCGAGATCGAAATCATGACACCGCTCCCGGCTTGATCTGCCTGGCATGGTGTGCCGAGGTATACAAGAAATCGGCTTGGTCAAGCGCAACAAGTCGTACGAGATCGCGGACGGCGCGGGCCTGTTCGACTTGATATTGCAGCCATCGAGGCCAGTCATCCTCGTCCGATCCATCGAGCGTTATACGCGCGGTCGTCGTGACGAAATCACGGCTGTCCAATCCGACCGCAAAAGTATGCCCGTTTAGCGCGGCCTCGTTGATCTCCAACGCGCACTTGATGACCATCCGGCGCAGCGTCCCCAGCAACAGCACGGCATCGTGCAGAAAAAAATCGACCAGTACGAGTCGATTGGCAGGATGAAGCGTGACGCGCCCAGGCAGGTCATCGAACAGCAGATCAAAACTACGTACACCCGGCGGCAGTGCCGTCACGCCGCAAGACTGCGCCAAACGCTCGAATTCGACCTCGGCCCGAAAGTTCTCGCCCAACACATCGCGCGAGTCGCCCGACACAGCAGGCATGACCGCAGACACATAGGGCTGAGTCGGTAGAGCAATCAGTCGAAAAAGGTAATCGGCAGCGGTCTCGAGCGCCGACGCAGCGCTGACCGCATACAACGGTAGGTTCAGGCTCAATCCTAGCGAATGAGAAATCCCACCGACCAGGCCTGCACCCAGCCGGGTATCGAACGTGTGGCGTAAAAGCGCCTCGCCTGTCTTGTCGTCGTAGCTGGGATCGTCGTCATGCTGCCGTACCCATGCCGACAAGAGCAGGCTGCCGTGCGTCCGTTGGCGACGCATCCCCAACGATCTGAAAGCGTCCACCGGCACGACCCAACTCGACGGAGGCGAGTCGCTAGGCAGTGGATTGCCAGTAAAAATCGCCTCGGTATATTCGGCGGCGGCTTGTGCAACATCGAAAATTGAGTTTTGCATGACACCGCCTGAGCAGACGAGATTTCAGAATCGTAGTAATGCCATACAAACCAAATGAAACTCAGCGATACAGAATTAAAACGGCGCACACGGATGCGCGCCCATGTCGGGCGCCCCGCGAGGTCTCATGCCTTATTCGCACATAAAAAAATCGGCCGACAAGTGTCGACCGATCCCGATTGACGCTAAAGCGGTGTTATTGCGGTGCGACCGTCGATGCAGCGCTTTCCTCTTCGGGCGCAGCACCGTCCAGCGCCTCTTCTTCGCCTTCTATCTCATCGCCTTCTTCGTCCATGGGGATGTCCATGCCACCACCCATGCCGCCGCCCATCGCCAGACCGAACATTTGGCCAGCAAACTCCTCCACCGGCATTTTCGCGCCGTTGAAGTCGATTTGACCGTCAGCGTAGTTCAAGGTGGTGACGATATTGTCGCCTTCAGCACGGCCAACGGCCATCTGCACGGCCATGCCCGCCATTTCCTCGACGTCTTGTTGCGCTTGCGTCGCGGCGCGTGCTCCCTCGACGCCCGACTCCAAGTATTGCAGCGTCAGCAAATCGGTGACCATCGGACGATTCAGCACCAGACGTGCGTCCAGCTTGCGCACAGTCTCGGCGATCAGCGCGTCGATGTTCATTTCTGGCGCTTGCGGCTTGGTCAGATCGACCGATAAGGTGAACGTGCTTTCACCCTTAGCGGTACGAACGACGAAGGGATCAATGGATATGGTCGGATTGCCGGCCAGCAACTTGCCCAACGTATCCAAAAACGCTTGCTGCTGCTCGGCGCTCAGCTCAGGCTCGTCAGGATTACCGGCGGCCTGAGCACGAATCATGGCCTGGCGGTATTGCTCGGTCAGTTCTTGCAAGGCCGTGGCGTCGATGTTGGCGACGTTCAGCTTGAATTGGCCGCTCGCGATATCGCGCCCATCGAGTTGGACCTGCGCCACTTCGTACAAGATCGAGCCGGCTACTTTATTGGCGTCCTGCTTCAGATCGACGCGTTGGTGGTAGCCATCGACCCGGAATTTACGCTCGCCCGTGTCCAATCCGGCCGATTTGATGGTCAGCACGTTTTCGCCGATCAGATTCTTGTCGACGCTGCTGTTCAGATCCAGGCCCGTCAGGAATATCGAGGTCGGCACACCGTCGGCGATGCCGCCGAACTGGAAATTCTCGAATTTGCCGCTCACCGTGGTGGCGCCGGCGCCGCGATCGTCGGCCGAAACGTCCAGCACCATTCCGGAAAACGCGACCGAATGCTCGCTCGCTTTGTAATCGAGCGGCGACAGGATGAACTGGCCTTGCACGTGGCCGCCATAACCCAGCACGGCGTTACCGCGCAAGGGCACCTGATCCTTGGCTGCCTTGAACCAGGCCTCGACCACCTCGTTGCGCTCTAGCGCAAAGGTGCTCGATGCCATCACGGGACGCAGGTTGCCGCGCTTGAGACTGGACAACGGGAAAGGACCATGTTCGAGATGATCGGTCATGTAAACCGTCTTCATCTGAGCGGGCTCAGGTACCTTTGCGGGCTCGGCTTCGCTTTCCGCCTCGGACGACGGTATGGCGAACGTCAGGCTATAGCGCGCATCGGACGAGAAAATACCGCGTGCGAAACGCTCCAACCCCAGCTTCACTTGCAATTCCGGCACAGCCATCGTGATCTCGGCATTGGCCCGATCCAGTGCTGCGCGGATCTCGCGCTCGGCGCGCATGCCGGTATACCAGGCTGTGCCCACCCATATGACGCCCGCGACGACCACCACGCCCGCGACAAGCTTTGCGGCTTTGCTCATGATGCTTTTCCTCTCCTGTGTAGAGCGCCGGATTATAGGACTGCGTGAAGCCGGTTCGTTACCACGACAAGTGCCGAATTGAAGCCATCTGTTACGTAACGCTTCCGACAATTACCGTCCTGGCGTCGGCCATGCGGCTTTTAAGATGCGCCTCGGCTACAATGCGGTGCTCGCTGTACCAATCCGCTTGCTATGGTGCTACTCGTTTCTGGGTAACGCCCATTGGCCCGGCCTCACCTTTGAGGCCGCGCATCAAACCTCCTGACGCAACCGTCTCGATTGGAGCCGCTCCCTGAGTGGCTGCACGGATGCTGGAGCAGTCCTTGACGACCCCCATTCAGTTTGCCGACCTTGGTTTGGCCGACCCCATCATGCGTGCCATTGCCGACACCGGCTACACCACGCCCACACCCATCCAGGCGCAAGCCATCCCCCAGGTGCTGACCGGCGGCGATTTGCTGGCGGCCGCTCAAACCGGCACCGGCAAGACCGCTGGCTTCACACTGCCGATCCTGCACCGTCTGCTGCAAACCAAGCCCGAGCTGCGCCGCGTCGGTCGCCCACGTTGCCTGATCCTGACCCCGACCCGCGAATTGGCGGCACAGGTCCAGGAATCGGTTCAGACCTACGGCAAGTACGCCGGACTGTCGTCGATGGTGATGTTCGGTGGCGTCAACATCAATCCGCAGATCGGCGCGCTGCGTAAACCTCTGGATATCCTGGTGGCCACCCCGGGTCGCCTGCTCGATCACGCTCAACAGAAGACGGTGGATCTGTCCGGCGTCGAGATCCTGGTGCTGGACGAAGCCGACCGCATGCTGGACATGGGCTTCATCCGCGACATCCGCAAGGTGCTGGCGCTGCTGCCCAAAAAACGCCAGAACCTGCTGTTCTCGGCCACGTTCTCGGAAGAGATCCGCACGCTGGCGCACGGTGTTCTGAACAATCCAAGCGAAGTGTCCGTCGCCCGCCGCAATACGGCCTCCGAGCTGGTGCGCCAGACGGTACATATCGTCGATCAGGCTCACAAGCGCGACCTCATCAGCCACATCATTCGTGAAAGCGGCTGGTATCAGGTCCTGGTGTTCACCCGCACCAAGCACGGTGCCAACCGTCTGGCCGAAAAGCTCGTCAAAGACGGGTTGAGCGCGGCAGCGATTCACGGCAACAAAAGCCAGGCCGCACGCACCAAGGCCCTGGCAGGATTCAAGGCCGGCACCGTCGCCGTGCTGGTCGCCACCGACATCGCCGCGCGCGGTCTGGACATCGACCAACTGCCGCAAGTGGTCAACTTCGAATTGCCGAACGTGCCGGAAGATTACGTACACCGCATCGGTCGCACGGGTCGTGCGGGCGCCACGGGTGCGGCGGTCTCCTTGGTGGATAACAGCGAAATCAAGCTGTTGCGTGCCATCGAGCGCCTGATCAACCGCGAAATCGAACGTCTGCCTATCGAAGACTGGACGCCGCCGACGCAAGGTGCCGAACTGGATCCGCGCGAAACGCGCATGGAACAGCGCCGCCTGAGCGGTAATGGCAGCAACAATGGCGGCGGCCGTCCGGCTGGCGGTGGCGGTCGCGGTGGTAACGGCGGCAGTGGCAATGGTGGGGGTCGCGGTGGCAACGGCGGTGGGCGCAGCGGTGCAGGCGCCGGCAACGCGGGCCGCAGTGCAGCTCCTACACGTAGCGACGCACCTCGCGCACCCAGCAGCCGCCCGGCGGGTTCTGGCGGCCGTCCTGCCGGTGCCGGCGGTTCGCGCGGCCAAGGCACGGGTTCAAGTTCGGGGCGTCCCGGACGCGGTGCCTTGCTATCGAAGTAAACCCAGGCGTTCAGTTCATCTTTCACACCGGAATCCTGCTGCATGCTGCTCTCTACTTGGCTCGCCTTTTTTGCTGCCGCTTGGGCGATTTCTTTTTCGCCTGGCGCGGGTGCCATCTCGGCCATGTCCTGCGGCTTGCGTCACGGCTTTGGGCGCACCTACTGGAATACCTTCGGTCTGATCGCCGGCATCATCTTTCAGTTCGTGATCGTTGGATTGGGCTTGGGCGCCGTACTGGCCACCTCCGAGTTGGCGTTCTCCATCGTCAAATATCTTGGCGTGGCCTACCTTATCTACCTGGGCGTCAAACAGTTTCGTACCGACGCCGCACCGGTGGCGGTAGACAAGGACGCGGGCGAGTTCGTCCCGGCTCGGACCCTGGTCTTGCGCGGGTTTCTCATCAACGCCAGCAATCCCAAGGGCACCGTGTTTTTGTTGGCGGTCGTGCCGCAATTCGTCAATCTGGCCCAGGCACTGGTGCCGCAATACGCCCTCATGGCGCTGACATTGGGCTTCACCGATCTGGTGGCCATGTCGTGCTATGCGCTACTGGCATCGCGTTTCCTGCGCCTTTTGAAAAGCCCCCGACATATCCGCTGGATGAATCGAGGCTTCGGTGCGCTGTTCATCCTGGCGGGCGTGTTCCTGGCCAGCTTCCGACGTGCCGACTGAGGCGCCCCCGACTGCAATTCGCATCATCAGCCCGACAGAACAGGTCGCTTTCGTAGAATCCATTTGCCATGAGCCTGATAGAAGAAGTCGCCCGACGACGCACATTCGCCATCATTTCCCACCCCGACGCGGGCAAAACCACGCTGACCGAAAAACTGCTGCTGTTCGCCGGTGCGATTCAGATTGCAGGTAGCGTCAAAGCGCGCAAGGCGTCGCGCCACGCGTCGTCGGACTGGATGGAAATCGAAAAGCAACGTGGCATTTCGGTGGCCTCCTCGGTCATGCAGATGGAATATCGCGACTGCGTCATCAATTTGCTGGATACGCCGGGCCACCAGGACTTTTCCGAAGACACTTATCGGGTGTTGACGGCGGTCGATGCCGCGCTGATGGTGATCGACGCGGCCAACGGTGTCGAGCCTCAGACCATTCGCCTGTTGCAGGTCTGCCGGGCACGCAACACGCCGATCATCGCGTTCATCAACAAAATGGACCGCGAGGTACGCGAACCGCTGGACTTGCTTTCCGAAATCGAGTCGCACCTGGGCATGGATGCCGTACCGTTCTCGTGGCCGGTGGGCATGGGCAAGGCGTTCGGCGGCGTATTCGACATCCGCCGCGATCGCATGCGTATTTTCCGACCCGGCCAAGAACGCCGCTCGGATAACGACGACATTATCGAAGGCCGGGGCAATCCCGAAATCGCACAAAAATTCGGTGCCGCATTCGAGCAGGCCGATGGCGAGATCGAATTGATTACCGAAGCCGCGCCCGCGTTTGATCACGCAGCGTTCCTGGCGGGCAAACAAGCGCCTGTGTTCTTCGGATCGGCCATCAACAACTTCGGCGTTCAGGAAGTCTTGGATGCATTGGTCGAACTCGCACCTGCACCCGGCCCGCGTCAATCGCTGCAACGCCTGGTGCAACCGGAAGAGCCCAAGTTCTCGGGTGTCGTGTTCAAAGTGCAGGCCAATATGGATCCCGCGCACCGCGACCGGGTGGCCTTCGTTCGGGTGGCATCGGGCCGCTTCGACCGGGGCATGCGCCTGAAGGTCAGCCGGACCAACAAAGAAATCCGACCGAACAACGTGGTGTCGTTTCTGTCGCAGCGCCGTGAATTGCTGGACGAGGCGTATGCAGGCGACGTGATCGGCATCCCCAACCACGGTATCTTGCAGCTGGGTGATGTACTCACCGAAGGCGAAGCCTTGCAGTTTACCGGGCTGCCTTTTTTCGCGCCGGAATTGTTCCAAGCCGTCGAAGTCAAAGACCCGCTACGCACCAAGCAGTTGCGCACGGGACTTGCCCAGTTGGGCGAAGAGGGCGCGATTCAGGTGTTTCGTCCCGAGGCGGCAGGAGGAGCCCTGCTTCTGGGCGCGGTTGGTCAATTGCAGTTCGAAGTTGTCGCGCATCGGTTGAAGACGGAATACAACGTCGAAGCCCGTCTGATGCCTTCGCGCTACAACCTGGCACGCTGGATCACGTCCGACGACCCCAAGGCATTGCGCAAGTTCATGGATGCCAATGCCGCACACATCGCCTATGATGTCGTCGACGCGACCGCCTTCCTGGCGGGATCGCAGGCGCAACTGCGCGTGGTGCAAGAGCTGTACCCCGAAGTGAAATTCCATGCCATGCGCGAACATGGTGGTCGGGTGTTTGGCGCACAAGCCGGCGCTAAAAGCACGTAGACGATTAACGAGGTGGGCCGAATGTCTTGGCGGGTTTTGGTTGTTACTTTGTTGCTGGCGCTGGGCGCTTCGGCATGGGCAGGTATCCAGTTAGGCGACTGGCTGGTTCAACACGCCCCCCAAGCCGCGCCACCGCCGGGTCAGAACGAGAACAACCAGGAACGCCTGGACGCGGATGGCAAACCTTACGTGGCTCAACCGCCGCAACCTCGGGTAGATGGTACGCTGGGCGTGCCGGAGAAAGCGGCCGCGACCAACTGGGAAGTGGCCACCGTATCGCTATTCGACACGGTCAACGATCCCGCCATTACGCTGTCGCGCTCCGGCGTCACGCCGGGTCAGGCCGCCGAGCTGGCCGCCCATGCCAAGTCGTCCTTGCCGGGTGCCGACGAAAACGATGCGCTCGATTCCATGGCATCGGCCGGCACGTCCTCGACGGGCGGCGCCATCATGGCGTCCGGTTCGTTCGGTGGTGGCAGCTTCGTGCAGAACGCGCAAATGCCGGTCGCAGGCAGTGCGCCAGCGGCAACCGGGGGCGGCCATTGGCTGCAAAGCCTACGACGAGAACTGGCGCAGTGCGCCAACCAGGGCTTTTTCGATCGCCCGACCTGCGCCTGGAATGCGCGTAATCGTTATTGCGGCCCGAATCAGGCTTGGGGCCGAGTCGCGGAATGTCCGCAACGGCCTTGAGGGCGCTGAACACCTGCCGAACCGTCATCCCGAAGCCGAAACAGCGGTGTCAAAAAAAGCCTTCGGCGTTTCGACCGAAGGCGATTGTCGAGCTTTCTTACTCGCACCCGGCAGATTATCCTGGCCGCGGTAATTTCATCGCCTCGACCCTAAGGCTGGCCTGCTCGCTAAAGGGCAGCCCCCACCGCCTGAAATACTCTCTGAGGTCGTGCCCTGCCGCGCGGCTGTATACAAGAACGGTATCGTCCTGCCATTGGCGAAGTCGCGGAGGTCGCAGAGGTTGTTCGGACGACTCGTGAGCCATGCGCAAGGTATCCTGACTGATTTTGGCAAAAAACTCAGGCCCATAACTGGAACGCAAGAAAACGAAGAATCCCATGCGCTCCGCCTTGGCAATGTCACGGTATTGAGCATGGTGCACGTTCGAATTTAAGAAGTCTGCGACTGCATTGTCGTTTCGGACGCCATAAGCGCTCAGTGCGGGGTTGCACGTCTCCAACGACACCTCACCCAAAAACGCCCGACATACTTCAATGGCGTATACCGCCTCCGAGGCTTCTTGCCCAAACAAACTCATATCGTTTAGCACCACATGGGCTTCGTGCGCCATGCTTGTCCAAAGACTCCACTGAGAGGCAGGCTCATCGAACGCCTGGAGATTTTCGAATTGCAATCCTTGGGATGGCATAAAGATCGCCTCTGAGCTGTCCATACCGTCGAAGCGCTCGTACACGGCGGCGGTACGCAGCATGTAAGCCAAGCTTGAAAGTTTTTTTTCCGTGGGGTCGGATGCCCAATGTATGCGTTTCGTGGCTAGCATTTGTCCATTGAAAAACAGCTCAAAGTCGACGCGCTGTCTGAATCGCTGTGTCCACCAATCTGTGGCGTCTGATTGCCCTAAAATGAACAAGGGGTGCTCCAAACCGCCTGAAACCGATACTTTGACGAACTCACCATAGCGCTGAGCGTCCGGATGGCTGCAACCGAGCATCAAAACACCTGACTCTGAAAAGCGGTAGGTGGTTTCTGCGTCCGCAACTAATGGCACCCGGTTTGCCTCTCGCAGGCGGTTGTGAAATGACACCCCGGTCGAGGCATAACACTGAACGCCGGCAGGCATGGACCCCGTGTTGATCGCGGCCACATCACCACGCTCACCATAGGTTCGGGTGGGATATAGGACGCTTCGAGGCGGTTTACCGCCACGAACCTGGAGAGAGCGGGCAGCCTCCTCAGCAAGCGCGATGGGCAGATTGAACGTCTCGCCCTGGTCTATCGGGTAGACCGTCATGGCTCGCTTGAGCCAATACAGCGGATATCGGCCATCCCTCGATTGCGCGATGGCGAGCTCTGGGTTGGCCTCTAGCGCCTCGAGCGGCGATGCGATGCGAGCCAGTGCATCGACGAAAGCCTCTCGATGCGCGTGCGCCTCCCACCAACGTTGACTGACTGGCTCGGCGCCGACCTCAGTCGCATCATCGAAATACGGCTCGGGCGACGGCATCGCGAGGGCTTGAGCCGTCAGGGTACTCAGGGTGGCGGCTAAGACAAGTCCGTAGCGTGTCATTCGGGTAAACGATTGCATTTTCAACTCCCAATCTCGCTTTGCGCAGCACATCACTTGGGAAGAAAACGGCGGACATCAAAAGTTGAATGACGTTGTCTTCGACCCGACAACTCAAATTACGCCTGGCAATGCGTACGAGGTGGGCGGCTGCCTCTAAATTACATAAGGCTCGCCCTACCGATGGTCGGGTCAAATACGGCTGCCGACGTCACATTCCAAAAAATTGGGCCGCTGACGTGCGGCGATGGGCGTTTGGTAACTGGGCAAGCCTTGACGTTCGAAAGAGGTATTGCGAGGTATAGCTTTTGCCTTCTGCTCCATACAAACGTCGAGACTCAAAAATGAAATCGTTTGCCCGCATAACGCTTCATGGGTTCGCCTTAGCTGTCCTAGCCACGATTTAATCTGACAGTACAACTCTATTAAGCGCCTAAAGAAGGAGACGGTGTCGGCATTGTCCGATTCAACTGTTTATCGAGAGCGAGTTGTTTTGACTCCTGGAAGGTATGCCATGGTGTTTTACCAAAGCAG
>CAMDNZ010000033.1 GCA_945903445.1 Bordetella parapertussis
GCGTCATGCCCGACAGATACGACTACCAGCGAATGTTATCGACCAGTACGGATGATCCTCGACTAGCCTGCTGTTGATCGCCATTTCCCATCATCGATGCGCTCTTGTTGGCATGGTGAAGAAATGCGATAGCGCAGCCTGTATCGGCCGCTATGGCTTCCATACGACCAATGACCTGTGCCATAGGCCCGCTGGCGTTCTCCTCCTCGATATGGAAGCGGCGCAGGGTATCCAAGACCATCAATCGACGGCCCTCAGCAACCCCTTTGAGGTAATCGAACCAGTCAAGGGCGTTGATGTTCGGACATTTCCCTATCAGCGGCTCGATCAGCAGCCCATCAGCCACTGCTTGTCGCTCGTCGGCGGTTAGGTGTCCCCCAAGAGCATGCAACCGGTGATGAATTGCTGTGGGAGGGTCTTCCGCAGGCAAGTAGATCACCGATCCCTTCGTCAGCTCGCCCACCGCCAGCAGGTCGGGGCCACCAGCAACCTGCGCAGCCAGTTGCAGGATCAGCATGGACTTGCCGGTCCCACCAGGGGACACAAGCGCCCCCACCGTCCCAGCAACCATATTTGGTAAAACATAATCAATCGGCGGCGGTACTTTGGTGAATGCTGCAATCAAATCGATAGGCATATCACCCCCTCACATAGCCAGGTCGATCAGCGTGGATATCCGAAGTTTTACGCGCCTCAATCCATGCTTCGACTTCCGATAAATCCCATGCGACATTTCTTGAGGTAAGCGCTATACGCCTTGGGAAGTCGCCCCTTTGCTCCAAGTTGTAGATAGTTCTCGTCGAGAGTGGAATTATCTCAGAGAGCTTTTTCCTGTTGATTAATTTCTTATTTGTCATTGTTGGCATTGCCTGACCTCCAGTTGCTAATGGATGCCTCATGGTGCCTAGCAATACATCTTGCAAACACAAGATAATTGTTTAAACTGGTTGACATGGAAAATGAAGAACAGGAAAGAAATCGTCTAAAGGATCTATACATAAGCATCCTGACGGACTGTGACCCATCTGTGTCTGAAGCCATAAAAGAATTCAGAAACCGCTGGGCGCCCTATTCCACTGCATCACGGCAGTACCCAATTGAAAAATTAATAAAGGAAGTTATCGAGCCGCCCATGGCATCCTACGCGGCGAGCCTTCCAAAGAGCTATTCGCGCTTCTTCCCCGGTGCCAGTACTGGGATACCTCTAAGCGAGACCATTCGAATATTGGGACTTGATACAACAGTTCTCTTACAGAGACAGTTGCTTCGCCACTTCATCGACACGGAAGAAAAAAATAGCCCCAGGGACTGGCGCTTTGTCGCAACTATCGACACGTTTATAGGCTTGATTTGGGACTGCGCTCTGAAACAACCAGCAAAAATCAATTTGCGTGACTTGAATGGGAGGCGTCCCAAGGTTTCTTGCCGCTTCTGCGGAAATCCGACCGGGCTAACTTCATTTTCAGGGAATGATTCTTTAACGCGAGGCCGCAATTATAATCTGTGGTTAAGCGCAAAGTACTGCAAAGATCACCAACCAGAGTTAATAAGCGGGGCATTAAACCCAGCTTACAGGAAAGCCAAAAGATCCATCGCGCAATTCGACATCGAACTTGCCAGGCTTAACCGTCAATGTGCAAAACCAGATTTTTCACACGCAAAATCTGGCGACACGTTGATTGATCAATACTTCTACTACTACGTGCTAGACCAGGTCACACTGCCAGCTGACAAAACGGAGTTGCGCAATCGAGCACGCCTCATGGTGGACTCGAAACTATCCGACCGCAAAAAGCAAATTCTGGTACTCCAGCGTGGCGGCCTCAACCAGTCGAAAATTGCAGAAGAACTGGGCATAAAACGCCAAGCAGTATCGAAGGCATTGAAATCAATGGAGTCACTCCCCAAGCTTCTACAGCTCAAGGAGCGACAAAGCCGAGGAAACCTTTAGCGGCTAAAGAGTCATCGACGCCCGGCAGTCCACCCATCGATCATGTCCGCTCAGTCCTGCAACATAGCCCGACGCTGATCGCGGTACTCAGCCTTGTTGTAAACCGCCCTGACGCCCTTCTGCTCGTGCGCAAGGCACTTCTCGATCCAGTCAGTGTTATAGCCCGCCTCATGCAGCAGCGTGCTAGCTGTTCGCCTCAGATCATGCGGGCCAAACTTGCCTAGTGATTTGCCTTCCTTCTGCGCAAGCCGATACGTCAGCGTCAGCACCTGATTGATCGTGGCGGCACTCATCGGCTGATCGGAGTCGTATCGAGACGGGAATACGTAGTCCGAACCACCCGCGAAGGTCTTGAGTGCGATGAAGAAGTCCAGGGCATGGCTCGACAGGAAGACCAAATGCGGATTGCGCCGTTTCATGCGCTCCTTGGGGATCGTCCATAGCGCTTCGGTGAAGTTGATTTCACTCCATGTCGCATTGGTCAGCTCGCTCTTGCGCACCATGGTGAGCAGCAGCAGTTTTGCCGCAGCGCGCACGGACGACGCCGTGCCGATTCGATCCATGTACTGATACATCAGCGCGATCTCGTCTGGCAGTAATGCACGATCACGCGGCTCGAATTTGGCGATGCTTGCCGGACGCACCAAATCAGCGGGGTTCTCGACCTTCTGGCCACGCTCGATGGCCCAGCGAAAGACCTGCAACACGATTTCTCGGGAATGCACCGCCGTCGCTGGTGCGTTTCTTGCGACGATGGCATCGGTCAGGCTACGCAGGTCTTCGTGGGTGATTTCAGCGAGCTTCTGACTACCGAATTTCGGCTTCAGCTCGCGCTCGTAAACCGAACGACGCATGTCGCGGGTCGAGTCAGCCATCTGATAACCACGAAGCCACTTTTCGGCCCAGGCGTCGAAGGTCTCCGCCCCTTTGGTGCGAGCCTTGTCCCTGGCCTTCTCCTTCGCTGGCGACTTACCTGCGGCAATCATCCTCTTCGCTTCGCCCAGGCGCTCACGCGCCTCTGCCAGCGTGATTCCGCCTACACCGTAGCGGCCGAAGGTAATGGTCTCCTGCCGACCATGAATCGAGTAGTTGTAGCGGAACGAGATTGAGCCTGCGGGAGTGACCGCAACGTACAGGCCATCCCGGTCATTGGCTTTGTACAGCTTCTCTTGCGGCTTGAGGTTGCGCAGCTTGGTATCGGTCAGCATCGCCCGGGCAAATCTCCATGTAAAAATACCATGATGAAAAACACCGACCCAAAATGGCTAGAGCCCTTATAAATCAATGCTTAGATCAAAATTGATACTATGAGCTGAGCTTCACCACCATCATGGTACGGAGGGCAGCGCATGGCATTTCCTCCCGATACTACCATCATCTGTACCACGCAAAAGAGTTGCTTGGCGCTGCCAAAACCTGCCAGAAAATGCCAGACGCAAAATGCAAGAAGCCCGCAATTATGCGGGCTCCAGGGCATTTTTTGCTAGATCGTGCCAGGCATTGCCAGACGCCAAATCATTCCCACTCAATCGTAGCCGGCGGCTTACTGCTCACGTCATAAACCACCCGATTAATCCCCCTTACCTCATTAATAATCCGCCCCGAAACTTTACCCAGCAGCGAATAAGGCAACTGCGCCCAATCCGCCGTCATGAAGTCCGAAGTCTGCACTGCGCGCAGCGACACCACATACTCATAAGTACGCCCGTCGCCCATCACGCCTACCGACTTCACCGGCAGGAATACCGCAAAAGCCTGCGAAGTCAGGTCGTACCAGCTCTTGCCGCTGACCGGATCGATCGCCTTACGCAACTCTTCGATAAAGATCGCATCCGCACGACGCAGCAAATCGGCGAACTCGGCCTTCACCTCACCCAAAATCCGCACGCCCATGCCTGGGCCCGGGAACGGATGGCGATACACCATCGCAGGCGGCAGCCCTAAGGCCACACCCAGCTTGCGCACCTCGTCCTTGAACAGCTCGCGCAAGGGTTCCAACAGCTTCAAATTCAGCGTATCCGGCAAACCACCCACGTTGTGGTGCGACTTGATCGCCACGGCTTTACCCGTCTTCGCACCTGCCGACTCGATCACATCCGGATAAATCGTACCTTGCGCCAACCATTTGACATTCGTCAGCTTCGCAGCCTCGGCCTGGAACACTTCGACGAACTCTTTACCGATAATCTTGCGCTTCGCTTCCGGGTCAGCCACACCGGCCAACTTGCTCATGAACTGTTCGGTCGCATCCACGTGGATGATCCGAATGCCCATCGCGCCGGCATAGGTCTCCATGACCTGCTTGCCTTCGTTCAAACGCAGCAACCCATGATCCACGAACACGCAGGTCAGCTTGTCGCCGATCGCCTCATGGATCAGCGCGGCCGCCACCGAAGAATCCACGCCGCCCGACAAGCCCAGCAGCACTTCATCGTCACCGACCTGCGCACGAATCCGCTCGACCGCTTCGGCCACGTAATCCGGCATGTTCCAGTCGCCCTGGCAGTCGCAGATCTCGTGAACGAAACGCGACAGCATGGCCTGGCCTTGCTGCGTATGCGTCACTTCCGGATGAAACTGCACGGCGTAGAACCGACGCACTTCATCGGCCATCCCCGCAATCGGGCACGACGGCGTAGACGCCATCACTTCAAACCCTTGCGGCAGCTTCACGACCTTGTCGCCGTGGCTCATCCAGACCTTCAACATCCTGTGACCTTCGACGGTACGGAAATCTTCGATGCCTTCCAGCAGCTTGGTGTGACCCTGGGCATACACCTCGGCATACCCGAATTCGCGGTGATCGGAAAATGCCACTTCGCCGCCCAGTTGCAGCGCCATGGCCTGCATGCCATAACAAATGCCCAGCACCGGCACGCCCAACTCGAACACCTGCGTGGGCACGCGCATCGACTCTTCCAGATAGGCCGAAGCATGGCTACCCGACAGGATGATGCCCTTCAGCCCCTGGGCGACATGCGCTTGCACTTCTTCATTGCTGATGTCGCCAGGATGAATCTCGCAATACACACCGGCTTCGCGCACTCGGCGAGCGATGAGCTGGGTGACCTGTGAGCCGTAATCGAGGATGAGAATGCGCTGATGGTGCATAGTGGGCCTGGCGGGAAGTTGAAAGTACTACACCGGCCGGAACGCAAGTCCCGCCGGTGCGGCGCGGGCAACCCGGCCAAAAGCCGGACAGCCCCAATTGTAGAACGATGGATCAGTCGGCGCGGTAGTTAGGCGCTTCCTTGGTGATCTGCACGTCGTGAACGTGCGACTCGCGCACACCCGCCGACGTGATCTCGACGAACTCGGCCTTCGCGCGCATGTCCTCGATGCTGCGGCAACCGCAGTAGCCCATCGAAGCACGAATGCCGCCAACCAGTTGATAGATGATGGCCAGGACGCTGCCCTTGTACGGGACTCGACCTTCGATGCCTTCGGGCACCAGCTTATCGACATTGTTGGCCGGATCTTGGAAATAACGATCGGCCGAGCCTTCGGTCATGGCGCCCAAGCTACCCATGCCACGGTACGACTTGTACGAACGGCCTTGGAACAACACAGTTTCGCCCGGTGCTTCTTCGGTGCCGGCAAACATGCCGCCCATCATGCAAGCCGATGCGCCAGCGGCGATGGCCTTGGACACGTCGCCCGAATAACGGATGCCACCATCGGCGATCAACGTCACACCGGTGCCTTCCAGAGCCTTGGCCACGTCCGAGATGGCGGTAATTTGGGGCACGCCCACACCCGCCACGATGCGGGTGGTGCAAATCGAACCGGGGCCAATACCGACTTTCACGCCGTCGGCACCGGCCTCGACCAGCGCACGC
The DNA here is from genome assembly GCA_945903445.1 of Bordetella parapertussis. GTDB lineage: Bacteria > Pseudomonadota > Gammaproteobacteria > Burkholderiales > Burkholderiaceae_B > Schauerella. Next base: position 5,791 of record CAMDNZ010000033.1, read on the forward strand.
GCAGCCGCTGCCGTCGCGATGTTGCCACCAATGACGTCGACCTTCGGGTAATTGCGTTTGACCCAGCTCACGCCTTCCAACACACCGGCCGAGTGACCGTGCGCGGTATCGACGATCAGCACGTCCACGCCTGCGGCAACCAGTTTCTCGACGCGTTCTTCGGTGTTGCCACCCACGCCGACGGCAGCGCCCACGCGCAGCTGTCCATGGCCGTCTTTGTTGGCTTGGGGATGTTCGGTGTTCTTGACGATGTCTTTCACCGTGGCAAGACCACGCAGCTCGCCGGCCTTGTTGATGATCAGCACGCGCTCCAGGCGGTGCTGGTGCATCAGCGCTTGCGCTTGATCCAGCGTTGCACCTTCGTCCATGGTGATCAAACGCTCTTGCGGCGTCATAACGGTGCGCAGCGGCTCGTCCAGACGATCTTCGAAGCGCAGGTCGCGGTTGGTGACGATACCGACCAGCTTGCGGCCCTCGACGACTGGCAAGCCGGAGATGCCGTGCTGGCGCTGCAACGCGATGGCGTCGCGCACTTTCATCTGCGGCGTGACGGTGATCGGATCGATCACGATACCGAACTCGTGGCGCTTGACGCGAGCGACTTCAGCCGCTTGTTTGTCGGCCGACATGTTCTTGTGGATGATGCCGATGCCACCCTCTTGCGCCATGGCAATGGCCAGACGCGATTCGGTCACCGTATCCATGGCGGCAGACACGAGCGGAATATTCAGGGTGATGTTGCGGGACAGGCGGGTGATGAGCGATGTATCGCGCGGCAACACATCGGAGTAAGCGGGCACCAGCAACACATCGTCGAAGGTGAGCGCTTTTTGTACGAGACGCATGGGGGGCTCCGGGCGCAAAGCAAAATTATACGCGTTTCGTCCGGCCTAGCTAGGGGAAAGCCCTTGGGCAATGCCCCTCGATTCGACAACTCTAGCCACTTCGGCCAAGGTACGTTGCAAACGGGCAACCAGACAATCGATGTCGCCCTGCTCGGTGAACGGCGTCTGCGCGACGATATAAACGCCTTTGGCTTGCTCCAGCATGCGATTTGTCTCCTGCCGGTTGATTCACGATTCTTCGATCGATGTGCCGACGATAGTAGCGCCAGTCATTCAATACAAACACCGGGCAAACGCCTGCATAAAAAACAAAACATAAAAACAAAACCGCCGCCCCAAATGAACTGCCCCCAAGAAGTTGGACCAGGTTCCAACCTTGGGGGCGGTTCACAAAGGACGGCGGTGCATTTAAATGACTTTCACCACCAGACGAATGAGTGCATTCGCCGGGCTCTTGTCACATGCTTATTTCACCGCAGCACGCGCATTGCGGAACATGCGCATCCACGGGCTGTAAGCACCCCCGCTGTCTTTCTCGCTCCATTGCTCGGGCGCCCACGACATCATGACGCTGCGCGTCACGCGTTCGGGATGCGGCATCATGACGGTGAAGCGACCATCTTCAGTGGTCACCGAGGTCAAGCCACCCGGGCTGCCGTTGGGGTTATACGGATAGGCTTCGGTCGCCACGCCGCGATTGTCCAGGAAGCGAGCCGCCGCCTGAACTCGGGCCTGATCGCCTTGGGCCGAGAAGTTCGCGAAACCCTCTCCGTGCGCCACAGCCACCGGCACCTGAGTGCCCGCCATGCCACTGAAAAACAGCGAAGGCGAATCCAGCACCTCGACCATCGACAGGCGGGCTTCGTACTTTTCCGACTGGTTACGGGTAAATCGTGGCCAGAATTCGGCACCCGGAATCAATGGAGCCAGTGCAGCCATCATCTGGCAACCGTTGCAAATCCCTAAAGCGAAGGTATCGCCCCGCCCGAAATACGCGGCGAACTGATCGGCCAGCTTCGCGTTGAATCGGATGGTGCGCGCCCAGCCTTCGCCAGCACCCAGCACATCGCCATAGCTGAAGCCGCCTACGGCCACCAAGCCCTGCATGGTCGACAAATCGGCACGGCCGGACAACAGATCGGTCATGTGAACGTCGACCGCTTCAAAACCCGCCGTATCGAACGCCCACGCCATTTCGACCTGGCTGTTGCAACCCTGCTCACGCAAAATGGCGACGCGCGGACGCTTGCCGCTGGTGATGAAAGGCGCTGCCACATCTTCTTGGGGATCGAAGTGCACGACCGGGGTCATGCCCGGATCTTCGCGGTCGGTCCAGACATCCCACTCGGCCTGCGCGCAGGCGGGATTGTCGCGACGCGATCCGATGCGATAGGACACCTCGCTCCAGATACGGCCCAGTTCGACTCGCGGGCGGGCCCAGACTTTACGGCCATCGCGGAAAAATTCAATTTCGTCGCTGTCGTTCAAGCCGCCGATGACGTGAGAGTGAACCGACAGACCGGCGCCACGCAGCACCTGCATGACCGCATCGCGGTCGGATGCACGCACTTGCACGACGGCACCCGCCTCTTCCGAGAACAAGGCTTTCAAAGTCGCTTCGTCGCGTTGCACCTTGACCTGCTCGGGGCGGATTTTGTAATCGCCCCAATCGGCCGCGTTCGGGTCGATGGTCAGCATATCCAGATTCACGGAAACGCCCGTGCGACCGGCAAACGCCATTTCGCACAGCGTGGCGCACAAGCCGCCGTCCGAACGGTCGTGATAGGCCAGCAAGGTACCGGCTTCGGCCAGGGTACGGATGGTCACGAAGAACGCGCGCAATTGCGCGGCGTCGTCCACATCGGGGGTCTCGGTGCCGACCTGATTGAAGGCTTGCGCCAGAATCGAGCCGCCCATGCGGTGTTTGCCCGCACCCAGATCGATGGCGATCAGCACGCTGTCGCCTACATCGGTGCGCAATTGCGGCGTCAAGCTGGCGCGCACGTCGGCCACTGGCGCGAATGCGGTCACCACCAGCGAGACGGGCGACACCACCTGAAGCGACTCGTCGCCTTCTTTCCAGGCCGTCTTCATGGACAGCGAATCCTTGCCCACCGGAATCGACAGGCCAACGGCCTGGCACAACTCGCTCACGGCCTGCACGGTATCGAACAACGCGGCGTCCTGGCCTTCGACGCCGCAAGCGGCCATCCAGTTGGCCGACAGTTTGATGTCTTCGACGCGTTGAACGTCGGCAGCCGCCAGGTTGGTCAGCGCCTCGGCCACAGCCATGCGGCCGGACGCAGGCGCATCCAGCATCGCCAGAGGCGTGCGCTCGCCCATGGACATGGCTTCGCCACGGAATCCTTCGTAATCGGCCAAGGTCACGGCGCAATCGGCCACCGGCACCTGCCATGGGCCGACCATCTGGTCGCGGCTGGACAATCCGCCCACGGTACGGTCGCCAATGGTGATCAGGAAGGTCTTGTTGGCAACGGTGGGGTGACGCAATACTCGCTCGACGGCATCGTCCAAGCCGATGACGGTCAGATCCATGGCTTCGGATACGCCTGCGACGCGCACCACGTCGCGGGTCATGCGCGGCGGCTTGCCCAAAATGACGTCGATGGGCACGTCCACGGGACGCAAATCGGCCGCCGGGCCCGGGGTATCCAGGCGAGGCACGCCTTCGCCGTCCACCACGCGCAGTTGACGCGCCTCGGTGGCGACGCCGACCACCGCATACGGGCAGCGCTCGCGCTGGGCGATGGCATCGAAACGCGGCAAATCGGCAGGCGCAATGGCCAGAACATAACGCTCTTGTGCTTCGTTGCTCCACACTTCGGCCGGCGACATGCCGGACTCTTCCAGATGCACGCGCTTCAAATCGAAGGTCGCGCCCCGTCCGGCGTCGTTCACCAGCTCCGGGAACGCGTTGGACAAGCCGCCCGCGCCGACGTCGTGGATGGCGACGATGGGATTGTTCTCGCCCAGATGCCAGCAGCGGTCGATCACTTCCTGCGCACGGCGCTGCAACTCGGGGTTGCCGCGTTGCACCGAATCGAAGTCGAGTTCGGCGCTGTTGCTGCCCACACCCATGCTGGAGGCAGCGCTACCGCCCATGCCGATCCGCATTCCCGGCCCACCCAGTTGGATGAGCAGGTTGCCGTCGGCGATTTCGTTCTTGTGGGTCAAACCCGCGTCGATGCTGCCCAGTCCGCCCGCAATCATGATGGGCTTGTGATAACCCCAGCGAGTGCCGCCAGCGGTCTGCTCGAACGAACGGAAGTAGCCCAACAAGTTGGGGCGGCCGAATTCGTTGTTGAATGCCGCGCCACCGATCGGCCCTTCGACCATGATGTCCAGGGGGCTGGCGATACGCTCGGGCAAACCGTGGTGATCGGCCTCCCAAGGGGCCAATGCGTCGTCGATGCGCAGGTGCGACACCGTAAAACCCGTCAAACCCGCTTTGGGCTTGGAGCCTCGGCCTGTGGCACCCTCGTCGCGAATTTCACCGCCCGCACCCGTGGCCGCGCCAGGAAACGGTGCGATGGCGGTCGGGTGGTTGTGCGTCTCGACCTTCATCAAGGTGTGCACAGTCGTGTCACGGCGTACGTAAGTTTGAGCGCCGTCCTGCCCGGCAGGCGTGGGATAAAAGCGCGAAGCCGGACCGCCCGCCATGATGGCGGCGTTGTCCGAATAAGCCACCACCGTGCCTTCGGGCTGAGCGGCGTGGGTCTCGCGAATCATGCCGAACAGGGTCTTGCTCTGCGGCGCGCCGTCGATCACCCACTGGGCGTTGAAAATCTTGTGGCGGCAATGCTCGCTGTTCGCCTGGGCGAACATCATCAGTTCGACGTCGGTGGGGTCGCGCCCCAGATCGGTAAACGCCTGAGCCAGATAATCGATTTCGTCGTCGGACAAGGCCAGACCCATGGCCGAGTTGGCATGTTCCAGCGCGGCACGGCCATCGGTCAGCACGGCGACAGTCTGGATGGCCTTACCCGCCAGTTCGGCGAACAACACCGATCCGTCGAACGACGCATCCACCACGGTTTCGGTCATGCGGTCGTGCAACAGCGCAGCGGCACGCGCCAGTTGAGCGTCGTCCAACTTTTTGCTGCCCAGCAGACCACGTTCGGGCGTCAGTACGAAGCGCAAGCCGCGTTCGATACGGCGCACGCCGCTCAAACCACAATTGTGCGCAATGTCGGTCGCTTTGCTGGCCCAGGGCGATATGGTGCCCGGCCGGGGGATGACGCGCAGCACGATCGCCTGCGAGGCAGCGTTTGCACCCGGCGCGCCGTAATTTAGCAAATCCGCCAGACGCTGCTGGTCGCCCGTGGTGAGTTCGCCGTCGGTCCAGACGAAATGTTCGTATTGAGCATCGACGTCGGCGACAGGCAAGCCCGCCTGCTTGAACTGAGCGAGCAAACGCTCGCGCCGGAAAGTGGAAAGTGCGGCTGAGCCGGGCAAAAGCTGGACGTGGGACACGATGCGGGACCGGAAATGTGAAAGCGAATGCGCGATTTTAGCGCGTTGCGCAACCCCGCCCCGCCCTGTGCTGCGAATGGGGATTCTCGGCACACCCCATCAGGGATATCTGACTTCCAACACGTCCAATTCGTCTATGCCGGCAGGCGTGCGCAAGACGACGGTATCACCTTCACGAGATTTGGTCAGCGCCCGCGCCACCGGCGACACCCAACTGATTTTTCCTGCCAGGGGTTCGGCCTCGTCCACCCCGACGATGGTGACGGTGTGTTCGTCGCCCGCTCGCCCTACGTAATGCACGGTCGCGCCGAAAAACACTTGATCGCGATTGGTCTGAGCCGCCGGATCGACGACTTCGGCTATATCCAGTCGGCGGGTCAGGAAACGCATACGGCGGTCTATTTCGCGCAGGCGCTTTTTGCCATAGAGGTAATCGCCGTTCTCGGAGCGGTCTCCGTTCGAGGCCGCCCACGACACCACCTGCACCACGGCCGGACGTTCGACCGTCATCAAATGCGCCAGTTCGTCACGCAGGGCCGCATAACCACCCGGTGTGAGGTAATTCTTGGTTCCCACAGGTAATGCCTGCGCCTGGGGGACGAGATCGTCCTCGTCGTCGTTTTCCGGCTCTTTGACAAACGCTTTATTCATAATCAGTACCAGTCGTGCCAGATCGGGGTCAGATCGGCAGGCAAAGGCGGCAATTGCCCCAGATCGATACGACTTTCCTCAGGACTATGGAAATCGGAGCCACGAGACGCCTTGAATCCATACTTACGGGCGACTTTGGCATATCTGCGCCACTCGTCCGGCGTGTGACTGCCCGTGGTGACTTCGATAGCCACTCCGCCCAGATCGATGAAATCGCTGAACAGCGCATCGAATTGCGCCGGCGAAAATTTGTAGCGGCCTGGATGCGCGACCACCGCCTGACCGCCTGCCGCACGAATCCAGCCCACCGCCTGCTCCAGCTTCGCCCACTGCATGGGCACATGCCCTTGCCGGTCATCGCCCAGAAACTTGGTGAACACGGTTTGCACATCGGGGCAGTATCCCGCTTCGACCAGGAATCGGGCGAAATGCGTGCGTCCCACCATCTCTGGATTGTCGACGAAGCCCAACGCCCCCTCGTAGGCTCCCGGCATACCAAGAGCGGCGAGGCGCTCGCCGATCTCGACAGCGCGCTTGCGCCGCCCGGATCGGGTGTCTATCAAGCCCGCCACCAATTCGGCATGCTCAGGATCGAAATTCAAGCCGACGATATGCACCGTCTGTCCCGAGTACGTGACCGATATCTCGACGCCCGGCACAAAACGCATGCCCAGCTCACGGGCGGCCCGGCCCGCGGCGGCCACGCCTGCCACCTGGTCGTGATCGGTCAGCGCCCATATATCGACGCCATGGGCGTGTGCTCTGGCCGCCACGGCTTCCGGGGCAAGCACCCCATCGGACACGGTGGAATGGCAGTGCAGATCGGCGTTGGGCATGTCGAGAGGATTCATAGGGCCATTGTAGGCGCAGCGTCGGGCTATCGAACACCCTGATCGTCGAGCAGAAATCGGGCGACCGGGTCGAGCTGGCTGTTCTGCATCAAGGTAGGCGCATGCCCCACATCGGGCACCTCCAGTATTTGCGCCCGAGGTTGACGGCGCATCATCTCGTGTACGGTTTGCTGGGTGAGCAAATCGGACCGCGCGCCGCGTACGATCAGCACCGGACAGGTCAAAGACTCGAAGGCTTGCCACAGCAGCAACTCACCCGCCGCGATGGCTGCCGGGTCGTACTGGGCGAATGGCCCGGCAATGCCCAAATCGTAATGCTTGACCCAGTGTTCGCCCTCTTGCCGGTAAACATGCTGTGCCAACGCATCCCACTGCGCGTCGGTGTGCTCACCAAAGGGCGCGGCCGTTTCGCGCATGTACGCGCCGGCCTCGGCCAGACTGGCAAACCGGGCGGGCTCGCCGGTGTAGCGCCCGATGCGCGACAGCGCCGCCAGGGGCAAGTGCGGCCCCACGTCATTGAGCACCAATTTATCGAGCGCAACGCCACCAGCTACTGCCAGGCCGACCAGGCCGCCCAGCGATGTACCCACCCAGGCAAGTTTGGTAGGTGCCAGATGCGCGACTAATAACATAAGGTCTCCCGCATATTGCGGGACGGTATAGAAAGCGGGATCGGCCAACCATCCCGACTTGCCCCGACCCACCAGATCGGGACAAATCACCCGATAGCGAGCGCTCAAGCGACGCGCCAATACATCGAAATCTCGTCCGGTGCGCGTCAGACCGTGTACGCACATCAAGACTTGCGACGACTGCGGATCGCCCCACTCCCAATATGCCATCCGATGATGACCGGCCGGACTGACGCAGCTGATGTCGTGCAAACGGGGTTCAATCATGAGACTTTTCTGTTCCTATCAGTTGTTACCCGTTTCAGACTTGCACAGCACCATTACAAACAGATCGGGACAAGCGTGAAATAGTGTCGGACGAGAAACGAAAGGCACATTCGAGGCCTTCACGGAGGATGATCATGAAACACGACACAGGGCTGGCGTTTCGGCTGAAGCTATTAGCGTTACCTGAACCTTGGTATACGCCCATTCACTGGCTACATGATATTGCCTACGAGCATCTCAGCGATATCGATCTTCGCGTAGTGATGCTGATCATTCGCGACATGCCCTATCGTAAACCGATGGCGGGCGACTCGGTATTCGATTGTTTGAACGAGTGGTGTGGGACGTGCGTCAGCAAGCACCTCGCCATCTACAACCTGCTTCGCATGCTGGGTCTGGCCCCGCGTTTATGGATGGCCAACTACGACATGGCCCTGTGCCTGCCGCTGCACGACGATAAGCTGGCACACATTGCAAAGCGCAATAAGGTTCAGAATGTGCATGTATATGTGACCTGCGATTTCGGCCAAGGCGACCGCGTGATCGACCTCACTTTCCCCCGCCGCTTAGACGTGAAAGGTTTTGTGGTGGCGCAAGACTGGACCCTCGATGGCGATTGCCCCATGCCTTATGCGCTGGGCGAGCGCCGCCAACTGACCCCCGACGCACAAGGATTGGCCCGCCGCCGCCAGTGGATTCAGCACCTGAATCCGGGCATGAGCAGTCAATATCGTCACAGGTTGCTAAATCATGTGGCATCCATTGCGGCCCACACGGAGGTTATGGAGGAAAACCGCAAGCGCTATATTCAGCGCAGCTATCAACAACTTAGTGCAGGCCAGGGTTTCCACCAGGCCCTGAGCATGGCTTAAGTCTCGCTTCATATTGCGATGCTACGCTCGCGTACATGCGAGTGTTATTAGTAGAAGACGATACTTCTTTAGGGACGACGATCCAGTCCTGGCTGCGGCTAGACGGGTATGCCGTCGACTGGGTCGATCGTGGCGATTTAGCCGAAACGGCACTTCGGGCCCACGATTACCAATGCGTTTTATTGGATCGTGGGCTGCCAGGCCGAGACGGCGACAGCCTATTGGCGGCACTGCGCGCACGCGGCGCCGCCACCCCCGTGCTGATGATCACCGCCCGCGATGGCATCGGCGACCGGGTGCAAGGATTGGATCTGGGCGCCGACGACTATCTGGTCAAGCCTTTCGACCTGGAAGAGCTCTCGGCGCGGATTCGGGCGTCCGTCAGACGTCATGGCGGCACTGCCGCGGCGCTATTGACCCATGGCGATTTGGCGCTGGACCCCGCCGCCAGGCGACTCACCCAGGCCGACGAATCCGTGGCATTGACCGCCCGCGAGTTTGCCGTTCTGCACGCGTTGATGCGACGCCCCGATCACATCGTCTCGCGCGACCAGTTGGAAGAAGCCCTCTATGGCTGGGGCGACGAGGTCGAAAGCAACGCCATCGAAGTGCATATCTACAACCTACGTAAGAAGCTGGGCAGCGACCGCATCGTGACCGTGCGGCGGCAAGGCTACAGGCTGGGCACATGATGCCCCGTTTCTTTCGGCCTTCTGCGCCCACCTGGGTGCGCCGACTCATAGACCGATTGCGCGCACGCGACCACACGGTGGGCGCATGGCGCGGGCGAGCGGATCGACCCTTGCATTATTCGCTGCGTCGTCGGCTGATTGTCACCACCCTGCTCTCCAGCCTCGTCTGCGGACTGGCGTGCGTGGCGATGGTGATGGTGATTGCCTGGAACGAAACCAGCGATACGTTCGATAGCGCATTGGAAGAAGGTGCTCGCCTGACGTTATCGCTGGGCGCCGCCATGGCCCGCGACGACGCACTCGAACGCGACGAGGACCGCGTGCGAGTCGATCGCGCCGACAAGCGTGTCAGCCTGTACTACCAGCTCGTCGGCGACGACGGCGATGTCTTGCGCCGCGCGCGGGGCGCGCCAGACGAGCCATTCGTGGAAAACGACCCGGACGACGACGAGTTCTATAACGTCTGGGCCGATGGCCGTCTGTGGCGAGTCTACGTTCTCAAGCACGACGATCTCGATCTGGAAGTGCAAATTGGGCAGCACTGGGACGACCGCAATGAACTGCTGTCCGAAACCATCGAAGCGCTCGCCTGGCCTGCGCTGGCATTGTGGCTGGCATTGGGATTCATCAACGGGTGGGTGATCCGTAAATCGCTCCAGCCGCTGGAATCCGCTGCACGCGCCATCGCGCAGAAATCGCCCGACGATCTCACGGCCGTTTCCGTGGATGGGCAGTCGACCGAGGTGGCCGCGATGTTGGCCGCACTGAACACGGTGTTGATCCGCCTATCGGGTGCATTGAAGTCCGAGCGACGCTTTACCGCCGATGCCGCCCATGAGCTTCGCACGCCGCTGGCCGCACTGGGCTCGAAAATCCAGTTGATGCAGCGGCGCTATCGTGTTGCCGGATCGAACGATCCGCAGGTCGACATGAACACGGACCTTCAAAACGATCTACAGGGGCTGCGCACCGATCTGGCCCGAAACACTGCCCTGGTGGAAAACCTGTTGCTACTGGCCCGGTTGGACCCTCAAGGCGCAGACGATCTGCCCAAAGAGCGGGTGGATGTCTATACCTTGCTGCGCGAAGTCGTCGCGGCCTGCGCTCCCGCCGCGCAAGCACGAGCGATACGTATCGACGTGACTGAGGCAAAGGGATCAGGGTTGGACGCGGCAAGCATCAACCTGTGCGCGAATCGGCAGCTTTTGTTCAGCGCATTGCGCAATCTCGTCGACAATGCCGTGCGCTACGGCGTCGAGGGGGGACGCGTCGTGATCGAACTCGATACCAAGTGCACGGCGATCGGCTCGGACGCTGTCTTATATGCTGGCGCCCCGTCACATGCTCGTATCGAGTCCGACGTACAGACTCGAACCTCGCCGCAAGCTCGCCCTCGGACATCTACTTGCTTTAGTGTTCGCGACGACGGACCGGGCGTGCCACCCGCCGAACATGGGCGGCTGACCCAACGGTTCTACCGGCGATTGGGCCACCGGGCGACCGGCAACGGTTTAGGGCTATCCATCGTCGAGCAGATCGTCGTGTTGCATGGCGGCAGTCTCAGTTTCGGCGAAGGAATCGACGAACGAGGTTTGGGTGTGCATCTGCATTTACCTAATGACTGATCGATGATTTTTTTCCTGGATTGTGTGTTGATCTCTAATCCTAAGATTCGCTTCATGTCCACGCGGTCAAATACAAACTCCAAACACGCAAACAGGAGTACAAGCATGCGCAAGATTCTGACCCCCGCCTTTGTTTTCGCCGCTCTGATGAGCACCTCGGCCGTCAGCCTGGCTCAATACAACGGCCCCAGCTCGATTCCGCAGGCGACCGCCAAGCAACTCACCGATAGCGGCACCGACGATCAAAAGGCGATTCTGCGCGGCAAGATCATCTCGCACGACGGCGACGACAACTACACGTTTCAGGACAACACCGGCAAGATCAGCGTCGAGATCTCCAAACGCCACTTTCCGGCCAACCAGCCTATCGGTTCCGAGCAGCAGGTCGAACTGCACGGCGAACTGGACAAGGATCGTCATGGCATCGAATTCGACGTCGATCAGTTGCGCGTCCTGTAATTCGCTCACGTCTCCCGGCCGGCCAAGCCTAATGCAACATCGCGGTACACTCGGCCGGCAAAAATTGGGAGACCTTATGTTTGATACGCAGGATATTGCGCAGGCAGTCGAGCTGCGCAAATTTTTTCACGCTCATCCCGAACTGAAGTTCGAAGAACACCAGACCGCAGCGCGCGTCGCCGACGTGCTACGTCGCTTGGGCTATGAAGTCACTGAAGGCGTCGTCGGCACCGGTGTGATCGGCATGCTGGATACGGGCCGCCCGGGCAAGACCATCGGACTGCGTGCCGACATGGACGCGCTGCCCATCGTCGAACAGACGGGTGCCGAGTACACCTCGACCAAACCTGGCCTGATGCACGCCTGCGGTCACGATGGACACACCGCCACCTTGCTGCTGGCCGCCATGCAGATCGCCCGGCTGCGTGATCGGCTCAACGGTCGAGTCAAACTGATTTTCCAACCTGGCGAAGAAGGTGGCCTGGGTGCAGAAAAAATGGTTCAAGCCGGCGTGCTGGACGACGTCGATGCGATTTTCGGCTATCACAACCGCCCCGGTTTTCCCGAAGGCAAAGTATTCGTCAAGGCCAATGCGGCCATGGGCGGCTGCGACCAGTTCGAGCTGACCCTGCGCGGCCGTAGCGGGCATGCGGCCCGTCCGGATCAATCGGTCGACCCCATTTACATCGGCACCTTAGTCGTGCAGGCACTGCAAGGCATCGTCGCGCGCCAGGTTTCCCCCTTGGAAGCGGGTGTCGTCACCGTCGCGCAGTTCCATGCGGGCACGGCAGGCAACGTCATTCCGGCCTCGGCCGAGTTGGTCATCAACTCGCGCAACAGCTCGCCGCGCGTGCGTGAGACCATCGTTGCGCAGATCGAAGCGGTCGTCGCCGGCATCTGCCAGGCTTACGGTGCGAGCTTCGAACTGCGCAACGTGCTGAGTATTCCCGCCGTCATGAACGACCCCGAGCAATCGCGCTTCGTAGTGGACGCTGCGGCCAAGCGCTTCCCCGCGGGTCAGGTCGAGACCATCGACTTCATGCCGACCATCGGCTCGGAAGACTTCGCATTTTTCCTGCAAAACAAGCCGGGCTGCTTCTTCTTCGTCGGCATCGGCGAAGACAAACCTTACCTGCATAACTCGGATTACGACTTCAACGACAAGATCCTGCCCGTTGCTGCCGGTACTTTCCTGGCCATCGTCGAGGACATGCTGGCATGAAGACTTTTCTGAATTTCATCGAACGCGCGGGCAACAAACTGCCGCATCCTTTCATCCTGTTCTGGATTCTGGCGCTCATCACCATCCTGGTGTCCTGGGGCATGAGCCACCTGAACCTGGGCCTGTCCAACCCCAAGACGGGTGCGGCGGTTGTGGTTCGCAGCCTGGTGTCCGAAGATGGCTTACGCTTCATGTTGGATGGCGTGGTGAAGAACTTCATCGCGTTCCCGCCGCTGGGCGTGATCATCGTCGTGATGTTCGGTATCGGCGTGGCCGATCGCGTGGGATTGATCGGTACGCTGATGCAGCTGACCGTGGTCAAGGCACCGCCCAAGCTGGTGACCACCGCCATCGTCGTCAGCGCCATTTGCGGTAGCGTGGCGGCCGACGCGACCTACCTGATTCTCGTGCCGCTAGCCGGCATGATCTTCAAGTCGCTGGGACGTAATCCGATCGCAGGCGCGGCGCTGGCTTATGCGGCAGCGGGCGCGGGTTTTAACGCCAACATCTTTCTGATGCCGACCGACGTATTGCTGTCGTCGATCTCGACCGAAGCGGCGCGCACCATCGATCCGACGGCCTATGTCTCGCCGCTGGATAACTACTACTTCGTGGCCGTGTCGACGCTGATGCTGGTGATCGTGGGTGTGGTGGTGTTCCACAAGCTGATCGAGCCGCGTGCCAATACGCTGCAAGCCACCCACGACGTCGCTGTCGAACTGCCTGAAGTGGGCCCGACGCAAATTCGCGGCTTGAAACGCGCAGGCGTGGCCACGGTAGTGTTCTTCGGTCTGGTGGTGGCGGCGGTATGGTCCGATACCTCGCCATTGCGCAATCCGGACGGCGGTCTGGTGCCCTCGCCGCTATTGAATGCCGTCGTGCCGCTGCTGTTCTTGTGGTTCCTGCTGGTCGGTATCGTCTATGGTCGCGCCACCGGTCAGATCAAGACCAGCGGCGACGTACCCAAATTGATCGGCGAAGCCGCCAAGGATCTGGCGCCCGTGCTGGTGCTGTTCTTCGCAATTTCGCAGTTTTTGGCCTACTTCCGTTGGACTGGCCTGGGCGAGGCGATTGCCGTGTCGGGTTCGGGTGTGTTGACTGAATCGGGCTTCCACGGTTTGCCCTTGGTGCTGGCCTTCGTGGTGTTGGGCGCATTGTTGAGCTTCTTCATCACCAGCGGATCGGCTCAATGGGCACTGATGGCGCCAGTGTTCGTGCCGATGCTGATGCTAGTGGGTTTCGAGCCGGCATTCGTGCAGGCCGCCTACCGGATAGGCGACTCGACCACCAATATTTTGTCGCCCATGAGCCCGTACTTCGCGCTGACGCTGGCGTTCATGCAGCGCTATAAGCCGGATATGGGCATCGGCTCGCTGGCGGCGTTGATGCTGCCAATGTCGGTGTGCTATTTCATCTCGTGGACGGCCTTGCTGCTGCTGTGGGGTTGGGCAGGCTGGCCAATCGGCCCTGGCATTTATATGTTGTCGGGTTCCTAAGGTTCTCGGTTTGTAGTTCAGTAGTTTCGTAATACAACAGGCTCCGGGTGGCTAAGCTGCCGGGAGCCTGTTTTGTTTTGCGATGGATGTCTTGCACGATCGGTGATGCGCACGAATAAATTTCGTTGGTCCTTGCCGATGTTCTCTAAACGAATGGCCGCTCAAACGTTTCGGGCGAACAGCTCGATAGCAAGCGATAGACAATAAGCTGTTGGCCCAACCCGCTGCCCGGTTGGCCCGGCTAAAGCAGCGATTAGACTGGGACTGTATGGAAAACTGAAACGCCCGTAAACGGAACACACGACAACGCCCCTGACGTCATTCCCAGGAGTAAGCGCAGTGAAAACCCATTTGGCGAACAACATTTGCACCGACCGACTGGTGTTATCGCGCTCGTCCATCAGAGATGCCGCCGATCTCCTGACCTACCGGATCGAGAACCGCGTTCATCTTCGACCGTGGGAGCCGAGACGATCCGACGATTTCTACACAGTGAAATCGTTTCAGTCCAGACTCGGCAGCATGGATGAACAAATGAGCGCCGGTCGCGCGATTCATTGGCTGATTCGCCGCCCGGTATCCCCCGCGATCGTCGGCGAATGCAACTTCACCCAATTCGTCGGCGAACCTTTTCAAGCGTGCTATCTCGGTTTTTCGCTATCGGCCTCCGAACAAGGACAAGGCCTGATGGCCGAGGCGTTATCCGCCGCCATAGCTTGCATCTTCGATAATAAAATGCATCGAATCATGGCCAACTACCGCCCCGAAAATCGGCGGAGCGCAAAGCTCTTGCATCGTCTTGGATTCGAGGTCGAGGGTATCGCACGCGCCTATCTGAAGATCGATGGCAAATGGGCCGATCACATCCTGACAGCGAAAATAAACGACACTATGTAGGGCGACGATCCACACGGCAAGATTCTTCCGCCCGCTTAGTCAAGGGCTCATGCCAATAGCGCATACGGCGGTCGCGCCAGCTAAACACACTCAAAGCGTCGGCGGTCGAATTGGCTTGAACTGCCCCATCCAGATCGTTTCGCCAGAACGCAGCACCCGACCGCTGCCAACGCCGCGCCACCACTGGCGCAGGGTGATCGAAGCGATTGCGATAGCCGTTCTGCGAAATCGCATGCCATGCACCCACCGCATCTACCCACGCTTGTGACGAAGACGATGCAGAACCATGGTGTGCCACCAGGGCGACATGCACCATGCCCACGGAATTGAGCAAAGCATCTTCTTCACGCTTGCCGATATCGCCCGTCAATACTGCCTTGTGATGCGCCCCTTCGATTCGCATCACGCAACTGGACGCGTTAGCTTGCGCTTGCGTATATGTTCGACCCACGGGGGGGTGCAAAAAGGTAAACCGGACTTCGTCATAAGTCCAGCTCATACCCGCTGCGCACGCTTGAAACGACAGCGGGCTCACGATCGGCGGGACATTCGGTATCGGAACATTCAAATCGAAGGGCGCGTGAGCCAGTCGCACAGGCACGGCATCCAACAATCCGGCGACGCCCCCATAATGATCCGCGTGACGATGGGACACGATCAACCTATCGACGTAGTGCCTGCCCTGAGCCATTAGATAGGGGGCAATAACCCGAGCGCCGCTATCGCTACCGTCGCCGAACGCCAGGCCGGTATCGAAAACCACCGTATGTCGCGCCGTTTTCACTATGACCGCCCCGCCCTGCCCGATGTCCAACGCCACCAAGCGCCATTCGCCCGCACGCATCGCTGCAGGCTTGACAAGCAGCAACGGCAATACCAATAGCCAGGCCGTTCGCCGCAAAGGCAATCCACGCGGCAGCAATGCATAGAACACCCCTACCAGCGCCAAGATCGTCAAGCTCGTCGTTTCTGCTGCAACGGGCCATGCGGCATGGTCTCGCTGCGCCAACCACGTGACTGGCGCCATCGTGGTCGCCAGCAGGGCATGGGCACTTGTCCCTAACCAAGTCGTGATGATCGCTTGCGGTGCCAGAAGACATGCCACGGCAAAGGCCAATGTCAGCGGCGTGCCCAATGCACCCATCACTGGAATGGCAAGTGCGTTGGCCAAAGGCGATACCAAAGACACATTGCCCATCCCAGCCGCGAGCAGCGGCGCAAGCGACAGCGTGATCACCCATTGGATGCGCCCAGCCTGAATGAGGGCCTGTCGTGCTTTTTCCCAACGAGCCGCCATAGTGGCGTGCCATTGCGCCGCGCGAGTAAGCGGCGGATCGACGTACAGAAAATCGGGACGATCTCGATAAGACAGGTCACGAACCCTCTTGCCTGCACGCACGCCTGTTGAATCGACAGCCAGGCCCATCGAATCGGCTGGACTAATCGTAATGCCCGTTCTGCTAATCGATTTAGCAGGCGCAGGCTGACGCGGCGCACTCGCATCGACGACCGCCAAGATCGCGGCAACCGCAGCGAACGACAACCAAAACCCAGCCGACAAAGGTGCCCACGGATGCGCCGTCACCACCAACGCGGCGGCCAACGCAAGCGCCCGCCATCCGCCACAGGGCAGCCGACAGAGCAATGCCGCCAGAAACACCGTCAGCATGATGAACACGCGGCGTGCGGGTATGCCCCAGCCGGCCAACGAACAATACGCAATGGCTGCGACCCACGCGGCAATTGCAGCGACCGTTTGCGCTGGAATATGCGTGCTCGCAGCATAGGCGGCGCGCCGTTTCGTCCATCGCGCGGGCCACATCAGGCGACGCCAAAACCATGTCGTCACACCGACGACCAAGGCCACGACCCACCCAATGTGTAAACCGCTGATCGCCACGAGATGGGCGATGCCGCTGCGATTCAACACCTGTCTGTCTGAATACGCAATTTTACTTTGGTCGCCCAGCGCCAACGCAACGATCAACCCCGCATAGCGCGCATCGCCGAGGCTGGCCTGCATCTGCTGCCTGAGCGAATAGCGCATCCGCTGAACCCATATGTCCGGCCGACCCGTCGTGCCTGTGCCAAGTAGCTGCGGTTGGCCGCGCACTCTGCCAGTCGCTCGTATGCCTTGTGAGAACATGCTTGCCTCGCCGTCGATCCCTGTGGGGTTCATCGAAGCGCGTGGCGGGCGCAGTAGCAGTGCCATGCGCCACCGTTGCCCCGGGATGAGTTCCGGCAGGGGGGCTTTGCTACGAAAAGCTGCGTTCCACGTCACAGCAATATGCCGGGGAACGCCCTTCGGACGATCGGCCGACACCTCCACCACAACGCGCCGCCGCTGCGCATCTCCCATGGGTAAGCCGGCGATCACGACATCCAGTCGCTGCACGCGATCGCGGTGTTGGCACGCCAAACTGTCTGCCAATCGATTGTGCGCGCGCGTAGAGGCGTAGGCGAAGCCGGTCGATACGGCAGCCATCATGCACAAGGCCCAGATGAGCCAGGGTCGGCCTCGATCGTGCGAATGACCTCGTGCGCGAGCACGATCTGAATCAGGGTCGCAAACACGATCGAGGTCACGCTCGCAAGGCAAGCCGAGCGCCGCCTTCCACGAGGCTGGGCCACACCCATGAATGCGACGACAACCACGCCTTGTCCACCACCATCGACGCCCACACCAGGCTGCAATCACACACACCACAGCGCCCACCAGCATGAATGCTGTCATCGAACGGCCAGGCAGCGTCGACAGCGTCTGCACAGCGGCCACGCCTGCCGTGTAGGCCACCAGCACGGTTCGTCCCCACATGGCGTCCGCCTAAATACGCCAAAGACTACGTGCTTCGCTCACGTCCAGGTGCGCAACAAAGTCTACACCTGACCCTCGGCATGCCACAGAAAAAAACACTATGAATTTTGCTCAATCTGCCCGCAAACCCAACTCACGCTATATCGGATATAAACCCGGCTTCGCGCATTCCACCGCATCATCCGTACGGAGCTTTCATGTCCATCCTGTTGCCCACAACGCTTGTCGGCTCATACGCCCAGCCCGACTGGTTGATCGATCGCAAGCGCCTTGGCGACCGCTTCCCGCCGCGCGTTCGCGCCCAGGAGCTGTGGCGCGTCGCACCCGAATGGCTGGAGCAGGCGCAGGACGATGCGACGCTTTTGGCCATTCGCGATCAAGAAGCGGCAGGCGTGGACATCGTCACCGATGGCGAGGTTCGCCGCGAAAGCTACTCCAACCGCTTCGCTACCGCCTTAGAAGGCGTCGATCTCGACAACCCCGGCACGGCGCTGGACCGCAGCGGCCATCCCAACCCGGTGCCACGCGTGGTGGGCAAGATCCGGCGCAAACATGCCGTACAAGTTCGCGACGTGACATTCCTGCGCGCGCACACCAACCGCCAGATCAAGATCACGGTACCCGGTCCGTTCACCACGGCGCAACAGGCCCAGAACGACTTCTACTCGTCGGAGGCGGACATGGCTTTCGATTACGCTCAAGCCGTCAACGAAGAGATTCGCGATCTGTTCGCAGCCGGTGCCGACGTGGTGCAGATAGACGAGCCCTACATGCAGGCACGTCCCGAAAAAGCCCGCGAATACGGCGTCGACGTCCTGAACCGTGCGCTCGAAGGCATCACGGGTCGCACCGCGGTACACATCTGTTTCGGTTATGCCGCCGTCATTCACGCCCGTCCCAACGGCTACTCGTTCCTGCCGGAACTCTGCGGCTGCTCGGCACACCAGATTTCGATCGAAACCGCGCAATCGAATCTGGATTGCTCGGTGCTCGATTCATTGCCCAGTAAGGACATCATGTTGGGCGTACTGGATCTCTCGACCGACGAAATCGAGCAGCCGGAAGTGGTGGCCGCAAGAATCCGCCGCGCACTGCCGCACGTCGCACCCGAACGCCTCATCATTGCTCCCGATTGCGGCCTGAAGTATCTTTCCCGAGAAGTGGCATTCGGCAAGATGAAGGCAATGGTCGAGGGCACCAGAATCGTTCGCGCAGAATTGGCCGCACGCGCCTGAACAATCGCTTCTCCACTCCTACCGACCCAGGTGCCCACATGTTGCGCAAGCTGATCGCCCTCTCCCTTTTGTGCTGGGTACCGCTGGCCGGTGCTCAGGATTTTCCCACGAAGCCCATCACCATCGTGGTGCCGGTGCCACCAGGCGGCATCGTCGATCTGGCCGCAAGACTGGCCGGCGAGCCCCTGGCCAGCGGTCTGGGTCAACCCACCGTGATCGACAACCGAACTGGCGCGAGCGGCAATATCGCCTATAACCTGGTGGCCGCGGCGCCGCCCGATGGGTATACGTTGTTGGCGTCCTATTCGATGTATCACGCGGGCAATCCATCGATGTTCAGCGGCTTGCGCTGGAACGCCCAGTCGTTCAAGCCGGTCGGCATGGTGGCCGTCGCACCGCACGTCGTAGCCGTGCATCCCTCCTTACCCGTCAATGATCTGAAAGAGCTCGTCGCCTATGCCAAGGCGCATCCTGGCGAGATCAACTACGCCTCGCAAGGCAGCGGATCGGTGCCGCATGTCGGTACCGAACTGCTCAAGCAACTGACCCAGACGGACATGGTTCACGTGCCCTATAAGGGTTCGGGACCGGCCATTCAAGACGTGTTATCGGGCCGCGTTCAACTGTTCGTGACAACACCGCCTTCGGTGATCGGCCACGTTCAAATGGGCAAGCTGCGCGCGATCGCAGTGGCTGGCGCCGCCCGCCATCCCATGATTCCGAACGTGCCCACCGCTGCCGAGCAAGGCTATCCCGGCTTCGAGTTGGATGCCTGGGTTGCGCTGTTCGCGCCCGCCAACACGCCCGACGCCATCGTGCAGAAGATCAGCACGGCCCTGGACGCGGGGCTACAGAAGCCGGAACGCATCAAGACCGCCACCGAAGCAGGCATACGCGTGAATTACCAGAATCCGGAACAGCTCGGACGCACGGTGAAGGAAGATACCGCCCACTGGTCGCAGGTGATCGAGTCGGCCAACATCACGGTGAATTGACGCCTCGCGCTATGATCGTCGCCTCATTTCCGAGGCGAGCGGAGCATGTTCCAGCAGACGATACCCGCCACTTATATGCGTGGCGGCACCAGCAAAGGCGTGTTTTTCCGGCGTGACGACTTGCCCGCCGATCCCACGGTTCGCGACCGCATCCTACCGCGCGTCATAGGCAGCCCAGACCCCTACGGCAAACACACCGACGGCATGGGCGGAGCAACGTCCAGCACCAGCAAAGTCGTGCTGCTGCGCCCCTCGTCCCGCCCCGATTGCGATGTCGATTATCTGTACGGCGCGGTCGCCATCGAAGATGCCGTTATCGACTGGTCCGGTAACTGCGGCAATCCGAGTGCTGCCGTCGGTCCGTTCGCCATTTACCAGGGATGGGTTCGGGCTGAGCAAGCAGGCACGACGCCCGTTCGTATCTGGCAGGAGAATTTGGGCGAACGCATCGTCGCCCACGTTCCGGTGCATGAGGGTCGGGTGATCGAAAACGGCAACCTCGAACTGGACGGCGTTAGCTTCCCCGCCGCCGAGATTCGACTCGACTTCCTGAACCCTGGCGCTGGCGATGGTATGCGACCAGGCGGCCTCTTTGCAACGGGCCACTCAATCGACACCTTGGATGTGTCGGGTGTGGAACCGGTACCCGCCACCTTGATCGATGCAGGCAACGCCCGCATACGCCCAAGCTCGCGTTTGTCGGCCAATCGCTGTCGCCATTGCAGTCGCGGGTGCGATACCCGAAACGCTGGTTTCAGAGTATCTGCACGACGCCACTGCTACGGTGCATTTCGGCCATCCTTCCGGCCAACTGACGGTAGGCGCTCAGGCCACGTTAGTCGATGGGCAATGGACGGTCGCGGTCGTTTCCATGAGCCGCAGCGCTAGAAGACTGATGCAAGGCGAAATATTCATACCGACTGCGTTCCTGGCCTAGTGGGCAACCGTCGATCAGCGTCCCGCCTCGTCAGCCGTCACGTTCATGACCCGCTGCAAAAACGCGCCCAGTGCCGGATTATCGTGCCGCGCTTGCCACGCCAAAAACAGATCGGCATGCATGCGGTCATCTTCGAGCGCCCTGAACACCACGCCCGCCATTCTCAACTCTCGGGCCGAATCTGGCACGATGCCCACCCCCAACCCCGCCCGCACCAGCCCCAATAGCGAGTGGGTCTGCCCCACCCGCTGCACGAATCGCGGCGTCACCTCGGCCAAGGCCAGCGCACCCACGACCCGCTCGTAAAAATACCGCCCTTCTCTGGGGTCGTAGCACACAAAAGGCTGATGATGCAGCGCTCGCCAAGGCACGCGTTCGTATTCGGCCAAAAGCGATCCTTCGGGCATGGCCAGAATTAAAGGCTCGCGTGCCACCCGTCGCTGCAATAAGCCCTGCATCGGCGGCACCTCGCGCGCCAGCATGACATCCAGCTCTCCGGATAACAGCATCTGCCCCAATCCCTGGGAGAAGCCTTCGCGCAAGCGCACTTCGACCGCAGGCAGAACCTCGCGAGTGCGCAGCAGCAGATTGGGCAGCAGGCGATAACCTGCTACCGCCGTAAAGCCCAGCGTGATCTGCCCCGCTTCACCGCCCGAGGCCCGTTGCGCGGCAACCGCCGCCATCTCGGAAAAATCCAGCAGATGACGTGCATCGCGCAATAAGCGCTGCCCCGCCACCGTCAACGCCACGTGCCGGCTGCTGCGCTCGAACAGCAGTACGCCCAGGCTCTGCTCCAACAACTGAATCTGGCGACTGAGCGGCGGCTGGGTCATGCGCAATCGCCGCGCAGCTCGACCGAAATGCAGCTCTTCTGCCACCGTCACGAAACACGTCAACTGTCGCAACTCCATGGCATTAATCCATTTTTTGAATTGAACGATGCTATTTATATCTCAAATCAAAAAGATTGCGGTTTGCTTCCTATACTCGCCTTCCCCTTCGATGCGACGCGTCCGCATGAGGCGCGACCGCCGGGACAGGCGGTGTCGGCGTCATCCCCACAGGAGAGACAAACCATGGCCCTATCGTTTTCCGTTCGCAGGCGCATCCATGCCCTCGTCGCCATTGCTGCTCTGGCGTTCGCACCGCTGAACATCCAGGCCCAAGACACTTACCCGGCCCGGCCCATCAACCTGATCGTGCCGCTCTCGCCCGGTGGCGGCACTGACATTGCCGCGCGTATTCTGGACGTGCATGCTAAGAATGAACGGGAACGATATGGCAATATCATCAATAGTCGGAATCTCGCCCAACAATAACCGACCAAGCCTTTCAACTTCTTTAGGATCCCTGCGACTCATGACTGCCTCCGACACCACTCAGATCGATCTGCTGATGATCGGCCCGTCCCCTGTGCCCGAAATGATCACCGATCTCGACAGCCGTTATCGCCTGCATAAATGGTGGGAAGTGGCCGAAGCCGATCGCCCCGCTTTTCTGGCCGAACAGGGACAGTCGATTCGAGGCGTCGTGACCAGCGGCGTATTCGGTGTGCGTGGCGAGTTGATCGCAGACTTGCCCAAACTCGAAATCATCAACAGCTTTGGGGTGGGTTACGACGCGATCGACATCGACACCGCACAGCGTCGCAAGGTTCGGGTCACGAACACCCCCGAGGTCCTTGACGAGTGTGTGGCCGACACCGCATTGGCGCTGCTGTTGGCCGTCACTCGCCGAGTAGTCGAAGCCGACCGCTTCGTGCGCAACGGACTATGGCTGCAAAAGCGTTTCGGCGTCGGCACCAAGGTCAGCGGCAAACGAGTCGGCATTGCTGGCCTGGGTAACATCGGTCGCCAGATCGCTCAACGGGCCGAAGCATTCGGCATGCGCGTGGCCTATTCCAATCGCAAACCCCGAACCGACGCACCGGCTCACTACGACTACTTCGCCTCGGTCGCCGAACTGGCGACGCACTGCGATTTTCTGGTGCTGGCGGTGCCGGGCGGGGCCGCCACCAAGCATCTGGTGAACGCCGAAGTCTTGCGCAACCTGGGGCCAGAGGGCTATCTGATCAACATCGCGCGCGGCACGGTCGTCGACGAATTGGCCCTGATCGAGGCACTGCAAACCGGTGCGATCGCCGGAGCCGGACTCGACGTTTTCGAGTATGAACCGAAAGTCCCCGATGCCTTGACCACGCTGTCTAACGTGGTGCTGCTGCCCCACGTCGGTAGCGGCACACACGAAACCCGGCAAGCCATGGCGGATCTGACCATCGCCAATATCGATGCCTGGTTCAAGGAAGGCCGCACGATCACCCAAGTGGTGTGAGTGCCTGCTGGGCGTACGGATAGCGCGAACGCCCACTTCCAGATTGCAAAATAGTCGCCCACGCTCACCGAGGCGACACTTCCTGTATGCGGCGCGCCATGAACGCCGCAACACAGGAGACAACTATGCATACCCTTGGGCTGCGCTTTGTGCTGGGAACCACCCTGGCTGCCTTTTCCCTTGCGGCACAGGCCGCGTGGCCCGAGCGGCCTGTCAACATTGTGGTGCCCGCCGCGCCCGGCGGCACCACCGACATCGTGGCGCGGCTGCTGTCGGAGAAGCTTTCCGGCGTGTTGGGTCAGCAAGTGGTGGTCGAAAACCGTGCCGGTGCAGGCGGCATCATCGGTGCGCAAGCTGTAGCACGTGCCAAGAACGATGGCTATACCTTGCTGATGGGCAACATCGGTCCAAACGCCATCAACTATTCGCTGTACAAAGAACTGCCCTACAAGGCCAGCGACTTCGCGCCCATCACACAGGTCATCCTGGTGCCCAACGTCCTGGTCGTCAATGCCAGCTCGCCTTACAAGAGTGCCGCCGAACTCGTGGCCGCCATGAAGAAAGACCCCAGAGTTGCCACGGTCGGATCGTCGGGTACGGGTCAGTCGCCGCATATGTCGGCCGAGATGTTCAAGCAGCGTGCCGGGATCGAGGCCGAGCACATTCCCTACAAGGGTGCGGGTCCGGCAGTCGCTGCGTTGCTAGGCAACCAGTTCACCTTCATGATCGACAACCTGCCCAGTTCGCTAGGTGCCATTCAAGGTGAAAAACTGCGCGCCCTGGCCGTCACCAGCGACAAACGCTCCAGTGTGCTGCCGAATGTGCCCACCATGGTCGAGGCCGGTATCGACGACATGGTCGTCACCGCCTGGTTCGGATTGTTCGCCCCAGCGGGTACCGACGCCGCCATCATCGATCGGGTACAGCAGGCCACCAGCAAGATCATTCGCGAAGGCGACGTCGCCGCGCGCTTCCGAGCGTTGGGTGGAGAGCCCGGCGGCGAATCCCCCGACGCATACAAAGCGTTCGTGAATCGCGAACAGGCCAATTGGAAGACCATCGTCGAACGCGCAGGTTTAAAGCAGGAGTTGAAGTGATAGACAAAATCCAGACCCATGTCGATCAGGCGATCGCTCCCATCGCCGATGGCGCCGTCATCATGGTGGGCGGCTTCGGCGACACCGGTATTCCCACCGAACTGTTGGCGGGTTTGCGTCGCCAAGGCACTCGAGCACTCACCATCATCAGCAACAACGCCGGCACCTTCGAGACCGGTATCGCCGCCTTGGTGCTGAATGGACAAGTCGAAAAGGTCATTTGCTCGCATCCGCGACCACCCAATTCGGAGGTGTTCGCCGAAGCCTATCGAGCCAAACGCGTGCAACTCGAATGCGTACCGCAAGGCACCCTGGCCGAACGTATTCGCGCAGGCGGTGCCGGACTAGGCCCGTTCTACACCCCGGCGGGCTACGGCACACCGCTGGCCATGGGCAAACCCTGCATGGAAATCGACGGCGTCGGCTATGTGATGGAACAACCGCTGCGTGCCGACTTCGCCCTGGTGCGCGGCCACCTGGGCGACCGCTGGGGCAACCTGACCTATCGCCTCGCCGCCCGCAACTTCAATCCCGTCATGGCCTCGGCAGCGCGTCATACCATCGCTCAAGTCGACCGCATCGTAGCGCTGGGCGAGTTACCGCCCGAACAGGTCATGACGCCAGGCATCTTCGTGAAATCCGTCGTTCTGGCGCAGGAGGCCGCATGATTTCTCTCTCGCTTCCCTCGCGCGACCAACGTCTGTCGCGGGAAGAAATCACTCAACTGGTGGCTTGCGATATCCCCGATGGGTCGATCGTGAACTTAGGAATAGGCATGCCGACGCTGGTGTCGAATTACCTGCCAAAAGATCGCGAAATCATTCTTCACAGCGAAAACGGCATCCTGGGCATGGGCCGCGTAGCCCAAGGCGAAGACATCGATTTGGACTTGATCAACGCCAGCAGGCAGCCGATTACCTTACTCGAGGGTGCGTCGATTTCCGAGCACACGGTGTCGTTCGCGATGATGCGCGGCGGGCATATCGACTACACGGTATTGGGCGGTTTTCAAGTGGCCGCCAATGGCGACCTCGCCAACTGGATCACCGATGCAGCCGATGCGATCCCGGCCGTGGGCGGGGCAATGGATCTGGCCGTCGGCGCTCGTCAGGTCTACGTCACGATGGATCATTGCACGCGCGAAGGACAACCCAAAATCCTTGACCGGTGCACCTATCCCTTGACCGGAGTAGGCGTGGTGGATCGTATCTATACCGACTTGGCGGTCATCGACGTGACGCCGGGCGGTCTCGTCGTTTATGCCGTGTTGGACGGCGTAACGCTGGCGCAACTTCAAGCGGTGACCGACGCGAAGCTATATACCTCGCAGCCGCCGCTGGCCATCCACCGAGTGCCGAACGGCCGCGCCCATTACCGCAGCGTCTCGCCCGCCTGACGGCATTTTGCTCCTGAGCCCGGTTCTTGAGCGCTGATACCGACCTCGGCTCGCGAACCAGGCTATTGAACCGAGGCTCTCGCACGCTGTCGTACGATCGGCTGCAGCCGAGGCTTGCCGACTCAATACCGCAACCTCCTCAAACCGCCACCGATCCGGGATGCTTGCCGATCAATACATCGGCCGACACCGGGCGTCCCAACAGATAGCCCTGCAAAGAATCGCAGCCCAGATCGGTTAGAAAGGCCTGTTGATCGGCCGTCTCGACGCCCTCGGCCACCACGCGTAGCTTGAGCTTCTGGCCCAAGGCAATGATGGCCGACACGATGGCGGCATCTTCGTTATCGCGTTCGAGCTGCATGACGAAGCCACGATCGATCTTCAACTCGGTAGCGGGCAAGCGCTTCAGATACAACAAACTGGAATACCCCGTACCGAAGTCGTCGATCGAGATCGACACACCCAGCTCGCGCAACTGGCGCAATACCCCCAGGCTCACTTCCGCGTCGCGCATGGCGATGGTTTCGGTGATCTCCAGAATCAAGGATTCCGCCGGCAGGCTGTGGCGTTGCAAGGTGTCGCGCACGACCGGCACGAGTTGGGGATGCGCGAACTGCAACGCCGACAAGTTCACCGACACCGTCCATGTCGTGTGGCCGAGGTCATGCCACTCGCGCATCTGTCGGCATGCTTCGTCCAGCACCCACTCGCCGATCGGAACGATCAGACCGGTCCGTTCGGCCGCCGGAATAAAGCGATCCGGCATCAGCATACCTTCGGGACGCTGCCAGCGCAGCAGCGCTTCGACGCCGTGCACCGGACCGTCGGGCGCTTCGAACTTCGGTTGGTAATGCAGTACGAACTCGTTGCGTTCGCGCGCCACACGTAGCGCCTGCACCAGATTCAACTCGGCCTGCGCATTGGATTTCATCTCGGCTTCGAAGAAGCTGTAGTCGCCTCGGCCCATGCGCTTGGCGTGATACATGGCGGCATCGGCGCTGGCCAATAGCACTCGCGCCTTACGACCATCGTTGGGATACATCGCGATCCCGACGCTGGCGCTAACCGATAACTGATGACCCAGGGCATGAACCGGCACCGACAGCACCTCGATCAAACGTTGCGCCAAACCCGCTGCGCCCA
Source organism: Bordetella parapertussis (assembly GCA_945903445.1). GTDB lineage: Bacteria > Pseudomonadota > Gammaproteobacteria > Burkholderiales > Burkholderiaceae_B > Schauerella. The sequence goes on from CAMDNZ010000033.1 coordinate 32,743, forward strand.
GTGGGTCGCTATGCTGCGAGACCACCACGAACTCGTCGCCACCCAGGCGCGCCACGCTGTCGTCTGGGCCGATCGCCCCGCGCAAACGCGCAGCCAATTCGACTAACAAGGCGTCGCCCGCGTGATGTCCATAAGCATCGTTGACGGCTTTGAAGCCGTCGAGATCCATGAACAACACCGAGAACGGCGTACCCGCGCGACCGGCGTGTTCGATGGACTGCTGCAAACGCTCTTCCAACAGAATGCGATTGGGCAGTCGGGTCAAAGTGTCGTGCAAGGCAAGCTGCACCAACTCCTGATTGGCTTCGGCCAATGACTGGCTCAAGGTCGAGGTACGTTCTTCCAGACGGTTGTCCAACACCGCCACCACCAAGGCGACGCCCAACACGCCCATCGTGACGGTCGTGACGGCTGCCGCCAGCCAACCTGCGGACATCCCTGCATGGGCTGCCATGCAGATACTGCCGGCTGGAAACTGGGCGGCGGCCATGCCGGTGTAGTGCATACCGACGATCGCGGTCCCCATGACCAGCGACGCCAAGATACGGTACAAAAACGCGCGCGGATGTTTGGGACGGAGGTGGAACAGAATCCACAACGCGGCAATCGACGCCACAATGGCCACGACGACCGACAAAGCGAACAACACCGGCGCGTAGTCGATGCCCGGCGCCATCAGCATGGCGGTCATGCCGACATAGTGCATGGCCGCGATGCCCGAGCCCATCAGCAGGCCTGCCGAGAGCAGTCGTTGAGTCGTTAACTGGCTACGGCATACGGTCCAGAGTGCATAGGCCGAGCACAACACCGCGATCCCCAAAGACGCGGCGGTCAGCCCGATGTCGTACCCGACCGCAATGGGCAAACTAAAGGCCAACATGCCCACGAAGTGCATCGACCAGATACCCAGGCCCATGGCGAAGGCCCCGCCGCCCAGCCAATAAACGGCAGCACTGCCGGATGCTGCCCGTACCCGGCCAACCAGTCCGAAGGCGACAAACGAAGCCAGCACGGCGACGCCCAGCGAGACGAGCACGAGAGAGAAGTTATAACTGCCTTGGAGCATGGAGAAATCCTGTACGTGAACTCAGGCAGCCGACATTCACGCTCCCAAGCAGGCACTTTAATATCGGCATAAAACGGCAGGAATTTACCCCAGAAATCACATAAGTCTTTGTTTTTATTTATATTTCAATTTACTTCGAACCATGTCAACTTTATGACACTCCATTTTTTCGCGAACAAGGGCTTGGCGCGGCGGCCAAACCCGGCATGATTCGACAAGCCGTCTCTCCCGTCACCCGCCGAATTGTCTCGACTGACACACCCCGAAGACCCGCCAGCGCCTGCGCCACACCCTCCACCTGAGCCGGCGTATTACGTCTATCGGGCGCATGCAACCAAGCCGGTGCAATATCGGGCGAGTCAGTCTCCAAGACCAGCGATTCGAGGGGAATCGACTCGGCATGGCGACGAATCTGCAAACTACGTGGATACGTCATCGCCCCGCCGATACCCAAGGCAAAACCCCGCTCGACAAACGCATGGGCCTGCTGCTCGCTGCCGTTGAACGCGTGGGCGATCCCACCGGGCATACGCGGCAGGCGGCGCAGATGCTTGAGAACGATGTCTTGCGACCGGCGCACATGAAGCAGAACCGGCAAATCGAAGCTCAGCGCCATCTCCAGCTGTGTCCGATAAAACCGCTCTTGCTTGACGCGCGGCGCCCCGGTGGCGATTTCGGGTACGAAAAAATCCAGGCCGATCTCGCCGATGGCCACGAAGCGCGGATCGTCCATCGACGCTTCTATCGTGTCGCGCAGCCGAAGCAGGTCGGACTCTTGAGCGCGCTCGACGAACAGTGGATGAATGCCAAGCGCGTAATGGCCGCCCGCGAATCGATGCGCCAGATCGCGCACCGTCGAGAAGTTCGCGACTTCGACGGCCGGAATGACGATCGCACGAACGCCTGCGGCCGCTGCCGATTCGATCACCGCATCCCGATCGGCGTCGAATTCGGACGCATCCAGATGGCAGTGAGTATCGATCAGCATGCTTGGCCGCGCTGGTCGAATCAGGTCGGCACCAGTCGGCCGCTGTCCATGACCAATTGCCGGTCGGCACGAGCGGCCAACTCTGGATCGTGCGTGACGATGGCGAAGGCAGTGCCCGACTCGCGGTTAACGCGCGACAGCAAGGCAAACATGTTCTGCGCCGTCTCGCGGTCGAGATTGCCGGTCGGTTCGTCGGCCAGCACGCACACGGGTTGCGTGACCAGTGCCCGCGCCAGCGCCACGCGCTGCCGCTCGCCACCCGATAGCTGCCCCGGCGAATGCGTCATGCGATGTCCTAGGCCCACCAGCTCGATGACTTCGCGGGCGCGCTCGCGCGCCACGGCCCGCGATTCGCGCCGGACGATCAAAGGCATGGCGACGTTGTCCAAGGCCGTGAACTCGGGCAATAGATGATGGAACTGATACACGAAGCCCAGGCTACGATTACGCAGCGCGCTCTTGCGGGCTTCGGACAAACCGTGGGCGCTCTCGCCCCCCACTGACACCGAACCGCTGGTGGGCGTGTCGAGCAGACCGAGAATATGCAGCAAGGTGCTTTTGCCGGAGCCCGAAGCGCCGACAATGGCGACCATCTCGCCACGGTCGACCGAAAAACTCACGTCCTTCAACACCTCGACCCGGCTATCGCCCTCTTCATACACTTTGATGAGATTCGCGGCAGCCAGCGCCGGTGCGCCCGTATGAGGCAGCGGGGTATCAATCATGGCGCAGCACCTGTGCAGGTTGCAGGCGCGACGCGCGCCAGCTGGGATACAAGGTGGCCAACAGCGACAGCACCAGCGAAGTCACACCGATTATCGCG
>CAMDNZ010000034.1 GCA_945903445.1 Bordetella parapertussis
ACTGCTTTGGTAAAACACCATGGCATACCTTCCAGGAGTCAAAACAACTCGCTCTCGATAAACAGTTGAATCGGACAATGCCGACACCGTCTCCTTCTTTAGGCGCTTAATAGAGTTGTACTGTCAGATTAAATCGTGGCTAGGACATTATACAGGGCCTCGTCAATGGTCGCCACGGTGATGCCTAAGCGCGAGGCGGCATCGCGATCGATGTCCACATACGCCTGCAAACCCTCGTCTTGCAGATCGTGCGCCACGTCGCGCAGCTGGGGCAGTCCGCGCAGCCGATCGACCAGTTTTGGCGTCCACTCGGCCAATTCGGTCAGATCGGGATTCGACAGCGTCATCTGATATTGCGTTCGGCTGACGCGGTCCTCGATAGTCAGGTCCTGCACCGGCTGCATGTAGACGGTCAGATCCCGATCCGAATCGAACTCGGTTTGCAAACGCGCCATCACCGTCGCGATGGAATCGCTGCGCTCGCCCTGCGGTTTCAGGGCGATCTGCATGCGTCCTGCGCTCAGCGTGGCGTTTTGCCCATCGACCCCGATGAACGACGACACGGACGCCACGGCCGGGTCTTGCGCGGCCACTGCCGCGACGCGGCGCTGACGCTCGGCCATGGCGGAAAACGAGATCGATTGCGGACCCTGGGTGATGGCCTGAATCATGCCCGTGTCCTGCTGCGGGAAAAATCCTTTGGGCAGCGCCATATACAGCAGCACCGTCAGCACCAGGGTGCCCAGGGCGACCAGCAGGGTGAGCGTCTGATGCGCCAGCACCCGACCCAGCAAGCGGTCGTAGCCTCGCACCAGGCGGTCGAGAAAAGCGCCGGTCGCTCGATGAAAACGGTTAGGTGTGTGGTGCTGCTCGGCTTTGAGCAGACGCGCACACATCATGGGCGTGAGCGACAAGGAAATCAGCAGCGACAGGAACACGGCCACCGCCAACGTGACGGCGAACTCGCGAAACAGCCGCCCCACCACTTCGGTCATGAACAACAGCGGAATCAACACGGCAATCAGCGAGACGGTCAAGGACACCAGCGTGAAGCCGATTTCGCTGGCCCCTTTCAGCGCCGCTTGCATGGGCGACTCGCCGTCCTCGATATGGCGCGAGATGTTCTCGACCATGACGATGGCATCGTCCACCACGAACCCGGTGGCGATGGTCAAGGCCATCAAGCTCAGGTTGTTGATGCTGAAACCCGCCAAATACATGACGCCGAAGGTGCCCACCAGCGACAAAGGCACGACCACACTGGGAATAAGCGTCGCGCTGGCACTGCGCAGGAACACATAGGTCACCACGACCACCAGCAGTACCGCCAGCAGCAATTCGACCTGCACATGCGAAATCGAATCGCGGATGGTCTGGGTACGATCGGCCGCCACCACGATGTCCAGCGTCGCGGGCATGGCCTCGCGTAACGTCGGCAGCAGGGCGTGGATGCGATCGACCACGTCGATCACGTTGGCGCCCGGCTGGCGTTGGATGTTCAACAGGATGGCTGGCGTGTCGCCCACCCAGGCCGCCTGGCGCACGTCTTCGGCCGACTCGATGGCGCGGCCCACATCGGACAGGCGAACCGGCCGATTCTCGCGGTAGGCCAGGATCAGATTGTTGTAATCGGTGGGCGAGCGCAATTGATCGTTGGCGTTGATCGTGGTCGAACGCTCGGGGCCATCCAGATTGCCCTTGGGCTGATTGACATTGGCACCGGTAATGGCGCTGCGCACATCGGCCAACGTCATCGACTGACTGGCCAGAACATTGGGATTGACCTGCACGCGCACGGCGGGTCGTTGACCGCCCGCCACGCTGACCAGCCCGACGCCAGGAATCTGCGACAGCCGCTGGGCCATGCGCGTATCCACCAAATCCCGCACATTGGGCAAGGCCATGGTGGGCGAGGAAATCGCCAGCGTGATCACCGGCGTGTCGGCCGGATTCACTTTGCTGTAGATCGGCGGGGTGGGCAGATCGTTGGGCAGCAGGTTGGACGCCGCGTTGATGGCGGCCTGCACTTCTTGTTCGGCCACATCCAGACCTGTGCTCAGGCCGAATTGAAGCGTGATGACCGAGGCCCCGCCCGAACTGCTGGAACTCATCTGTGCCAGACCGGGGATCTGACCGAAGCGTCGCTCGAGTGGCGAAGTGACCAAGGTGGTCATCACGTCAGGGCTTGCACCCGGATAAAGCGTGACCACTTGAATCGTCGGGTAATCGACCTCGGGCAAGGCCGACACCGGCAATAGGCGGTAGGCCATCAGCCCGGCGATCAGCAGCGCCACCATCGTCAGCGTGGTGGCGATGGGCCGCAGAATGAACAGACGCGACGGATTCAAGGCGCTCTCTGGGCAGGCGGCTGCGTGGCCGCGGACGGTGTCTCGGCAGCGGATGGTTTCGTAGACGCTGGCGATGGTGCAGCAGCGGGAGCGGTCGTAGCCGAAGGCGACAAGCGATTACCACGCCCCGATTCAGTGCTGCCTGCGCCGGCCGGTCCATGACCCGGCGCGCTTGCGCCTAATCCACGGGGCGGCCCGGACGACACCGCAGTATCGGCATCGACCACTTCGACCTTTGCACCAGCCCGCAAACGGTCGGTTCCTTCGGTAACCACCCGCTCGCCCAGCGCCAAGCCTTTGTTCACGGCGACATATTCGCCGTAAATCGGTCCCAACTCCACTTGACGGACCTCGACCGTGTCGTCGCTTTTAACGACGAACACGAACGCGCCTGCCGAGCCTTGCTGTGCAGCGGCGGTCGGGATGGCGATGGCATCGCGGCGGGTGTCCACCAACAATCGCACATTGACGAATTGATTGGGAAACAAGTTTTCGTCGTCGTTGTCGAAGCGAGCTTTCAAACGCAGGGTACCCGTCGCCACGTCGATCTGGTTGTCCAGTGTTTCGAGCTGCCCCGTTGCAATTCGGCGGGTATCGGCGCGGTCATAGGCTTCGACCTGCAAATGAGCACCGCCTCGCACCTGTTTGAGCACCTCGGGCAACTGGGTTTCGGGCAAGGTAAACGCCACGGACACCGGCTGAGTCTGGGTAATCACGACCAGCCCTTCGGTATCGCTCGTACCGACAAGATTGCCCCGATCGACTTTACGCAATCCCAGTCGGCCACCGATAGGCGCCGTGATCCGTGCGTAGTCGAGCTGCAAGCGCGCATTCTCGACAGCGGCGCGGTCGGTCTGCTGAGTTCCTTCGTACTGCTGCACCAAGGCCGCCTGGGTATCCAACTGCTGACGGGCGATCGAATCCTGTTTGTACAGGGCTTGATAACGCGCCAGATCGCGCCGGGCGTTCGCCAGCAAAGCCTGATTCTGCTTCTGATTGCCCAGCGCCTCGTCCAACTGAACCTGGAAAGCGCGCGGATCGATACGCGCCAACAGGTCGCCCGCGCGAACTTTCTGCCCCTCGGTAAATGCCAGTTCGACCAGTTCGCCCGCCACCCGACTACGCACCGTCACTGTGTTGTAGGCCGTTACCGTGCCCAGCGAGCGCATATAGATCGGCACATTTCTGGCAGTCGCCTGCACGACCTTGACCGGTGTGGGCAAACTGAACATCGCGGCCGAACCACTCATCGGGCCCATCCGTCCTCGGCCCGTAATTGGGCCTTGCTGTGCGGCGGGCTTGAAAAACAACCACCAGACGGCGCCTCCCAACGCAAGCGCCAGGACGATCCAGACAATCAGGCTGACGCGACGCTTAGGGAGCGTGGAGTGATGCTCGGACATATGGGACGGACCACAAAGAGGAAGCCGCTATTGTCTACCAAGGCTCGACGAGAAGTCTCGAAGACACGCCGCAATTGAAATGCGTCGCAACATCTCTAGGCGTGTTGCCGGAGTAAAGTTCGAATCGACGCGCGCGACTAAGCTTTAGAGGCGGATTTTTAGCGAACCCGCAAGCGACCGATCAAGCGTTGCACAACGACATGACAAACGGCGTATCCACACCGGTCTGCTGTGGCTTGGCCACGGCATCCTGGCGGGAAAACCTGATCCATATCATGTGCTTATTACCGCTGATCTCGGGAAAGACGTCGGCGGCGGGATCGACCCACACTCGCATCAACTGATAGACCTTACCAGCCAACATCTGCTGGTACGACCCCTGGCTTGCCACCATGTTCTGGCGGCTACCGGATTCCCGCAGCAGGCGCATTGCGATCTGCACGCCGTCGAACAAGGGACGCAGCGGCTGCGACCACTGCGCCAGATCGGCTTGCCGGACCTCTTGGGGTTTATGCTGCCAGGCATGATAGGACGGCATATCCACTTGACTGGCCCCCCCGGGTACGGTCACCCGCCCCCGCAAGCTGACCAGCCATTCGTTATCGCGCAGGGCCTGACCCGATTTTCCGCCCGCAGCCAGGCTACTGGCCGCGCGCTCCATGTCGGACAGCATGTCTTCTAGTGCGGCTTGTGCGACATTGGGATGACCGCGCAGGGCGGCAAGCTGAGTGCGCTGACGCTCGACGTCTTGCAGTACCGACGTTTTGACATCGGTGCGTTCGAGCGCGTCCAGAATATCGAATAGCGTGGTGACTGCGATCTGGTGATGACGCAGGTCGTCTTTTTCGGCAAAGAAAAACAATCGGTCGAAAAGATATTCCAGGCGCAAATACGCCCGGATGCGTTCATTAAAAGGATACTCGTAAAGAATCACTCGGTACGCGCCCTTGTCGGTTCAGCCGGATTGGCCGCCTGTAATTGCGACGCCGTGCGGTGTGCGTCGGCGGCCATCGCCAGCCAACGCCGATGCTGCGCGGTTACTGCTGCGGTCAACTGCTCGGTGGACACGTGGGCCCCGTTGTCGATGACATCGTGCGCAGCAGCCAGCCGGTCGCTACGGCTCGCTTGCGTTGCCATGATACGCCGGATGGTCTGCGGCGTCAGCCCGCTACGCGTCTGCACCCTTGCGATCTGCGTATCGGGCTCGCAATCGACGACGCAAACCCGGTTCACACGGGTGGACCAGCGCCCGGACTCCACCAATAAAGGCACCACGAACACTAGGTACGGCCCCGTCGCCGCGCGCGCTTGCGTTTGCGCGGCGGCACCGATCATCGGATGCAGGATGGCCTCTAAGCGCTGCCGGGCGGGCGGATCGTCGAAAACGCGGGCGCGCATCCAGGTGCGGTCCATGGCGCCGTCGGCGCTCACCGCCTCGCTACCGAACGCTGCCTCGATAGTCGCCATGGCCTCGCCGCCCGGCGCTGTCAGCGCATGCGCCAACAGGTCGGTGTCGATGACACTGGCACCGTGCAGGGCCAATTGGTCGGCTACCCGGGTCTTGCCCGACCCGATACCGCCCGTCAGGCCAATTGTCAACAGGTCGGGACGTAATAAGGATTTCGTCGCGCCATTCATCGCGTCAGCCCCAAAATAAAGGCCAATGGGCGGGCCACAACAGCGCAACCGCCCCCGCCATAGCCAACGCGGGGCCGAATGGCAGCGCCTGCCCAGCTTGAGCGCGGCCCATCAGGCGCATCGCCAACGCCATGACAATGCCCAGAATGGACGCCCCCAGAACGATCATGGGCAGTGCCTGAACACCCAACCAGGCGCCGATGGCCGCCAGCAGTTTGAAATCGCCATAGCCCATGCCTTCCTTGCCGGTCACCAGCCGAAACCCGTGATAAACCGACCACAGCAACAGATATCCGGCTGCCGCCCCCCAGATCGCATCGGTGGGCGAAGTCCAATAGCCGACGGTGGCGACCAACAGCCCCAGCCACATCAAGGGCAGCGTCAACATGTCGGGCAACAAATAGCTGCGGGCATCGGTGAACGCCAACACCACCAAGGTCCCACAAAACACGGCAGCCAGCCCCAGTGGCCAGCCTGGCGCATAGCGCCATCCGCACAACGCGAACACCAGCGCCATGACCAACACGACGGGCCAGCGCGAAGCACGGTCAGACGCGTTGCCCGAGGCATTGTCGGACGCATCGGCCCAGGATGCCTCGATCGCTCGAGGCAGTTCATCGGCCAGTCGCGCACCGACCCAGCCTACCGGCACGCCGACCAGCGCCATGAAACCCGCCCACAAGCCAACATGCGATATTTCGTTCAACATGGATGCGATGATGCCATTGTCAGCTCGCCTTGGACATGACTGACGGCGATGGCCGCCCGGAAAATGCGTAGAATTCAATTTCTTTCCCGCTTTTCTCCAAAGATTTCACCTCTGGATGATTGCGGGTCTATTCGGTTTTTTCGGGCTCAGGCCCGTTTCTCGGTCATCGCCATGCCTATTTCGTCCGGTCAGATTCGCCCGACTCGTTCCTTGCGCACTGTGCAAAGTGCCCCGACACAGGGCCTCGCGGCCCGCGGCCTGAAGCTGGGTGCGTTGTCTCTGACAGTGACGGCATTGGCGGCATGCGCGCAAACAGCTGCGCCCGGCTATTACGACCCACCGGCAGGCAGCTCCATTACCGATTCTCAGTACAACGCGACCGGAGCCGGTGCCCGCCAGATCGTGCGAGCGCCATCGCAACTCCAGATTTCGACCGACCGGCCCGCACGACGTAGCGCACAGGACTCGCCGGCAAACCCCACGACGGATTCCGCCATGCCGCCCAGCGCGCCGGGTTCGACGGCGCAGGCCACCGCTGTGGCCGCCTCTGGCGACACGGCAAGCGGTGCGAGCCAGTCGGCAAGCTCGACGGGCGCACCCGGAACGGGTTCGTACCACCCGGCCGCCGCCCGCTTCGCCCCACAAGCTCAGACCTACCTGGGCACCCTGCCCTGCCTGACGCCCGGCATGAACTGCGCCCCCACCCGCATGACCTTGACGCTGGCACCCAACGGACGCTGGCGCGCCCGCTCGGAAGCCCTGGCAACCGCGCCCGGCCAGCCGTCGGCGGCCAAACCGGTGCTGGAACAAGGCTGCTGGGATGCCACCACCGTTCGACCGATTCGCGTCATGCTTAGCGACGGACAAGGCGCGACACGGGCCGACTTCGTGGTTCAGAACAACGCCTTGCGTGTGCGCAGCTTCAATGGCCAAGCGCCCAACCTCGACTACTTGATGTCGCGTCAGCCCGACTTGGATCCGATCAGCGAACTGGACGGCAGCGCACAACCCAGCTGCAACTGATCTCGAGGCCGATCCGGGTGTCGATCGGGCGCCGGATCCGGCGCCACGTTCGGCGAAGAATCTAAGGTGCTCAGGCAAGCCGCGACCCGTTGGCTATAGACCTCGGCGGCAGCGGGTTCTGCCACGGCGTAAAACCAATGAGCCAGTTCGACCGCATGGCGTACGCCCAGTTTGTGAAAGATTCTGGACCGATGCGCCTCGACGGTGCGCAGCGATATGCCCAGATCGAGGGCGATGAACTTGTTCGCCCGACCTTGCAGAAGATAGCCCACCACCTCACGCTCCCGGGGCGTAAGACGAGTGGGCGAATGGGGGGCAGACTGCGGGTGATGTAACGCCATGAGAGCCTCCTAACGATGACCCCAGTGTGTCATCCTGCATTAATCCAGAACACCTGACAGAACTGACAGGATGCAGACCGATGCCTAGGCGCGTTACGCTGTATGGTTTTTCTTAAATTTCCAGATTGTCGATCAGACGAGTGCTGCCCAAGCGCGCCGCGGCCAAGGCGACCAAGGGTTCGGTGCCCGCACGCACTTCATCCAAGCCAGGCCGGTTCAGGTCGCGCTGGCGGCGCAAGGCGATGTAATCGACAGCCCAGCCGGCCCGCGCAAGGCCTTCGGCCGCCGCCTGCTCCAAACCCTGCACATCGTCGATCCGGCCCGCCCGAACGGCCGCCTGAACCGACTGCAAGGCGGCATACAAAGCCGGTGCCTGCGCGCGCTCGGCCTCGCTCAGAAACCGGTTGCGCGAAGACATGGCCAAGCCGTCGGTTTCGCGCACGGTCTCGTGCGCCATCACCTCGACCGGCAAGGCGAACTGGCGGCACATATTGCGCACTACCATCAACTGCTGATAATCCTTCTTGCCAAATACCGTCACACGGGGCTGAACGCAAGACATCAGTTTGAGCACCACCGTACAGACGCCCGCGAAAAACCCGGGGCGGTAATGGCCTTCCAAAATATCGCCCAGATCGCCAGGCGGTTGAACCCGGTAGTTCTGCGGCTCGGGGTAAAGCTCGCGCTCGTCGGGCGCAAACAGCACATACACATCGCGGCGCGCTTCCAACTTCTCGATGTCGGCCGCCAAAGTACGGGGATATCGATCGAAATCTTCGTTCGGGCCGAACTGCAATCGATTGACAAAAATACTCGCCACCACCGGATCGCCATGCTGACGCGCCAGGCGCATCAAGGACAAATGGCCGTCGTGCAAATTGCCCATGGTGGGCACGAACGCGATGCGATTTTGCCCGCGCAACTGATCGCGCAGGGCTTCTATGGTGTGTACGACTTTCAAACTGCCTCCGAAGGGGCTCCCGCAAGGAGGCCCCGTTATTGTGTCAGGCGGCTCGCGCCACTGAGGTGTAAGCCAGGCGGACATAAATCGGCGCATACGGCTCGGCCTGGGTGATATCCAGCAGCGACTCACGCGCCAGTTCGAGCATGGCGATGAAATGCACGACCAGCACGGCCTCGGGCGCACCGGCCGAGATGCGTTCCATGAACAGGTCGGCGAACTCCATATAACGCACGTCCGACAGACGTTTCAGAATATGTGTCATATGGTCGCGCACCGACAACTGCTCGCGCGTGATGTGATGGTGGGCGTTCAGCTTGGCCCGCTTGAGAATGTCGGCCCAGGCGGCTCGCAGATCGATGACGGTCACTTCGGGCAAAGCGCGCTCGACGCTCAGATCGGCATGCGCCTGCGCCCGCAGATAATCGCGGCCCAATTGCGGTAGCGTGTCCAGCTTGCGGGCGGCCAACTTCATCTGCTCGTACTCGAGCAGACGACGCACCAGTTCGGCGCGGGGATCTTCCGGCTCTTCGCCCGTGTCGCTCTTGCGCACCGGCAACAACATGCGCGACTTGATCTCGATCAACATTGCCGCCATCAGCAGATATTCGGCGGCCAGTTCGAGGTTGTGCAGGCGGATTTGCTCGACATAGGACAAATACTGGCGGGTCACGTCCGCCATCGGAATGTCCAGAACGTTGAAATTCTGCTTGCGAATCAGATACAGCAGCAAATCCAAGGGGCCTTCGAACGCTTCGAGAAAGATCTCCAGCGCATCGGGCGGTATGTATAGATCGGTCGGCAGCTTGAACAAGGGCTCGCCATAGAGGCGAGCGAACGCCACGCTATCGATCGTGTCGGGCGTGGAATCTTCGGCCGGACGCACGAGGGCGTCTAAGTCGGCAGCGGCGCGAGCTTGCTTGCCTGCCATGCGATACGTAACGCCGACCGATCAGTCGTTGGCGTAGACATAGGGCTTTTGCGGCACGCGCGCGGCACGGAACTGTTCTTGCAGCTCCAAATCCTGTGGTTTGTCCCAAAGCCGGCCACGACCGTCGCGCTGACGCTGCTCGGTGTCGGGATGCTCGGTCTTATAGGCTTGCAGGAACTGGGTAATCTCGGAGGTGTAGTTGACGGCCATGTCCGGCTTCGCAAAAGGAATGACAATGACACAAAGTGTACTTCAGGGTGGCCCCTATCGCGGCGTTACAATCACCCAACCAAAACCGTTCCCATTCTCATGTCCGACGAGCCACCTACGCCTTCGCATTCCCATTCGCCTTCGCCTTCTTATTTCCCTTCGCATTCAACGGACCCCAAGCGTTCCGCCCGCATGATTCCTTTCATCGTGGGCTGCGCCCTGTTCATGCAAATGCTGGACGCTACTGTCGTGGCCACCGCCCTGCCCGCGATGGCTCAAGCGCTAGGCACCTCGGCTGTCCGCCTGAATGTCGCCATCACCTCCTATTTGCTGGCCGTCGCCATATTCGTGCCGATCAGCGGCTGGGCCGCCGATCGATTTGGTGCGCGGCGCGTGTTCGTGACCGCCATCGCCTTGTTCGCACTAAGCTCGGTCGCGTGCGCGATGTCCGCCAACGTGACCCAGTTGGTGATCGCCCGGATTGCTCAGGGTATTGCCGGAGCGATGATGGTACCGGTCGGCCGGATCATTTTGTTGCGAGTGGTACCCAAAGAAGACTTGTTGCGCGCCATGGCCTTTTTATCCATGCCCGCCCTTCTCGGGCCGGTGATCGGTCCGCCGCTAGGTGGCTTTCTGGTCACTTATGCATCTTGGCACTGGATCTTTCTGATCAATATCCCCATCGGCATCCTCGGCATCGCGCTGGTCATGCGCTATATCTTCGAGATCAAGGACGTGGATGCGCCCCGCTTAGATTTACCTGGATTTTTATTGAGTGCCATCTGCCTAGCATCCCTGGTATCGGCGTTCGAAGCGATCGGCCATGGTCTGCTGCCCTGGCCGTGGCTGACCGGCCTGGTCGCCTTGGGCTTAGGCAGCGGCCTGCTGTACGGTTGGCATGCCAGGCACACCGCCCATCCCATCATCGATTTGTCGCTCATGCGGATTCCGACGTTTCGGGTGTCGATCGTCGCAGGCAATCTGTGCCGCTTTACCGTGGGTGCGACGCCGTTTTTATTGGCGATGCTGCTGCAAGTCGGTTTTGGCCTGACGCCATTTGCCGCTGGTCTGATTACCTTCGCCAGCGCTGCCGGTGCCCTGGCCATGAAATTCGTCGCGCAACCCATTTTGCAGCGCATTGGCTTCAAACGCACGCTGACCTGGAACGCGGCACTCACAGGCGTCTTCATCGCCTTATGCGCGTTTTTCACGCCTGCCACGCCAGAGTGGGTCATGATAATCATCCTTTTAATGGGCGGCTTCTTTCGATCCTTACAATTCACTGGCGTCAACGCATTAACGTATGCTGATATCGAGGCCCCGACAATGAGCCGTGCCAGCAGCTTTGCGGCCATGGCACAGCAATTGGGCATCAGCTTAGGAGTGGGTGTGGCCGCGGTGACGCTCAATCTCAGCATGAACTGGCGCGGTGCGCAAACGCTCGAAATTCAGGATGTCGCCCTCGGCTTCCTGGCGATCGGCGTCATAGCAGGACTGTCCAGCTTGTCGTTCGCGCGTCTCGCGCAGGATGCAGGCGCGCAACTCAACTCCCGGAGACCAAAGCATGTCAAAGAATAAGTACATCCTGGCTTTAGACCAGGGCACTACCAGCTCGCGCGCCATGGTTTTCGACCGCCGGGGTGCGGTCAAAGGCGTCGGGCAACGCGAGTTCGAGCAGCATTATCCGAAGCCGGGCCAGGTCGAACACGACGCCATGGAAATCTGGCAATCCCAACTGGAAGTTGCCCGTCAGGCCCTGCGCAACGCCGATGTGACTGCGGCCGACATCGCCGCCATCGGCATCACCAACCAGCGCGAGACGACCGTGCTGTGGGACCGTGCTACCGGTGTGCCCGTGGCGCGCGCCATTGTCTGGCAAGATCGCCGCACCGCCGACCTGTGCGAGCAGTTACGCCGCGATGGTCATGCCGACATGATTCAGGAGCGCACCGGCCTGGTCGTCGATGCCTATTTCTCGGGCACCAAGCTAGCCTGGCTGTTGGACAACGTCCCGGGCGCACGCAGCCGGGCCGAGAAGGGCGAGCTGGCCTTCGGCACGGTGGATACGTGGCTGATCTGGCAACTGACCGAGGGCAAGGTGCATTGCACCGACCCCAGCAATGCCTCGCGTACGCTGTTGTTCGACATCCACACCCAAAAATGGAGCGACGAACTGCTGGCGCTGTTGAAGATTCCGGCCAGCCTGATGCCGGAGGTCGTACCCAGCAGCCACATTATCGCCAACACTGCGCCCAAGCTGTTGGGCGGTCCGATTCCGATTGCCGGTATCGCCGGCGACCAGCAGGCCGCCACCTTCGGGCAAGCGTGCTTCAAGCCGGGCATGGCCAAGAACACCTACGGCACTGGCTGCTTCATGCTGATGAACGTCGGCGAAAAACCCGTTCAATCGCAGCATCGCCTGCTGTCCACCATTGGCTGGCAAGTCACGGAGACCAAAACACCCCAAAACGCGCACACTGCGTACATGATGGAAGGCGGCGTGTTCATGGCGGGGGCAACCGTGCAATGGCTGCGCGACGGTCTGAAGATCATCGAGCGATCGCAAGAAAGCGAAGCGCTGGCGCAAAGCGTACCCGACTCGGACGACGTGTTCATGGTGCCTGCGTTCGTGGGCTTGGGCGCGCCGCACTGGGATCCCCACGCACGCGGCCTGATCATCGGCCTGACCCGAGGCACCACCCGGGCGCATATCGCCCGTGCCGCGCTGGAAAGCATTGCTTTGCAAAGTACCGAGCTGCAGCAGGCCATGGTGGCCGATAGCCGAGTGCCGATGGTGGAACTGCGGGTGGACGGCGGCGCGTCTGCCAACGATTTTCTGATGCAACTTCAAGCTGACCTGCTGGGCGTACCCGTCGTTCGACCGCGCAATGCCGAGTCGTCCGCATGGGGCGCGGCGGGCCTGGCCGGTTTGGCAGTGGGCTATTGGGAAGACGAAGACGAATTGGCCGCGCAATGGTCATTGGACCGGCGTTTCGAACCCAAATGGTCGCAAGACCGGCGCGAAGCGCGCATTGCGCGCTGGCGTCAGGCGGTCGAACTGAGCAAAGGTTGGGCCGCCAGCAAGCCGCAATAAACAAAAAAAACGCTCGAGCCCTATTTGTACCGCCCCCCGAAAGCTGGACGCGATCCAAGCATCGGGGGTTTTTCTTTGTCGGTCCAGACAATCGTTCGAATCGACGATTCGGTCAATCCAGACGAGCACCGGATAGTTCGACCACCGTCTTGTACTTGGCCTGCTCTGCCAAGACAAAAGCCGCGAACTGCGCCGGCGGCATTGGTGCCGCTTCCGAACCCATGCCTCGCAGCCGCGCTTGCACGTCCTTGGAGGTCATGGCTTGTGCGTAAAACCGATAGAGCCGGTCGATGACGGCTGGCGGCGTACCCGCAGGCGCGAATACGCCGAACCACGTATTCACGTCGAAGCCGGGCACACCCGCCTCTTGCATGGTGGGCAAATGGGCCAGCAGGCCCGAACGCTTGGCCGTCGTCACGGCCAAGGCCCGCACCGAATCGTTAGCGATCAGCGGTGCCGCGGCAGCCAGGTTGTCGAACATGAAGTCGGACTGCGCCCCCAACAGCGCCATCTGTGCAGGTGCCGCGCCTTGATACGGCACATGTACCGCATCGATCCTGCTACGTGCCTTGAGCAACTCGCCTGCCAAATGGCCCGTACTGCCATTGCCGCCGGAGCCGTAATTCAACTGGCCCGGATGGGCCTTGGCATAGGCCACCAGATCGGCCACCGACTGAATATTATGGGTCATGGCGAAGGCTTTATTCACCACCAGCACATTGGGCACCGAGGCAACCAGGGTCACCGGCGCGAAATCCTCGATCGGATCGAACGACAACTTTTCGAACAACCACGTGTTGATGGCATGTGTCGCAACCGCACCCATCACCAGCGTATAGCCATCGGGCGCCGACCGCGCCACCACATCGACGCCGATATTGCCCCCTGCGCCCGCACGATTTTCGACCAACATCGGCTGGCCCAGATCCTCTCGTACGCGCTCGGCCAACATACGTGCCACACCGTCTAACGGACCGCCCGGCGGGTAAGGCACGACGAAACGAAGCGGACGAGCAGGCCAGGTCTCGGTAGAGGGCGCGGCGTCGGTCGTCGTTGTGGTCGCGGCAGCAGTTGTCGATGTAGTGGCAGAGGTGGCCGCTGGAGCTGCACCGACGGGCATCGCCGAACCAGCAGGCGCAGGCGCCACAGCCGTGTTCGCTGCCCAGCCGGAGGCAGCGCCCGTCAACGCAAAACTCGCCACCACACAGGGCAGCACGCGCTGAACGAATGTTTTTACTGTTATTTTCATTTCGATCTCCCCAAAACCCTGCCAATGCAATGAATGAACAGGCCGCAATATAGCGCAAGGCAATGGCGTCGGCATGTCCGCTCTTGAGTCCTCACCAATAGAACGGGCCCCGGTGCATCGACACCGGGGCCCGTTCTATCGAACTGCTGAAACTGAAACTGCGATCAGTGCAGAATCTGGCTCAGGAACAACCTGGTGCGTTCGTTTTGAGGATTATCGAAGAACGCGTCGGGCGTGTTTTCTTCAATGATCTCGCCGCGGTCCATGAAAATCACCCGGTCGGCCACTTTGCGTGCAAAACCCATTTCGTGCGTGACGCACAGCATGGTCATACCCGACTCTTCGGCCAAGGTGACCATCACGTCCAGCACTTCCTTGACCATCTCGGGATCCAGCGCCGAGGTGGGCTCGTCGAACAACATGACCTTGGGGTTCATGCACAGCGAACGAGCAATGGCCACACGCTGTTGCTGACCACCCGACAACTGGCCTGGAAACTTCAGCGCCTGATCGGGTATACGCACGCGCTCAAGATACTTCATCGCCGTTTCTTCGGCTTCCTTTCGCGGTTTCTTCAGCACCCAGATCGGGCCCAAAGTCAGATTCTCCAGCACGGTCAGATGAGGAAACAGATTGAAGTGCTGGAACACCATGCCGACGTCGCGACGGATGGTCTCGATTTGCTTCAGATCGTTAGTCAGCTCGCTGCCGTCCACGATGATCTGGCCTTGTTGGTGCTCTTCCAACCGATTGATGCACCGGATCATGGTCGATTTGCCCGAACCCGAAGGCCCGCAAATGACGATCCGCTCGCCCTGGGTGACCGTCAGGTTGATGTTGCGCAACACATGGAACTGGCCGTACCACTTATTTACGCCCTGCAGTTTGATGATGGCATCAGACATTTTGCAAAACTCCTTCAATCTTATCGCTGATGCCCAGTATTCAGACGCTGCTCGAGGGCGCGGCTGTACTTGGACATGGAATAGCAGAACACGAAATAAATGAGCGAGATGAACACATAGGCTTCGATACTGAACCCCCGCCATGCGGGATCGGTAAGGGCGGCCTTCGCTGCCAGGGTCAAATCGAAAATACCGATGATGACCACCAAAGAGGTGTCCTTGAATAGCGAGATGAAAATGCCCACCAATGGCGGAATCACGATCTTCAGCGCTTGCGGCAAAATGATCTTGCGCATCTGCTGCCAGTACGACAAGCCTAAGGAATCGGCCCCCTCGTACTGTCCTTTCGAGATGGCCTGCAATCCCCCTCGCACGGTTTCGGCGATATAGGCCGCCGCAAACAGGATGATGGCAATTTGCGCACGCAAAAGCTTATCGATGGACACGCCCTCGGGCAAGAACAGCGGCAACATCACCGAGGACATGAACAGCAGGCTGATCAGCGGGACGCCCCGAATCAACTCGATGTAGACCACGCAAATCGCCTTGATGGCCGGCAATTTCGAGCGACGGCCCAAGGCCAGCAACACCCCCAGCGGAAACGCGCAGGCGATACCGAAGGTCGACAGGATGAGCGTTAGAGGCAGACCGCCCCAGAGCGCCGTTTCGACCGGGGTCAAACCCAGCACGCCGCCCCACATCAGGATGCCGACGGCCAGCAGGCCGACCACCCAGATGATCAGCAGCGAGACGTTCCAGAAACGACGGATGCCGCTGCACACGACCAGGCTGATCAACAGCACGGTAGCGATCAAAGGCCGCCACTGTTCGTCGTACGGATACGTGCCGAACAGAATCAGGCGGTGTTTCTCGGCGATGAACGCCCAGCATGCCCCCGCCGAGGCGCGGCATTCCTGTGCCGAATTGGCGGTCCAATTAGCCTGGATGAAGGCCCACTGAATCAGCGCAGGCACGGTCATCAGCAAAAGCCAGACGACCAGCACCGTCAACAAGACATGGAACGGCGAAGCGAACAGTCGTTCGCGCAGCCAGGGCCAGACACCTTGGTGCTGAGTGGGTGGCGGCAAAGCCGCCGATGGCGTCGTATTGGTGCTGCTCATATCAACGCTCCACCAGCGCGATGCGCTTGTTGTACCAGTTCATGAAAATCGAGATCGACAGGCTGACCGTCAGATAGGCTGCCATGATGATCAGGATGCCTTCGATGGCCTGACCGGTTTGGTTGAGGGTCGTGTTCACGACGGACACGATGTCGGGATAGCCGATGGCCACGGCCAGCGAGCTGTTTTTGGTGAGGTTCAGGTATTGGCTGGTCATCGGCGGGATGATCACCCGCAAAGCTTGGGGCAGCACCACCAGACGCAACAACTTGCCACGGCTCAGACCCAGGGATCCCGCCGCTTCCCACTGACCGTTGCTGACCGACTGCACGCCCGAGCGCACCACTTCGGCAATGAACGCCGAGGTGTAAATGGTCAAACCGGCGAGCAATGCGAAAAACTCAGGCGTCAATGTCAAACCGCCGACGAAGTTAAAACCTTTCAGTTCGGGCATGTCCAGCGTCAGCGACATGCCGCTGATCATCCAACCCACGATCGGCAACAACACGAACAGGCCCAGACTGACCCGTCCGACTGGCGCCAATCGACCGGTCTCAGCCTGATGACGTTTTGCCCAATGGGCATACACCAAAGCGCCGATGATGGCCAACGCCAAACCGCCCAGCATCCAATCCAGCGAAGCGCCGTCCACCCCAGGCACTTTCAAACCCCGGTTCGACAGAAAGACACCCGGCAAGGGGTTGATAGCCTGACGCGGCCCCGGCGTGTTCTCCGAGATCATCGCGTACCAGAAGAACAGCTGCAGCAGCAGCGGTACGTTACGCATCACCTCGACGTAGATCGTAGCGACCTTGTTGATCAGGAAGTTCTTCGACAGCCGGGCGATACCGATCAAGGTGCCCAGAATGGTCGCCAGAACCAGACCGATCACCGCTACGCGCAGCGTATTGAGCAAACCGACCCAGATGGCACGGCCATAGGTATCGGCGGGGCTATAGGCAACCGCCGTCTCGCCGATGGCGAAACCCGCCTCGCGCCCGAGGAAGCCAAAACCTGTCGCGATATTGCGCGCCGACAGGTTATGCAATGTATTGGAGACCAGGAACCAGACGGCAAAGCCGACCAGTCCAAGCGCCACCACTTGATAGATGATGCCGCGCACCCCTGGATCGTTCCAGGACAGCCGCCTCTTTGGTGGGGCCCCGGGGGCCGTGGTTCGAGTGTTTGTCATCGGGATAAAGTTTTCGGATCAGACAGATGAAGGCTACCCTAAGGCTACCTTCCGCGAATACGCCGCGCCCGACCGAAGGTCAGGCGCGGTTGTCCGCTGCCCGGACGCCTTTCTTAAGCGTTCGGACAGTGTGACGAGCAGTAAGCTTAACGCACTGGCCAGCCGTACATCAGACCACCCTGCTTCCACGAAGCGTTCAGACCGCGTTCCAGCTTGAGCGGGCTGGACGCGCCCAGATTGCGTTCAAAGCTTTCGCCGTAGTTGCCCACGGTCTTAATGATGTTGTAGGCCCACTTGTCGTCCAGCCCAAGGTTCTTGCCCATGCCAGGCGTCACGCCCAAAATGCGCTGAATATTGGGGTTGGGGCTCTTCAGCATTTCATCGACGTTTTGGACGTCACGCCATACTCTTCGGCTTCCAACATGGCGTTTAGCGTCCAACGAACCACGTTGAACCATTGTTGATCGCCTTGACGAACCAGCGGGCCAAGCGGCTCTTTCGAGAAGTCTTCTGGCAGGATCACGTGATCGTCGGGTTTGGCCATTGCACTGCGCTGTGCGGCGGCCTGCGACTTGTCGGTGGTGAACGCATCGCAACGCTCGCTTTCGTACGTCGTGCGGACGTTCTCAGCGTTATCGACCACGACCGGCTTGAACGACAAGCCGTTGGCACGGAACCAGTCGGCCAGGTTGAGTTCGGTGGTGGTACCGGGCTGCACGCACACCGTTGCGCCGTCCAACTCCTTCGCGCTCTTGACGTTCAAGGACTTGCGCACCAGGATGCCCTGACTATCGTAGAAATTCACCCCCGTACCCACCAAACCCAGCGTGGTGTCGCGCGTCAACGTCTGCGTCGTGTTACGTGTCAGCACATCGACTTCGCCCGACTGCAGAGCGGTGAAACGCGTCTGAGTGGTGAGCGGGGTCAACTTGATTTTGGTCGCATCGCCGAACATCGCTACGGCAATCGCACGACACAAGTCTACATCCAGGCCCCTCATGACACCTTTGCTGTCGGGCGCCGAGAACCCGGCCACGCCGCCGTTGATCCCGCAGCTCACTACACCGTTCTTCTTGATGGCGTCGAAAGTCGGGCCCGCATGGGCGGCGGTACCGAAGGCGGTCAAGGCGGCACATGCCGCAGCGAGTTGTAATGCTTTCATAGCTAATCTCCGTTGGGCTACTTCACGCGATGACGGACAGCACGTCCGCTCTAATAGGTTCAGACCGCGCAATTTTGCGGCCTGATCGTAGCTTCGCACGGAAATCGGGGACATGGGGGAAATCCCCAGGCTTTACACGTTCAATATAGGGACGGGTGACAGGTGAATGACAGGTCGCTGACGCCAACACACCGAGCGAGCGACCTGTCCGATCAAGCTTAACGCACCGGCCAAGCGTACATCACGCCGCCTTGCTTCCATTGAGCATTCAATCCGCGTTCGAGTTTCATCGGGCTGTTCACACCCAGCGTACGCACATAACTTTCGCCGTAGTTGCCGATTTGCTTGATCATGGAATACGCCCATTTGTCGTCGACACCGAGGTTCTTGCCCATGCCGGGCGTTTTACCCAGAATGCGCTGCACGTTCGGATTGCTGCTGTTCAGCATCTCATCGACGTTCTTGGAAGTAATACCGTATTCCTCGGCTTCCACCCAGGCGTTCAAGCTCCAGCGAACCACGTTCAGCCACTGCTCGTCGCCCTGGCGCACCATGGGACCCAGCGGCTCTTTCGAGAAATCTTCCGGCAGGATGATGTAGTTCTCGGCGTTTTCCATCGTGCTGCGAATCGAAGCCAACTGCGACTTATCGGTTGTGAACGCATCGCAGCGGCCCGCAGCGAATGCGCCGACGATTTCATCGAACTTGTCGATCACCACGGGTTTGAAATCGATTTTCTCGCCGCGGAACCAGTCGGCCAGGTTGAGCTCGGTCGTGGTGCCCGGCTGCACGCACACCGTCGCGCCGCCCAGCTCCTTGGCGCTTTTTACGCCCAGATCCTTTTTGACCATTACGCCTTGGCTGTCGTAATAGTTCACGCCGGCACCGATCAGGCCCAGGGTCGTGTCACGCGTCAACGTCTGGGTAGTGTTGCGGGTGAGCACATCGACCTCGCCCGATTGCAGGGCGGTGAAGCGCTGCTGGGTGTTCAGCGGGGTGACCTTGAATTTAGAAGCGTCGTTGAACATCGTGGCGGCGATGGCGCGGCACATATCGACGTCGAAACCGACCCACTGACCCTTGGTGTCAGCGATGGAGAAGCCAGCAATGCCAGTGGACACGCCGCACTGCACGAAGCCCTTCTTCTTGACGGCGTCGAACGTGGCGCCCGCATGAGCGGCCGACGTTGCAACGAACAAAGCGGCGCCAGCTACGGCAAGTTTCAAAGCTTTCATTAGATATCTCCGGGTGATGGGTTCGCAGCTCGTCGACGAAACGAGCACAGATGCGAGCCAGTGAGACTGATCGTAACGTTCTGCGAAAATTAGGGACAATGGGGGAAATCCCTCGACGACGCCGTCATTGTTGCCGATTCGAGGTGACAAGCCACCGAGCGATTTTTCGCGTTCGTTCTCAAGCTGGGCGGTGTGTCGCTGCACCGCGGTTCGGCATATGCGCAGCGGGCCTGAAACGCGCAACCCGGCAGTCTCACCAGAGGGCTGGGCAACTCGATCGACTTGAGCTGCACCCGACGACCACGTGCGATAACGGGGTCGGGCACTGGCGCGCAGGCCAGCAACGTCTGGGTATAAGGATGCTGGGGGCGTTCATACAAATCGCGCTTATCGGCCACCTCGACGCTCTGTCCCAAATACATCACCATCACGCGATCGGCCATGTGCCGCAACACTGCCAGATCGTGCGCGATGAACACGAGTGCCAATCCCAGTTCGCTTTGCAGTTCCATCAACAGATTGACGATCTGCGCCCGGATCGACACATCGAGCGCCGACACCGGTTCATCGCAGATCAATAGTTTCGGGCCACACACCAGCGCTCGCGCAATGCCTATGCGCTGACATTGACCGCCCGAGAACTCGTGCGGATAGCGATTCAGCATATCTTCGCGCAAACCCACTCGACGCATGGTCTCGACCACCAAAGCACGCTGTGCATCGGCCGACAAATGGGCCGCGTGCTCGGTCAGAGGCTCGGCAATCAGTTTGGCCACTGTCATCCTCGGATTGAGCGAGGCCAGCGGGTCTTGAAAGATCATCTGCATGGCGCTGCGGGGCCATGGCGCGACGGCCTGCCCGGCTCGCACCAGGGGCTGCCCCTGCCAATCGATATTGCCAGTACGCAAGGGCACCAGCCTCATCAACGCGCGCGCCAGCGTCGATTTGCCGCAACCGGATTCGCCGACGACGCCTAAGGTCGCGCCTGCGCCAATGCTCAAATCGACCCCTCGAACGGCATCGAAACTCACTTTTCGTCCACCGGCGCGCACCGTGAATTGCACCGATAGATCGCGGGCCGTCAGTAGCGCGCTCATGCCGCCCACCTCGCCAGATCGGCGCTCGCCACGTGGCAGGCGCGCGCCCTGCCGTCAGCCTGCGCCTCGAAGGCTGGCACATGCGTTGCGCATCGGTCGGCCGCCAGACAGCAGCGGGGAGCGAACGGACAGCCCGGCGCGACTCGCCGCATGTCGGGCGGCACGCCAGGGATGCTATTCAAAGCGCTTTCTGCCCGATCCAGTCTGGGTACCGCGCCCAACAGACCACGGGTATAGGGATGCGACGGTCCGTCGAACAGCCCATACACATTTGCCCGCTCCATCATGCGACCGGCATACATCACGATCACATCGTCGCAGCTTTCGGCCACCACCCCCAGATCGTGTGTGATCAAGATCATCGCCATCGCGTCGTCCTTCTGCAAGCTACGCAGCAAGGCCAGAATTTGTGCTTGCACGGTGACATCCAGCGCCGTCGTCGGCTCGTCGGCAATAAGTACCTCGGGCCCACACAACAAAGCCATGGCGATCATCACGCGCTGGCGCATGCCGCCAGAGAACTCATGGGGGTAGAGATCGATACGGCGCGCCGCATCGGGGATCTGTACGCGGTCGAGCGCGGCGAGCGACGCCCGGCGCGCATCGCCATGCGCCATGCCGCGATGATGCGCCAACACCTCGGTCATTTGACGGGCCACCGTTAAATAGGGATTGAGCGCGGTCATCGGGTCTTGAAAGATCATGGCGATGCGCCGCCCTCGCACCTCGGCCAGTTGCGCTTGCGGCAAGCGCAATAGATTGCGCCCCTCGAAACACACGGATCCGCCGACCCGCGCATAGGTCGGCAGCAAGCCGAGCATAGCCAATACCGACTGGCTCTTGCCTGAGCCGGACTCGCCGACGATGCCCAGCGTCTTGCCGCGCATGAGGTCGAACGTCAACCCATCGACTGCAGCCACCGGGCCGTCGGGCGTATCGAAGGTCACACAGAGATCGCTGACGCGCAGCACACACCTCGCGTTATCGGGGGTCGAATGCATCACGTAGTCCATCTCCAAGATAATTTCCGCACATCAAGGTGAGCGAAAGAAAAGCGGCCGGCCCAAGCAACAACCACGGCGTGGCTTCCATGACATTGGCGCCTTCCTGAATCAGCACGCCCCAGCTGGTCATGGGCTCTTGCACGCCCAGTCCGAGAAACGACAACACCGACTCGCTCAGCATGACACCCGGCACGATGACGGCCGTATACACCACCACGACGCCCAACAAATTAGGCACGATGTGGCGCAGGATGATGCGGCGAGTGGGCACACCGATCGTGTGCGCGGCCTCGACATACTCGCGCGAACGCAAGGCTAGTGTCTGGCCTCGCACGATGCGCGCCATGTCCATCCAGGAAAACGCCGTGATGACCAAAACGACGAGATAGAAGTCGCGACCGAACAGCGTGATCACCAAAATGGCGATCAGCAAATAGGGAATGGCATACAGCATGTCTACCACACGCATCATGGCGTTGTCGATGCGGCCACCCAGAAAGCCTGCTGTCGCGCCCCAGGCCACACCCAGCAAGGTCGCGGCAGCGGCACCCAGCGCACCCACCATCAGCGAGACGCGTCCGCCTATCAGCGTGCGTGCCAACACATCCCGGCCCAGCTCGTCGGTACCCAGCCAGTGTCCGTTGGACCACGAAGGTGCCAAGGACAGCGCGTCCCAATCGGTGGTGTCGAAACGATGGGGCAACAACCACGGACCGACCACACACGCGAGCAGCATCGCCAGAAGGATGCACAGACTAACCACTGCACTGCGATGGCGCAGAAATCGACGCCATGCATCCTGCAGCGGACTGCGCCCGGCCACGGCCGGTAGCGCTGGAGCGTTCGCAGGCGCGGTATTGTCCAAAGCCGCATTCAAGGACATAAAAAATAGTCTCCAGGATCAATAGCGTATTTTTGGATCGAGCCACGCGTAGCACAGGTCGACCAGTAGATTGAGCAACACCGCCACGGCGGTCACCAGTACCACCAGCCCCAACACCAGCGTGTAGTCGCGATTGACAGCGGCGCTGACCACCAAGCGTCCCAGCCCTGGAAGCGAAAACACCGTCTCGGTGACGACGGCCGATGTCATCGAAGAAATGGCCAGGGGTCCCAATAGCGACACCACCGGCAACAAGGTCGGCTTGATGGCATGACGCAACACGATGGTCGTCATCGGCAGTCCCTTGGCACGTGCCGTTCGAATGAACGGGCTGCTCATGACCTCAATCAAACTGCCGCGCGTGACACGACCGATAGTGCCCATATTGATGATGGTCAACAGCGCGATCGGCAGCACGGCATAGCGCCAGTCGCCCGCCTGCCAACCGCCGGCGGGCAGCCAGCCCAGCATTAGCGCGAACACCAGCACCAGCACGGGTCCCAGGACGAAGGACGGGATCGTGTGGCCAATATTGGCCAAACCCATGACGGCGTAGTCCACCGCCGAGTTACGGCGCAAGGCGGCGGCAATACCCATTGCGACACCCACCGTCAACGACGTCACAAGCGACACCCCGCCGATCAGTATCGACACGGGCGCAGCGGCTCGCACCAGCTCGTTGACGTTCCAATCGGAGAATCGAAACGACACGCCCAGATCGCCGCTCAACAGCCCGCGCAGGTACAGCAAGTATTGCTGCCATACCGGCAAATCGAGGTGGTACTTGGCTTTCAGATTTGCGAGCACTGCCGCAGACAAGGCCCGGTCGCTATCGAAGGGGCCACCCGGGGTGAGATGCAAGAGCAAATAGCAAACCGTGATCACGACCCACAAAGTGGGTATCGCCGCAGCCGTGCGGCGCAATGCATAGCGCCACATGATCAGTGCTTCTGGATGTAGAAGTCGCGGCTACGATAACGATCCAAAGGATTGTCATCGCCATAGCCCCCCACATAAGGCTTGACCAGGCGCGGGCTGGTGCTTTGCAAGACGGGGATGACGGGGTAGTCCAGCATGATCATTTCAGTGGCACGCGTTTGCATGGCCGACCGGCTGGCGGGATCGAGCTCGGCCTGAGCGGCCAGAATCAGGTTGTCGCCCTCGCGATGGCAACTGCGGCTGCTGTTTTGCACGCTGTCGCAGCGCACGACGGTCAGCAGGCTGAAGGCATCGTTGTAGTCGGCGATCCAGGCGTCGCGTGCGACCTGATATTCGCCCGCCTGACGTCGATGAATCAGCGCACGGAACTCCATGTTTTCGAGATCGGTGTTCAAGCCCAGTTTGGTGCGCCACTCGGAGGCGACGAACAGCGCCATCTTCTTGTGATAGTCGCTGGTGTTGTAGACCAAAGACAGGCGAGTTTTAGGCTTGATACCCGCCTCCTTTAACAGTGCCTGCGCATGTTGCACGCGCTTTTCCATGGGCCACGACGCCCAATCGTATGTCGTGGGCGATCCGCCTTCTACGCCGCGAACCAGCACGCTGTAGGCAGGGATACTGCCGTCGTCCACGATGCGTTGCGCCATGATGTCGCGATCGATCACCATGGAAAGCGCCTGCCGCACCCTAACGTCTTTCAACACCGGGTCTTCGTTGTTCAATGAGTAATAGCGCACCGTCAAAGCGGGCGAGTTGCGAATATCGTCGGGGCGCTGCTTCAGATGCAGGGGATAGGAGCCCGGCGCGATGGTCGTGGTCATGTCCAACTGCCCGGATTGATAGAGCTTGGTCTCGGCCGCTTCGCTTTCTATTGGAAAAAACCTTACCTGAGTGATTCGAACGTTTTCGGCATCCCAGTAGTCGGGCCGACGCGTGGCGACGATGCGGTCGTTGACCCGCCATTCCGTCAACGTGAATGCGCCATTGCCTACCCAGTTGGCGGGCCGTGTCCATTGGCTGCCATGGCGTTCGACGGTGGCGCGATGCACCGGCAGGAACGATCCGTGAGCCAATAGCTCGGGCAAGAACGCGACGGGGAACTGCGTGCGCAGAATCAGCCGAGTCGGCGACTCGGCGTGGGCACCCAGCGACTCGGGGGCTAGTTTGCCTTCGACGATCTCGCGCGCATTGAATAGGAAGTCCTGGAACGTGGTGGAGTAGACGGACGCTGTGGAGGGCGTGAAGAAGCGTCGGAAGCTATAGACGAAATCGTCGGCCGTGACGGGGTCGCCGTTGGACCATTTGGCAGGCCGCAGGTCGAACGCCCAGGTCAGATCGTCCAGCCGCTGCCATGCATGCGCCACGCCGCCGACGATCTTGCCCTGTGCCGTGGTCGAGGTCAGACCCTCCAACAAGTCGCGCAACACGTGGGCTGCGTTGGTCGAAGAGGTCAGCGCCGGATCCAAAGACTCGGGCTCGGCACCATTGCCGCGATTGAGCACCTGGGTGGGATGCAGTTGTTCGAGCGGTGGCAGTACGGCGGCGATTGCGGCGACGACGTGCGAAGAGGCCGCGGCGGCTTGCGACGGCAATTCGGTCAATGTCTGAGCGGTGCCTGCCTGAGCGGTCATTGCCGTAGCAACGAACGTCCATCCCATCAGCGTGGCGAAAACGCGAACTGCCGGGTGTGGGCGACCCAACGGCGTCTTTCGGCCCGATTGTGGCGTTTGCACATCGGTTAAGACTGGGTGGAAATTGTGAAACATTGAGCACTCCTATCTGTATCCGGCTGTAAACCGAAGGATAGAGAGTGAAGATGCTTACGAATATGGGCCGTAAACCCAAAAATACGATCATATGCCTAGGGGAAACCCCCGCAAAATGTTGCTGGACAACCGCTGTAACACACCATCTGAAAGACCGACAGCAGAGACGCCATCTGGTGAGGGTATGATGTGTTGCAACCTGCCTTCTGTGTCCTATGATCCAGTTTCAACACGTCTTCAAATCCTACGGTCGCGCCAGAAATATCCTGGCAGATATCAATTTCGATATCCAGGCTGGCGAGTTCGTCTTTGTGTCCGGTCCATCGGGCGCAGGCAAGTCGACGCTACTCAAATTGATCGGCGGGCTGGAATTGCCCTCGCGCGGTTCGGTCCAGGTCAATGGTCAGAATCTAGAAAAGATGACCGCGCGAGCCCGGCCTTACTTGCGCCGTGCCGTCGGCGTGATTTTGCAGGACACTCACTTGCTTTATGACCGCAGTGCGATCGCCAACGTCACGCTGCCCCTGACCGTCACCGGCCACTCCCACACCCAAGCCATGGCACGCGCCCGCGCGGCGCTGGATAAAGTAGGGCTGGCAGGCAAGGAGGACATGAGGCCCATCGAGTTGTCGGGCGGCGAACAACAGCGCCTGGCGATGGCCCGTGCCATCGTCAATCGTCCGGCCATTTTGATTGCCGACGAGCCCACCGCCAACCTCGATCACGACACTGCCACGCGCATCATGAACGTGTTCCGCGACTTCAATCGGGTGGGTGTAACCACCTTGATCGCCTCGCACGATCAAGGGCTGATGACACGTTATGCCACGCGTACGCTACGTATCGACGCCGGCCGCTTTTCGGATGTGCCGGGGGTGCCCGCATGAACGCCTGGCTGCAACAACATCGCTATGCGTTAGGCGTGACTGTTCGCCGCCTGATCGCGCAACCGTTTTCTTCGCTGGCGAACGTCATGGTAATGGCGCTGGCGTTGGCGCTGCCTCTGTTAGGCGGTGCTGTATTGATATCGGTGCAACCGGTAAGCAAACAGTTGTCGGTCACGCCCGAGTTGACCGTTTATCTGGCTGTGGACGCACCGCCCGGGGCTGCGGCACAAGTGGCCCAGCGCATACGCGCCGACTTCTCCACGGGCGTGCAGGACGTTCAGGTCATGGCACGCGACGAAGCGCTGGCTGACCTCAAAAACAACCCGGCATGGTCGGAAGCGCTGGCGGTCTTGCCCGGCAATCCCTTGCCCGATGCCGTGGTCGCCAGACTCGCCGAAGGCGACGATCTGGCCGCACGCGCAAACACCTTGGCGCAAGCATTGCAAGGGTGGAACTTCGTCGATCGGGTTCAACTGGACAGCGCCTGGGTTCAGCGCTTGGAAGCACTGCTGCGATTTGCTCGTATTGGTTTGTTTTTTCTGGCCGCTTGCGTCGCGGTGGTCGTGCTGGCGACGGTATTCAACACGGTCCGCATGCAGGCGTTGTTTCAGCGCGAAGAGATCGGCGTGGCGCGTTTGGTGGGTGCGACCGAATCCTTCGTACGTCGCCCGTTTTTGTATTTAGGCGCGCTTTCGGGCGGCGCTTCGGCACTGTTGGCCATCGGCGTCGCCGCTCTGCTACTGAGCCCCTTGAACGAAGCCCTACTTGGATTGGCCAGCAGCTATGGTGCCGAATTCGCTTTACGTCTGCCTGCTGGCGGTTGGCTGCTTACTGCCATCGTCGCGACCGCAGCCCTGGGCGCCCTGTCTGCGCGTTGGTCGGTCACTCGCAACACCCGTTTTTGATTAATCCGAGTACTTCATGATTGGCAGGACGGCCTTCGAAGCCCGCGCAACGCGCTTCTACTACGATTTTTCGTTCGACTGCGAAGCCGTCAAGGTCTTGCCCAACGAGTATTTCGTCACCGACCAGGATCTGATGGTCTCGACCGTCTTGGGTTCGTGCGTGGCCGCTTGTATTCACGATCCTGTCATCAAGGTGGGCGGCATGAATCACTTCATGTTGCCCGACGGCGATCTGAACTCGCCCGCCTCGGCCACCATGCGCTACGGTGCATTCGCCATGGAAGTGCTGATCAACGAACTATTGAAGGCGGGCGCAGTGCGCGAGCGTTTGCAAGCCAAGGTTTTCGGTGGTGGTGCGGTGTTGGCCAGTATGCAGCAGATGAACATCGGCGAACGCAACGCCGAGTTTGTCTTGAAGTATCTGGCACTCGAACGGATCGTGGTGGCCGCGCAAGACCTCGGTGGCGATCACCCCCGTCGAATCAATTATTTCCCTCGCACCGGTCAGGTTCGCATGCGCAAGCTGACGACTGCCAACCGCGTGCACGTCGTAGCCGCCCGCGAAGCCGCCGTGGTCGAAGCGATGCAAACCGCGCCCGAGCGGGCCGCGGCGCCGACCGCGCGTTTTTTCAAGCGTTAAGCCACCCGCGCATCGGCCAGAGCCGTTACCGAGGCATCGAATCCCGCCATCAAAGATTCACGGCGTTGTCCCGCACGCACCATGGCGGCTTCTTTCACATGCCCATAGCCGCGAATCTCTTCGGGCAGACTAGCTCGATCTACGGCGCGCTGCAAAGTACCGACCGACAACTTCGGCAAGATGCCCAACATGTCGTCGCGATATTGTGCGATCAATGCCCGTTCGGCCCGGCGCTCTTCGGTATAACCGAACACATCCAACACGGTCCCACGCAAACCCCGCAGCCGCGCCAGCACGCCGAATAGCTTCAAGGTAGACGGGCCGAAAGCACGCTTGATCAGATGCCCTTGCGCATCACGCTTGGAGAACATGGGCGGCGCCAGATGAAAGCGTAGCGACCAATCGCCTTCGAAAGTCTCTTCAATCCGCTTGATGAATGCGCCGTCGCTATACAAGCGTGCCACCTCGTACTCGTCTTTGTAGGCCATCAACTTGTAGTAGTAACGCGCCACGGCCTCGGCCAGCCGGGTCGAGCCGCAAGCCGCCTGTTCGGCAAACGCCACCTCGTCGACCAAGGACACATAACGCGCCGCATAAGCCGCGTTTTGATAATCGCGCAGCAGCCACGCCCGATCGTCACGAATGGCCACCCAGCCCCCCGTTTCAGTCGGCGCTTTGAACGGCAATACTTTCAATACGGGTGTTTGAGGCGCTGTATTCGATTGCGCAGTCTGCCCCGCTGCACCACGCTTGAATTCGATCACTTGAAGATCGCCTTCTTGCGCATTCGATGACGAATTTGCAGGCGTCGATGCGTCAAAGTCTGTGTCCTCCGACACACCCGCCATCGCGTGAACATAAGCCAGATCGGCAGCGGCACGACGACCCCAGGCGAACGCCGCCAGATTGTTCTGGACCTGCGTGCCGTTCAGTGCAATCGCACGCTCCAAGGCCGCCAATCCCAGCGGCAGCCAGCCTTTCTGGAAGGTATAACCCAACATCAGGGGGTTGGCATAAATGCCGTCGCCCAAAAGCCGGACGGCCAAGTCGGTAGCGTCCACCACGTCCACCCGATCGGGGCCGCAGGCCGCTGCGACATCGCCGTACAAGGTACTACCCGGCAAACGCCAGTCCGGGTTCTGGATGAACTCGGCAGTCGGTGCGACATCGGCATTCAATAGCGCGTGAGTACGCCCCGCACGCATGCGTGCGAGCGATTCGGTGCCTGCCCCCACCACCAAGTCGCCGATCAGGGCAAGATCGGCCTCGCCCATGGCGACGCGCGTATTCATCAACGCTTCAGGGTTACGGGCCAGCACCACATGCGAATGAACCGCCCCCCCTTTTTGAGCCAAACCGGCCATATCCAGCACCGAACAGCCCTTGCCTTCCAGATGCGCGGCCATGCCGATCAACTGGCCGATAGTGACCACACCCGTGCCGCCCACGCCGGCGATGAATATGCCGTATGGCTGCGTCAGCCCCATCGATGCGGGCGCAGCCAGGGTCTCGTCGGCCCGCCCTTCGCCCGCCCGCGCCTTCGGGCGACGCAGCTTGCCGCCCTCGACCGTGACGAAGCTGGGACAAAACCCCTTCAAGCAGGAGTAGTCCTTATTGCAGCTCGATTGGTTGATCTTGCGTTTACGACCCAAAGGCGTTTCTAGCGGCTCGACCGACAGGCAGTGCGACTTCTCAGAGCAATCGCCACAGCCTTCACACACCCGCTCGTTGATCACCACCCGTCGTGCCGGATCGGCAAAATCACCGCGTTTGCGCCGACGCCGTTTTTCCGTCGCGCAGGTCTGGTCGTAGATCAGAATGGAGACACCGGGATGGTCTCGCAACTCGCGCATCACTGTGTCCAGCGTATCGCGATGAACCACGGGCACATCCGGCGCCATGCCTTGAATTCCCACGTATTTTTCGGGCTCGTCGGTCACCACGACGATCTTGTCGATGCCTTCGGCGGCCACTTGGCGAGTGATCATCGGCACGCTGATTGGGCCGTCCACGGGTTGCCCCCCCGTCATGGCCACCGCGTCGTTGAACAGAATCTTGTAGGTGATGTTCACCTTGGCCGCCACTGCGGCACGAATCGCCAGCAGACCCGAGTGATAGTAGGTACCGTCGCCCAGATTGGCGAACACATGCTGTTCGTCGGTGAATGGCGCCTGGCCGATCCAGGGCACGCCTTCGCCGCCCATCTGGGTGAACACCTGCGTGTTACGCCCCATCCACGTCACCATGTAATGGCAGCCGATGCCCGCCAGACCGCGCGAGCCTTCCGGCAATCGGGTGGACGTGTTGTGCGGACAGCCCGAACAGAACCAGGGTTTACGCTCGGCCACCACACGCGGTTTGGCTGCGGCCCGCGCACGGGCTTCGATAAAGGCCAGACGGGCTTCGATGCCTGCGCGCACCTCGGGCGGCAGATCGAACTTCAAAAGCCGCGCACCGATGGCCTGCGCCACGATGGCCGGCGAGAATTCGTAATGCGCGGGCAGCAACCAGTTGCCTTGCGGCACCGACCACTCACCACCGTCCTTGTCGTCGAACTTGCCCACGACCCGCGGAATCTTCTTGCCGCTACCGATCCAACCGAACAGTTCTTCCTTCAATTGATATTCGAGTACCTGGCGCTTTTCTTCGACCACCAGAATTTCATCCAGGCCTTCTGCGAACGAGCGAGTACCGGTGGCCTCCAAAGGCCAGACCATGCCCACCTTGAATAGCCGCAGGCCGATGCGCTGACAGACGTCTTCGTCCAATCCCAGATCGGTCAGCGCCTGACGGGTATCGAGATACGCTTTACCCGAAGTCATGATGCCGAAGCGCGCAGGATCTTCAGGCACTTCCCACAACTCTCGATTCAGCTTGTTGGCACGCGCGTAAGCCAGCGCTGCATAAAGCTTGTAATCCAGGAGTCGAGCCTCTTGCGCCAAAGGCGTGTCGGGCAGACGAATGTTCAGACCATCCGGCGGGGCGACGAAATCGTCCGGCAATGTGATCCGGACACGCTCGGGATCGATATCCACCGACGCCGACACCTCGACGATATCGGTGATGCATTTCATACCCACCCACACGCCTGCATACCGGCTCATCGCCCAGCCATGCATGCCATAGTCCAGTACCTCCTGCACGCTGGAGGGAAACAGCACCGGAATCATGCAGGCTTTCAGAATGTGGTCGCTTTGATGAGGCAGCGTGGACGATTTCGACGGATGATCGTCGCCTGCCACCACTAGCACGCCGCCATGAGGAGAGGTGCCCGCCGCATTAGCATGTTTGAAGACATCGCCGGTACGATCGACGCCAGGGCCTTTGCCGTACCACATGCCGAACACGCCGTCGTAGCGCGCGCCCGGAAAGAGATTGGTCTGCTGCGAACCCCATACCGCGGTGGCCGCCAGATCTTCGTTGATACCCGGTTGAAACGTGACGTGGTGAGCCTCCAAGTGCGACTTGGCTTTCCACATGTTTTGATCGACGCTGCCTAGCGGCGAACCCCGATAGCCGGATACGAAGCCAGCGGTATTCAAGCCCGCTTTTTCGTCACGCAGCCGCTGCATCATCGGCAGACGTACTAACGCATGGATGCCGCTCATCCAGGCACGGCCGGTTTTTAGGGTATAGCGATCGTCCAATTGGACGTTATCGAGCGCGACGGCTTGCGCCGGCGTCAGGGGGGCATTCATGTTGTCTCAGCTCCAGGGTCTTGGATACCGGCACCCAGGCCATGGACACACTCTTGTGAAGGGCGCGAGGCACCAGCTGCCAGACCGACTATTGTGGTTTTGTTACTCGGTTTTAGCCGTGCAGCCCCCCTGCGGCAATAGGGGAAACCCGATGGCCGTGCAAGCAAATGCGATAATTGCTCATGGCATTCGCACACCACATCGTCGACTGGCAACGCCGTCATGGGCGTCACGACCTTCCTTGGCAAAACACGACCGATCCTTACCGGATATGGCTGTCTGAGATCATGCTGCAGCAGACTCAGGTGGCGACTGTCGTCGGTTATTACGATCGCTTCCTGCAACGTTTCCCGGACGTCGCGAGTCTGGCGCGCGCCGCTCAAGACGAGGTAATGCCTTATTGGGCGGGCCTGGGTTATTACGCTCGGGCGCGCAACCTGCACCGCTGCGCACAGGCCCTGGTGCGCGATTGGGGCGGACGTTTTCCGCCCACCGCCGAAGCGATCGCCACGCTGCCGGGTATCGGTCCGTCCACGGCTGCGGCCATCGCCGCGTTCGCCTATGGCGAGGTCGCGCCGATCATGGACGGCAACGTCAAACGGGTGTTCACGCGGTATTTCGGTATTGAGGGCGATCCCAGCCGACGCGAAATCGAGCAGCGGCTATGGCGTCAGGCTCACGTCGAAGTACGCCCCGAGACGGGTGGCGATGTCGATATGCCCGCTTACACACAAGGATTGATGGATCTGGGTGCAACGGTGTGTACCCGGCGTCAACCGGCCTGTTTGAGATGCCCGGTGAAGTCGGACTGCATCGCTGCCCTCCAAGGCCGTCAGCACAGTCTGCCTACGCCCCGCGTCAAGAAGGTATCGCCGACACGCGAGACCCGCATGCTGATTTATGCCGATGCGACTCATGTGCTGCTGAGCCTGCGTCCGTCTCCGGGCATTTGGGGCGGGCTGTGGAGCCTGCCGGAGTGCGGGGTGGACGTCGATCCGCGCCAGGCTGCGAGCGAATCGGGCATCGACGTACGATCGCCGCAGACGCTGGCAGCGTTCGAGCACGTCTTCACGCACTTCAGACTTCGAATCGAACCGTGTTTGATGCCGGTCCATAAACGGCCCGATGTCGCTGCTCCGCTGCGCTGGATGCCCCGCGCTGAATTGGATCGAGTGGGTTTGCCTGCGCCGGTCAAAAAGTTGCTGGACGGCGTGCTTGCCGACGACCTGGCCGCCTGTCGCTAAGCGCTTGAGTACGAAAACGAGCCACCTCGACGCTGTAAGCATGTCGCTATGGCGTTGGGGAGGCACCGCAGCGATTCAAAAGACGCCACGCGTCAGCTCGATGCCTTAATGCCCCGATAGCGGCTGATGCTGGTCAGAATGCCGCAGGCCACGCCCATGGTCAGCAAAGCCGTGCCCCCATAGCTCATGAACGGCAGCGGCACACCCACCACCGGCAGGATGCCCGTGACCATGCCGATGTTCACGAACACGTACACAAAGAACATCATGCTGATCGCACCGGCCAGCAAACGCCCGAACTGGCTGCTGGCTTGCGCGGCGATGCTCAAGCCACGCACGATCAACAGCATGTACAGCAGCAGCATCATGACGCCGCCGTAGAAACCGAATTCTTCGGCATACACCGCGAACACGAAATCGGTGGTGCGTTCAGGAATGAAGTCGAGGTGGGTCTGCGTGCCTTGCATATACCCCTTGCCATAGGTCCCGCCCGACCCGACGGCGATCATCGACTGGATGGTATGGAACCCCTTGCCCAGGGGGTCGGAGCTGGGGTTGAGCAAAGTGCACACTCGATGCTTTTGATAGTCGTGCAACACCACCCAATCGACCTCGGGCTCGCACAGGTGATCTTCGTAATACACCAGCGTGCCCAAGCTCATCACGCTTGCGACTATCAGCGGCACCAACAATTTGAACGACAGCCCGCCGAAATAGATCACGAAGAACCCGGCGCCGAACACCAGCAGCGCGGTACCCAGATCGGGTTGCCGCACGATCAGATAAAACGGCAGCAACAGCAACACGCCCGCGATCAGGAAGTCGCGGATTCGCCGCTCGCCTTCATGACGTTGAAAATAGGCGGCCAGCATCAAGGGCACGGCGATTTTCAACATCTCCGACGGTTGGATACGCGCTACGCCCAAGTCCAGCCATCGAGTCGCCCCCTTGCTGGTCTCGCCCACGAACTCGACGCCAAACAGCAGCAGCACGCCGATCACGTAGACAGGCAGCGCCGCTTTCATTAGCCATTTGGGCGGCACCAACGCCACGCACCACAAGGCCACGAAAGCGATCATGAAGTTGCGCGCCTGTTCGGCGAAACGCCAGTCGGTGCCGCCCACGGCCGACTGCATGACGACCAGGCCCAGCGCGGCGAACAAGCAGAGGATGGCCAGCAGCGGCACATCGAAAGCCGTCAGCACGCGCAGCAACAGGTGACCGAATCGCTTCATTGCTGCGCCACCTCGGAAGCGGTCGTTCGCGTTTGGATTTGAGCCTGAGGTTGCGCTGGGGCCTGCGTCTTGGCCTTCGCTTCGGCCTCTAGAGCCTGCCGCATCGCAGGCGTCTGCACCAACCACTGATCGAATACTTGACGTGCTACCGGCGCGGCCACGCTACCGCCCCAGCCTGCGTTCTCGACGATCAGCGCGACCGCGATCTTCGGATTGTCTACCGGCGCGAAACCCATGAACAACGCGTGATCGCGCAGGCGCTCATCGATCTGATCGGCTCGGTACTTCGCACCGCGCAAACTGTAGACTTGCGCCGTGCCCGTTTTGCCCGCAGCCTGATAAGGCGCGCCGGCAAAAGCCCGGCGGGCCGTACCTACACGCACGACATCCGCCATGGCATTCTTGACGATATCGACGTTGCTCTTGCGCAAGGGAATGGTGTAGCCGGGCGCGACCACTTCGTTTTCGGTACGCGGCTTATCGGCCTCTTGCACGGCATGCACCAAATGCGGCTTGCGGTAAGCGCCGTCATTGGCCAGTGTCGAAGTCGCCTGCGCCAGCTGCAATAAGGTGAACGAGTTATAGCCCTGGCCCACAGCGACCGAAATGGTCTCACCGGCATACCACTGTTGATTCTCGCGCGTTCGATATGCACGGCGCTTCCAATCGGTGGACGGCAGCACGCCGGCACGCTCGCCATCCAGATCGATGCCGGTCACCTGCCCAAAGCTAAACGGCTTCATGAAATCGTGCAGTGCGTTGACGCCAATTTCTGGCCCCAGCGAATAGAAGTAAGTGTCGGAAGAAACGACGAGTGCCTTGTGCATGTCCGTCATGCCATAAGCCACGCTGCCGGCATTACGAAAACGTTGGCCGCCGAACTCGAAAAACCCGGGATCGGGAAAGCGCTTATACGCATCGCGCTTACCCAGTTCGAGCGCAGCCAGCGCGACGAACGGTTTATAGGTCGAGCCGATGGGATAGGTGCCGTACAGGGGCCGGTTGATCAGCGGATGGTCGGGCGACTCGTTCAGCATGCGCCAGTTCTCGAC
>CAMDNZ010000035.1 GCA_945903445.1 Bordetella parapertussis
CGACACCGCCCGTTTGTTCGTCATGTTCGCCAGTCCGCCCGAGCAGACGCTCGAATGGTCGGACTCTGGGGTTGACGGCTCGAACCGCTTCTTGCGCCGGCTATGGAGCGCCGCATACGCCTCGCGCGAAACCATCGCCCGAGGCCATGCGGGCACCCAGACCGAGCGCAGCACTGCTGTCCAGGCCTTGCGCCGCGAGGTGTACGTCGTACTGAAACAAGCCGATTACGACTACCAGCGTCAGCAATACAACACGGTGGTGTCGGCCGGCATGAAACTGCTGAACGCCATCGAAAGCGCCGATCTGCCGCAAGATGCCGACGGCGATGCCGTGCGGGCCGAAGCCTATGGCGTTTTGCTGCGCGTGTTATATCCCGTCGTCCCGCACATCACCTGGCAACTCTGGAACGAATTAGGCTATGCCGACGTCTACGGCGACTTGCTGGATGCCCCTTGGCCCCAAGTGGACGAAGCTGCGCTGGTGGCGAGCGAGCTGGAATTGATGCTTCAGATCAACGGTAAATTGCGTAGTTCGCTCATCGTGGCGGCGACGGCCTCAAAGACCGATATCGAAGCGCTCGCCGCGAAGCACGAGGCCGTCGAACGCTATTTGGAAGGCCGTCCGCCCAAACGCGTTATCGTGGTGCCCGGCAAGCTCGTCAACGTAGTGGGCTAATAAGGTCCCGAGGAACCCCTATGCGTATCTGGTCCAGATCCTTATCGCTCCTGCTGCTAGCGGCCGCCCTGGCGGCCTGCGGATTCACATTGCGCGGTACCACGCCACTGCCTTTCGAGACGTTATACCTCGGCGTCAACGAAAACACAGCCTTCGGTTCGTGGCTCAAGCGTTCGATCCAAGCGTCCTCGCCCGGCACCCGTCTGGTGCAGTCGCCACGCGAGGCTCAAGCCATTTATGTCGAAGTGGGCAATACCCGCACGCTACGCGAAGTGTCCCTGAACGCCATCGGCCGGGTCGAACAGTACGAATTGACCGTGGCCTATACCTTCCGCGTGGTCGATCGGCAAGGCCGCGCGTATCTGCCCGACACCCAACTGTTCAGCTCCCGCGGAGTGCCTTATGACGATCAGGTTCAACAGGCCAAAGACGAGGAACACCAACGCGTCTACGAGGATCTCGAACAGGGCTTGATTGCGCGCATCGTGCGCCGCCTGACCGCGCCCGACGTGCGGGAAACGGCTAGCCGCCTTGTATCGGGCACACCCACGGCTGCCGACGAAGACGTATTGAACGTGCCCCAGCTCGACCCTGCTCCGACCAATCAGCCGGACGCGTGGCGGCGCGACTCGCCGCGCCCCGACGGCATGTTCAGTCGCTGAACCGGGCGGATCATGGACCCCGACCGCTATATCCAGCAGCTCTCGCAATCCGGCGCATTGGCGTCCTTGCATGTGCTAATGGGCGACGAACCGCTGTTAGTGGCCGAAGCAGGCGATGCGCTGCGTGCCAGCGCGCAGCGTGCCGGCTACGCCGAGCGACGCACGCTGGTGATGGATGCCCGCAGCGACTGGAGCGCCGTATTGGCCGACGCTCAAGCCGTTTCGCTGTTCGGCGATAAGCGCCTGCTGGAGATCAAGTTGCCCGGTGGTAAACCCGGCAAGGTCGGTGGCGAGATGCTTGCCCGACTCGGTGCACTGGCGGCGCAAACGCCCCCCGGCGAGGCCGAGACGTTGATGGCCGTCCATCTGCCGCGGCTCGATCGCGCCACGCGCGAGAGCAAGTGGGCGCAAGGACTCATGCAATCGGCTTTGGTGGTAGATATCCAGCCGATCGACCGCAGTCGCCTGCCCGCGTGGATCGGCGCACGCCTGGCTCGACAGCATCAACGCACCGACGCTGAAACCCTGGCTTGGATGGCCGACAAGGTCGAGGGCAATCTGCTTGCCGCTCACCAGGAAATCCTCAAACTGGGCCTGCTTTATCCAGAAGGCCAGATCGACGGCCAGGATATCGAACGCGCCGTGTTGAACGTGGCGCGTTACGACGTGTTCGGCTTACGCGATGCGATGCTGGCGGGCGATACGACCCGGACGGTACGCATGCTCGAAGGATTGCGCGCCGAAGGCGAAGCCCTGCCGCTGGTGCTGTGGGCCGTGGGCGAAGAAGTGCGTACTTTGGCGCGCTTGGCCCAGGCGCGCCAGAACGGCCAGGATGTCGGCGGCCTGATGCGCCGTCTGCGCGTATTCGGTGCTCATGAGAAGCTTGCCCAGCAAGCCCTGGCACGTGTCGCACCCAGCAGTTGGCCCGCAGCGGTGCAGCACGCGCACGACGTCGACCGGCTCATCAAGGGCTTGTCGGTTCCGGGTCGATTGGATGATCCCTGGGAAGAAATGCTGCGCTTGGCGCTACGCGTGGCCGCAGGCCGGACAAGTGGACGGCAAGCCGCGTAAAATTGCGTTTTGTTTCGACCTCGCTTGGGCGAGCAGTCCACATCATGACGTCCTCCTCGATACACGATCACATGCTTGCCATGGGCGAACGCGCCCGCGCCGCTGCAGCAATTTTGCGCAGCGCCCCAGACAGCCAGAAATCGGCTGCCTTGCGTGCGATGGCTCGGATGATTGCCGAACGAGCGTCCGAGATCAACGCCGTCAATGCGAAGGAAGTCGCCGCTGCCCGTGAAAACGGGCTCGATAGTGCTTTGCTGGATCGTTTGAGTCTGTCGGATCGCAGCTTGAGCAACATGACCGAGGGCCTGACGCAGATCGCGGCCATGGCCGACCCGGTCGGCAGCATCGGCCCCAGCACCTTGCGGCCAAACGGTATGCGCGTCGCGCAGATGCGTGTGCCGCTGGGTGTGGTGGGCATCATCTACGAATCCCGGCCCAACGTGACCATCGACGCCGCCGCCCTGTGCTTGAAATCCGGCAATGCCGTTATTTTGCGTGGGGGAAGCGAAGCCCTGGCATCGAACCGCCTGTTGGGCGAGATCATCGGCGCGGGGCTCGCCGAGGCCGGCTTGCCGGCCGACGCGGTGCAAGTCGTCGGCACGGCCGACCGTGCGGCCGTGGGCGTGCTGGTCACGCTGACCGAACACGTCGACGTCATCATCCCGCGCGGCGGCAAAGGCCTGATCGCCCGGCTGGCCCGGGAAGCTCGCGTACCCCTCATCAAACACCTGGACGGCAACTGCCACATCTACGTCGACGCGGCAGCGGATCTGACGATGGCCCACGACATCGCGTTCAACGCCAAGACCTATCGCTATGGTATCTGTGGTGCGATGGAAACTTTGCTGATCCATCGCGATGTCGCACAGACCCTGCTGCCAAGACTGGCCCAAGCCTTGATCGATCACGGCGTCGCGCTGCGGGGGTGCCCGCGAACGATGGCGCTGGTGCCCGCAGCCGAAGCAGCGACCGATACCGACTGGGCCACCGAATACCTGGGTCCCGTGCTGGCCATTCGTGTGGTGGACGACCAGGCCCAGGCGGTCGAGCACATCGGCCGCTGGGGCTCGGGCCATACCGACGCCATCGTCACCAACGACTTGAGCGCCGCCACATCGTTTCAGCGCGAGGTCGATTCCGCATCGGTGTTGATCAATCTGCCGACCTGTTTCGCCGACGGCTTCGAGTACGGTCTGGGTGCCGAAATCGGCATTTCCACCAACCGGCTACACGCTCGCGGGCCGGTCGGTCTGGAGGGCTTGACCACCTATAAATGGGTCTTGAGCGGCGCGGGTCAGTTACGCGGCTAACCCGAACTACAATGGGGTTTTTCGCGCAGGCGGCCCCCATGCTCTGGATCAAGACTTTTCATATCGTATTCATCGCGTCCTGGTTCGCTGGCCTGTTTTACCTGCCTCGCATCTACGTCAATCTGGCGCAGGCCACCGACGATGCAGTACGCACCTGTCTGTTGGGCATGGCCCGCCGACTGTTCCGTTTCACCACCATTCTGGCCGTGCCGGCCATCGTGTTGGGCGTGTGGCTGTTCTGGGTGTATGGCATCGGTTACGGACCGGGCAACGGCTGGATGCATGCCAAGATTCTCGCTGTCTTGCTGGTGCTGGGTTATCACCATGCCTGTTTCGTGATGCTGCGCAGATTCGAAGCGGGAAAAAATACTCGCAGCCATGTGTTCTACCGTTGGTTTAATGAAATGCCGGTCATCTTGCTGGTCATCATCGTCGCCTTGGTCGTGCTCAAGCCGTTCTAAGCTTTTTCTAGGAATTTCTCCATGTCGTCTGACGATGACTCCCCTCGCAAGACCCTGAGCCTGACCAAAAAACCGCGTGCGGCAAGCGCCCCCGATCGCCACGACGCACCGTCCAAACGCAGCGGTGCGCGCGCCCGTGCGGTGGCACTGGCGGCTCGCCAGAACCCCGAGCGCGAAGAAGCGCAGAACGAGTCGCGCGGGGCGGCCAGACGCGACGGTCCGCGCGCAAGCGATAGCCCCCGTACGGGCCGCAAGCCGCGCGCAGGCGACGATCCGCGTTCCAACAGCGGACCACGCACGAGCGACGGCGCACGCTCTGGCAATGGCCCGCGTTTTGGGGACAGCCCACGCGCGGGCAATGGCTCGCATTCGAGCGACCGTCCTTCGGGCGAAGGACGCTTCGATAGCCGGGACGCCGCCGGGGAGCGCCACGGGCCGCCCCGTGGCCCCGGACGCCAACCCGGCAAGCCGCGCCCTGCCACCGATCGCTCGCGCTACACCGGATTGGCCAGCAACGTGACCACGCCCCAGCCACAACGCGCACCGGTCATCGTGGCCGAGGACACCGAGCGCTACAGCGTCTTCGCACCTTGCCCGCAAGGTTTGGAGCAGGCCCTGGTGGCCGAAATGGAAGCCCTCGGCTTCGAGGACGCAACCGCCGGCCGAGCCGGCTGCCGCTTCACCGCCGATTGGGCGGGCGTGCAGCGAGCCAACCTGTATTCGCGCCTGGCCACCCGCGTCCTGGTGCAAGTCGCCCAGGCGCCCATGGTGGCCGACGACGACGTCTACATTTTGGCAATGGCGACCCCTTGGGAACGCTGGTTCGGCGCAGAACACACTCTGCGCGTGGACACCTCTGCCATCAAAAGCCCGGTACTCAGTCTTCAATACTGCAATCTGCGAGTGAAAGACGGCATTTGCGACCGTTTGCGCGATCTCGAAGGCGAGCGTCCCAGTATCGACACAGTTCGCCCCGATGCGCGGGTACATGCTTTCCTGTCTCAGGATACCGTGACGCTTTACCTCGACACTTCGGGCGAATCGCTGTTCAAACGCGGTTGGCGCCTAGACAAGGGCGAAGCACCCTTGCGCGAGAACTTAGCCGCTGGCATGTTGGCCTTGGCCGGATGGGACCCTGCCCAACCCTTGCTCGATCCGTTCTGTGGCAGCGGCACCTTGCTGATCGAAGCCGCCTGGATCGCCCTGGGCATCCCGCCCGGAATTACCCGGCCGTTGGGTTTCGAACGCCTGCGCGGCCACGATACCGACGCTTGGAATGCGGTGAAGGAAGAAGCGTATTCGCGTATCGCACCGGGCCTGGATGCACCGATCGTCGGCTATGACATCGATCCGCAAGCCATCGAATTTGCCCGCCGCAACGCCGAGCGCGCCTGGCTAGCCCCCGATGCCATCGATTTCCAGGTCAGAGACGCACGCGAAGCGAGCCGACTGGCCGAGGCCGGCTGGATCGTGACCAACCCGCCTTATGGCGACCGCTTGGACGCAGGCGACCCTGAGTTATGGCGCGAATGGGCCACGACGCTCAAACAGTCGTTCGGCGGCTGGCAGTTGCACGCCATC
This sequence comes from Bordetella parapertussis, assembly GCA_945903445.1. Classification (GTDB taxonomy): domain Bacteria; phylum Pseudomonadota; class Gammaproteobacteria; order Burkholderiales; family Burkholderiaceae_B; genus Schauerella. The sequence goes on from CAMDNZ010000035.1 coordinate 5,762, forward strand.
AGCAGCGATATGGGCTTGCCGCAAAAGTTGCGTCTCAAACCCGTGCGCCGCACGCCGCTTTACAACGGCGCACTCGATTGCCGCCTGTTCGGTTTCGAATTGGTGAAGGCCAGCTATCGCGATGGGGTATCCGAGGCATCCGATCGTACCGCAACGGATGGAAACACCGACCAAAACGATCAAAACGACGAGCAGTAGGCACATTGCACTGCCACACTGATACAGTGAGGCAGTGTTGTTTTTGCATGAAGACATGCCTATCTAGTCTGAACTGCCCCTTGCGACTTTCTAGGGATAACCCTAAAATCCGGGTATACCCTAGATCGATGATGCGTTGCATCACTCAAGGAACCAGACATGAACAAACAAGCCTTCACGATCACTGACGAAATCGAGCGCCAATTGATGTTGGCTGCGTTGCAAGACCAGTTCCGCCCCCGCCCTTTCCAGGCGTTGGGCAAGTTCGTCAAGCGCGCCGTGACCATTGCTCGCGGTCGCTCCGCCGCAACGCTGCAAGCGCAGTCGGCGTAATACCGTTTTCCCCTTGGGGGCTGTATAGCCCTCTTTAGGCCCGCCAAGCTTTTGGCGGGCTTTTTTTATTTTCCGGATTTCCGGACATATCGTTAAGCGCTGTCATAATGCGGCGCATGACCTCGCCGCTTGCCGCCACACCCCGCCGCCTTCGGCGTTTCGCCTGCATGATGTATGAGGGCGTATTGCTGTTCGCGGTGGTTTTTTTAGCGGGTTATTTATTCGACACCTTGACGCAAAGCAAGCACGCGTTGATGCACCGTCACGCGCGGCAGGCCGTACTGTTTTTGGCCATCGGCGTGTATTTCGTGCTGTGTTGGCGTTATCGGGGCCAGACTCTGCCCATGAAGACTTGGGGTATTCGGCTGGTGGATCGCGATGGCCAAGTGCCCGCGCCTCTGCGCCTGATTCTGCGCTATGTGCTGCTGTGGCCCATGCCGCTATTGGCGTCCGCCCTGGTGTGGGCCGCCGCCCGCGCCACGGGCTGGCCCGCTGTCGATATGTTCATCGTCGCAGCCCCTTTCGCAGCGTTCGTTTACAGCTGGTTCGATCCTGACGGACTATTCCTGCACGACCGTTTGCTAGGAACCCGATTGATCGACGCACAAGGATCGCCCGGCCAAATGTTGCCACACTCAGACAAGTATTAGCCTAGGACGATCGGTCATGACACCGTCATTTTTCAATGGTGACATGTCATGTTCTGATCGCTTTAGGACTTGCCGTGAACGAATCGATGCCGCAGACGCACTGGCGCACGCTTTGGCTATCCGACGTTCGCCTCGGTTCGTCCGATTGCCACGCCGAAGTACTACTGGACTTTCTGACCCGCCATAAAGCCGACACGCTTTATCTAGTGGGCAATCTGATCGATGGCTGGCAACTCAGCCGCTCGTGGCACTGGCCCGCCCTGCACAACGACGTGGTTCAACGCCTGCTGCGCAAAGCGCACGACGGCACGCGAATCGTTTATCTGGCAGGCAATCGGGACGATTTCGCCCGTCGCTTCTTAGGCTTGGCGTTTGGCGACATCGACATCGCCGATGACGCGGTTCACACGCTGGCCGATGGCCGCCGTCTATTGATCATGCATGGCAGCCACTTGGATGGCGTGCTGCGCTACGGCCGCAAGCTGTCTGGCGTGGGCGAAGCGCTCTACCCCTTCGCCATGTCGCTGCACTACCGTCTGAGCCGGCTCCGTGTTCGTTTGAGCGGTGGCCAGACGGTTGCTCGCGGCAGCGACGGCGGGGCCGCGACGCCGCCATCGCCCCGTCTGGTGATGGCGTTCGAGAACGCCATCGTCGCCGAGGCCAAACGCCGTGGCTTAGACGGCGCCGTATGCGGTCATCTGCCCCAGCCCGACCTGGGCCAGCGCGAGGGCCTGACTTATGCCACCGTGGGCGATTGGACCCGTCATTCGGTGGCGCTGGCCGAGGACCACGAAGGCCGTTTGAGTCTGATCGAAGGCGATCGACGCGGGCAATCCGCGATGTTACGGTCGAAGCATTCAATTAAGCTTCCTGCCTTGCCTTCCACCTTGCAGCGTGGTCATATACGTGATCATTCATAAGCCTGCCGCCAATTCCTAAACGAATGTTGCAGTCCGTGACCCACTGGGTCATGCTTTGCGTTTGGAGGCGGAGGCTTGTCGCTGCGGCCTGCCCGTACATGTAGAACCTAGTTTTGACTCAAGGGCCATGAACGATCAATACGACGCTTTATATCAATCGTTTACGTGGCTGGTGCCCTCGCAATTCAACATCGCCGAGGTCTGCTGTCGGCGTTGGGGAGAGAGCACAGCCGACGCACGCCGGATCGCGATCTTCCATGAAGACGCCCTCGGACGACGCGAGGTGTGGACCTACGCTCGCTTGAACGAGGCCGTCAGCCAGTTCGCCAATGGCCTGCTGCGCATGGGCGTTCAACCTGGCGACCGGGTCGCCGTCGTACTCGGTCAACGCCCGGAGACGGTCGTAGCCCACATGGCGATTTTCAGCGTCGGCGCCACACTCTTGCCCCTCTCGGCCCTGTTCGGCCCGGAAGCGCTGCAAGTTCGCCTGAACAATGCGGGCGCACGGGTTGCGGTTGTCGATAGCGACAGCGCCGTCGATTTGCTGGCTGCGCAACCCATGTGCCCCGATTTGCGTCAAATCGTGGGCATTGGCTTCACCGACGAACGAACCATGTCGTGGCGTAGCTTACTCGCTCGCCAGTCTACCCACTTCCGTCCTGTCCTCACCCGCGCCAGCGACCCGGCCGTCCTGCTATACACCTCGGGCACCACCGGATCGCCCAAGGGCGTGCTCCTGCCCCATGCCGCCCTGATCGGCAATTTGCCAGGATTCGTTGCGTCGCAAAACTGGTTTCCCAAGCAAGGCGACGTATTCTGGTCGCCTGCCGACTGGTCCTGGACAGGCGGCTTAATGGACGCGTTGCTGCCGACCCTGTATTTCGGTCATCCCATCGTGGGGGTATCCGGTCGATTCTCGCCCGAGCGAGCTTACGAATTGCTCGAACGCTACCATGTGACCAACGCGTTTCTGTTTCCCACGGCTTTGCGGCAGATGATGAAAACCGTGCCCAAGCCGCGTGAATACTACAAGCTGTCCTTGCGCGCGCTGATGAGCGCTGGCGAAAGTGTGGGTGGCACCGTGTTCGAGTGGTGCCGGGATGCGCTAGGCGTCACGCCCAACGAAATGTTTGGCCAGACCGAAGCCAATTATCTGGTGGGCAACAGCCACGAGCGCTGGCCCGCCAAGCCCGGCAGCATGGGCCGCCCCTATCCGGGCCATCGCGTGGCGGTGCTGGACGACCGGGGCGAACCTGCCCCGGTCGGCATGACCGGCGAAATCGCCGTCAATCGTTACGACATCCATGGCTTCCCCGATCCGATTCTGTTTTTAGGTTACTGGCGCAATGAAGCCGCCACCAGCGACAAATTCTCGGGCGACTGGTGCCGAACCGGCGATCTGGCCCATGTCGATGAAGACGGCTATTTCTGGTATGCCGGTCGGACGGACGATATGTTCAAATCGTCGGGCTACCGCATCGGCCCGGGCGAGATCGAGAATTGCTTGATCGGTCACCCCGCCGTGGTCGACGCCGCCGTCGTGCCTAAACCCGATGACCAACGTGGCGCAGTGGTCAAAGCCTATGTGGTGCTGACCGAACAGGCGCAGTTGCAGGAGCCGCAAGCACTGATCGCGGCCCTGCAAACGCATGTACGCGAGGCATTGGCACCCTATCAGTATCCCAAGGAAATCGAGCTTATCGATGCGCTGCCCATGACCACCACCGGCAAAATACAGCGCAGCGTTTTACGACAGCGCGAAAACGACAAGGCTGCAAACGCATAAGCCCAACGCGCAGGAGACCAACGTGCCCATTTATCGCCTGGGCGAGCATCGCCCGCTGATTCACGACAGCGCCTATATTGCCGACAGCGCCGACGTCATCGGTCGAGTTCAGCTGGCGCAGGACACCAGCGTGTGGTCGCACGTCTCCATCCGGGGCGACAACGACCTGATCGACATCGGCGAGGGCACCAATATCCAGGAAGGCAGCGTGCTGCATGTGGACGCCGGAAAACCCATGCACATCGCGCCGTTCGTGACGGTCGGCCACCAAGCCATGTTACATGGTTGCACCATCGGGCGTCATAGCCTGATCGGTATGCAGGCCATCGTTCTGAACGGAGCGGTGATTGGCCAGAATGTCCTGATCGGCGCCGGAGCCTTGATTCCCGAAGGCAAGCACATACCCGATAACGTGCTGGTCATCGGCATCGGCAAAATTCAGCGCGAACTGTCAGCCGAAGAAATCGAGACGCTACATAAAAACAACCGGGCGTATATCGAGCGGGCGTCGATGTTTCGCCAGCGACTCGAACGAGTGGATCGGCCAATCGGCTAATATCCCGGCATGGCTGATCTACTCAAAAAATACCTGTTCGACAATCGCAGCGTAAAGCTGCATGCCTTGCGCCTGAACCAGACCTGGACAGACGCGCAGTTGCATCACGATTATCCGCCTGCGGTCAAACGTATTCTGGGCGAACTGGTGGCGGCCGCCACGCTGCTGGCATCGAACCTCAAGTTCGACGGCTCGCTGGTGTTGCAGCTTCAAGGCGACGGGCCGATTTCCTTGATCGTGGTCGAATGCACCGGCGATCTGGGCGTGCGCGCCACGGTCAAAACACGCGACGAATACGTCGTCCCCGATAACGGCACATTACGTACGCTGATCAATCCGGGCGGCACGGGCCGCTTCATCGTGGTGCTCGATCCCGCACGTAAGGTGCCCGGTCAGCAAGCCTATCAAGGCATCGTGCCGATCGAAAGCGATTCCGTGGCGGAAGTGCTCGAACACTACATGGTGGCATCCGAGCAATTGGACACGCGTCTGGTGCTGGCTGCCGACGACACCCACGCCGCCGGTCTGCTGTTGCAACGTTTGCCGGACATCGGTGGCTCGCAAACCGAAAGCATCGATCTTGAGACCCTGCAAGCGACCTGGGAACACGTCTGTCACCTGACGGCCACCGTCAAACCCGAAGAACTACTGGCGACCGACACCGACACCATGGTTCACCGGCTGTTCTGGGACGACACCTTGATGGTGTTCGAACCCCAGCCCGTGCGCTGGTATTGCCCGTGTAATCGCGAGCGGATCGCCGACATGCTGCGCATGCTGGGTGCCGCCGAAATCGAAAGCGTGCTGGCAGAACGGGGCGATGTCGAAGTGCTGTGCGATTTCTGTGGCAAGCCCTATCATTTCGATGCGGTAGATTGCGCGGGCTTGTTTGCCCGCCATGCGTCGATGCCCGAGCAGGATCCGCCAACGCGGCATTGAAGACGCGCTGCACCGCACCGTCCGAGGCGCGTGAGCCGATTCCGAGCGGCATCGACGTCGCCTCTGGACGGGATCCCTGAGCCGGATTGAACGACGAGCCGTCCATCCTGGCAGCATCGAAACGACAAGCGTTGAGTTAGTTTTGGCGACATCGCGCGACAAGCGTCAAGCGAGCCGCGTTGATCCCTCGGTTTGACGGCATCGCATTTCGCGGGCGATTGAACCAGAATCGAGGGATGTGGTCATCCTCACCCTCACCTTCTCGCCCGATGCGATCAAGCATCGGTTCGACCGCTCGCCAACGCCAGTCCGACCCGCACACGCGTTGCCTGCATCGCACGAAGTACCCGCGCGCTTTGCGTTGCGCGCTGCGCTCGCGCTCGCACTCGGCGACCGGTGCAGTCGCCGAGTGGATGATAGGCGGGCTGGCTGTGCTTATAGTGGGTATTTTGTGCGTTGAGATCGCCTGGTGGCAGATGGCGCGCCTGCGCGTGAGCATCGCATCGATGGAGGCCGCAAGGGCCGTCAGCCGCCACACGTCACCATCGCCCCAACAACTCGATCGCGTCATGCGACACGCGTTTACCGCCGCCTGGGTGGCTCCACCACGCCACGTGGCCGAGTGTCGTGAAGTGAGCGGCCCACCGCCTTGCTGGACACTGAAGCGTCTGCCACCCGGGCCGCAAGCGCCCAAAGGATCGATACGCGTGCATGCACGCTATGCGTTTCGGCCACTCACCCCATTGGTGGCGGGAATGATACGGGCGACCGCATCGAACGTCGGGGCGGCGCATACCCGTGCCGCACATGCTCGAGGTGCCTTGCTGATCGTCCTGGACATCCACATCGAAAATCAAGCCCAAGCCGACCCGTTCCAGCAATGACGCGTGAGCACGGTCGGCCGACACCGCCCATCGTCAATTGTCGGCCAACAGTTGCCGCCGTCAGCCGTTACCGTCAGCGCTCACGGTCGGCGAGCGCCGTCAGCGATCACTCCGAATCGAATACTGCGATGGATTCCACATGCCCCGTATGCGGGAACATGTTGACGACGCCCGCCTGCGACAGACGATAGCCGCCCTCATGGACCAGAATGGCCGCATCGCGCGCCAAGGTGCCCGGCGCACAAGACACGTAGACGATGCGCTTGGGACGCTCGTCAGGCGCCAACGCCGCCAGCGCCAAGGCCAAGGCATGAGCACCCTCGCGCGGCGGGTCGATCAGCATGCGCTCGAAAGGCCCCAAGCCACGCAGCCATTGCGCGTCGATCTCGAACAGGTTCAGGGTCGAAAACGTCGTGCGTTCAGCCAAGCCATGGCGTCCAGCCGCGTCCAATGCCCGATCAGTCAGGGCTTTGCTGCCCTCGACGCCCACCACCTCTCGGGCCTGGGTGGCCAGGGGCAAGGTGAAGTTGCCCAGCCCGCAGAACATATCGGCCACCCGATCGTCGGGCTGAACATCCAGCAGCGACAATGCACGCGCGATCAGGCTGCGGTTGACCGTGTGATTGACCTGGGTGAAATCGGTCGGCTTGAACGGCATGCGCAAACCGAACTGCGGCAGGGTGTAGGCCAGCGTATCGATGTGCTCGCGCTCCAGGGGATGCACGGTTTCCGGCCCCTTGGACTGCAACCACCACTGCACGTCATGGGCACGCGCAAACTCGCGCAGCATGACGATGTCCTGCTCGGTCAGCGGCACCAGATGACGCAGCACCAGCGCAGTCACGCCATCGCCCACAGACACTTCCACTTGCGGCATGCGGTCGGGTGCCGACATCCCGGTAAACAATTTGCGCAAGGGCGACAGTAGATCGCTGACATGCGGAGGCAGCACCGGACAGACCGTCATGTCCACCACATAGCTGCCGCTACGCTCGCGAAAGCCCACCAACACGCCGCCCTTCTTGTTGACCATGCGTACCGACAGGCGGGCGCGGTAGCGATAGCCCCAGCTCGGCCCCTGCATGGGCGGCAACATACGCTCGGGACGCAGTTTGGCCAAATGCCAGAAGCCGTCCTCGAGCACACGCTGCTTGACCGCCACCTGGGCCTCGGGCGCCAGATGCTGCATCACACAGCCACCACAGACGCTGTAGTTTGGACAGGCCGGCTCGACCCGCTGAGACGATTCGCGAACGACGCGTTCGACCCGCGCGACGTCATAAGATTCTTTGCTGCGGGTGTGAAGCGCCACCACCCGCTCGCCCGGCAAGGCGCCGTGTACGAAAACCACTTTGCCTTCGCGGCGCGCAATACCCCGCGCCTCCATGTCCATGGACGTAATGTCTAGGTAATCCGTCATTTCTCGCTATCCGTTCAAACCGCCGGGCATTGTAGCCTCCGACGGTAGCACCGAGACATGGGGCGGATGACGCAAGGTCCAGCGCTTGCTTAGTGCAGCGGTGACCAGCGAAGGCTGATGGCACGTCAACAGCACCACTTGATCAGCCGAAACTTCTATAAGTAACTGGCGAAGCGCTTCAGCGGCCCCGGCATCCAACCCGTTAAACGGTTCATCGAGCACCATTGCACCCGGCGATAAAAGAAACGCGGCTAAGAGAAAGAATTTTCGCCGTGTACCGAGCGATGCTTCGTTAAAGCGATTGCCGAGGTGTGCTTGAACGCCAAGGTGCTGCACTAAACGCTCGAAATCATGCTGGCGACATGCCTGCCCACGATCATGCGCCCCCAAAACGAAATCGATGAACTCATACCCGGTAAAAAATGAATGAAATATTGGGTTGTCAGGCACGTAAGTAAGTCCTCTGCGTGCTTTGACAGGTTCAGAGCAGAGGTCGTGACCATTGATTAGAATGCGCCCCTTATAGCGTACATGCCCGGCGATGGCCCCCAAAAGCGTCGACTTGCCAACACCGTTAGCGCCCTCGATCAAATGGCACCCGGGATCAAACCGATGCGTCACATCTGCGAGGATGTTCTTGCCAGAATACGCAATACCGACACCCTGCAACGCAACGCTCGCTCCCATTATTGTCACGCCGCACGCTCCGCCGTCCAAAGGCCTAAACCCATAAATAAAGTACCCGTCGCCAACGTTGCAACGATGGCATGTCGCGGTATGAGTCTGAAAAAATACAGTTGTACGCAGCCGAGGAAGACCATGCCAACCGGCGCAATGGCTGCCGACCAAACATGCCGGTCACCGATTGCTGCAAGCGTCGCAAGTAGAGAGGCCAGAATTATGGCTGGCCATTGAACTGCCATGATCATGGCAAACATGCGCTGAAAGAAAAAACTGGGCAACACATCCAGAATCTGAGCGTTATTTCCATCACCTTTAATCAGAGTGGAAAACCCCATACTGGAGAACATTGAAGCCAACACGCTATACACGACGACGAGGATAGCTCGATCACCCTCAAGCCATGAGCCTGTGAAAAAAAATATGAGCGCAAGCGATGTCAGGATAGTTAATACAGGCAGCGACTGCCGATAACCACCGTGCTCAGTATGGCCCAGGATACGCATATAGAGCATGAACCACCCTCGGCCCGCAAATTTTTTTAGCGCGCCTCCCCACGGGCGCACCGTCACCAATGGCGTCCATCTTGCAGTAGGAATGCAGACCAGCATGAAAGCACCCAAGGCCATAGCCAGCAAGGTGCCCATTAACGTTGTCACCCAACCGACCAATAACGCGACACAAATACTTCCCAAGCACAAAACGTAGTATCCACGCAGCCACGCGAGTTGCGCCGTGATCGACGCTCCCAGCAGTGCGACATAGGTTAACGCCACACTAATCGGCGCGCCACGAACCACAGCAGCCCCACACACCCATGCAAGTAAAAAAAACCAACCAGCAGACATCAAGCCGATTACCATAAGGTCACGTTTGAATACCTGAGAACGGCGAAATGGCAAGGTCGCGATAAAGGCGGAGTCCCCGCCATCCGTGACGGCATCACGTTGAAGCGAGGCCCAGATCACGGTGAACCCGGTGAACCCAACAGCGGAGCTCATTGCGCTACTGGTTCCAGGTAATATAAATACTGATGCAAGCGTCACCATAAGGAGCGAGTCGAGCAGATGTAGACTCGGAACGGCCAACAAAACCACTGCGACAATAGCCTGCTTATGCCGCATCATACGCTCACGAACCTCAACCCTATAGCGAGTAAAAGATAGGTCAATTAAGGTCGTCATGACGCCGCAGCCGTTTGCGCAGCAAGGCAGCTCTCTCCGACTTGACGAGCCCGGATCAATATCTGCGGCCCTCTAGCAGTAAACCGAACGAACTCTAACTCTAAGGCTGCTCGGAAGGAGCTTATTATGCGGATGATCGGGCTCGTGGAGCGGTGATACTGCGGCATAACATTAATAAGTTACATTTTTGATTAAAAAATGACAAGCAGATAAATCTTGAACGGCCATGATTTTCTGAATCACCTGCTCCAGTGCAGATTTATTTAAACACATTGGTATTAGATGACCAATCTCAGTCCCGCCCACCTTTGTTAAAGACAGATACTAAACCAAAGGTAAGGATATTTTTGAAGAGCCAATTGCAATTTTCATATATAATTTTTGTGCAAGCGGCGTATATTAAAACGCGCAAAAAAATTATCTTATGGAGAAAAAATCGCCCCCCTCCCCCAAAAAAAATAAATAGTTTTTCTGTAGTTACCTTGACTTGTCCGCAGACCCAGTAGAGTGCCGACATGGAGCCCTGGATTAGGGGCACGTCAACTTAGATCTTTAACCAAAATTCCTCTGCAAATTCGTCGATATCCAAGTCGATTAAAAAGTCGTAAGGCACGTTGATTTTCAGGTGCGACATCAGCTAAAAGTCGCCGAATCTGAACTTTTTCAGCGGCGAACTTAGCGAGGAGGTTTAGTGCATGTGTCATGTGACCGTTTCCCCACGCTTCGCGATGGAGCAAACAGCCGACTTCTGCCGTAGCGCTCGGCTTATCAAAGGTGTGGAGTCCGCATGTGCCGATTATTAAATCAGCCCCGTTCAATTCGATTGCCCACTCCAGGGATTGTCCTTCGTGGAATAGGGTGCGAACACTCCTAAGCATTGTACTCACCGTAGTTAGATCCGCGAAAGGTTTCTCATCTGTGTATTTCATTACAAGGGGATCACCATAGATCTCAAGAATTCGAGCGGCGTCAGTATCCCTCATAGGTCGTAGGTTAAGTACGTTGCCTCGTATAATCGGTAAGCTTTTGAGGGTGGATACTTCATTATTTAATTTCATCGTGTAGGCCAATTTTATTTGGTGAAAGGCGGAACCGAATGCGTTAGCCTCTCGACGTATAAATAAAGTCTATGTCTGTTTTGGGCTTACGAGATTGAAATAAAAACCGACTTTCTAGCCGAGCAGCAATGGCCGCAGTCCCGTGCGATTTTGGCGTTACGTCGCCAATCTCGACGAAATCAATGCCAACAATCTGGAACTCACTAAACAGTCGCTCGAAGCAGGCTAGCAACGGATAGAAACTTAAGCCGCCCAGTACTGGCGATGCAGTCTGAGGAAAATCTGCGACTGACAGTGCGTCAACGTCGAACGTGATGTACCAAGGTAAATTTACATCCATACCATCAAAAAGACGATCATAGCCTTTAGTTTCCGCTTCGAATGCAGAAAGGCGTTTCACTTTGGGATCGTATTCTCTAACTACTCGACTGGTGGGCTGGTGAAAAGAATCGCGTACTCCTACCTGCCAGAGTGCCTTTACATGGTGCATTCGTCGAACCGAATGCATAAAATTTGCATGGTTGAGCTTGTCTTCGTAAGCGGCACCAAACGAATATAGATCAGTGTGCGCATCAAATTGAAGAATCCCCAATTTTGGGTATTGTTGCGCAAGCGCGCCTATGCTGTAGTAAGCAAGCGCGTGATCGCCTCCAAGGATTATGGGTAGAGCACCACGGCCCGCGATTTTTGTATTGACCCAGCGGAACCTGCTCAGGTTAAGCGGCTAAAGCAAAAGCCTCTGCCGGTGTCTTCATGCCAAGCGCTTGGTGCGGGCGCCGGTGGTTATAAAAGCGTATCCAGTCTCCGACGACGCGGCTGGCGTGCTGGATGGTCTCGAAGCGATGCCGATGCGCGCATTGTTCTTTCAACGTACGGATCACGCGTTCGACCATGCCGTTTTGCTGCGGGCAGTGCGGCGTGATGAACTCCTGGCGTAGCCCGTAGCCTCGCACCAACGCGGTGTAGCTGCGAGACGTGAAGCCCAACCCATTGTCGGATCTCAGCAGAAACGGCGCAGGCACGCGGCCCAGCGTTCCGAAGCGGGCGATCAGGGCGTGTTCCAGTGCGTTGCCTGCGGTGCAGGCCTTGCCGCTTCGGGACAGGTGCCAACCCAGCAACTCGCGCGTATGGCAGTCGATCACCAGCGCCAGCGTCGCCCAGCCATCCCAACCCGCCCAGACGCGGCATAGGTCCGTGGACCAACGCTCATAGGGCTTTGTGGCCACCGACGGCAATGCCTGAATCCGAGGCCTGAAGCCAATGGGCCGCTTGCGGACCTGCCAGCTCATCAACTGGAACACGCGTTGCACGGTGTTCTTGTTGAACCCCAACAGATGCGCGACCGTCCGGTAGCCAAACGACGGCGACTCCTCGATCATCGCCTTGATCGGTGCGGCAAACTTCGCGTCAACCTTGGGCGCCGACTTCACCGACTTGTAATACACCGTGCGGCGAGGCACGCCGAACCAGCGGCACAGCTTGGCGATCGAGACAGTGATGCCCTCGGCTTGCAGTCCCTGGCGGATCGTCTCAATCACTTCTCGTCCTCGCCCAGCAGGGACTGCAATTTTTTTCTGGCGCGCAGCTCCAGCATCGCTTCGCCGTACGCTTCTTGTAGATCCTTGAGCTGACGCTCGTACTGCTCCCGGACATCTTGCGGATTAGCTCGCAGGGCGTTCTCCATGCCACGTTTGCCGTCGTCAACCCACTGCTCGACTTCCGAGGGCGAGAGGTCGTACTGCCGGCTCGCCTCTGCCACCGTGGTCTTGCCCTGAATGATGTCCAGCACCAGCGCGCTCTTGCGCTTGGCCGTCCAGCGTTTGATGTCGTCTTCCATCTTCGTGCTCATCGTCAATTTCCTCGATTATGACGTGAGCAGGTTTTCACTGGGTCAATACACGCTCGTACACTTCCGGGGAAAACTTCGTTGCGTTGTTCTTGCCCATGGCTCACATTCTCTCAAGAGTTCGAGCCTCCGCAATACTCGGAGCGGTTCAGTCGGGCGTTGCGCACATTCTTCAGGCCATTGGCATATTCAGCAACTCTGCTTTAGCATTGATTTCCGAAAGATCATGATTAATAGTGTAAACGATAGGTTATTCCGATTATTGCTCTGATTGATCCTGTCAAGCAAAATTTCCGCAAATCAAATGCACTCGGAATGCGTGAACTTATTATTTCAATTTCATTATGCCAACCCTACCAGCCAATGTGAACTTGGAGCGCTCGTTGGGATTACACTTCAAAGACAGCAACGCTTAACCTTCGATGAATCTTTGCTGAAAGAAATAAGCGCTTGCTACAGCCGTCGCGTTAATGATCTCCTTACAAAATCGCGAGTGCGCGTTGGCGGCGGAGTTGCAATTTGTGATGTCGCTCATGGATTGGCAGAATTTGCATTACGCATTACAAGTTTTTATACTAACAACCCAACCCTATCCACCGTTTCATTTTAATAATAATATATATAAAAATTAAGTTATTTTATTAAAAATAACTTCCAGCTGATTCAAATTGCACACTCGACGCGAGTTTCATAGGCAGCTGCTTGAGCCGCTGCCTACGTTTTATTTGTTTGAAATGTCATAATGTGATTGCATTGCATATCGGCATATGAAGATCTCCGTCGACATCGTCAAGACGCCGCAGGCGCTACTTGGCGTTTGCCCTCGCGCTTGCCTTCATGTTCGGCACGACGCTCGGCCATCCTGTCGTGGCGGGCCTTCACGAAAGCGGTTACCTGCGTCTTTTGCACATCGCTCAAGCTGTCCCAAATAGCCAGGGCTTGCGTTTCGGACGCTTCTGCGGCCTTGTGGCGAGCCTCACGCTTGGCATCGGCCTGCTTGGCTAACGCGCGCGGATCCAGACGACCGGAATCCAACTGCTGCTTGAGCATCGCGTAGTGCGCCGTACGTTCGGCACGCATTTCTTTATGCGACTCGCGCTGCGCCGCCTTCAAGGTATCGACCTGCTTCTGCTGATCGGCCGTCAGCTTTAATGCGTCCAACTCCGACTTGGGCAAAGGGCCCAGGCCGGGGATGAACAATCCGTCGTGATGCTGCCCGCGAGCCATACGAGCATCGCCTTTCGGGCCATGGTCATGGACGGTGGTTTTCGCAGCAGGGGCAGCGTCCGACGGAGCCGCCGTGGCGGCTGCGGGCAAACCAAACACCAGTGCCAAGGCGGTACCGGCGGCCAGGGAGCGAAAAAGGGAAGACTTCATGGACATTCTCCTGAGGGGTTGGGATGACACAGCCTCAGTGTGAACGCCAGGGCGTTTCAGATGCGTTTCGACGAACACGCCCGGTGTTTCAGCGTGTTGCGTCCCACGCTGCCAAGTACTCGGCCCAGTGCGGCGCAGCGCTGGCGGCGAGCGTGTCGCGCACCAACGCGATCTCGGCGTCGTAGGCGGCGCGATCGAGCTCGCCCCGCATCAAACGGAAACGGCAATACACCAACCAAGTGTTAACAACGTCGGTTTCGCAATAAGCCCGCACCTCGTCCTGCCGTCCTTCGGACCACGCCCGCCAGACCTGGCTGCCGTCCATGCCCAGTTTGCCAGGAAATCCGCAAAGCTTGGCCAGGTCGTCCAAAGGCGCATTGGCGCGACCGTTGTACTTGGCCAGAACGTCCATCAAATCGGTATGGCGTGGGTGATAGCGGCTCAAGTAGTTGTTGTATTTGAAATCGCGGTCGTCTTCGCCTTGATCCCAATAGCGCGCCGCCTGAATGCCATGAATCAAGCTGCGATAGTGCAAAACAGGCAGATCAAAGCCCGAGCCGTTCCAACTGACCAAGGTTGGGGTGTAGCGCTCGATGGTCTTGAAAAAACCATTCAGCAGCTTCGCCTCGTCGTCGCCGGGCATGCCCAGCGTGCGCACCCGAAAGCCGCTGTCGTCGCGAAAAACGCAGCCGATGACCGCCACTTGATGCAGGTGCAGCGGCATAAAATCGGAGCCGCCCGTGGCTTCGCGACGCGCGGCAAGCGCGCGCTCGATCACCTCGGTATCGGACAACTCGGCGTCCCAGCCGTGCAAGCGCCGTAAACCCTGCGCATCCGGCAGGGTTTCGAGATCGAACACCAGGGTCGGCGTCATCGTGCGATCAAGGCGCTGGCAAGTACTGCAAGGGATCGACCGGTGTACCGCGGCGGCGCACTTCGAAGTGCAGACGCGGCGACGTGGTGTCAGTCGCGCCGACTTCGGCGATCTTGTCGCCACGTTTGACGGTTTGACCCGTTTTCACCAGCAACTTGCTGTTGTGGCCATACACGCTAATGAAGCCGTTGTCGTGATTGACGATCACCAGGTTACCCATGCCACGCACGCCATTGCCGACGTACATTACCTTGCCGTCCGCCGAAGCATGGACGGAATCGCCCGGTTGGCCTTCGATGTCGATACCCTTGGTATTGGCGTTGAAACGCTGAATCAGTGATCTTTTGCTGGTCGGCCAGGCCCAGTTGATCGTGCCAGCGTCGGCGGCCGGAACAGGATGTGGCTGGTTGCTGCCGGGGGGCGGCGGCGTAGTCGTCGCTGTCGGCGTCTGTGCCGGAGCGTCCAGGGGGCGCGGCTCGGTCGAGGATGCGGGCGGCGCGGAACCGGGCTTGACCGGGGCGCCCGAGCCCGACGGCTTGGCACCTGTCGGCGCCGGGCTGGCCGTGCCCGAGGCGGACAGACGCAGCACCTGTCCCACCACCAACTGGTTCGGGTCGGACAGATTGTTCAGGCGCTTGATCGTTTCGAAATCGACGTTGGTCGAACGGGCGATGGCATACAGCGTATCGCCCGGCTTGACCACATAGCTTCCACGGGCGGCCGGCGCCGGCGTCGACGAAGTGCCGACCCCATCGACGATGGGGGCGCGGGTGGTGGGACCGCTACAACCTGCCAATACCATCAGTGCCGCCACGCCTGCGAACCGAAGACGCCGGAGCATCGACAATGAGGTGGCGAGGTGTGCCTGAAAAACGCGATTACGCGCACGGACCGGTCCGGCGAGCGTCATGTGCTGCCCATATGGCATAGGGGATATCTCCAGAATGCTCACGATTGTATCCCGGCCCTGAGTGGAACAAAACGCACGGCTTCCAGCTCGGTCCGTTTCCAATGCTGCACGCCGGTGCGCTCGATGAGTACCAGCCGCTGCTGGCTACCGCCCTCAGGCGCGATCAATCGACCGTGAGGCGCAAGCTGATCCAACAGCGCCTGGGGAATGCTCAAGCCAGCCGCCGCCACGACGATCGCGTCGAAAGGCGCAGCATTCGGCTGACCCAACATGCCATCGCCATACACCAGCCGCACGCGCGTGCTCAGACGCAACTGGCGCAGATTCTCGCGCGCCATGTCGTACAGCCCGCGTATGCGTTCGATGGCATGCACCTCGCGCATGAACTGCGCCATGACGGCGGCCTGATAGCCGCAGCCTGCACCGACTTCAAGCACGCGAGTGGGTGTGCGAGCCTCGCACACCGCCGCCAGCATGCGCGCCACCACCCACGGCTGGGAGATGGTCTGACCCTGCCCGATGGGAAGCGCCGCATCCTCATAGGCACGGCTGGCCAAGGCTTCGTCGACGAAGATGTGGCGGGGCACCGCCAGAATGGCCGCCAATACCCGCTCGTCGGTGACGCCCTGGTTACGCAGGCGCTGAACCATGGCGGCCCGCAAACGTTCGGAGTTCAAGCCCAGATTGGCGCTGCCATTGCGCGCGACACCGGCGGCCACGGGCCGGGCCAGCACAGCGGCACTGATGCGAGTGTTGCTGTTGCTGGCGGTAACGCCAGGCACGGGTCGGACTAGCGCCGCACGGGCCCGGGCGGCACGATCGAGCGCCGAGTCGGTCGCCACCGGCTTACCGGCACTGGGGCGGCTGCCCAAAACGCCCGGCGCGTCGAAAGGATTTACCGGTTTGCGCATAAAGGCCCAGCCCACTGGCCGATAACATCGAGCTGCGCGTGATCGGTCAGGTCCAGTCGAAGCGGCGTGATGGATACCCCGCCATGCTGAACGGTGTGGAAATCGGTGCCCGGCTCGGCGTCCAGGGCCGCGCCCATGGCACCGATCCAATACACGGTGTCGCCATAGGGCGTAGTACTGCGAACCACGGGCTCGGACGGATGGCGCTTGCCCAGGCGGGTCACTCGGGCCGGTGCCATCGCCTCGTAGGGCAGATTGGGAATATTGACGTTGAGCAGTACCGCGCCCTGTAAGGGCTGGGCGAGATGGCGTTCGACCACGTCGCGGGCGATACGAGCGGCGTCTTCGATGTGCGTCCAACCCTTTTTTTCGAGCGAAAAGGCAATGGACGGAATGCCGAACAGATAGCCTTCCGTCGCTGCGGCGACCGTACCCGAATACAAGGTGTCGTCACCCATGTTGGCACCGTTGTTGATGCCGGAGACGATCAGATCGGGCCGACGATCGAGCAGACCAGTCAACGCAACGTGTACGCAATCGGTGGGCGTGCCGTTGACGCAATAAAAACCGTTGGCCGACTGACGCAGCGACAACGGGCGGTTCAGCGTGAGCGAATTGGACGCACCGCTGTGATTGACTTCGGGCGCGACCACGGTCAGCTCGCCCAAGCCCTGTAGTGCCTGGACCAGCGCTTCCAAGCCAGTCGCTGTGTAGCCGTCGTCGTTGGATACGAGAATATGCATCAAAGAAACGCGAGGAAACCGGATGCTGTCGATTGTACCTGCTGACTGCGCGGTAGAATCGCCCCCACTTGTGAAGGACACTTGCCAGGAGAATCCGATGTCCACGCTCCCCGACGCCACCCTGCCCACGCTGGCCGCGCTGGCCGTCACTGCCTATCTGATCGGTTCGATCGCTTTCGCCGTGGTCGTCAGCCGGGCGATGGGCCTGAACGATCCGCGCTCCTACGGCTCCGGCAACCCGGGTGCCACCAACGTGCTGCGCACCGGCAACAAAAAGGCCGCGCTGCTGACCTTGGCAGGCGATCTGCTCAAAGGCTGCGCCGCCTTATGGATCGCTCGCGCGCTGGGGTTCGACGATTCGCCGATGGCGATGGCGGTCGTCGCCGTAGCGGTGTTTCTGGGCCACCTGTATCCCGTTTTCCTGAGGTTCCAGGGCGGCAAAGGCGTGGCCACCGCAGCTGGCGTACTGCTGGCGCTCGAACCCATGCTGGGCGTGGCCACCTTGGCCACCTGGCTCATCGTTGCGGTGTTCTTTCGCTATTCGTCGCTGGCCTCGGTCGTGAGCGCCGTGTTCGCCCCCCTGTTTTACGTATTCGGGGGCAACGTGGCCTGGACCATGCACCCGCCGATTCTGATCGGTCTGATCGCCATCAGCGCACTGTTGGTGTGGCGTCACCGCGCCAACATCGGCCGCCTGCTGCGCGGACAGGAATCCCGAATCGGCAGAAAATCGAGCTGATTCAACGGTAAGGATCTAGCACGCCAGGCAGTTGCCAGGACACACAGCTCGAGCCGTCCAGGAACCGCTGGTCGGCCAATCGGACGGCGCTCAGCCAATAGAAATATCGGCCAGATCCCAGCGCGGCCGCACGGTGAACGCGTGGTCGCGTTGCGACAAATCGGCCAGGCCCGCATTCACGCGCCGGGCTGCGGCAAACGCGATCATCGCGCCATTGTCGGTACACAAGGCCAGCGGCGGAAAGTACGCCCGGGCGCCAAGCTTGGGCAAGGCCAGATCGAAATGCGCACGTAACCGTTGGTTTGCCCCTACGCCGCCTGCCACCACCAATCTTTTCAACCCAGTAGATTTCAGTGCGGCAACCGCTTTTGCCGCCAGCACATCGACAATCGCCGCTTGCGTCGCGGCAGCCAGATCGGCACGCGCCCGATCGTCCCATTCGTCGGATTTACGCAAGCTTTGCACGCGGGTCAGGACGGCGGTTTTGAGGCCGCTGAAGCTGAACTCCAGATCGCCGCTGTGCAGCATGGGCCGAGGCAGAGAAAAGCGCTTCTCGTCGCCCTGCCCGGCCAAGGCCGCCAGTGCCGGCCCGCCCGGATAAGCCAGTCCCATCAGCTTCGCCGACTTGTCGAAGGCTTCGCCGGCGGCATCGTCCAGCGTTTCACCCAGCAAGGTATAGCGCCCAACGCCATCGACCCGCATCAATTGGGTATGGCCACCCGACACCAGGAGCGCCACGAACGGGAAATCCGGTCGCGGATCGGCCAGCAAAGGCGACAGCAAATGGCCTTCCAAATGATGAATAGGAATCGCGGGCAAGCCGCGCGACCAGGCGAACGCCTGCGCCACCGCCGCGCCCACCAGCAACGCCCCGGCCAGCCCAGGGCCCGCGGTGTAGGCGACCGCCCCCACATCGCCCGCGCCGATACCGGCTTGGGCAAACACTTCACGGGTCAAGGGCACGACTCGCTGAATGTGATCGCGCGAGGCCAATTCGGGCACCACGCCACCGTAATCCTGGTGCATGGCGATTTGCGAATGCAAGGCGTGTGCGAGCAGGCCGCGTTGCGTACACACCGCAGCCACGCCAGTTTCATCGCACGAGCTTTCAAAACCTAGAATAATCATGATGCGACGAGTGTACAACCGGGCTGCAAATTGGTTATACGTCCTAACCGAAGAAACCAGCACCGCCCTAAAGGAAAGTTCATGTTGGAAAAATTGTTCCGCTTGCGCGAACACGGCACCACCGCTCGCACCGAGCTGGTCGCCGGTTTGACGACCTTCTTGACGATGTCCTATATCGTCTTCGTCAACCCGGACATCTTGTCCTCGACCGGCATGGACCGCAACGCGGTGTTCGTCGCGACTTGCCTGGCTGCTGCCCTGGGTTCGCTGGTGATGGCATTCGTCGCCAATTGGCCAATCGGCATGGCACCCGGCATGGGACTGAACGCGTTTTTCGCCTTTACCGTGGTGGCAACGCTTGGCTATAGCTGGCAACAGGCACTGGGCGCGGTGTTCATTTCCGGAGTGATTTTCCTGCTGCTGACCGTGACGGGCGTGCGCGCCTGGCTGATCCAGGGCATTCCGCAGTCGCTGCGTAGCGCCATCGCGGCAGGCATCGGATTGTTCCTGGCGATTATCGCCTTGTCGAATGCCGGTATCGTCGTGGCCCATCCCGCCACCAAGGTCACCCTGGGCGATCTGCGCGGCCACGGCCCACTGTTCGCCATTCTCGGCTTCTTCATCATCGCCGCGCTGGACGCCTTGCGCATTCGCGGCGCGATTCTGATCGGCATCATCGCTGTCACCGGCCTATCCATGTTGCTGGGCTTCAACACCTTCCAGGGCGTGTTCTCCGCACCGCCCAGCCTGGCGCCCACGTTCATGCAGATGGACATCCTGGGCGCCCTGCATGTCGGTTTTTTCCAGGTAGTGTTGGTGTTCGTGCTGGTCGAGGTGTTCGACGCCACCGGCACGCTGATGGGTATCGCCAAGCGGGCGGGTTTGGTTCCCGAGCAAGGCAACAGCCGTCTGGGCCGTGCACTGTTTGCAGATAGCACCGCCATCATCGCCGGTTCGGCGCTGGGCACCAGCAGCACCACCGCTTTCGTCGAAAGCGCCTCGGGTGTGCAGGCGGGTGGACGAACGGGCATGACTGCTCTGGTCGTCGGGGTGCTGTTCCTGGCGGCCCTATTTATTGCGCCATTGGCGGCCTCGGTGCCAGCCTATGCGACGGCCCCCGCGCTGCTGTACGTCGCGGGTTTGATGATGCGCGAACTGATCGACATCGATTGGAACGACGTGGTCGAAGCGACGCCCGCTGCCCTGACCGCGCTGATCATGCCGTTCACCTACTCTATCGCCAACGGTTTGGCGTTTGGCTTCATCAGCTATGTGGTGTTGAAGACGGCAACGGGCCGGGTACGCGACGTACATCCGGCAACGTGGCTGATCGCTGCCCTGTTCGTCATTCGCTACGCTTTTTTCCAACACTGATCCATCGACATATCGTGCAAGTCGCCCTGCCAGACCGGTTCAGACGCCGCAACGCCGACGATGCGCTCGCATTGGTCGGCCGGTTGCATCGAGGCATTTTGTCGCCCGAAGAATGGTGCGAAGGCTTGAACGCACTTGCAGCCTACGTGGGTGCCGATGCTGCGGGCTCCCTCATTTGGGACCGACGATCCGATCGCATCGTACTTGGCGATCACGACATGTTCCCCATGCCGGTGGCACACGACTACCATCGGCACTTTCAGCACATCGATCCCGCGCGCGACCGGCTGCGCGACGCACCGGTAGGTGCAATCTACGTCGATCAGCTCGACTTGGGCGCCCGCCAAATCTCGGAGTCGGCCTTCTACCGCGAATTTCTGCATCCGGCCAATGTCGAGTCGGTGATGGCCATGACGGTTCATCGCGAGCAACATGTCGATTGGGTCGTCGGATTCCAGCGACAGCGTGGACGTCCATTATTCGACATCGAGAATGCCGTGGCGCTACGCGGCGTGGTCACTCATTTGCAAACCGCTTTCCTACTCAAGCACAGGATGCGTGAGCTTCAGGCCGCTCATGCCTGGAGTCTGGAGACGCTGGACCGACTGGCCATTCCGCTGTTGGTGATGAATGCTCAACTTCGAGTCGTTTCGGCCAACAGCCTGGGGCGGGATTGTGTCGATCGCGAGCACGCACCGGCGATCGCGTCGTCGGCCGATTCGCCTTTGCGCAAAGCGGTCGCCCACGCCTGCGGCGACGACGGACGACCCGCTCGAGTCACGACGTTCGCCAGCCTGGCGCAAACGGACGGCCGCCCGGGTCTATGGGTGGCCTTACCGATGCCCGTACGCGCGCAGACCGCCTTCGATATCGAACAGCCCTGCGCGTTGATCGCCGGGATCGGCCTGCAGGCTCAAGCGCTACCGGCCGAAGACTTGTTGCGCACTTTGTTCGGCCTCACCCGGGCCGAAATTGCGCTCACCGAAAAGCTGGCCAATGGTCAAACATTGACCGAAGCGGCAGAAGTCGCCAGCATTTCGCGCGAAACCGCCAGAACACATTTGAAATCCATTTTGCGCAAGACCGGCACCCGCCGACAATCCGAGTTGACGGCACTACTGGCCGGGTTGACGGTCGTGCGTCCCGGCTAAAACGACCCGCCTGACGACAAGGTTGCTGCCGGTCACGCTTGAATTCGCTCCTACACTCCCCAAGTGAGAGATGTGAACAGGAGTTTTCAAGCATGAGCCGTCTACAGACCACCCCGCTGTCGGTGCTAGACCTGGCCCCCATTGCGCAAGGCGGCACCATCGCCCAGGCTTTCGATAACAGCGTGCGACTCGCGCGTCACGTCGAAGCGCTGGGTTACCGCCGTTTCTGGTTGGCCGAGCACCACAACATCGCAGGCATCGCCAGCAGTGCCACGTCGGTGCTGATCGGTCACATCGCCGGTCACACCACCACGCTACGGGTCGGATCGGGCGGCATCATGTTGCCGAATCACGCGCCGCTGGTGATCGCCGAACAATTCGGTACGCTAGAGACCCTATACCCCGGTCGTATCGATCTGGGCCTGGGTCGTGCGCCCGGCACCGACCAGCGCACCCTGCAAGCCCTGGGACGGGATCGCAGCGCGGGCCTTCAGTTTCCCGACCTGCTGGACGAACTGCGCTTTTTCCTGAGCGACGCAGTGCCGGATCAGGGCGTTCGGGCCATTCCGGGCGCGGGGCTGAACGTTCCTATCTGGCTGCTGGGTTCCAGCGATTTCAGCGCTCGACTGGCAGCCAGGTTGGGCCTGCCTTTTTCGTTCGCCGGACATTTCTCGCCCGAAGGGATGGCGGCAATGCGCTTGTATCGGCATCTTTTTCAGCCCTCCGAGACCCTGGCCGAACCCTATGCAATGATCGGTGTTCCGGTTATCGTGGCGGA
The DNA here is from genome assembly GCA_945903445.1 of Bordetella parapertussis. Lineage (GTDB taxonomy): Bacteria > Pseudomonadota > Gammaproteobacteria > Burkholderiales > Burkholderiaceae_B > Schauerella. The sequence continues at coordinate 28,202 of CAMDNZ010000035.1, forward strand.
CACCGACGCTCAGGCGCAGCGCCTGGCCACCACGGCGCAACAGAAGTTTCTGTCGATGGTGCGCGGCACGCGCCTGCCCATGCAGGCGCCAGTCGATACGCTGGAAGGCATCTGGAGCCCGATGGAAAAAGCGGCCGTGTTCGAACGTTTAGGGGCCGCCGTGGTCGGCAGCCCCGACACCGTGGCCGAGAAGCTCGAACACCTGCTGGCTGACACCGCTGCCGACGAAATCATGGCAGTCACCGACTGCTATCACCTTGAAGATCGCCTGAAGTCCTACAGCCTTCTGGCCCAGCTTGCCCGCGTTCCGGCCGCCGCCTGAACGCTGCGCCCCACACTGAAAGGATAGCCATGACCACTGTCACGTTGACCAAAGAAACGTTCGAACAATCGATCACCCCGGACGGCACGCTGATCGTCGACTTCTGGGCGCCTTGGTGCGGCCCGTGCAAGAACTTCGCGCCGGTGTTCGACAACGCAGCAGAAAAACACCCCGACGTCACCTTCGCGAAAGTGAATACCGATGAGCAACAAGAGCTTGCCGGCGCTTTGGGCATCCGTTCGATTCCGACCTTGATGGTGTTTCGCGAGCAGGTGCTGCTGTTCTCGCAGCCCGGCGCGTTGTCGGCCGGTCAGTTCGAGGAATTGATCGCCAAGATCAAGGAAATCGACATGCAGAAAGTGCATGAAGAAGTGGCCGCAGCGAAAGCGCAAAGCAACAGCGCGCAGGCATGACGCAGGCCGGGTCGCCGACGGCTTAGGTGCTGGCTAAGTCGCTGGCCCAGGTGCTGGCTGAATTGCGAGCTTACCGACTGGCCGAGTTGCGGGCTGAGCTGCTGGCCAGCCCTGCATCGTGCGGGTCGGATGACCGACCTGCCTCCTGCGGCACGACCCACTCGCTCTGACCTCGCGTGACGTCACGCACTGCAATTTCCAGATCAGCGATCTGGTTCAAGGGAACGTCCGCTTCGACGCCCACCTGCCCAGGCCCGTATGCCATTGCCACGTCGGTCGCCTGCGCATGCGCCAATCGCTGTCGAATGGCGCCCTCGTCCCCGTACGCACACACGAAGCGAACCCGCTTTTGGGCCATGACCCGCACGCGCGGCGACACTCGCAGGCACTCGGCGGCACACCCCCCGTAGGCACGCACTAAGCCGCCCGCACCCAATTTCACGCCACCATACCAACGCACGACCAGCACGGCCACACCATCCAAGCCCTGCCCCTCGATCGCTTGCAGGATGGGTTTGCCTGCCGTGCCGCCTGGCTCACCGTCGTCGTTGAATCGGTAGAATTGACCGATGCGATAAGCCCAGCAATTGTGGGTGGCATCGGCTCGAGCGTGAGCCGCGAAAAAAGAAGAAGCCGCTTCGATGTCGGCCACGGCAGCGGCCACGCATAGAAAGCGGCTTTTCTTGATGTCTTGTTCGAGTCGATGAACGCCGGGCGCCAGCGTAAAAAAATCGGCGCTTGCGTTCATTGCGCTCAGGCTTCGATACCGCGCGACTGCAAGTAGTCGTCGTAACCACCCCGATAATCGACGATCTGGCCATCAGGCATGATCTCGATGATGCGGGTCGCCAGACCGAACACGAACTCTCGATCGTGCGACACAAACACCAAGGTGCCCTTGAACAGATCCAGCGCGTGTTGCAGCGACTCGATCGATTCCATGTCCAGGTGGTTAGTGGGCTCGTCCATCAGCAGAACGTTATGACGGCCCAGCATCAGGCGGCCAAACGTCATCCGGTTTTTCTCTCCGCCGGACAACACTCGCACGGGTTTGACGATGTCGTCGCTGGAGAACAGCAAACGGCCCAGCACCGAACGCAGCGATTGGTCGTCGTCGCCGTTCTGGCGATAGCCGCCCATCCAGTCGAACAGAATCTCGTCGCTCTGGAACTGGTCGGACACGTCCTGAGCCATATAGCCCATATCGGCGTTATCGGACCATTTCAAGCTGCCCGAATCGGCCACCAGATCGCCTGCCAACAGGCGCAACAAGGTTGTTTTACCCACACCGTTGGCACCAATGATGGCGATCTTCTCGCCCGCTTCGACCATGGCGGTGAAGTCCTTGATGACCGCAGGGCCGTCATAGCCCTTGGTGAGGTGTTCGGCCGCCACGGCCTGACGATGCAGCACCTTGTTCTGCTCGAAGCGGATATACGGATTTTGACGCGACGAGGGCTTGACCTCGACCGTCTCTGCCTTGATGCGATCGATCTGCTTCAAGCGGGAAGTAGCCTGGCGCGCCTTGGATTTGTTGGCCGAGAAGCGGCGCACGAAATCCTGGAGTTCGGCCACGCGTTCCTTGGCCTTGGCGTTGTTGGCGCTTTGGCGCTCGCGTGCCTGGGTTGACGCCAGCATGTAGTCGTCATAGTTACCCGGATAGATGCGGATTTCGCGATAATCGAGGTCGGCCATGTGAGTACATACGGCATTCAGAAAGTGACGATCGTGACTGATGATGATCATTGTGCTCTGGTAGCTGTTGAGCACGTTTTCCAGCCAACGAATCGTGTTGATGTCCAAGTTGTTGGTGGGTTCGTCCAGCAGCAACACATCGGGATTCGAGAACAGGGCCTGCGCCAACAGCACGCGCAGCTTCCAGCCGGGGGCAATCTCGCGCATCGGCAGATTGTGCTGTTCGACCGGAATTTCCAGACCCAGCAGCAATTCGCCCGCGCGCGATTCGGCGGTGTAGCCGTCGTACTCGGCGAACCTCGCTTCCAGATCGGCGGCCTCCATGTAGTCTTCTTCGGACGCATCCGGATTGGCATAAATGGCGTCACGGCGGGTCTGCACGTCCCACATCTCGGTGTGGCCCATGACGACGACGTCCAGCACTCGCAGGTCTTCGTAAGCGAACTGATCCTGGCGCAGCTTGCCCAGGCGCACGCCTGGGTCCAGCGAGACGTTACCGGCGCTCGATTCGAGATCGCCGCCGATAATTTTCATGAAGGTCGATTTGCCCGACCCGTTGGCCCCGATCAGGCCGTATCGGTTCCCCTCGCCAAACTTGACGCTGACATTCTCGAACAGGGGTTTCGGACCGAACTGAATAGTGAGGTTGGCGGTATTGATCAAGGCGTTGCCCAAGAAAAACGCGGGCAACGAAGATGCGCCACGCGTGTGGAAGTCAATCCGCCAGTGTACCAAGCGGGGGGGACAGCCTACAAATCGGCCGTCAGGTGCGTCTTACGGCTTCCCGATCGTTTTTTTGGGAGCCGGATGGTCGGATTGGCTTGGCAAGTCGCTTGCGCAGCCGCAATCGGCGTCATGATGAGGGTGGTGGCCGTCAGCATGCCTCTCGCCGTCGGCATGGTGGCGTCCATGACCGTGGTCATGATCGTGCTCATGGTCATGATCGTGCTCATGGTCATGCTCATGGTCATGGTCGTGCTCTTGCAGCACGAGATAGGCCATGCCGTCCTCGGTCGCCAGCCCCGCCTGGACGCCAACCGGCAGCGTCGCTTTGCTAGCCACATGACCATATGGCAAACCCGTCACCACCGGCACTCCGACGGTATCGCGCAGCCACTGCACCACCGACGGCATATCGAAACCATTGTCGTGCGGCGCCAGGCGGTAGCCTGAAAACTCGCCCAGCACGATGGCGTGCTGACGCGCCAGCACGCCCGCATGCCAGAGCTGGGTCAGCATGCGTTCGACCCGGTAAGGGTGCTCGGCAACATCTTCCAGAAAGAGAATGCCGCCGTGGATATCCGGCATGTAGGGGGTGCCTGCCAATGCACACAGCGTAGCCAGATTGCCGCCCCACAGCGTGCCACGGCAATCGACCGCATCGGCATCGTCGGATTCGAAGCTCAGAATTTCCAACTCGTCGCGCACGACCTCGCCGAACAGCGCCTCGGTGAGGTCGTCCCTTTCTTCACCACCGAAATCGGCGATCAGGCTGGCGCCGCTATAGGAAACGCCTCCCGTTTGAGCCAACAGCGCCAGATTGAAGGCGGTGAAATCGGAATGTCCGACAAAACGCTTACCACTGGCCGCGACGGCGGTCCAATCGATCATCGGCAAAATGCGCGTCAAGCCATAGCCCCCGCGCGTCGCCATGACCACCGGATGCACTTGATCCAGTGCGCGCGCCACGCTGGCGGCCCGCTCGGCGTCCGTTCCGGCAAAACGCTGAGCGACCGCCAAAGCCGTCCGGTCCAGGCTGGTGGTGAAACCCAAATCGGATAAACGCTGGCGTCCGCGCGCCACGGCGTCCGGATCGGCCGCCGACGAAGGCGAAATCAGATAAATGCCGGGATTCGTTGTCATGCCTTGGGATCCTTGCTTCGGCGCGCACGAAAAAATGCGCGCAAGATATGGCCGCAGGGCTCGGCCAGGATGCCGCCCTCGACCCGCGTTTGATGATTGAGCCGGCCGACGCCGGCAATGTCCAGAACACTGCCGCAGGCACCCGTTTTAGGATCGGTCGCGCCAAACACGACGCGTGCCAGGCGCGCATGCAGCATGGCGCCCATGCACATCACGCAGGGTTCGAGCGTCACATACAAGGACACGCCGGGCAGCCGATAGTTGGCCATGTGCTTCGCGGCCTGACGCAAGGCGACGACTTCGGCATGAGCCGTGGGGTCTGCATCTAGAATCGTCCGGTTGTGGCCCGTGCCGATCACTTCTCCGTCTGCTGCCACCACCACCGCACCCACCGGCACTTCGCCCACCGCCAGCGCCGCCTCGGCCTGAGCCAGCGCGAGCGCCATGCAAGCAGCGTCGTCCGGCGCGTTCGGGGCGGTAACAAAGGGCGATGACGAAAGCGGGATAGGCACGGACACGGCGCGGGCGGGTGTGACGGATAAGATGTATTAGTCAAAACTTAATCTGACATTTTCGTTAACCTAGGGCAAGAGCCCTGAAAGGAAAAGTCAGAGATGAACATGGCCCAGAATCATAAGGTAATCCGAAACAAGATAGGGCTGCTGAAGCTAGCCGAGCAGCTGGACAATGTG
>CAMDNZ010000036.1 GCA_945903445.1 Bordetella parapertussis
GGACGACCAGCGCGGCACCCAGTAACCACAACCAGCTTGGCAAACGAAAGGGCTTGTTCACTCAAGCACGCTCCATTGGCAAGACATCGTGGTTCGGTCGGCTTTGCAGCACGTCCCGCACCAGGAACACGGGGCGCTGCTTCGCTTCCATATAAGACTTTCCAACGTACTCACCCAGCAGCCCCATCGTGATCAATTGCACCCCGCCGAGGAAGGCGATGATGGCGATCAGCGATGGATAGCCTTGCACTATGTCGCCATACAGAACCGTCTTGGCGGCAATGAACAGGCCGTAGAGCAGCCCGAGACCGGCTACCGTCACGCCCGTACCCGAGGCCCAGCGCAAAGGCTTGATCGAGAACGAGGTGATACCCTCCATCGCCAGCCTCATCAAGCCGCCATAATTCCATTTAGTCTTTCCAGCGGCACGCGGTTTACGTTCATACAGGATGACGGTGGTGGGAAAGCCGATCCACGCGAAGATCCCTTTCATATAGCGCGCGCGCTCGGGCAATTGGAGCAAGGCCTGAACCGCGCGCGCGCTCATTAATCTGAAATCGCCCGTGTCGGCGGGAATCGGCACGTCGCTCAAATGGTTTAGCAGTCGGTAATACAGATGAGCGCTCAGTCGCTTGTGCCACGGATCGCCCTCGCGCGAGCGTCGCCGCATGGTGACGACATCGGCCCCGGCGCGCCACGCGCTGACCATATCCGGAATCAGCTCTGGCGGGTCTTGCAGATCGGCGTCCAGAATCACTGTGGCGGCCCCATCGCAATGCTCGATGCCTGCGGACATGGCGGCCTCCTTGCCAAAGTTTCGGCTCAAGCGAATCACCTTGAGATTCGGATGCGTATAAGACAGGGCGGCCAGATAATCGGCGCTGCCATCGCTGCTACCGTCGTCGACGAAAACGATTTCGTAGGTTAGATCGGTGCCATCCAGCACCGAACGCAGCTTCTCGAAGCAGAGCGGCAGTACCTCCACCTCGTTGTAGACCGGAATCAGGACGGACAGCGCAGGCCGCTTGACGACTGCCGGATCGGTTGGGAAATGCAAAGCCTGTACGTTAGTCATAGGAATACATACCTTTTCAGTACCCAGTAGTTGCAGCCTGCCAGCAGAAGCGTGGCCAGGACTTGAGAGACATAGACATCGATGGATAGACCCGAGTGCAAAACCCAGAAAAACAAGCTATTGAGTAGCCAGCACGCCCCCACGCTCGCGGCATAGCGCGGCCCTGCCGAAACATGGCTGGATTGCGAACGAAACGTGAACTGACGCTGGGCCAGATAATTGGCGACCGCGCCTGCGCCGGCACCGACGGCAGTGGCGGCGCCAGCGGGCCAGCCACGATCGATCAGCGTGAGCATGATCAGATAATGAAACGCCGTCGCCCCACACCCGCTGATGAGAAAGCGTCCGGCTGTCTGGCTAAGGGCGGCATTGACGATGGCTTGCATGATTCGGACTCGCCGATGAAGAAGGCGAGCGAATCATAAGTCTGCACTTGTCACGAATTCGTCAAGCTTGCGTCGGGCAATTGTCAGGCCAATAAACCTTGCGACGTCGCGCCCAGCAGCACCTTCGCTAATCTCGTCTTAAACTTATCGAAACGATAAGGTTGAGGCTTATTCTTGTCATCATGACAAGAATGGATTGACGCCGTACCGCCTCGGTAGTTGCCCGGCCTAGCGTGCGTCACCACCTCAATTTGAATTCTTTCACGTCGTCATGGCAGAAGACGGGGGCTTTGCAGACCCATAAAGCCCGCAGCCGAACACGATACGCGTCGCCAGGCTGCGTCAAACCACTCTTGAATGGCGCGGGTGTACGCCTGCCGGCGAACCCGGCACCCATCATGGGCGGTATGACGCATAACGGCACGACAACGGTTGCTATCCCCACCGCCAGGGCCTGCGACCATCAAGCGCCTTCGCGCGATGAGCCAGAGGCTGCGCCATGCCGCCCAGTGCCCGGCATCGAATCATGCACACTACCCGACGTTCCAGCGATTACTCGGCATGGCAGCGAAGAATCGTTTGAAACATGACATCTCATCGAGATAAGCTATAAGACATAAGACTTGCCTGCCTTGTGCGTACAATGAGGGGGCAAGACTCGCCCACTGACTTCAGAAAGGTACCGAGGACCATGTCCACGACATCGAAAATCATCTATACCCTCACCGATGAGGCCCCCGCACTGGCCACGTATTCGTTGCTGCCGATCGTGGAGGCATTTACGCGTTCGTCGGGCATTGCCGTAGAGACCCGTGACATTTCGCTGGCTGGACGCATCGTCGCTGTGTTCCCCGAAGTGCTGACCGATGCACAGAAGCAAGTCGACGCCCTGGCCGAACTGGGCCAACTAGCCACGACGCCCGAAGCCAACATCATCAAGCTGCCCAACATCAGCGCGTCCATCCCGCAGCTGAAGGCCGCCATCAAGGAACTCCAGGATCAGGGCTACAAGTTGCCCGACTATCCCGAAAATCCGCAAAACGATACCGAAAAGGACGCGCGCGCCCGCTACGACAAGGTCAAAGGCAGCGCCGTGAACCCTGTGCTGCGCGAAGGCAACTCCGATCGCCGCGCTCCCCTGTCGGTCAAGAACTACGCACGCAAGCACCCGCACAAGATGGGCGCCTGGAACGCCGACTCGAAGTCGCACGTCGCGCATATGGCGCAAGGCGACTTTTACGGTAGCGAAAAATCGGCCCTGATCGAACAAGCCGGTACGGTCAAGATCGCGCTGACCGCCAAAGACGGCGGCGAAACCGTGCTGAAAGCACAGACCAAAGTAACGGCGGGCGAAATCATCGACGCCGCAGTGTTGAGCAAAGACGCACTGCGCAGCTTCATTTCGGAACAGATCGCCGACGCGAAGCGCCAAGGCGTGCTGTTCTCGGTACACCTGAAAGCCACCATGATGAAGGTGTCCGATCCCGTCATCTTCGGCCACTTCGTATCGACCTTCTACCAAACCGTGCTAAACAAACACGCCGAAGCGCTGGCCAAGGTGGGCTTCAATCCCAACAACGGCATTGGCGACCTGTATGCGCGCCTGAAAGATCTGCCCGCCGATCAGCAAACCCAGATCGAAGCTGATTTGAAGGCTCAGTACGGCGAACGCCCGGAATTGGCCATGGTCAATTCCGACAAGGGCATCACCAACCTGCACGTGCCCAGTGACGTGATCGTCGACGCATCGATGCCTGCCATGATCCGCGACTCCGGCAAGATGTGGGGCACCGACGGCAAGCTGCACGATGCCAAGGCCGTCATCCCCGATCGTAGTTACGCCAGCATCTATCAAGCCGTTATCGACGACTGCAAGGCCAACGGCCCGTTCGATCCCGTGACCATGGGCAGCGTGCCCAACGTCGGCCTGATGGCGCAAGCGGCCGAAGAATACGGCTCGCACGACAAAACTTTCGAGATCAAGCAGGACGGCGTGGTTCGTGTGACCGATGCCGCAGGTACCGTGCTGCTCGAACATACAGTTCAAACCGGTGACCTGTGGCGCATGTGCCAGACCAAAGATGCGCCGATCCGGGACTGGGTCAAGCTGGCCGTGACTCGCGCCCGCCTGTCCAATACCCCGGCCATCTTCTGGCTGGACGAAGGCCGCGCACACGACGCGCAATTGATCGCCAAAGTGAAACGCGATCTGAAAGATCACGACACCAACGGCCTGGATCTGCAAATCCTGAAGCCTGTCGATGCCACGCGTGTCAGTATCGAGCGTATTCGCGCCGGCAAAGACACCATCTCGGTGACCGGCAACGTGCTGCGCGACTATCTGACCGATTTGTTCCCGATTTTGGAATTAGGCACCAGCGCCAAGATGCTGTCGATCGTGCCGCTGATGGCCGGTGGCGGTCTGTTCGAAACGGGCGCAGGGGGTTCGGCGCCCAAGCACGTTCAGCAATTCGTCGAAGAAGGCTTCCTGCGCTGGGATTCCCTGGGTGAGTTCTTGGCCCTGGCTGCTTCGCTGGAAGCGCTGGCCGAAGCCACCGATAACCAGAAGGCACGCGTGTTGGCGAAGACGCTGGACAAAGCCACCGGTGTTTTCCTGGATCAAAACAAATCGCCCGACCGCAAGGTGGGTGGTCTGGACAACCGTGGCAGCCACTTCTACCTGAGCTTTTACTGGGCGCGCGCGCTGGCTAGCCAAACCGAAGATGAAGCCTTGCAGAAACAATTCGCACCGCTGGCCAAGACTTTGGAAGAAAACGAAGCCAAGATCGTGGCCGAGTTGGCTGCCGCTCAAGGCAAGGCCATCGACATTGGCGGCTACTATCGCCCGAATGCCGACCGTGTGTCGAAAGCCATGCGCCCGAGCGCGACGTTGAACGCCGCTGTGGCAGCGTTGAGCTGATACGACGGGAGCTCGAGCCACGTCGAGTCATGCCTGCGGGTCGCGCAGGCAACTCGCGCTGGGGCCGGTAAGTGGTGACTTTTAAATAGCGACATCTACTCGTCGGTTTCAGCGGTGGTACGAAAACATAAGGCCCTGATCGATATAACGAATCAGGGCCTTATTCATTTGGCATACGCCCGGTAGTCTGTTTGTTTGAACAAACGCCTGAGGCTGACCACCCTCGGTCAGGCCGGCCACAATGCCCGTGCTTCAAAAATCAGCTTTCTTGCGACGCAGGATCGGGAACGTCATCTCGGAATACTTTACGATACGACCACCGCGCATCACGCGATAGCCCAGCCAGATCGCCAAAAACAAGGGAATCCCAAGATAAGTCGCGACCACCCCGGCCCAGTCGATTTCTTCCTGCAAAAAGGCCTGGTAGTTTTGACCCAGGGTAATCGCCAAACGCACCGTAAATGCAAACAACGATCCAAACGGAAAATAAGGCGATACATAGGGCAGTTCGTCGAGCAACTGGCCTTGCGCGACATAGCCTTTACGGAATCGATAATGGCTGACGGCGATGCCTAACCAGGAAATAAATCCGGTCATCCCCGCCGCGTTGAGCAACCAGATGTATACAACTTGAGGGCTATATAGGAAAGTCAAAAAGCACATAGCCGCCACGATCGTGGTGACGATCAAAGCCGCGAGCGGCACGCCGCGCGAGCTGACTTTCAAAAATAACTTAGGCGCCATGCCGTCTCGCGCGAGGCTCCACAGCATGCGGGTCGAGGCATACATGGCCGAATTACCGGCAGACAGTACGGAAGTGAGCACAACGGCATTCATGACCGCGGCTGCGGCCAACAGACCGGCCTGATCGAAAATAAGCGCGAATGGGCTGATGCTGACGTCGTTCACACCGGTGCGCAGCAGTCTGGGATCGGTATAGGGGATCAGCAGCCCGATCACCAGAATGGCCAGGATGTAGAACAAAAGGATGCGCCAGAACACCTGCCGAATGGCGCGCGGGATGGTGCGCCGCGGGTTTTCAGATTCGCCGGCCGCGACGCCGACCAGTTCGGTGCCCTGGAAAGCGAAGCCCACCATCATGGCCACACCGACCAGCGCAGCGAACCCGCCCGCAAAAGGCGCTTCGCCAATCGTCCAGTTATGCCAACCGCCGGCCTCGCCGCCCTGGATAATGCCCAGCAGCATCAGCACGCCGGTACCGATGAAAACGATTACCGTGACGACTTTGATCAAGGCGAACCAATACTCGGCCTCTCCGAAAACCCGTGTCGACAGCGCGTTGAGCGAAAAAGTCAGCGTCAGAAAGCCCGCGCTCCAAATCCAGCCGGGGACGTCTGGAAACCAATAAGCCATGACCAGCTGGGCCGCCACTAGATCGACGGCAACGGTAATCGCCCAGTTGTACCAATAGTTCCAACCGAGCGCAAAACCGTATCCCGGATCGACATACATCGCGCCGTAAGTCGAGAAGCTGCCAGAAACCGGCATGGCCGTGGCCATCTCGCCTAGGCTAGTCATCAAAAAATAGACCATCAGCCCGACGACGGCATACACCAGCAACGCGCCGCCCGGCCCCGCTTGAGCGATAGTCGCCCCGGAAGCCAAAAACAAACCGGTACCGATAGCACCACCGATCGCGATCATGCTGACGTGCCGCGCCTTCAAGACCCGGCGCAAACCGCCGTTAGCCTCGCCGTCCACGGGTTCAGCGATCGTTTGACTCATCCTCATACTCCTGTCGTGTTTAGCGGTAATGCCTGAGGCCGAACGGGCAGTCATTATGAGGCCCGGACACCGGCACCTGAGCAATCGGCATTTACGCGACCGCTGTTCCAGCAAAATAGCGCGCTGCGGCAGACCCGATGTGTGGTGAGAAACCCACGGCCCAAATTGACTCGGCACATACAGATACATACCTGGCCGAACAGTTGCGAATACAGCACTGCCCTATGTAAAAATGCACAGCATTGACCTGTCGCTGCGGGCGGCGGGATTCTCAACCTAAAACAAATGGATGGCGCATGGTTGGATTTGCAGGTAGTGGACGACGCGGCCGAGGCGCGCGCGCTTTTTTTTGCATTGCAGCGTTGACGGTCTCTCTGGCCCCGACATTGGGATATGCGTTTGGCTTCCAGGAAGTCGCCCAGTCGGCTGAGGCGCTGGCGAAGAAGAATTACGAAGCGCCCAAGTCGAATCTGCCCGAAGTGTTCTCCAGCATGAAGTACGCGGATTATCAGCAAGTGCGCTTCCGCCCCGACCATGCCTATTGGAAAGACCACGGCTCGCGCTTTACCTTGCGCTTTTATCACCAAGGCATGCACTTCAACACGCCGATCAAGATCAACGAGATCAAAGGCAAGAACGTCGAAGAGATCAAGTTCAATGCCGAGATGTTCGACTATGGCGACTTGAAGATCGACGGCGCGGCAGTCGAAAAGCTCGGCTTCGCCGGCTTTAAAGTCTTGTACCCGGTCAACAGCGAGAGAAAGCCGGAAGACGAATTGGCCACGTTTCTGGGTGCCAGCTACTTTCGCGTGATTGGCAAGGGTCAGGTCTATGGCTTGTCCGCACGTGGCCTGGCGATCGATACCGCCTTGCCCTCGGGCGAAGAATTCCCGGCATTCAAGGAATTCTGGATCGAACATCCCCAGCCCAAAAGCAAGAACCTGGTGATCTATGCGCTGTTGGATTCGCCGCGCGCCGCCGGTGCGTATCAGTTCACCATCAAGACCGGCGAAGAAATCATGGTCGATGTGAAGTCGCGCGTTTTCATGCGCGACGGCGTGGGCCGTCTGGGCATCGCACCGCTGACCAGCATGTATTTGTACGGCTCGAACCAGCCGTGGTCGCAACCCAACTATCGTCCTCGTCTGCATGACTCCGACGGTCTGGCCATGCACGCTGCCAATGGCGAGTGGATCTGGCGTCCGTTGAACAATCCACGCCGTTTGGCCGTCAGCGCCTTTAGCATGGAAAACCCGCGTGGCTTCGGCCTGTTGCAACGCGAGCGCGAGTTCCATCAATACGAGGACTTGGACGATCACTACGAGCAGCGTCCCAGCCTATGGATCGAACCCCAGGGCGATTGGGGCAAGGGTAGCGTTCAACTGGTGGAGATTCCGACCGGAGACGAAACCAACGACAACATCGTGGCGTTCTGGGTGCCCGAGTCGGTGCCCGAGCGCGGCAAACCGCTAGATCTCGAATACAGCATGCGTTGGACGCTGAACAACCGTTTGGCCCACAACTCCGATCAAGCCTGGGTGATGCAGACGCGGCGCTCGCGTGACGAGAACAAGGGTCCCGATCTGATCCGTCGTTGGGATGGCAGCATTACCTACATCATCGACTTCGTTGGCCCTTCGCTCGAAGATCTCGAGCCCGAAGACGTGCTGCAAGCCTCGGTGTCGGCCGACGACAACGGCGAAATCGTCGAGTCCAGCATCCGGCCCAACAAGATCACCGGTGGCCAGCGCCTGACCCTAAAGGTCAAAGTGAAGGACAATGAAAAACCCGTCGAGCTGCGCGCCGCGCTCAAGAGCGGTGAGACGGTTCTGACCGAAACCTGGTTGTATCGAGTGCCTTCGCATGCCAATCCTAAAGAGTAATACCGGCGCGCTCGATGGCGCTCCGCTGGAGTACCCGGGCGAGGACGACGTCTTTTTGAAGACCGCACCGCCGCACACGCGTACGCCCATGTCGCCCGAGCCGTGGAACACCAACCCGGTGGTCCGTGGCTGGCGGCGTCTGCGGGCCGGTGCCAAGCGTTCGCGTTACGAGGACAGCCCCGACCACAATCGCGAAAGCGCGTGGCGGATGGCGGGCAGCCGCCGGCGGCTGTGCTTGTTAGTCGCGGTGTCGGTGCAAACTGTCATTGCCACCTACTACATGCGTTCGGTCTTGCCATACCAGGGCGGTCAAGTGCTCGAACTGGCGATTCTGGCTTTGTTCGCCTTGCTGTTCCTGTGGGTGTCGGCGGGCTTCTGGACCGCCATGATGGGCTTTCTGCAGTTGTTGATCGGCCGCGACCGGTTCTCGATTTCAGCGCGCAGCGTGGAAGACGGCCCAATCGACGCTTCGGCGCGAACGGCTATCGTCATGCCGATCTGCAACGAGGACGTGAACCGGGTATTCGCAGGTTTACGGGCAAGCTTCGAATCGATCGCACGCACCGACGTTGCCGATCGCTTCGATGTCTTTATCCTGAGCGACAGCTACAAGGCCGACATCTGCGTGTCGGAGCAACGCGCCTGGGTCGATCTGTGCAACGCGGTTGGGGGGTGGGGCAAGATCTTCTATCGGTTGCGCCGCCGTCGCGTCAAACGCAAAAGCGGCAACCTCGACGACTTCTGCCGCCGCTGGGGATCGCAATACAAGTACATGGTGGTGCTGGATGCCGATAGCGTGATGTCGGGCGAAGGCTTGAAGCGCCTGGTGCGCCTGATGGAAGCCAGTCCCGATGCCGGCATCATCCAAAGCGCGCCGATGGCCACCGGCATGGACACTCTGTATGCGCGGATTCAGCAGTTCTCTTCTCGCGTATATGGACCGCTCTTCACTGCCGGCATGCACTTCTGGCAATTGGGCGAGTCGCACTACTGGGGGCATAACGCCATCATTAGGCTCGAACCCTTCATGCGCCATTGCGTGTTGGCGCCGTTGCCGGGTCGAGGTTCGTTTTCCGGCCACATCATGTCGCACGACTTCGTCGAAGCGGCCTTGATGCGGCGCGCCGGATATGGCGTGTGGATCGCCTACGACTTACCCGGATCGTTCGAAGAGCTGCCACCTAACCTGCTCGAAGAACTGCAACGGGATCAGCGCTGGTGCCACGGCAATCTAATGAATTTTCGGCTGTTCTTGGTGAAGGGATTCAACCCCGTTCACCGAGCCGTGTTCTTGACCGGCGTCATGTCGTATTTGTCGGCGCCGCTGTGGTTCTTGTTCCTGGTGTTGTCTACCGCCCTACTCGCGGTACACACGCTGACGGAACCCACATACTTCACGCAGCCCAATCAGTTGTTCCCGATCTGGCCGCGCTGGAACCCAACGCACGCCATCGCCTTGTTCTCGACCACCGCCATACTGCTGTTCTTGCCCAAGGTGTTGAGCATTATTCTGATCTGGACGCGCCCCACCAAAGAAACTCGGCTGTTCGGTGGCCGTCGTCGGCTGACTCACAGCATGGTGTTGGAAGTGATGTTCTCGATGCTGTTGGCGCCGGTTCGGATGATCTTTCACACGCGCTTCGTGCTGGCTGCTTTTTTGGGATGGGCAGCGAAGTGGATTTCGCCTTCGCGCGACAACGACGAGACGACTTGGGGCGATGCCGTACGTCGTCACGGCTCGCAAACGATGCTGGGTTTGCTGTGGGGCGGCCTGGTAGCGTGGCTCGATCCGCTGTTCTTGATATGGATGGCCCCGATCCTGCTGTCTTTGTTGTTGATCATTCCACTGTCGGTGTATTCGAGCCGGGTCGATTTGGGTCGCCGCAGCTATCTGGCACGCCTGTTCCGGATTCCCGAAGAGACGCAACCGCCGACCGAATTGCAGGCGACTCGCCAGTACGTTGCGATTGCGCGCCAGTCGCCGCGCCCGGGCTTTGCGGATGCGTTGCTAGACGTCGATACGCACGTGTTGGCGCGCGCCATGGGGCGTGCCCGTCATGGCGATAGCCCCGTCATCGAACGCGGTCGCGACGCCTTGGTGGCGCAGGCGAAGGCGGCGGGTCTGGACAAGATGTCCGAACCCTTGAAGCTGCGCGTGCTGCACGACCCGGTCGTATTGGGACGAGTGCGTGCGGCGCTGGTCGAACCTACTTCATCAATGCCGTCCTAAGTTGGCGCATCTTCGACGGTGCAGTACCGATGACTGAGGCCTGAGTTCGAATTACCACAGAACTCAGGCTTTTTTGCGCATATGGTCGATTAGTTACAACTGGTTTGTACCAGTTGTACATACTAAATGATTCGCGACGGGGCTCATTTGGCTTCGAGTCGCTACATTTAGGAGAAGTGGCGATGAAACGCCCCGATCAGTTTCGTACTAATGCAGTAATGAGTTTTTCGATGCTTGCCATGCTCATGGGCATACCCACCGCAGGTAAAGCCAACGACGACCCCGCCCCTGTCTTCGTGCCGGTCATGCAAAAACCGGATTTGCCGGATTCGTCGACTTACAATGCCACAGGCGTGAAAGTGGGTGTGTTCGATACGGGCTTCAAAGGCGAAAGCAAGGCAAAGCGTAAGAAATCCGGACTGCAGAACCATACTGCGGCTATCGAGGGTAGGCTAAAGGAAGTATTGTCACCTGACGATAGCGAGAATGGCGTGCATGGTTCCAGGGTGAGCCGTGTGATCGGCGGGCGTAAACTCGGTGATGCATTTCCGGCTGGGGCTGCGAATGGCTTCGACCTTTACCAAGCCAACATGCCCATTCTTCCCATCGCGCAGAACATTCGCAGCACACTGGAACAACTGGCTGCGCGCGACGTCAGAATTGTCAACAATTCCTGGAGTGTGCCCGACTTCAACACAA
The DNA here is from genome assembly GCA_945903445.1 of Bordetella parapertussis. Classification (GTDB taxonomy): domain Bacteria; phylum Pseudomonadota; class Gammaproteobacteria; order Burkholderiales; family Burkholderiaceae_B; genus Schauerella. The sequence goes on from CAMDNZ010000036.1 coordinate 10,940, forward strand.
TGCCCCTTCCTCAGAACGCCGTAAAACTAGCAGCCCTTGAGGGGGCCGTAGAACGTCTTGACGTATTCGACGACGCCGTTAATCGCGATGGGCAATTGCTGATCTGGTCAGTAGGAAACGAAGGTAAGCCCAACCCGTATTTTGCGGCTGCTGCGCCTTATCTCCGGCCGAGCCTTGAAAAAGGATGGCTGACTGTCACGCTGCTCAACAACGGCGAATTCTATCCCAAAGTAAACGCATGCGGTGTGGCCGGAAACTGGTGCCTAGCAGCCGAGGCGCCCCACGGCTGGCTGGCTAGCTCATTTGCAGCACCTGTCGTGACTGCGGCGGCAGCTCAGGTCTCTCAAGCATTCCCGTGGATGACTAACAGCGAATTGCGTCAAACGATCCTGTCCACCACGGACGACCTTGGATTGCCCCATCTGCTTGGCTGGGGCAAGCTCAATACCGATCGGGCAGTACGCGGTCCAGGCCTATTTGACACCCGATTGACATTGGGCGGGGATTTTCAAGCAGATACAAAAGGACACAACGCCGCTTTCTACAACGACATTGGCGGCAACGCCGGACTACGAAAATCCGGCGCTGGCACTCTGACCTTGTGGGGCAACAATACTTACGCCGGCGAAACGCATGTCGTCCTCGGTAAGCTCGCAGTCAATGGCACACAGCGGTCGGGGATCAGCGTTGGATCTAAAGGCACGTTGACGGCAAATGGCGGGCATATCCAGGCATCTGTCAAAAATGCTGGGGTAATGCAGGTGCAGGGGGTTGGTCTGACCATTGATGGCGACTACGTCACCCTCAGAAAAACGGCTATTTTCGAGACACAGCTGGGTACGGCAGTGAAAGTCGGTGGTACGGCATCTTTGAACAATTCCACGTTGGTCATCAACAAACCGGATGCCCGCTACCTCGTGAAAGCAACCGAGCCTGTGCTGATCGCCGACGCTGTGGTCGGTAAATTTGGCACGGTTCGGAGCGAGTCGGGTCTGCTCTATACCGTTGTGCCGCGCTATAGCCCCAAGCAAGTCGATGTCGATGTTGTACGCACCGACGTGAAGCTGCTGGCCAATGATCTTTACCCCGGACAAACCGCGCGCCTAAACGCTGCCAACGCCATAGAAAATGCGTTTCAGCTTGCCGACACCCAGGCCACCGGTCGCTCCTCGGCAGTGACCCAAGCGTTCCTCGACAGTGCTGCGAAGCTCCAGGGAGAAACCTCGGTTACCGCATTTGGGGGCATCGCTCGACAGCTTCTCGGGACAAATCCACGCGTCGTCGCAAGCGCTGACGTTCCAACAATCTAACGCCATTAACCGGGCGCTGTCGGATCGCGTCGATGTCTTACGCCATCACGCCCAGCAAAGCGGCATGTGGGCGAGCGTGACGGGGGGAAGCGGCGAAATCGCGGAACGTGGCTTTGCCAAGGCCAATACTCATCACTTCGGCGGGCAGCTCGGCCTCGACCATCGCCTGAAACCCGACACCATCCTGGGCCTTGCCCTGACGTTTTCAGAGGCGAGCGCTCGCTTCGATCGACATGGCGGAAAATCGGACTCCACGTCGGCCGGGCTGTCCTTGTATGGCCGTCAAGGCGGCGATCTCGGCAGTTATGTCGCGGGACGTCTTGGCCATCAATGGATTTCTACCGACAGCAGACGCGATGTCGTCGTGCGTGACGACTCGACGCGCGTCAAAGCCGATCGCACCGACCGCATGACCTCGATTTACGGTGAAATCGGCTACGTCCAAGCTATCGATACCTTACAGGCCACGCCGTTCATCGGCGTCTCCTACGATGTTCTGAAACGCGGCGCGATTGCCGAGTCGGGCAGCCCGCTGGCCCTGAAGGGCAACAAAAAATCGTACGACCAAACCGCCGCGACGCTCGGTCTTCGCTTGCAAAGCCAGCCCTTGTCGTGGGCGGGTGTCGAATCGGTCGTGACAGGCTATGGGGCATATCGCTATGGCAACGCCGCCCGCTTGAACTACACCGCGGCATTCTCCGGCGCGCCCGATGCGCGCTTCGCCGTCGAGGGAATCGGGCTGCAGCGCCACACGGGCTGGCTGGGTCTGGGACTCTCGACCGCGGCGAGCGACCGTCTGTCCTGGAACCTCAACTACGACATGCAGGTGGGTCGAGGTGGCGTGAACAATAATGTGTTTTCCGCAGGCTTGCGGTATGCCTACAACTGATCGAAACTTTCGATCAGAACGGGCACCGATACCGCGCACGCGCCAGCGCGGCATCGGTGAACGGGGTTGATGACGGTCACCTCGGCATCTATTGACGTTTCAGGCGAGCATTCAGAGCATCCGACGGTAAGGCACCCGCGGCGCGCGTGCCATCCTCGAAATAGATCGCAGGCGTACCCCGCACCATCAACTTACGACTCAGCTCCACGACGGAAGCCAAGGGCGGATTGCATTCGGCACTGGCCTTCGCCGGTGCTTTGTTTCGCAGCATCCAATCGTCCCACGCTTGAACCGGATCGCTCGCGCACATAATGTCGCGCGACTTCTCGGTCGAGTCGGCCCCTAGAATCGGCAACACGAAGGTGTAGACCGTAATGTTGTCGACCGATTGCAGAGTTTTGGCCAACTGCTTGCAGTATCCACAGTTCGGATCCTCGAACGTCGCGATCCTGCGCGATCCGTCGCCTTTGACCGACTTCAAAGCCAAATCCAGCGGCAACGTGTCGAACTGGATGGCCGATAGCGCTTCCAAACGTTTGGCGCTCAAATCCTCTCGGGTCGTCGCATCGACCAGCGGACCTTGCATGACCCACCGCACTTCTTCATCGGTATAGATCAAATCGGCACCGATTTGGACTTCGAAAAAACCGTAGGGTGTGCGAGTCACTGCCGTAATCGGCATACCCGAGAAGCGCTCGGAAAACTTGCCGCGCACTTTCTTCGCGACCGCATCTTCGGGCTTGGCATCGGTACTGCGCGTTCGCACACCGTTCACGTCGGTCCTGCCCACATCGCTCGAACCGGTGCGAGTTTCCGATGTACCCGATGTCGCTTTCGGGGAAGCGTCTTGCGCAGCCTTGCCGGAGGTTTCCTGCGCCGACGGCACTTGCCGGGTGCCGGTGCTCGAGCCATCGGCGGCGTACGCCGTTGCGGACATGGCCGACAGGCCAGCCAGCAATGCCCAAACACGGGTACGCCCAAGGGACGATGAAATAGATTGGCGCGCCACGGAGGAGCTCCTGTTTAAGAGTGGGAGGCCTGCTCGACCAGCACACGCTTAAGCGCAGGCACCGCATCGACCCAGGACAAACCGGCATTACGCATCCACGCCACCGGTGCAGCAGATGTTGTAAACAGCCGATGAAGACCGTCTGTAACTAGTCGCATGGCGGCGACGGGTTCGGCACGCGCTCGCCGATAGCGGCGAAGCACTTGAATATCGCCCGGGCTTCGGAAAGGCTCGCGACCAGCGACAGTCGCCACCAGAGCCTCGACATCGCCCAGCCCGAGGTTCAGGCCCTGTCCGGCCAAAGGATGTACGCGATGAGCAGCGTCGCCGATCAACGCCACACCGTCGGCGACGGGATCGGCCTGCTCGACGTATAACGGAAAACCGAAGACCGGACTATTCAAGCGCAAGGCACCCAGGCGGCCACCGGTCAGCGCAGCCAGCATGGCGGGCAGGCGTTCGGCTTGCGCATCGGGCCGTAGCGATTGCACGTCCTGCGCCCTGGCTGCATTGACCGACCACACCATGGAGACTTGCGCCCCTCTTACGGTATCGGGCAAAGGCAGCAGCGCCAGCACCCCATCGCTACCGAACCACTGCAACGCAGTATGCTGGGTGGGCCGCTCACAATCGAAATGTGCCACCAGCCCCACATCCCCGTACGGTTTGCTGTGGTGTGCGAGACCCGCCAAGGTTCGCAGCGGCGAAGCCGCGCCGTCGGCGCCGATCGCCAGCGAGGTGGCAACGACACGGCCTGCCGTAGTGATCGAGGTTCCCGGCTTCCAGGCAGCGACGGTGTCGTCCAGCCAAGTCGCACCCGACCAAACAACGGCTTGTTCCAGGACTCGCTCGATTTCGGCCGACTCGACGATCCAGGCCAGGTGCGACGCAGCCGCCTGCCACGCGTCCAGATCGAGCTGGCCGCCCGCGTCGCCGCGAATCTCCATGCGTTTGACCGGGGCGATACGCGCTTGCGGCAACGCCGACCACACGCCGAGTCGATCCAACAGGCGTTGACTGGCAGGCGAAATGGCATAGACGCGCGGGCTATACGGATCGCCTCCGGTCGCCGGTGCCGGACGGCGCGGGGCGATCAGTGTCGTGGCAATACCGGCGCGGGTAAGCGCCAGCACACAGGCCAGACCGACGATGCCCGCGCCGCAAACGGTAACGGTGGCCGGTGCGCTCATCGGGCGCTCGGCTGTCCGGCTTGTTTGGGCCACAGCACCCACATCTGGCCACGCTGCTTCATGCGGCCGGCCTGCTCGCCCGCAGCATCGCCATAGCCCCAATAGAAATCGGCGCGCGCGGCACCTTTGATTGCCGCACCCGTGTCCTGTGCGAACACCAGCCGATTGAGCGGCGTAGCGGAGGCCGGACGGGTGGTGGCCAGAAACACCGGTGCGCCCAAGGGCACGAACGTGGGGTCTACCGCGATAGCCCGCTCGGGCGCCAGGGCAATGCTGTAGGCGCCTTTCGGTCCCAGCGACGGATCGGTGATGGCTTCCTCGCGGAAGAACACCATGGCCGGGTTGGCGTTCAGCATGTCCTGAACTCGGCCAGGATTGCGTTTCGCCCACGCCCGGATGTTCTGCATCGACGCCTGAGCCAGCGGCACCTCGCCCTTGTCGGCCAACCATTTGCCGATCGACGCATAGGGATGACCGTTGTGATCGGCGTAAGCCACTCGCAGCGTGTCGCCTCGGGCGGGTCCGTCGGTCAATTCGACCCGGCCAGAACCCTGCACCTGCAGGAAAAACGCATCCACTGGATCGTCGACATAGACGATTGCCGGAGGCTGGCGATCCGAGCGTGCGATGGCCGAGCGCGTGTCGTAGGGCACTACACGGCGGCCATCGAGCTTGCCTCGTATTCGCTTGCCAGCCAACTCCGGATACAGACCACCCAGATCGATGGTCAGCAAATCGGACGGCACGGTATAGAGCGGCCACTGATAGCGCCCTCCCCGTTCACGCGAGCCACGAACCAGTGGCTCGTAATAACCCGTGACCGTATTGGCAGCGGGTTTGCCATCTCCCCCCTCCAGACGCCACGGCGTCAGCCATGTCGCCAAAAATTGGCGCATGGCGGCGGCATCGCCCGCAGCAGGGGCGCGAGCGGGGTCGGCCGCGGCAGCGCAGACCGGCTGCCAGGCACGTGGGGCCGATCGAGCCGGGGTGGTCAGGCTGCCCCCGGTAGGTCGCATCAGACCTTTGCAGTTGCGCACGAAGAGCGGCCACAAGTCGGCCATGTCGTCACTGGCGTAGCCCGGCAGGTCGGCCCAGTTGGCTTGGGTGAATCGCCCGGCCAGCGGGCGGGCGGGCGTCTCGGGTAATGCCGACAAGGCCGGCACGCGCAATGGGCCTTCGGGCACCGACGACTGCGACTGGCCGCCGGGTCGGCTTGGCGTGGACGACGAGCCATCGTCCTCCTGCTGAACCGGGGTGGAGGTACATGCAGCCAGCGTCAAGGCCAGCAAAAACAGGGAAGCAAAGCGAATCATGAGTGCGAGGATAACCGATGAAAATGACGGACTGAACGGGGTCGACAATGGGGAGAAACCGGAAGGGCTGCCGGCCCATCGCAGCACGCGGTGGGCGCCGCACACACCTCAATGCAGAGTGCGCGGCATGGCCAGCACGAATTCGGGGATGGCCACCTCGAAGGGAATGCCGTTTTCTCCCACGCAATGATAGGTGCCGCGCATGGTTCCCACCGGCGTGCCCAAGGGACAGCCGCTGGTGTATTCGAAAGTCTCGCCGGGTGCCAGCAAGGGCTGCTGACCCACCACGCCCAGGCCGCGCACCTCTTGCTCGCGCTGCATGCCGTCGGTGATAACCCAGTGACGGCTGATGACCTGAGCGGGTTTCTCGCCGGTGTTGGCGATCCGCACGGTGTAGGCGAACACGAAGCGGTTCTCGCCCGGATCCGACTGATCGGCCAGGAATTGAGGGGCAACCGTCACGGTCAGGTCGTAAGGTTTCACGAAACGGGTCTCCGACGACGCGGTTTGGGGGGAAGCAGGCAGTGAACCTACAATGATGGCACATTTCGATTCCCTGTCATTCTGGACCATCATGACCGCGCCTGCCAGCCAAGCCACTCGCATCGCCCCCAGCATTCTCGCCGCCGATTTTTCCCGGTTGGGAGAAGAGGTCCGCAATGTCGTCGCCGCAGGCGCCGACTGGATTCACTTCGACGTGATGGACAACCACTATGTGCCCAACCTGACCATTGGCCCGATGGTGTGCGAAGCCATCCGCCCGCACGTCGACGTGCCGATCGACGTTCATTTGATGGTCGAACCGGTAGACGCCATCATCCCCCAGTTCGCCCGGGCCGGTGCCAACATCATCACCTTCCATCCCGAAGCCTCGCGCCACATCGATCGCAGCCTGTCGCTGATTCGCGATAGCGGCTGTCAGGCCGGGCTGGTGTTCAACCCGGGAACGCCGCTGCACTTTCTCGATCACGTGATGGACAGAATCGACGTCATTCTGTTGATGTCGGTCAACCCGGGTTTCGGCGGCCAGAGCTTCATTCCTGGCACTTTGGACAAATTGCGCGAAGCGCGTGTGCGCATCGACCGCTGGGTGCAGGCGGGCGGTCAACCTATCCTGCTGGAAATCGATGGGGGCGTGAAAACGGACAACATCGCCGAGATTCGCGCGGCCGGTGCCGATACGTTCGTCGCCGGTTCGGCCATTTTCGGCAAACCCGATTACCGCCACGTCATCGACACCTTGCGCGCCGAGATCACTCGCGCCGACAGCCGGACGGCTTAAGCGGTGCAGTCGGCCGCTGTCCCCGACGCGACGGCTGCGCGCATCCAGGCGGTACTGATCGACCTGGATGGCACCTTGCTGGATTCAGTGCCTGACTTGGCGCATGCGGCCAATGCGATGCGAATCGAGCTGGCATTGCCTACCCTGCCCGAGCCGCTCATTGCCACCTTCGTCGGCAAAGGCGTCGATAACCTCGTTCGCCGAGTGCTGGCGGGCAGCCTACAGGCGCCAGAACCCGCTGCCAGCCTGTTCGAACAAGGCCGTGCGGCGTTCTATCGTCATTATCACGAGGTCAATGGCCGCTATGCCGCGCTTTATCCGGAGGTGCGAGCCGGATTGAGCGACATGCGCGCGCAAGGGGTGAGATTGGCGGTCGTCACCAACAAACCCGAAACCTTCACGCTGCCTTTGCTCGCGCACACTGGATTGGCCGAGTTCTTCGACGTGGTGGTCAGCGGCGACACATGCGAGCGCAAAAAACCCGACCCCATGCCGATGCTGCATGCATGTGCGCAATTGCAGGTTCGACCCGCAGAAGCCGTGGCGATCGGCGACTCGATCAACGACGCGCAAGCCGCGCGGGCAGCAGGCATACGCGTGCTGGCTGTGCCCTACGGCTACAACGAAGGCATGGATGTGCGCAGCCTGGACGTCGATGGTATAGTGGCTACGCTCATGGACGCCGCGCAATGGATGCGCGCCCGCCAAGTTCCAACCGATTAAGTTCCAACCGATTTTTAGCGCCAGATTTCATTCATGCATTCAAACGCTTACCCGTATTCGACCACCAGCGCCTATTGGCGCTGGTGGCGTTGTTTCTCCGGGTGGCGATGATTTTTCTCCCGGCTCACGGTGCCCACGCACCCCAAAGCCGACAGTAGCAAACGTATCCCAAGCCCGGAACCAGCACATGGCCGGGCTTTTTTGTTGTTCGCCCGGCCGTCTCGACCCACCCCGATCACGATCAGCACGAGAACCGTTATGACTGAAATTGAATTCAAGGCACTCGCGGCACAAGGCTACAACCGCATTCCCCTGGTCAAAGACACGTATGTCGACCTGGATACGCCGCTGGCCATTTATCTGAAGCTGGCGCACAATACGCCGCAGCGCGGGCACATGAGCTGCCTGATGGAATCGGTGGTGGGCGGCGAGCGCTTCGGCCGCTACTCATTCATCGGTTTGCCTGCGCGCACCGTCATTCGCGCCACTGGCACCATCACCGAAGTCTTGACCGACGGCAAAGTGGTCGAAACGCATGAAGGCGATCCGCTGGCGTTCATCGAAAGCTATCAGGCGCGCTTCAAGGTCGCGCTGCGCCCAGGCATGCCGCGCTTCGCAGGCGGCTTGGCCGGTTTCTTCGGGTACGACACGGTGCGTCACATCGAGACCAAGCTGGGGCCGGCCGTCAAACCGTTCCCGCCCGGCATGGAAGAAGGCACGCCCGATCTGATGCTCATGCATGTGGACGAACTGGTCATCGTCGACAATCTGGCGGGTCGCACCTATTTGATGGTGTATGCCGATCCGCGCGATGCAGAATCCTATACCCGCGCGCAAAAGCGCTTACTGGAGCTTCGTGCCAAGCTACGCAAACCGCCTGAGCTGCCTTATAGTCTGGCCAGCCTGCAAACCGAGGCGCGCCGCGATTTCAACAAGACCGATTATCTGGCGGCTGTGGCGCGTGCCAAGGAATACATCGCCGCGGGCGATCTGATGCAGGTGCAGATCGGCCAGGTGATCGCCATGCCGTTCCGTGACGCCCCGCTGTCGCTGTACCGGGCACTGCGCTCGCTGAACCCGTCGCCTTACATGTACTTCTGGAACTTCGGCGACTTCCAGGTGGTGGGCGCTTCCCCCGAGATTCTGGTGCGCCAGGAAGCACTGACCGAAGCGGGCGTCACCAAATCGAAGGTGACGATCCGGCCCCTTGCGGGCACGCGGCCCCGCGGTGCAACGCAGGAAGAGGATCTTGCCTTGGCTGAAGAGCTGCGCCACGACATCAAGGAGATCGCAGAGCACGTGATGCTGATCGATCTGGCGCGCAACGACGTAGGCCGTATTGCCGAGACGGGTAGCGTGGAAGTCACCGACACGATGGCCATCGAACGCTACTCGCACGTCATGCACCTGGTGTCCAACGTGACGGGCACCCTGAAACCCGGCATGAGCAGCATGGACGTGCTGCGGGCCAGCTTTCCCGCTGGCACCTTGACCGGTGCGCCCAAGGTTCGCGCCATGGAGATCATCGACGAACTCGAGCCGGTACGCCGGGGCATCTATGGCGGCGGAGCGGGTTACTTGAGCTACCGCGGCGAGATGGATGTCGCCATTGCCATTCGTACCGGCGTGATCAAGAACGGCACGCTTTACGTGCAAGCGGCCGCGGGTATCGTCGCCGATTCGGATCCCGAAAAAGAATGGTTGGAAACCGAAGCCAAGGCTCGAGCGTTGTTGCGTGCTGCCGAGCAGGTGCAGCTCGGCTTAGACGAGCCGATCTGAATTGCCCGGTTAGACGCTCGAAGTGGACGCAATGGACAGGCGCGTGACTTCGAGCGGATCGCGCGAAGAGAACGCCGCCCGGTGGCCTGCCCCGACCTGCAAATCGCTGCAAAACAAGCCTGTGGGTCGGTCGCACACACGAACCTCTTGTTGACTGGTATCGATGGTGGCAAGACTGTCGATCAAGCCTGTACCCACCGCTTTCAGATACGCCTCTTTGCGCGTCCAGTAATACAGAAACTTGGATCCGCGCCGGGAAATTGCCGTAGCCGAATAATCGTCGTATTCGCGGGGTGCCAGCACCTCTCGCGCCAGCACGTCATCGGACGCCGTCTTGAGCGGTTCGACATCGACACCGAACGCTTGGCCCGCCTGCGCCACACCCACCAACAGCAAATCGGCACAATGCGATATCGAAAAAGAAGGCGCATTCGGATGCGCGGCCGGATCCAATGACGGTTTGCCCTGGGGGGACGTCACGAATTGGATCGCATGCGGCGGTGTATCTTGAAGATACTGGGACAGAAACATTCGCACCACGCCTCGGGTCACGATAAAGTCGTTACGCAGTCGATCGCCGTGACGGGCGACCGCACGCTGGCGTTCTTCGGCGCTCAACAGTTGCCAGGCATGTGCAACCATCGATTGCTCGTAGGCGTTAGCACCCAGAGGTCTCGACAGTACGTGAAGCGCGCGGGGAGAAAGGAGAGGATGGCTGACGGCCATAATGGTTGACAAATCGAGCAAACGACCAGTATAGGGGAGCTGGAATCGAATAAACGCGAGCCAGCAGCCCGGGTTACCCAAACGGCTGTAGAGCCGTTAAACCACTCGATCCAACCCTCGGCGACGTCAATGCAAAATTGTAACATTGGCCTAGATAATGACGGACGCCGAAGATCAAGTACGCTGTTCGATGCGCGGACGACGCATGAGGGGTACCATCGTCGCGAACGTCGAATTGTCCGAATAAAAGCCCCGTTGCGTCGCAGCAAAATTTGCCTCTCGTTTCACCGTCGACGGCAACGCAAGTGGCAGGTACAATTGCCGCGAAAGGCGACAGCGGTATCCCATTGCTGAGACGCTCACCCGGTTAAGTCATATGTCCTGCATCGCAACGATTCGTTTGGGTCAGTGGTGGCGCTTCCATTAGGAAGCGGCACGTCGTTGCGGTTGACAAACCGAACCCTGCCGCCCAACCGGCAGGCAGGGATCAAAGATCTGACAGCTCTGTCGGCGCCGGCGGCTCCAACCTCCAGGAGTACCCTATGCTGCTGATGCTCGATAACTACGATTCGTTCACCTACAACCTCGTTCAGTATTTCGGCGAGCTGGGTGAAACCGTACACGTTGCCCGCAACGACCAGATCACGCTAGACGAGATCGAGGCGCTCAAGCCTACCCGCATCTGCGTCTCTCCCGGTCCGTGTTCGCCTTCCGAGTCCGGCCTGTCCGTCCCCCTCATTCAACGCTTCGCCGGACAAGTGCCGATTCTAGGCGTATGCCTGGGCCACCAGGCCATCGGTGCTGCCTACGGCGGCGACATCGTGCGATCGCCGCAAATCATGCACGGCAAGACAATTTCGCTCAGCCACCGCGGCACCGATCTTTTCACCGATCTGCCCAGCCCCTACACCGTCATTCGCTACAACTCACTGACCATCGACCGCAACACGCTGCCCGACTGCCTGGAGGTGACGGCCGAGGCCGAAGACGGCGACATCATGGGCGTGCGCCACAAGACGCTGCCGCTGTTCGGCGTGCAGTTTCATCCCGAATCGGTGTTGAGCGAGTACGGCCACGCGCTGCTGCGTAATTTTCTGGCGCAATCGTAAAAGAGACCGTAGCGATGTCGATGTCCAAACAGAATCCACGTACCACCATCATCACGCCCACCGAAGCCCTTGCCCGCTGCATCGATCACCGCGAGATTTTTCACGACGAGATGCTGCATCTGATGCGCATGCTGATGCGCGGTGAAATGACGCCCCAGATCGCCGGGGCGTTGTTGATGGGCCTGCGCGTCAAGAAGGAAACCATTGGCGAGATCGCCGCTGCCGCTCAGGTCATGCGCGAGTTCGCCACGCCAGTGCCCGCGACGGCGCCCGAAGACTTGCTGGATATGTGCGGCACCGGCGGCGACGGATCGAATACCTTCAACATCTCGACCACCGCGATGTTCGTGGCGGCCGCGGCCGGCGTTCGTATCGCCAAGCACGGCAACCGCAGCGCTTCGTCGTCGTCCGGTAGCGCCGACGTGCTGGAGGCGCTGGGTGCGAATCTGGCTCTGTTGCCGCAGCAGGTCGCCGATTGCGTCGAAACCACCGGCATCGGCTTCATGTTCGCACCCGCCCACCATGGCGCCATGAAAAACGTCTCAGCGATCCGCAAGGAACTGGGCGTTCGAACGATCTTCAACATCCTTGGACCGCTGACCAATCCGGCAGGCGCACTCAATCAATTGATGGGCGTGTTTCATGCCGATCTGGTGGGTATTCAGGTGCGCGCACTGCAACGTCTGGGCTCGCGTCACGTTCTGGTCGTGCACGGCAAGGACGGCATGGACGAAGCGTCCCTGGGGGCCGCCACGTTGGTCGGCGAACTGAAAGACGATGTGGTCAGCGAATACGAAATTCACCCGGAAGATTACGGGTTGTCGATGATGTCCAACCGTAGCATTCGGGTGGACAATCGCGAAGAATCGAAAACACTTGTCCTGGAAGCCTTGAATAATGTTGACGGTGTAGCGCGTGACATTGTTGCCTTCAATGCCGGTTTAGCCATTTATGCCGGCAACCGGGCCGCCTCGATCGACGAGGGTATGACGCTGGCGTTTGAAACCATCACCAATGGCTCGGCGCGCGCCAAACTGGAAGAATTTTGTGCCTATACGCGGAACTGCCAATCATGAGTGACATTCTTGCCCGAATCCTGGCCGTCAAAGCCGAGGAAGTCGCCACGGCACGCCAACTGCGCAGCGAGTCGGAATTGCTGCGCGAAGCCCGTGCACGGCAAGACGTGCGGGGCTTTGCTCAGGCGATCGAAGACAAGATCGCCTCGGGACGGCCTGGGGTGATCGCCGAGATCAAACGCGCATCGCCGTCGAAGGGCGTGATTCGCGAAAACTTCGTGCCGGCCGATATTGCCGCAGCTTATGCGGCCAACGGAGCCGCCTGCCTGTCGGTGCTGACCGACGTGCAGTTCTTTCAAGGCACTTACGATCACCTGCGTCAGGCGCGTGCGGCGTGTCTGTTGCCTGTGTTGCGCAAGGATTTCATCATCGACCCCTATCAGGTCGTTCACGCGCGCGCGCTGGGTGCCGACTGCATTTTGTTGATTGCAGCGGCGCTGGCGCCAGCAGGCTTGCGCGAACTGGAAGCATGCGCCATGGAGTTGGGCATGGACGTGCTGGTGGAAGTCCACGACGCCGACGAGTTGGACGTGGCGCTTACCTTGCAAACCCCGCTGCTGGGCATCAACAACCGCAACTTACGCAGCTTCGAAACCCGACTGGAAACGACCTACGAATTGCTGGATCGTATCCCCGACGGTAAACGCGTGGTGACCGAGAGCGGCATCATGGCGCCCGAACATGTCCGCGACATGCGCGCGCGCGGCGTTCAGGCGTTCTTGGTGGGTGAAGCCTTCATGCGTTCCGAAGACCCGGGCGAAGCATTGGCCCATTTAATCGCCTGAGGCCGCCATGACTCGCCTGCCCACGCCCCGCTTCGACATCGCCGAAACCGATCCAGCGCTACCGAAGGAGGCCTATCGGGCACGCGAACAAGTGCTGCGAACGGCTTTGCTGCAGGCCCAGTATCGGCTACTGGAACGGCACGACGGGGCACTGCTCATCGTCGTGGCGGGTATCGACGGGGCGGGCAAAGGGGCCACCATCAACTTGCTCAACGAGTGGATGGATCCCCGGCATATCCAGACCTTGGCTTTCGACCGCCCCACCGTCGCCGAGCGGGCTCGTCTGCCCATGTGGCGGTATTGGAACGCGATGCCCGCACGCGGCAAGGTCGGCGTGGTGTTCGGCTCGTGGTATGCCCTGCTGCTGCAAGAAACCGCCCGCAAGCGAGTGCGTCTTAAGCGAGTAGAAGCGCTGGCCGAATCGATCCGACGATTCGAGGCAATGATCGCCGCCGAAGGCGTGCAATTGCTCAAGCTGTGGTTCCATCTGTCGGCCGATGCGCAAGCGCAGCGGCTGGACAAACTGCTGGCCTCGCCCCGAACCGCCTGGCAGGTCACCCCCGCCGACTATAAGGTTAAGAAAAAGTACGATCGATTGTCGCAAGCCGGTCATGCCACATTGGAATTGACCGACGTGCCGCATGCGCTGTGGCAGGTCGTGCCCAGCGCCGATGATCGCTTGCGCGCCGTTGTGACTGCGGATGCGGTACTGGCGGCTTTGCGGCGACGCTCACCCGTGCCGGTCGCATCCAGACTGCCCGTCCTGCGCGACGGCATGCCCGATCGCTTGAATGCCGCGCAGCCTGCGCCTGAGACTTCGCAAGATCTGGATGTGCAGATCGCGTTGTGGCAAGGACGATTGGCACAAGCGGTGCGCAGCAAAGGATTCGAATCGCGCGGAATGGTGCTGGCGTTCGAAGGCCAGGACGCCGCAGGCAAAGGCGGAGCGATCCGTCGCATTGTGAACGCCCTGGATGCGCGGCAGTACGACATCCATCAGATTTCGGCTCCGACCCCGGACGAACTGGCGCATCCCTATCTGTGGCGTTTCTGGCGACGGCTGCCGCGCCATGGACGAGTGGGCATCTTCGACCGCTCCTGGTATGGCCGAGTGTTGGTCGAACGCGTCGAGGGCTTTGCAAAGCCTGCCGAATGGCGACGTGCCTATGCCGAGATCAACGACTTCGAACGCCAACTGACGACGAACGGTGTGCTGGTGTTGAAGTTCTGGTTATCTGTGACGTCAGAAGAACAATTGGTCCGCTTCAAACAGCGCGAGCACTCGCCATTCAAGCGATTCAAGATCACACCCGAGGACTGGCGCAACCGCGACCGCTGGAACGATTACGCCCGAGCGGCCAACGAGATGTTCGCACGCTGCGACACCCCGCAGGCCCCGTGGCATGTCGTGCCTGCCAACGACAAACGCCGGGCCAGACTGACCGTATTGCAACACGTGGTGCGTGCATTGGAAGAGGCTTTGGACGAATGAGCTGCCCCTTGTGCGACACGGACGGCGGACGTCTGCTTTTTAGCGATCGACACCTGCGAGTGATTGCGGTGGACGATCCCGACTACCCTGGATTCACCCGAGTGATCTGGCACGATCACGTCGCCGAGATGACCGATTTCGCGCCAGTCGATCGCGATCGCATCATGGCGGCGGTCTATACGATCGAACGCGTGCTGCGCGACACCCTGGCGCCGGACAAAGTGAATCTGGCCGCATTCGGCACGATGGTGCCGCATCTGCATTGGCACATCATTCCGCGCTGGGCGGGCGACCGGCACTATCCCGACGCGTATTGGTCGGCGGCTCGAGTGAGCCCCGGACAAGAATCGCCGCAATGGCACCGCGCACTGGCCGAGCGCGCGGCGCGGGTGGCTGCATTCGAACGCGCGCTCAGTACGGCGCTGAGTACCGCAGCAACCATAGCGCCCTGACCCCATGAGCCGACACGCATCGACGCCGCCCCTAGACAACGGCCTGAGCGCGCCCATCGAAACCTGGGCGCAAAGCCTGCCCGCCGAATGGCGAATGGTGCTGGAGCAACCCGGCCCCGCGCAGGCCCTCGAACGCATAAACGCCTTTGTCGAGCAGGCGCGCCAAGCCGGTGCCGTGGTGTACCCCAGCGACCCCTTCAAGGCGCTGCGCGGCCTGGGCCCCGCCGACGTGCGAGTGGTCATCATTGGTCAGGACCCCTATCACGGCCCCGGCCAGGCTCAGGGACTTGCGTTTTCGGTCCCGGACGACTGCCGCCGTCCGCCCAGTTTGCGCAATATTTTCAAGGAACTGGCACGCACCTATCCCGACAAGCCCGCGGCCGTCGGCAATGACCTGCAATGCTGGGCCGACCAAGGCGTGTTGCTGCTGAATACTTCATTGACGGTCGAACAAGCCCAGGCGGGCTCGCATGCCCGCCAGGGTTGGGAAACCGTGACCGATGCCCTGTTGGCGCATGTGGCCACGACCGGGCCAAAAGTGTTTATGCTGTGGGGGGCGCATGCACAGGCCAAGCGAGCGTTATTACCCGCCGAGGCCGGTCATCTTGTGTTGGAAGCCAATCATCCTTCGCCACTTTCGGCCAGCCGCCCGCCGGTGCCCTTTCTGGGCTGTGGCCACTTCGAGCAGGCCAACGCGTGGCTGCAAAACAACGGCATTCCCCCTATCGATTGGCTTGCGAAACCATTGCTGGCGCAACAGCGACAATTCACGTTATAATTTTCGCACTGCACCAAACTTCCGTGACGGCATAAAGCCTTTAGTCTTAACGAGACGTGGCAAATAAGCAGAACGTTTCGCAGCGGCATCAACCGCTCGATCGACAATGCCGATCACCATCGATTCCTGACCTCCTTTCCTTGCGTAAGACGTCGCTGACGCCTGTCGTGCGGTTGTAAATGGTCGAAACGATGACCTATCAACCGTAGCTCGACACTGCGTGCCTCCTTTTTTTGGGGCCAGCCTGTTATGGCCAGTACGATCTGCAATGTGCGCGGCATCATGCCGTGCAGAGGAAAGTCATGTCTTTTCAAGACCTCGGGCTGTCGCCCAAGCTGTTATCCGCTCTGATCGAATCCGGTTTCGAGCAACCCACACCCGTTCAAGCCGCTGCCATTCCGCAAGCCTTGGCTGGTCAAGATTTGATGGTTTCGGCACAGACCGGTAGCGGCAAGACCGCCGCCTTCATGCTGCCCGCCCTGAACCGCATCGCCGAAATGCCCGCCAACAAGGGCGTGGGCGTTCAAGTGCTGGTACTGACCCCCACCCGCGAACTGGCGCAGCAAGTGACCGACGCCACTAACGTGCTGGGCAAAAACCTGAGCGACCTGCGCACCGCCACGGTTGTCGGCGGCATGCCCTACGGCCTGCAACTGAAGCAGTTGTCGCGTCGCGTGGACGTGCTGGTCGCCACCCCGGGCCGCCTGCTCGATCACCTGAATTCCGGTCGGGTAAAGCTGAATACCGTTCACACCCTGGTGCTGGACGAAGCCGACCGCATGCTGGACATGGGCTTCATCGAAGACATCGAAACCATCATCAGCCGTTTGCCGCAAGGCCGTCAGACCTTGTTATTCTCGGCCACCCTGGAAGGCAACATCGCCCGTCTGGCCGAAAAGATGATGACCGACCCGCAGCGTATCGTGCTGGCCTCGGCCAAGGAAAAACACGACAACATCACGCAAAGCCTGATGTACGCCGACGATCTGTCGCACAAGCTGCAATTGCTCGACCACGTGCTGCGTGACAGCACGCTGGATCAAGCCATTGTGTTCACCTCGACCAAGCGCGGTGCCGACGAGTTGGCCGATCACCTGAGCGACGCCGGTTTCTCGGCTGCTGCCCTGCATGGCGACATGAATCAGCGCCAACGCACCCGCAACTTGAGCCAGTTGCAACGGCGCCAACTGCGCGTGCTGGTCGCCACCGACGTGGCCGCTCGCGGTATCGACGTGCAAGGCATCAGCCACGCCGTGAACTTCGACCTGCCGATGCAAGCCGAAGACTACGTCCACCGTATCGGCCGTACTGGCCGTGCCGGGCGCAGCGGCCTGGCCTTCACGCTGGCCACTCACTCGGAACGCCACAAGATTCGTCGTATCGAGTCCTACATAGGCCGCCCGATCGAAGCCCAGATCATTGCCGGTCTGGAGCCCAAACGCACGCCGCGCCCCGAGTCGCGTGCTGCGGGCGGTGGCGGCAAGCCCTTCAACAAGCGTGGCCCCTCGCGTGGCAACAGCAGCGGCCGTAGCAACTTCGACAGCCGTCCGTTCACGCCCCGTGGCGATGGCCCGCGCGGCGACTCGGCGCGTTTCGACAGCCGCCCCTCGTACGGCGACCGTCCGGCTCGCGACGACGCCCGCCGCGATGGCGACCGCCCGAGCTTCGGCGCCCGTGAAGGCCGTCCGTCGTTTGGCGATCGTCCGGCACGCGACACCCGCCCCGCTTTTGGTAGCCGTGACGGTCAACGCAGCGCGCCCGAATCGCGTGGCGATCGTAGCGAACGTCCGGCGTTCGGTGGCCGTGCGCAGGAAGCCAATCGTCCGGCGTTCACGCCGCGTATCGCAGAGGGCGATCGTCCTGCATTCGGCGCTCGCGCCAAGGACGACCGCCCCCGTCGCGAAGGCGCTCCCGCCGGTTTCGCTCGTCCCACCGGCAAGTCGTTCGAAAAGCGTCCGGGCGGTAACTTCGCCAAGCGTTTCGGCAAGACCGCAGCGGTCTGATCGTCGGTCGCAGCCGCTTCAGGAGAAGAGCACTGGTCGCATCGATCCCCCTCTCTGTCGAAGCGTCTGCGCATAGCGACAAAGCAGCCACCCACTTGCGGGCATCAATCGATGCCGCCGGTGGGTGGCTTTCTTTCGAGCGCTGGATGAGCGAAGCGCTGTATGCCCCCGGCATCGGCTATTACTCGGCAGGCAATCTCAAACTGCCCGGTGCGCAAGCCCACGAATACGCACAATCGCAGACGACGCCCGTTTTACCGCCTGGCGATTTCGTCACCGCGCCTGAACTGACGCCGGTGTTCGCACAGACTTTGGCGCAGGACGTAGCCGCCGTGCTGCGCGCGAGCGACAGCCTGGAGGTATTGGAATTCGGTGCAGGCAGCGGCGTGTTGGCTGGCGACCTGATCGACGCACTGGATACCCAGGGACTCCCGGTGCGCTACACCATCATCGAAGTGTCGGCCGACCTGCGCGCCGTTCAATGCGAGCGGCTGGCCGCTTACGGTACCCGGGTCATCTGGCGCGACGGACTGCCTGAGGCTTTCGTGGGCTGCGTCGTGGCCAACGAGGTCCTGGACGCCATGGCCGTGCGTGCCTTTGGATTCGACGCCAACGGCGCGGTCTTCGAGCGCGGCGTCAGCGTGGACGAAGAAGGTCGTTTTGTCTGGGCCAATCGACCGGCGTCGGCCCATCTTCGGGCGGCGATCGATGGGCGCTTGCCCGTCATGCCGGGCTATTGCTCGGAGATCAATCTGCAAGGCGAAGCCTGGGTGCGTGCCATGTCGCAATGGCTGACGCGCGGTGCGGCCTTGTTGATCGACTATGGTTTCCCTCAGACCGAGTATTACCATCCGCAGCGAGCGGGTGGCACCCTGATGGCACACATCAGCCATCATGCCCACGATGACGTGCTGGCAGCACCTGGTATTCAGGACATCACGGCGCATGTCGATTTCACAGCGATGGCGCAAGCCGCACTGGATGGCGGATTGGACCTGCTGGGTTTTGCGGCACAGGGCCGGTATTTGATGAACGCCGGCTTGGCGCGTCACCTGCCCACTCGTGGCGACACCGCCGCACAGGCGCGTACGCTGGGCGCCGTGAACAAACTCGTCTCGGAAGCTGAGATGGGAGAGTTGTTCAAGGTCTTGGCGGTGGGCCGGGATATCGATCCCGTGCTGGCGGGTTTTAGCAGCCGTGACCGACGGCATATGCTGTAAGCCTCACCGGGCATACGCCACTTAATCCATCGGCTCGGCCATGATGATCAATCGTGGCGATCGATCAGCACGCCAGTCGCTCCAGTGCAGCCAGTCTTGCAGCACGAACCGCCGGTTTGATCTGTGCGGGGTCGCCTGCACAGGCACGGGCGACAGCTCCGGCGTCCACAGCTTGCAACGCCTGCATCCGCGCCTGCCATGCGCGAGTGTCGATGGCATCGTCCAGCACTGCCGCCGTACCCATCAAGGCCATGAATCGCTCGGGCTTGCGCAGAGCATCGCCCTGTTCGAGCAGGCCAAGCCAATCCCCGGCCGAGGCATGACGCGCATGCGCCAGAACGACAGGCAACAACCTCGCCGCATCGGCGCAAGCCGACGGCACGCGCCAGCGACGATTGAGGGCGTCGCGCTGCTCGCTGCCCAGACACATCAGCGCATAACGCGAAGCCAAAGGCTGGTCCGTCCGTGCCCCGGCATCGACGCGAGCGGCCAGACCCTGGTCGTCGACGAGTTCCGGTGCGATACGATCCAAGGCACCACAGGCACGCAACACGTCGAACATCCGGCTTGGCGTGTCGGCCATCAGCCCGCGAGAAATTTCTTTCCATGTTCGTTCCGCCACCAAGGCATCGACCTCACCGGCTCGAACCATGTCCTGGCACATCGCCCGGGTATCGTCGGCCATCTGGAATTCGCCGAATCGCGCGGCGAACCGCGCCAGACGCAGAATACGAACGGGGTCTTCGGCAAAGGCCGGCCCGACATGACGCAGGATGCGCCGCTCGATGTCCTGCTGCCCGAGCAAGGGATCGAACAAGCGACCTTCGGCATCGCGAGCGATGGCATTGATGGTCAGGTCGCGGCGCTGCAAGTCGTCTTCCAGCGTAACGTCTGCACCGGTATAGAACGAGAACCCCTGATAGCCGCGCGCCGTTTTTCGTTCGCTGCGGGCAAGTGCATATTCTTCTTTGGTCTGCGGATGCAGAAACACCGGAAAATCGCCACCGACCGGCACGAAACCACGCTTGGCCATAGCCTCGGGCGTGCTGCCGACGACGACCCAGTCCCGATCGCCGGCAGGCAGGCCCAGCAGTGCATCGCGCACCGCGCCGCCCACCACGTACACCTGCAAGCCCTCGGTGGCGGGATCGCTCATGGCAGATCGGTACTCTCGTTGCTCTGCGGCACGATGGTGCCCAGACGTGACTTCAATGACTGCGGCTGTCCCGTGAACAAGCCCGAATAGTAGACGGCGTTGGACAGCACATGCTTGACGTACAAACGCGTCTCGGTGAACGGAATCGTCTCGGCGAAGATCGCGCCCTCCACCGGGTGCGACAAGGTGCCGCGCCACGTGTGCGGACGACGCGGACCGGCGTTGTAGCCCGCGCTGGCCAGGACTTGCGAACCGTTCAAGTCTTGCAAGACCATATTCAAGTAGTTGGTGCCCAGAATGGTGTTGGTGTCGAAGTCGTTGACCGAGGCCGGCGTAAAGTTCTGCATGCCGATCTTGCGCGCCACATAACGCGCCGTGCCCGGCATGATCTGCATCAGACCAGACGCGCCCACCGAAGAACGCGCGTTCATGACGAAGCGAGATTCCTGCCGGATCAGGCCATACACCCAGGCAGGATCCAGGCCAATGCTGCGAGCCTGCGTCGACACGCGGCCTTCGAAGGGCGCGATGTAGCGCTGCGTGAAATCCATTTCGGTTTGGGTGCGCTCAGACGTATTGACCACCCGGTCGAACAGATTCTCGGCACGCGCCACCTCGGCGGCGGCCAGCAATTCGCGGTCGCTCATGCCGCGCAGGGAGTAATTCCACTCGGGCACAGCTTCGGCACGCCAGCCCAGGCGGAACAAGGCGATCGAACGTTGCAGGCCGGCATGGTTGCGAGCGCGATCGATCTCGGTCGAGGTCAAGGCCCGCGGGCGGGGCGGCGGCGAAATGGACTGACCCAGCTCTTCACGCGCCAACTGGCCATAGAAGTCGTGCTTATCGGCGATCGTCGCGTACATCGTACGCGCCGT
>CAMDNZ010000037.1 GCA_945903445.1 Bordetella parapertussis
CCGTCCCCTTTCTTTCCCTAGGAGCATTCCCATGAAGAAACTCGTTTCCTGGCTGACCGCTTTTGCGACAGCGGCGGCATTCGTCGGCGCTTCGACGCAGGCGTCGGCTCAAACCACTGCGCCAGCAGCCCCTGCGCGCACGCCTGACGTCATTTTCGTGCCGACGCCGCAAGACGTGGTCGATGCCATGCTCAAAGCCGCCAAGGTGGGCCCCGACGACGTGCTGTACGACCTGGGTTCGGGCAATGGCATTATTCCGGTCACGGCTGCCAAGCGTTTCGGCACACGCGGGACAGGTATCGATATCGATCCTCAACGCATCGCCGAAGCCAATGCCAACGCTGAAAAGAATGGCGTGACCGACAAGGTCAAATTCATTGAAGGCGATCTGTTCGAGCAGGATTTGTCGGAGGCGACGGTCATCAGCCTGTACCTCCTGAATTCCTTGAATTTAAAGTTGCGTCCCACCTTGCTGAAGCTCAAGCCGGGTACTCGCATCGTTTCGCATGCCTTCGATATGGGCGATTGGAAGCCCGATCAGACCATTAATGTCGATGGTCGCACGGTCTACTTGTGGATCGTTCCCGAAAAAAAGTAGTTTAGACAGCCAAGGACGCAGATCGCTGGCGGCAGCCGAACGTTGTCCGTCAGCGGCATGTATTGCTCGGAATTCGTACGTCCTTGTGCGCCGCGTGCAGCATCCGGTGCCCAGTCAACAGGGGCGCGATGCACTATGATGACGGCACGCTAGCGGCGGCGTTGCGCCGTTTTTTTTCCGTGCGGATGTTCATGTCGCTCTTGTCTTTCTCTTTTCGCCGTGCAGTGGGCATGGCCGCTTGCCTCATGGCCCTGAGTGCCGCATCGATCGCTCAGGCGCAGACGCTGCCCAAGCCGCTACGCATCGGCGTCATTCCCAGCGTGGCCAACGAGGCGACCGAGCACGCCATTGCGCTGGCCGCCAAGGAAGGTCTGCAAGTCGAATTGGTCGAGTTCAGCGACTGGGTCATGCCCAATACCGCCGTTGCCGAAGGCGCGGTGGACGCCAACTTCTTCCAGCACGCCCCTTTTCTCGAACGCTTCAACGCTTCGCGCGGCACGTCATTGACGCCAATCGCCTACGGCTACAGCACGACCATCGGCCTGTTTTCCAAGAAGCTCAAACGCGGCGACGCCATCCCGGAGGGCGCGCTGATCGGTATCCCATCGGATCCGGTGAATACGGGGCGTGCTTTGCTGCTGCTGCAAAGCATGCAGCTCATCTCGCTCAAACCGGGCCTTACCCACGAAGCGGCGCTGACCGACGTGGTCGACAATCCGCGCAAGCTCAAATTCGTTCAAATCGAAGGGTCGCAGGCGGCTCGTTCGTTCGACGACGTGACGGCCTCGGTCACTTACACTACGTTTGCCAAGCACGCCGGCTTGGATGAAAAAGATGGTTTGGCGTTCGACAACCGCGACTCGGCAAGCGTGAAGCGTTATGCGATTCGCTGGGTCGTCTTGCCCGAGCGAGCCAGCGATCCGCGTCTGCTGCGCTTTATCGCGCTTTATCAGCAATCGCCGGAAGTTCGCACCACCCTCAAGCGCTTGTACGGCGAGCTGATCGATTTTCCCTGGCAATGATATATTTTTGGCAAATGGGTCCCGTAGCCCGTGCGTCCTTCCCTTTTCTTATGCAGGTATGCCATGTCTGATGCGGTCGAACTCAAAAGCAGCGGGTTGAAGGTCACTTTCCCCCGCATGAAGATTTACGACATTTTCGCCAAGGCCGAAGAGACCGACCGTCACTTGAGCGCCGAAGACGTCTATCGCATCTTGCTTAACGATGGCGTCGAAATGGGCTTGGCGACGGTCTATCGCGTGCTGACCCAGTTCGAGCAAGCCGGACTGCTCAAGCGCAGCCAGTTGGGAGGCAACCGCGCCGTCTACGAGCTGAACGACGGCGAGCGTTGCCACGGCCATTTGGTCAGCACCGATGGCGAGACAGTCATCGAGTTCTTCGATCCGCAAATTCAGAAGCGCTTCGAGAAAATCGCGGCCGATAACGGCTTCAAACTGGGCGACTATTCGATCACGCTCTTCGGCGAGCCGCTCAAGGCTAAGTAAGTTTCACTTTTCGGCTGCGCTTTCCATCTTCCATTCTGACTTGGCCGGGTGCCGGGCTGCGCGCTCGGATGCCGGTTGTAAACGCGCTCAAGTGACGACGCGTGCGACATTCGGCATGGTGGCTTCGCCTGCCGCTGCGTTTGCCATTTTGACGGGAACGTGGCTTGCCTATGCTGCGGGCGTGGGCGGTCGATGGCTGTTCGCGAAGCTAGCGCTAGTGTCGTTGATGGAGTGTTCCATCTGAACTGCGGACGCCTTGTGACGAAGTCAGACGAGCAGCCTCGGCTGGTGGTCATTCCTGCCGTGCCGGTGAAGGTCGTAGTGTGGCTGGGCCTGGGTCACGCCGTTCCGATCCGAATCTTCGTTCACGACATATCTTGTTCGTTTCGCCTGAATTCTCAGCATATCGCCCGGGCTGCGTCGCACCGCCTTAGACAGTGCTCTTCTGTTGCTTTTCCTCGTATATGCCGATCTGATGCTCGAACACCAGCTTGCTGCCCAACTACTGCCCCAGTCCGACCAGCCCAGCGCGCAGGGCCGACGAGTCGATGCCTTACGGCAGCACGGCATCGACCGGATCGCAGACTCCGAAAGGCCAGTTGATCGCGCCGACAGACAGCAGCATGACTTTCGCGACGACGCGGCGCGAACTGGCGGCACGCTCGAGAATGTCGCGCACGGCCAGCGGTTCGACCGGTTCGGTAATACCCAATGTGCCGATACAGGTCGCAGCACCTCGCAGTCACATGGCGCCGCGAGTCTAGAACTCGTCGCCGCCAAACCAACAGGCGACATCTGCGCACAGCGCACCGATATAAAAAACGATGGGGAAGGTCGCCAGCATCGGATGCAAGGGATGGCGAGCGACCGCCATTGGCGTAGTCGAGCCTTCGGGGACGGGTTTACAGAAGCGTTCCATGAGCAAGGACTATTCAAAACCGGGAGAACGCGCCGCCGCCCACTCTGCCCTGTCGGTGCAGCAATCGCGGCGTGCGCGTTGCTCTCGGCTTGCGGCGGACACATGTCCACCTTATCGCCTGCCGACCCCAGTGGCACGTCGATCGCGGCGACCTGGTGGTCGATGCTGATTGGCGGTGTGGCGCTCTGGATGGCTATGTTGGTGTTGGCAGGCTGGACGTTTCGTCGCAAGACACAGCGCCTGGGCTGGCGAGGCGCACGCCGCCTGATCGTAGGCGGTGGCATTGTGTTGCCGACTACGGTGATCGCGGCTTTTCTGGCCTGGGGCCTGCCCGTATGACAGCGCGTGCTTCAGGCGGGGGAGGTTGCGTAGTCGTGAGTGTTCGAGGCCATCAATAGTGGTGGGAGGTGGCCTAGCCCGACAAGTCTAGGCGGCCGGCCTTCGGCGCCAGCGGATTGTATACGACCAGACTGTTCAGAGGCGATGTCGTCGGAGGATTGAGCCCACCGCACGCACTCGCGAGTCCGACTCTAATGAGTCGCCGAAATCAAACGCAATGTAATGTGCCTCATCTGAATCGCACGGCGTTTATCTTGCCGGTATCGTCGGTCAATACAGATCGATATTTTTTTAAAGCGCATCGGTCAACAGCGTGTTTAATAAATGGTCAGCATTCGGCGCAATGCCGAATACTGCTCGCTTGATTTGCCGTACGTAATGGATTCGCATCGCGCGTTGGCGCTGTTCGGTGCCCAACATCCGGACCGTCATCCGACATGATCTGAAGCCTGCGGAAGTTTCATACGTCCGGGCAACCTGCGCATCACTGTCTAAACGTAAATCAACGGGCTCCGACGCCACTGTCTGAGCACGCTCGTTCGGATCACGGCTCTGAGACGGTCAACCGTATCAAATCCGACTGTTTTCCCGTAGGCAGCTGCAGGTCATAGTTAATCCAAAAAATTCTCGTTCAATGCGACAAGAGTCCCGCGCTGCACAACCAATTGAAAATTATCGATAGTGATTTCGAATTTATTCCTGTTAGCCAGTTAAATTAAAAGTCTCGGTTTGACCGTCTTTGTGAATTGTTTTCGTTAATCAGGACGGCTGAATCGATGATCCATTGAATGGCGTTTCACTCAAAAGTTTTTTGATGTCATTGCCGCTGTATCCTGGTCGCATATTTTTAAAATGGAGTCGAGAAAATGAGGCTGGATAAACATAGCTATTCGCGTATTTTTGTTATTGTATTAATAGTCGCGCTTGCTTTTTATTCCAGTGTTGCGACTGCGGTGCCTCTGCCTATTTCGAAGTACGTAGGTCAATGGAATTTCACTATCGAGAGAAGTATCAGGCATCCTTATGCTGCTCTTGATCATTACAACGCAGAACTTACCGAGCATGGATCCGGACCTGAATACACCGTAGAAATTTCGAGGCATCATGTAATTCCGCAGGCCACGCTGCGTGGATTTTTTAGGGCATTGATTCAAAACGACCATATGCATTTGCTAAGTAGTTATTTTGAAAGTTTGGCCAGCAATATGATGTGGTATCTCATCGATAATGGAGCTGGATGCGATGTCGAAAGATGGAGTGAGGCGGGAAGTATGGCAAACGCCATATCGACCAGAGTTGCTCGTCCTGAGCGACTAGCTCCGACTCCGCCGCCAGCCTATCACGCGCTCCAGCAAATGATGTTTTGGATGCCTGCAAATCTGTTTTACGGTCCAACTCGACGCGCAGACGACCCCGAGTGGCGATTCGAGTATGCAGCTGGAAATATCGTCATGCCTAGTCAATACGATATGCTTAGGGAAACGTATTCACTAATGGAAGATTACATAAAGGTGCCGCTGGTATCGACGCTAAGCGACATAAACGAATATCTGACCGTTTTGGCGGGTATTACCCAAATCACGGCGCTGGCGTCAGCTGCGTGGATATTATTACCCGATAAGGTTACATATAGTATAAATCCGCATTACGTCGCGGGAACCTTAGCGGGTTTAAGTAGATCGCAGACCGCTATGCGCAGTAACCATACGACGTGCAAAGGCTATGCGCCTATCCCAAGAGCGGCGTTTATTGTACCTTTGCTTCTCAATGACTGATATTTGGACCTAGGCATCACCTTTCGGACGCTTGCGGTCCCAGCAGTGTAGGGCACCCTATTAATCTCGTCGTACGGTTTTTTGGTCTGGCACTCGCACGAGCCTTTTTAAGAATCAGAGGCCATTAATGAATTTTTTGGGGTAGGGAGTGCGACGTGCCGTGTGCCCTTGGCTATAGTGTAAATGTCGGTGAGGACGTAGCGGGAATAATCCACCAGATTAAATTTTTTCACTCACCGCACGTAATAGATCCGCATCGCATGCTGGCGTTGCTCGGTGTCCAACACCCGTATCGTCACCTGACGCGAGCTGAAACCGGCCGGGGTCTCATACGTCCCGGCAACCTGCGCATAACCATCCAAAGTGAACGGAAGGGGCTCGGACGTCACAGTCTGCGTGCGTCCGCTCGGATAACGACCTTGCACGATCAACTGCATCGTGCCTTTGAAAACCGGCGCGTTGGCGTTGTCGTTCATGACCAGCACCTTGTAATCCAGCTTGCCGGGCGTCGATGCCCAGTCGGCTGCGCGGATTCCGATGGGACCACCGCGCGGATCGGGCGGAATAGCCGATTGGAACAAGGCCATGTCGCGATCGACGACAGCCATCTTTTGCGCCATCCGCTCGCGTTCGGCCAGCGCCTTTTTCTCGGCGGCCAGGGCCGTGTCGCGTTGGCGCTCGGCCTCGCTCAATCCGGTCTGCAACTGTTGACGCTCGTTATTGGCGCGGTTCAGATCGCTGTGCAGCGTCTCCGACTGTTCGACGGTCAGCCGCTGCGGGCCATAGTTGGCCTGCAAGAACAACACGCCGCCTGCGCCGACGACGACGCCCACGCACAGCAGCACCAACCATCGCGGCATGCGACGGCTGCGTTGACCGGGGTTATAGACAGACGGCTTGAATACCGCGCGTTGCGAGCGTCCGAAAAGCGCCATTGATGAACAATTCCTGAAAAACGGGTCAGTAAAACCCAAAAGCATACTTGTTTTGTGAAAGCGGGCCGACCCGGCGCATGTAAGCAAACATGCCATGGCACGTCGCGTTCGTCGTGGCTGGTGTCTTGGGCAATGGCTTGGTCAAGTCGTGAGCAAGCCGGCAGTGGCGCTGACGCCGACAGCATAGCGCGAGCACGCAGATAGGTGCCAACGCCAACTCGTCCAGCGGCTACACCGCTTGAGTCAATCCATGTCGTGCACCGCCAAGTCTGGCGTCCAGCGCGTCCAAACGCTGCGGAGTGCCGACGTCCTCCCAGAATCCGCGATGCAGGCTGCCTAAAGCACGGCGCGCCGCGATGGCCCGGTCGAACAACGGACGCAGCGGCGCGGGGGCGTTGGGATCGAGTTCGGCGAACAGGCTGGGACGGTACACGGCAATGCCTGCGTAAGTCGCGGTCTGCGCGTCATTCGCCGCGTTACGTAGCCAGCCCTCGCCGTCGATTGCAAAATCGCCATTGGCGTGTTGGGGGGGGTTGTCCACCATCAACAGCCATATATCGGCGTCTCGCTCAAGCAATTGGGCTGCCGCCGCCGCCGCGCGGGCGGGATCCCAGTCGCAGAACACGTCGCCGTTGATGGCTAGAAAGGGTTCTTCACCCAGAAGATGTCGGGCATGGGCGATACCGCCTGCCGTTTCCAGGCCGGTGCTTTCATGCGAATAATGAATAGTCAGGCCCCATCGAGCGCCATCGCCCAGCCCTTCGACGATGCGTTGGCCCAACCATGCGGTGTTGATCGCCACGTCGGTGAAGCCCGCAGCGGCCAGCTTCTCGATATGCCAGACGATCAAGGGTTTGCCGCCGACGATCAGCATGGGCTTTGGTAATCGGTCGGTTAGCGGGCGCATGCGATCGCCTCGGCCCGCCGCCAGAATCATGGCCCGCATCAGATCGACAATCCGGCAAACGACTGGCGCTGATCCAACTGATCCAGCACTTTACGCAAGGGGTTGAATACGCCGTAGCGAGTAGCCACTTGGCGGACATAGGCGTTGACCCGTGGAAGGTGGTCGAGGTAATGCGCCTTGCCGTCACGATAATTCAGCCGGGTGAACACACCCAGAATGCGCAAATTGCGCTGTAAGCCTATCCACTCGTAGCGGCGATGGAAATCGGCGAAATCAGTGTCGATTGGTAAGCCTGCCTGTTTGGCCTTTTCCCAGTAACGAATTGCCCAGTCCAATTGCTGGGGTTCTTCCCAGGTGGTTCGCGCATCCATAACCAGCGAAGCCAAATCGTAGGCGAGCGGGCCGCGTAAGGCGTCTTGGAAGTCGATGATCCCAGGGTTGGGGCCGTCGGCGGCCTGCTCGCTCATCATCAAATTGGGCGAATGAAAGTCGCGGTGGACCAGAACCTGCGGTCCTTCGGCGCTGGTCGTGGCCAGCAGTTCGAACACATTTTGCAGATTCTGGCGGGCGGCGTCGTCCAGAGTCACGCCGTGGTGGCGACCGACATACCATTGCGGAAACACCGATAGTTCGTCTAAAAAACGCGCGCGGTCGAACGCCGCCAGACCGTCGATGTCGGCACTTTGCATGCGTACCAAGGCATCCAGCGCGTCCTTGTACAGGGTCTGTAACTGCTGGTCTTGTACGCCCTGCTGAATCGCCTGGTAGTAGGTGCGTGCGCCCAGATCGGTCAGTGCCATGAACCCCAGGCTGGCGTCGTGTGCCACGATATGAGGCACGTTCAGCCCCGCGCCGGCCAGCCGCCGGGCAATATCGACGAACGGCGCGCAGTTTTCTTGTTCGGGCGGCGCGTCCATTACGATCAGCGATCGTTTGCCTGCTGTCACTCGAAAATAACGGCGGAAGCTGGCGTCGCTCGATGCCGTCGCCAGGGTATTGGGGGCAATGTCTAGCGCGGCGGGAAGGGTGAATAACCAAGTGCGCAGGGCGCTCAAGCGGGGGTCGGAATCGGCCATGGATGCTGGGAAAATCTCGAAACAGTGTTATGAAGTACGGCTTCTCTATAATACCGGGTCGTCTTCGTTGCGGTGTCCCTTGTCAAACGTCCTTTTCCCCGACGCGCCCATGATCCGGTGGTTGATTTTCTCTGCTGCACTCGCTGCCGGCTCGGCTCACGCGCAAAATGCCGGTTCCGTCGCGCCGACCCCGTCTGCGGGCCGCAGTGCGCCCGAAGCGCAAACCGACCCGCAGGGCAGCTCACAAGCCGATCATCGGCCCATCGTGTTGCAGGAGGCGACTCGTCTACGCCGACACACGCTGACCGATGACGAAATGCCGGTGTACATCGAGGCCGACCGGATGGATGGCAGTCCCGACAGCGACGCCACGTTGACCGGGCGTGCCATCGTCCGCCGCAACGACGGAGTCGTAAAAGGCGATGTCATTCATTACCGCCAGCGCGACGCGGACATGACGGCGACGGGTAATGTGCGCCTATTCCGCGACGCCACCCTGACGACGGGCACGGGGCTGCGCTACGACTTCGATCGCAATTCGGGCACCATCGAGGATCCGGAGTTTTTTCTGGCCCAGGGCGGCTATGCCGAGGCCTCGCATGCCGATCTGTTCACGCGCGCGACCATGCGGCTGCAAGACGTGACCTACACCGGCTGCGATTGCGACAAGCCTGCTTGGTATATCAAAGCGCCGCAGGTCGATATCGACTTCGATGAAAACGAAGGTGTGGCGCGCAATGGCGTGCTGTATTTCAAAACAGTGCCCATCCTGGGTTCGCCATACCTGACGTTTACGGTCAAGAAAGAGCGTAAGTCCGGTTTCTTGCTGCCCACCTATGGCACAAGCAGCCGTTCGGGTTTCGAGGCAAGCGTCCCGTACTACTTCAATCTCGCACCGAATTACGACTTGACCCTGACACCGCGTTATTACTCCAAGCGCGGTGCTCAGCTGGGCGGCGATTTCCGTTACCTGGGTAGCGCTTACATGGGGCAGTTGCGCGGGACGTATCTGGGCCGCGACGATCTGACGCACAATTCGCGTTGGCTTTTGAATGCGCAGCATCGCCAGATCTTGGGCGGCGGGGTCTATTTCGATTGGGACTACAACCGGGTCTCCGATGACAACTACTATCGCGATTTCACCACCAATCTGGGCTTTAACGAAGCCAGCCGGGTCAACCTGGATCAGCGCGCGCGCGTGGGTTGGGGCAATCGATATTGGCAGGCGTCCGCGACGGTACACAAGTATCAGACCTTGCAGGATCCGGATCAGCGGATCCGTCCACCGTTTCACAAAGAGCCCGAACTCTCGCTGCTGGGCCAGCGCTACGATTTTCATAACATGGACCTACGGTTCGAGGCTGAGGCCACACGCTTCACGCTTCCGCTGGTCGATGGACGACGATGGGAAAGCTCCCAGGGCGAGCGCTTGCAAGCTTATCCTTCCGTTGCCTTTCCCATCGTCCGGCCCGGCTGGTATGTCACGCCAAAAATCGGGGTTCACCACACTCAGTATCAAGGCACTCGCACGTTTGGCGATCCCTTGAGTTTGGGTGACCCAGGCCTGTATAGCCGTAGCAATTCGCGCACTCAGCCTATCGGCTCGATTGACGCTGGCATGACGTTCGAGCGCGATGCGTCCTTGTTCGGGCGTAGTGCCGTGCAAACGCTCGAACCGCGGCTGTATTACCTGAATATTCCTTATCGCGATCAGTCGCGCTTGCCGGTCTACGACACAGCACTTGCCGATTTCAGTTTTGCCCAGGCGTTCCAGGAAAATCTGTATGCGGGTGGCTGGGACCGTATCGCCAACGCCAATCAATTGACCGCAGGCGTGACTTCGCGCTGGCTGGACGCCAGTAGCGGGTTCGAGCGTCTGTCTTTGTCGGTGGCGCAACGCTTTTATTTTGCCGATCAGCGAGTCGGGCTGCCGGGTGAAGAGTTACGTCGTTCGACCCGTTCCGATTTTCTGGGTGGTGCTTCGGCCGCGTTGACCGATACCCTCATCACCGACGTGGCTGCTCAATACGACCCGCATGACCGCAAGACGCGCCGTGCGATGGCAAGCCTGCGGTGGTCGCCGCAACGCCAGGCCACGGTGTCGCTGGCCTATCGTTATCAGCGCAATCCCTTGCCTGACTCGCGGTATGGCGTCAACGGTCAGAACCAGGTCAGTCTGGCTGCACAATGGCCGCTCACCCACCGCTGGTTTGGCGTGGGGCGCATCGATTATTCGCTGACCAAGCGTCAGAACAACCTGGCCGCTGTCGACGCGAACGCCAACACGCGTCAGGCATCCCGTATCACCCAAGCCATCGCGGGCCTGGAGTATCGCGGCGACGGTGGCTGGATCGGCCGCGGCGTGTTTCAGCGGTATGCTGTCTCGGCCCGCGAAACCAACACCGCGTTTTTCTTGCAGCTGGAATTGGTTGGGCTAGGGGGCTTAGGAACCGACCCCCTGGGGCTGCTGTCCAAGCGCATCCCCGGCTACCAGAACATTACGCCACCTGGCAACACTGCCACGACATTCGAAAGGTATGAATAATGCGTAGTCACGTTTCTCTGCGGCAGTTGTCGGGCCGCGCGCTGTTGATGGTGTTGTGTGCCCAGGCCGCCGCGCCGACTCTTGCGGCCGAACCCGTCAACCGCCGTCCCGCGGCTACGACCGGCAAATCCGCTACGCCCGCCGCGTCGCGCGAGCAATTCGTCGATGGCATCGCCGCCATCGTCGACAAGGACGTCATCACTCTGCGCGAGTTGGACGTGGCCATGCGTAATGCTACGCAAGATCTACAGGCTCAGAAGATTCAGGTGCCACCGCAAGAAGTGTTGCAGCGTCAGGTGCTGGAACAAATCATCATGCAGCGCGTGCAAAAGCACGAGGCCGAGCGCATGAACATTCGAGTCGAAGACGCTCAGATCGATCAGGCGATTCAAACGATTGCCCAGCGCAATCGCCTGACCTCGGCCCAGATGCAGGCCGAAGTGCAGAAGTCGGGCGTGTCCTGGGCCGACTACCGCCGCCAATTGGGCGACGAGATCCGTTTGGATCGCATGCGTCAGCGTGCAGTCGATAGCAGCATCGTCATCAGCGATGCCGAGGTGGATGCCTACCTGAAAGAGCAGGCTCGCCGAGGCGGTGCGCCTGCGGGTTTCGGCCAACCTGGCGCGCGCACCCAAGCACCGACAGCGCCAGCCGCAGCGGCGGCTCAGACGCAGCCCACGGTGCTGGCCCTGGGCCAGATTCTGCTGCGTGTGCCCGAGGGTGCCGATTCGTCGTCCGTGGCCAGTTTGCGTAAGAAAGCCGAAGACATTCTCGCGCAGCTGCGCAGCGGCACCGATTTTGCCAGCGCCGCGGCCGCCAATTCCGACGGTCCCGAGGCGCTGGAGGGCGGCAACATGGGCGCGCGCCCGGTCGAGGGTTGGCCCGAGCTGTTCTTGAAGGCGGTCGCTGATTTGCAACCCGGTCAGCCAAGCGACATCGTGCAAAGCGGCAATGGCTTCCATATTCTGATGGTCTTGGGTCGTCAGGGCGGTGGCAGCGCACCGGCCCCTGCACAAGCGCCCGCGCCCGCCGCGCCGGCACAGGCTGCGGCGCCGCAAGGCCCCATGAACGTCACTCAGACCCGGGCGCGTCATATTCTGATCAAGACTTCCACGGTCATGAGCGACGGACAGGCCCGTCAGCGCCTGGAGCAACTGCGCCAGCGTATCGTGCAAGGCAATGAGCCCTTTGCCGATCTGGCTCGTCAGAATTCGCAAGACGCCACGGCACCGCAAGGCGGCGATCTCGGTTGGCTGAACCCGGGCGAAACCGTACCGCCGTTCGAGCAAGCCATGAACGCCTTGCAGCCCAACGAGATCAGCCAGCCCGTGCAGTCGCCGTTTGGGTGGCACTTGATTCAAGTGCAGGAACGCCGCGAACAGGACGTCGCCGACGAATACCAGCGCATGCAGGCACGTCAGACCCTGTTCGAGCGCCGTGCCCAGCCGGCCATGGAAGACTGGCTGCAACAACTGCGCGATCGCGCCTACGTCGACAACCGTCTCGAAAAACTCGAGCGGCTGCAATCGACCAACCAATAAGGCCGCACGTGGGAGCACATCAGGCGCGCAAGCGCTTCGGTCAGCATTTTCTGACCGACGAGAGCATTACCGAAGCCATTGTGCGGGCCGTCGCGCCCGACCGAGGCGATACCGTGGTCGAGATCGGTCCTGGCTTGTCGGCCCTGACCCGGCCGCTGTTGCAGCGGCTGGATCGTTTGACCGCGGTCGAAATCGATCGCGACCTGGCGGCCCGCCTGCGTCGGCAGTATCCCGCCGAGCGTTTGACGGTGGTGGAGGCCGATGCCCTGACCGTCGATTTCTCGACTTTTGGCGCCGATACCCGCATCGTCGGCAATCTGCCCTACAACATCTCCAGCCCCATCCTGTTCCATCTGATGAGTGCGGCCGACATCGTGCGCGACCAGCATTTCATGCTGCAACGCGAGGTGATCGATCGCATGGTGGCGCAGCCCGGCACGGCCGACTTCGGTCGTCTGTCGGTCATGCTGCAATCGCGCTACGACATGGAGAAGCTGTTCGACGTGCCGCCCGAGGCGTTCGATCCGCCTCCCCGGGTGGTGTCGGCCGTCGTGCGAATGCTGCCTTTGCCGGACTCGCGTCCGCGTGCGTTCAGCGACGCGGCTTTGGCTTGTGTGGTGGGGCGTGCGTTTTCGCAGCGGCGCAAGATGTTGCGCCGCGTGTTGGCCGATTGGGCGCCGCAGATCGACTGGGTGGCCCTCGATATCGAACCCACCGCGAGGGCCGAGGACATCGATGTGGCGCGCTACATTCGCCTGACCGACGCCGTGGGTGCACTGGGCTTGCTGCCCAAACAACCGGGTTCTGTAAGCGACGCCTGAGCGACGCATGGGAGCCGCGTTTAAGCAGCGCAGGAGCGTCGTCTCGGGCCGGATGGCCGCCACGCCACTCACCAACCGGAGCAGCGTCTAGGCTGCTCGCGGCGACAAGGGCTGGCGGTACCGCGTGGTACCTGCCGCGCCGCGTCAGCCGTAGAACCAATAGCACACGCCAATGGAAGCCAGCAGGCCCGCCATATCGGCCACCAGCGCGCATCCTACCGCGTGTCGCACCCGGGTGATACCGACTGCGCCAAAATACACCGCCAGCACATAGAACGTCGTTTCGGTACTACCTTGCATCACCGCCGAGAGCAGTGCGGGAAAACTATCGACGCCGAAGTGACTCATGTTTTCGATTAGCAAGGCCCGCGCAGCGCTGCCCGAGAACACCCGGGCGATACCGACCGGCAGCGCATCGACGAAGCGGGTATCCCAACCGATGGCGCTCACCGCCCAGCGCAAGCCGTCGAGTACGCTTTCGATGGCGCCGGACGTGCGCAGCAATCCCACCGCGCACAGCATGGCGACCAGATAGGGCAAGAGCTTGCGGGCCACGTCGAAGCCCTCTTTGGCCCCTTCGACGAAGGTCTCGTACACCTGCACGCCACGCCACCAGCCCGCGATCAAAAATCCCAAAATGACGAGCAGCAGTGTCAGATTGCCGCTCAAGGACGACAGCGAGTTCAATGCCGCGCCGCTCAGTGTCGCCAAAAAAGCCATCAGTCCGCCCATCAGCAGGGCGGCCGTGCCTAGCCATAACAGGAGGACCGGATCGGTCAGGCGAATGCGTTGCACGAGCGCTACGCTTAACAAGGCGGCCAAACTGGACGCCGAGGTCGCCAGCAAAATGGGCAGAAACACCATGGCGGGTTCGGGCGCGCCTTGTTGGGCTCGATACATGAAGATAGTCACCGGCAGCAGGGTCAGCGCGGCCGTGTTCATGACCAGAAACAGAATCTGCGCGTTGGTGGCTGTTTTGGGATCGGGATTGAGGGTTTGCAGCGCATGCATCGCGCGCAGCCCGATGGGCGTGGCGGCGTTGTCCAGGCCCAGACCGTTGGCCGCGAAATTCAAGGTAATCAGGCCCAGCGCAGGGTGACCGCGTGGCACCTCGGGCATCAGTCGGGCGAACAGCGGGGCGAGCAGCACGCCCAGCCGATCGATCAGGCCGGCTGCTTCGGCAATGCGCAAGAAGCCCAGCCACAGCGTCAACGTGCCGAACATCAGCACCATGACCTCGACCGACAGTCGCGCCATGTCGAACAGGCTGGCCACCATGCTGGCGAAGACGTCGGCGTCGCCTAGAAAGAGCCAGCGGCCCAGACCGGACAGCGCGGCAGTGACGAAGAAAGCGAGCCAGAGCGTATTCAGCATGGAAATCTGTGGTCTATCGGTCAGCGTCAAGGGTACACCAGCGACCGATCGGGGAGGTATATCGTCTTTTTTGACATTTGCTGCGGACTGTTTTCGTCATGATCGAACTGACGCATAATGCCTAGGCATTTCAAACAAAAAAACGGCTTTGGCCCAGGAGACCAGCATGTTCAAAACCACGTTCGCCTGTGTGTTGGCGGCGGCTTCTTTTACTCAGGTTCACGCGCAGGCCGCTACGCCGGCGTCGTCCTACCCCGACCAACCGATCACCGTCATCGTGCCGTTCACGCCGGGCGGAGGCACCGATTTCCTGGCTCGCGCCGTATCGGGCAAGATCAGTGAACTGAACCGCTGGAATGTAGTGGTCGAAAACAAGGCCGGTGCGGGTGGGGTGATCGGCATTGCCGACGCGATTCGCGCTGAACCCAATGGCTATCGAATCGTGATGGGCCAGTTGGACAATTTGGTCGCAGCTCCCGTTTTGTATGACCGCATTACCTACGACGCCACGCGCGACCTGATGCCGGTGGCTTTCGTGGGCAGTTCGCCCGTCATTTTCGTGACCTCGGTCGATTCGCCCTATAAAACCTTGGCCGACGTGGTCAAAGCCGCTCAAGCGAAACCCGGTGAAGTCACTTTCGGATCGGCAGGCACGGGCACGACGCCGCACCTGATTGCCGAGTTCTTCGCCGGCGTGGCCAAGATCGATCTGCAGCATATTCCCTACAAGGGATCGGCCCCGGCCTTGGCCGATGTGCTGGGTGGACAAATTTCGCTGTTGTCCAGCTCGATTCCATCGGCCATG
Organism: Bordetella parapertussis; assembly: GCA_945903445.1. Taxonomy (GTDB): domain Bacteria; phylum Pseudomonadota; class Gammaproteobacteria; order Burkholderiales; family Burkholderiaceae_B; genus Schauerella. The sequence goes on from CAMDNZ010000037.1 coordinate 15,141, forward strand.
GGACAGGTCAAGGCGGGCAAGTTGCGCGCCCTGGCCGTGACCTCGGCCGAACGCAGCCCTAGTCTGCCCGACGTGCCTACGGTGGCCGAGTCCGGTTTTCCCGGGTTCGACTATGTGACTTGGTATGGCCTGTTCGCCCCGAAGGGTACGCCTGCGGTGGCGGTGGGCACGCTGAACAAGCAGGTCAACGAGGCGTTATCGCGTGAGGATGTCCGTGCGACCCTGATCGGCCAGGGCGTTCAAGCCGAACCCGCGACGCCCGATGCATTGGGCATGCGCGTGGTCAGCGATTTGGAAAAATGGCGTCGGGTGATCGCCGACAACAAGATCAAGGTCGAGTGAATGAAACGCCTGTGGCGGCAGATCTTGAGTACGGTCTGCTGCCGACGTTTCAGTCTTCGATGTCCTGTTCTGGGAACAGGACATCGGTGTAGCCGAACAGCGCGAAGTTTTCGATACGCGAGGGATACAGTCGGCCAATCAGGTGATCGTATTCGTGCTGAATCACCCGCGCATGAAATCCTTGCGCCTCGCCCTCGACCACGCGACCGTGGGCATCATGCCCTTGGTAGTGGATATGGGTGAAGCGCGGCACCGACCCGCGTAGTCCGGGAATCGACAGGCAGCCCTCCCAGCCCTCTTCGCGACGATCGGAACACGGCGTGATGACTGGATTGCACAGCACGCTGCGCGCGACCGCCGGGGCATCCGGATAGCGGGTGCTGGCCTCGAATCCATACACGAACACCTGCAAATCGACGCCGATTTGCGGTGCAGCCAGGCCAACGCCCTGAGCGGCTGCCATGGTGTCGAACATATCGGCGATCAACTGGCGCATCCTGACCGAATCGAAATCGGTGACAGGCGGGGCCACGCATAGCAGACGCGGATCGCCTATGCGAAGAATGTCGCGAATCATATGGCTGGCTCCTTTGGACGGGTGAACGACTTGGGGGCGGGATGCCCGCATGCCCGGTATTTCAGCCTTTCAATTGTGCCACCGATTGCCCACCGCTCCGATCGAATCGGTCATCGGTCATCGAGCTGTCGGTATACTCGATCATCGATCGGATTATTCTAGGGAGGTCGGAATGGCGCAAGATACCGTGCATGCATTGGATCTGGTGATTTTCGGCGGCAATGGCGACCTGTCCATGCGCAAGCTGCTGCCAGCGCTCTATATCTGCCACCGAGACGCCAATCTGCCCGCTAATACTCGTATCGTTTGTGTGGGCCGACACCACTTTCCAGATCGGGCGGCGTTCACCGCCTTAATCGAAAAAGAGTCTCGCCGATTCGTCGACGAGTCGGTGTTTGACGCCGAAGCGTGGCGCAATTTTATGCAGCGGGTTCACTGGCTGCGTGTCGATGCCAAAGAGCCCGAACACTACCCGGCATTGGGCAATTTTCTCGTCCCGGATGCATTGCGCATTTTCTTTTTGGCGACCGCAGCCAGTTTGTTTGTTCCTATTTGCGAGAATCTGCAGGCTGCCGGCTGTGTGACCGCCGACAGTCGAGTGCTGCTCGAAAAACCTCTGGGGCGCGATTTCGCTTCGGCGCACGCCATCAACGAAGCCGTCGGTCAGATCTTCGACGAATCGCGCATCTATCGCATCGATCACTATCTGGGCAAAGAGACGGTGCAAAACCTAATGGCCTTGCGCTTCGGCAATTCGGTGTTCGAGCCCTTGTGGCGTGCCCCGACCATCAAGAATGTGCAGATCACTGTGGCAGAAACGGTAGGCGTCGGTAGTCGTGGCGGGTTCTACGACCAGACCGGGGCGTTGCGCGACATGATTCAAAACCATCTGTTGCAGCTGCTGTGCATCGTCGCCATGGAGCCTCCCGCGCGTCTCGATTCCGACGCGGTGCGCGACGAGAAAATGAAAATCCTACGATCCCTGGCCCCTATGAGTCTGGCCGACGTGGCGCGCTATACCGTGCGCGGCCAATACGTAGCCGGTAGCGTGGCCAATGCCGACATGCCGGGGTATCAACAGTCTTCAGGCATTGGCGCCGACAGCCAGACCGAAACCTTCGTGGCCTTGCGTACTCAGGTCAATACCTGGCGTTGGGCTAACGTGCCGTTCTTCTTGCGCACTGGCAAAGCCATGCAGCAACGCGTCTCCGAAATTGTCATTAATTTCGCCGACGTGCCGCATTCTATTTTTTCCAGTCAAGCCGTGCTGCAACCCAACCGTTTGCTCATCAGCCTGCAACGCAACGAAGCCGTCAAATTGCAGATGATGGCGAAGGTGCCTGGCGATGGTATGCGCTTGAGATCGGTCGATCTCGATTTCGACTTCAACGACGCTTTCTCGAATCGACGGGCCGATGCCTACGAGCGCTTGCTGCTCGATCTGATCCGGGGGCGTCAGACGCTGTTCATGCGCCGCGACGAGTCCGAGGCCGCGTGGTCGTGGGTCGAGCCTATTCTCAATGGCTGGGAACAGTTGGGCGAGCGTCCCAGACCCTACACGGCTGGAACCTGGGGCCCTGCCGCAGCCAGTTCGCTGTTGGCCTCCGAAGGCGCGCATTGGGCGGAAGAATTATGATCCGCGCCGCCGAAGTGAACGAACGCTTGGCGATCACCACCGACGAGTGGGCACGCGGGGTGGCCCAGCGTATCTCGCAATGTCTGCAAGCCGGTATCGCAGCGCGCGGCGTGGCCGTCCTGGCGGTATCGGGAGGGCGTTCGCCCGGGCCGATCTTCCAGCGTCTGCGTGAGGCCGAACTCGCGTGGGACAAAGTGATCGTCACGCTAGTGGATGAACGCTGGGTACCGGATGGCCATGCCGACGGCAACGCGTCTTTGGTGCGTAGAATGCTATTGCAGGGACCTGCTGAAGCCGCGCGCTTTTTGCCGTGGGTCAACGACGCCGCCACACCGCAGGCCGGGCGCGCCGATTGCGACGCCGCTTTGCGGGCTTTGCCATTGCCCTTCGACTGTGTGGTACTAGGCATGGGCGAAGATGGCCATACCGCCTCGTTGTTCCCGGACGCGCCCGAGTTGGCCGACGCCATCGGATTGAACACGGCAGCCTTGTGCTGGCCGATCACACCGCCTGTAGCGGCGCATGCACGTATGACCCTGACCCTGAACGCCTTGCTGCGTGAAAGTCGCCAACTGATTCTGGCCATTTCAGGCAAGGCCAAGCGCGGGGTATACGAGCGGGCACGTATCCGGCGCTCGGAAGCGTTGCCGGTCTCGCTGGTGCTGCATCAGGACCAGTGCCCGGTGGATGTTTGGATAGAAGACTAAGAGGACGGCTCCATGGCTATGCACCCTAGCGTGATTCAAGTGACCGACCGCATACGCGCTCGCAGCAGGCAGACCCGTCAGGCTTATCTGGCTCAGATCGAGCACGACCGTCGCCAGCCGCCCACACGTGCCGGCATGTCCTGTACCAACCTGGCGCATGCTTATGCAGCCGCGCCCGCCAACGACAAACTGGTCTTGCGCCAAGAGCGCCAACCCAATATCGGTATCGTTTCGGCTTACAACGACATGTTGTCGGCTCATCAGCCCTTGGCGAACTTTCCCGACATCATCAAAGCAGCGGCTCGCCAAGCCGGAGGAACGGCCCAGTTTGCCGGTGGCGTGCCCGCCATGTGCGATGGTGTGACCCAGGGCGCGCCCGGTATGGAGCTCTCACTGTTTTCGCGTGACGTTATCGCCATGGCGACAGCCATTGCCTTGTCGCACAACGTGTTCGATGCGGTGCTGTGTCTGGGTGTGTGCGACAAGATCGTGCCGGGCCTGGTGATTGGGGCGCTGAAATTCGGTCATTTGCCGACTATTCTGGTGCCGGCCGGTCCGATGACCTCGGGCTTGGCCAATGACGAGAAAGCCAAGATCCGTCAGTTGTATGCGCAAGGAAAGGTCGATCGCGCGGGGCTGTTGGAGGCGGAGTCGCAGGCCTACCACGGCGCGGGCACCTGTACGTTTTACGGCACCGCGAACTCCAACCAGATGCTCATGGAAGTCATGGGCTTGCACTTACCGGGCACGGCCTTCGTCAACCCCGGCACGCCCTTGCGCGACGCGTTGACGGCCGAGTCGGCGCGACGTGTGCTGGCGCTGACGGCACAAACCGGACAAACTTACACGCCCATGGGGCATGTGGTGGACGAGCGCGCCATTGTCAACGGTATGGTCGGGCTGCATGCCACGGGTGGATCGACCAATCACACGATCCATTTGGTGGCCATGGCAAAGGCCGCTGGCATCATGATCGACTGGGACGATTTTCACGATCTGTCCGCAGTCGTTCCGCTGTTGGCTCGCATCTATCCCAATGGCAGCGCCGACGTGAATCACTTTCATGCGGCGGGCGGCATGGGCTATCTTATCGGCGAGTTGTTGGACGCCGGCCTGCTGCACGACGATGTGCTGACGGTCGCGGGGCAGGGGCTTGCGCATTACACGCGCGAGCCGGTGTTGTTCGATCGTGCATTGACGTGGACCGACGCGCCTGCGCAAAGCGGCGACGACGATGTCCTGCGGCCTGCCTCTCGCCCGTTCAGCGCCGACGGTGGGCTGAAGGTCATGACCGGCAACCTCGGTCGTGCCGTATTGAAGGTGTCGGCCGTAAAGCCCGAGCATCGCGTCGTCGAAGCGCCTGCCATCGTGTTCGACAGCCAGGAGGATATGCTGGCGGCGTTCAAACGCGGAGAGCTGGAACGCGATTTCGTGGCGGTCGTGCGTTTCCAGGGGCCACAGGCCAACGGTATGCCGGAGTTACATAAATTGACTCCCAGTCTCGGTATTTTGCAGGATGCTGGCTACCACGTGGCCCTGGTGACCGATGGGCGTATGTCGGGCGCCTCGGGCAAGGTGCCCGCCGCGATTCATGTGTCGCCCGAAGCCTTAGCGGGCGGCGACATCGGGCGGGTGCGAAGCGGTGACATGATGCGTGTCGATGGCGAACGCGGGACGCTGGACGTGTTGATCGATGCGTCGGTGCTGGCGAGCCGCGAGACGCCGATGCCCGATCTTGCGGCTTATCACGCCGGGATGGGCCGCGATTTGTTCAGCGCGTTTCGGCAACAGGCTTCGACAGCAGAGTCGGGAGGCTCGCCAATTCTATGAGGGCGCGCAATCGGCTCCGATGGCGGTCCGGTGGCGACTCGATGACGAAACTTCTTCGTCCCGTCGGTCGAGCGCTCCGGGGCACGAGGCGAGCCTACGGTTCATCATGCGTCAGCGTAGAAAGCTGGCGCGTTACACTGCTTCGATTGGTGTCGAGCGCGGCGTAAGTCGACAGTGTTCGACGTGATTTTGCACTTTTTGATCGAAGGACTCAATCCCTATGCGTATCCTGCACACGATGCTGCGTGTCGGCAATCTGGAAAAATCCCTGGCGTTTTACACCGAGGTGCTGGGAATGAAACTGCTGCGCAAGAAAGACTACCCGGATGGCAAATTCACGTTGGCCTTCGTTGGATATCAGGACGAAGCCGATGGCGCGGTGCTCGAACTGACGCACAACTGGGATACCGATAACTACACGCTGGGCGATGCCTACGGTCACATCGCGCTGGAAGTGGACGATGCGTACAAGACCTGTGACGATGTGCGTGCGCGCGGCGGCAAGGTGGTGCGCGAAGCCGGTCCGATGAAGCACGGCACGACCGTGATCGCTTTCGTCGAGGATCCCGACGGCTACAAGATCGAATTCATCCAGAAGAAGTCTGGCAACGATTCTTTCGTCAGCTGAGGGTATCAATTCTCGCACTGTTCGATTCGGTGGGATCGTTGCGGCGGTGCTGGCCGATCGTTCCAGCTAACCGTTCCAACTGATCGTTTTAGCCAACCGTGTTTGCCGATTGGCCCCAGCGCGCTTTCGAAAGCCGAGTGCGCCAGTCTGTCAGGCCATCAATCCGGCAGCGTCGCCGGATCGTGACGTTTCAATATGGCACGGGCCTGTTCGTAATCGGGCAGGATCTGTTCCACTTCGGCCCAGAAGTCGCTGCTGTGGTTCATCTCGCGCAAGTGCGCCAATTCGTGCGCGATCACGTAATCGATGATGCTGGGCGCGAAATGAATCAAGCGCCAGTTCAGCATGATGCTGCCATCGCTGGTGCACGATCCCCAACGGGTGGCGGCACCCGATATGCGCCAGCGCTTGATGTGTAAACCCGTGCGTTGCAAAAAATGCGTCAGCCGGACTCCGAACACGGTTCGCGCCCGGCCTTGCAGCCATGCTTGGGCGGCGTCGCGCACCCGCGCCGAATCGGCATCGACCGGCAACGCCAGCAGTAGACGATCGCCTTCTTCGGGCTCGTCCATTCGACCTTGCAGGTGAGTGACGTGGGTATCCGAGCCGGGGTGCAGCACGATGCGTTTGCCGAGATAAGGCAGCTGGCCGCCCGCTTGCCAGCGGGTTTGCGCCAAGGCCAGCTTGGCCTGACGGCTGTGCCAATCGCGCAGTTTGGCCAGAATCCAGCGCGATTTTTCTTGCACGGCAGCGTCGATTTGAGCGAGCGTCACCCAGTTGGGCGCAGTGACTCGCAAGCCATCGTCGGTAATTAAAAAGCCAATGGTTCGGCGCTTCGAGCGCAGCAGCACGAAACCGATCAACTGCTGGGCGCATAGCACTTCTCGCCAGCGCGCACCCATGGGTAAGGTAGCGGGACGAGGCACTTTGACCTCTTCGCCGCTGTCCCGTTCGCCATCCAACAAGGCGTCTGGCGAAATGGCGGGTGAAACATCGGGCGATTGCGATGTCGGCGACGAGTCGGGCTGCGAACCGGGGGGGCGATCAAGAGGGGCTTCGGGCTGCACATCGGGCTGCCGCGAGGGGGATGCCAGTGGCCGATCCGTCTGCGGGTCTGGGCGACTGTCGAACGGCCGATCGGATCGAGCGACGGCCTGCGCGGCCGCGTTCGCATCCATTCCGATCCGATTCTCGCCATCGGAATCGTCCGCATGGCTCGAACCGAAAAGATCGAGTTGTTCGATATCGCGTGTCATGGCGTGAAGGTCATGGCAGACGGGGCGTGACGGACCGAAGCGAACTCACCGCCTCAGGCCATCGCGTCGCGATAGCGCTCGGGGTTCAACTGGCGCATCTCGCCCTCGATCCAGTTTTGAACCTGTTCGTTCATCTGGTCGGGGGTCTGACCCGTGTAGCGGATGACTGGACCGATGGATACGGTAATCAATCCCGGCTGTTTCACAAAAGCGTTGCGACGCCAGCATTCGCCCGCGTTCAGTGCAATCGGAATCACGTCGGTCTGACACTCGGCGGCCAAACGCGCACCGCCCAATTTGAAGCGTGCCGTTTTTCCGGGTGGTACACGGGTGCCTTCCGGAAACAGGATAGGCCAACGGCCCTCGGCCAAGCGCAGCTTGCCTTCACTAACCACTTGCTCGAACGCGTCGCGCCCTTTGCTGCGGTCGATCGGGATCATGCGTAACAGCGCAAGACCCCAACCGAAGAACGGCAGAAAATGCAGTTCGCGTTTGTAGACGAAGCACACCTCGCGCGGCAGGTGGCTGACAAGAAACAGGGTTTCCCAGGCCGACTGATGCTTGGATAGCACGATGGCGGGACCGTCGGGCAGATTTTCCAGCCCTTTGTACTGCCACCGAATGCCGCAAAACACCTTGGCCCCCCAAACGGCCATTCGGGGCCACCCTGTGGTCAGACGATAGCGCCAATGCAAAGGCAAAGGGGCCCACAATAGGCAGGCGAAGGCATAAGGGATGACGGTGACTACCAAAAACGCCATGTACAGCGCCGAACGCAATCTCAACATAATGCTTAATCTCAATGTTCGATCAACAGCCGGTCGGCCACATCGGCCAGATCGTCGGCTATCAGAGTACCTGCAGGCAGGTTGCCATTGGCAAGCGTTTTCGCACCGTTGCCGGTTCGCACCAGCCAAGGCTGACACCCTGCCGTCGCAGAGGCTTGCAGGTCGCGCAGCGAGTCGCCGACGGCGGGCACACCCGCCAAATCGACCTCGAAGCGGCTGGCGATGTCGTAAAACATGCCTGGCAGAGGCTTGCGGCAGGCACAGCCGTCATCGGGGCCGTGCGGGCACAGGAAGATCGCATCCAGATGACCGCCCAGTTGAGCCAGTTCGCGGCGCAGTTTCTCGTGCATGGCGTTCAAGGCCACCATATCGAAATGGCCGCGTGCCAAACCCGACTGATTGGTCGCGACCACCGCGCGCCATCCGGCTTGCGACAGCCGAGCGATGGCCGCCAGGCTGCCGGGCAAGGCGATCCACTCGTCCGGCGTCTTGACGAATTCGGCGCTTTCTTGGTTGATGACGCCATCGCGATCGAGGATGATCAGCTTCACTGGGTGACCAGCCGCGAAATATCGGCCACCTGATTCATCTGCGCGTGCAGGCTGGCCAGCAAGGCCAGCCGGTTGGCGCGAACCGCTGGATCGTCGGCCATGACCATCACGTCATTGAAAAAGCCATCGACTGCATCGCGCGCCGACGACAGAGTCGTCAGACTGCCCGTGAAGTCGCCTTGTTCGCGCTGATGCGCCAGACGCGGTTGCAAAGTCTCGATCATGCCGGCCAAAGCATGCTCGGCCGGCTCCTTCAACAGACCTGGGTCGATGTTGCCAATGTCGCCTTCGGCTTTTTTCAGCAGGTTGCCGATGCGCTTGTTGGCCGCAGCCAGACTGGCCGCAGCCGGCATCTCGCTGAACTGCTCGACCGCCCGCACGCGTGCCGTCACTTGATGCAAGGGCGGCGACAGTGCAATCACGGCGTCCACCGCAGCGCGGTCGTGCTGAATCGTCAATTGGTTGCGATAGCGTTCGTAGATGAAGGTTTGGACCTCTTGCACCACGGCCGCCTCGACCCGGCCCACGCCGAAGGTGTCGGCGGCCTCGTTCAACAGCACATCCAAGGCGACGGGGCCATTGGCACCGGGGGCCAACAAACCGCCTGCCGCCAACTGTTCGAACGCGCTGATAAGGCCTAAGGCGGCGCGGCGCAAGCCGTAAGGATCGCGTTCGCCGGTGGGCGCACCGCCCACGCTCCACATGCCGACCAGGGTTTCCAAACGCTCGGCGATGAACAAGGCGACCGACGGGATCTCAGCGGCTTGCACCGGTCGATCCAGACGGATGCGGTATTGCCCCAGAAGCGCCTCGGCGACCTCGGGCGGCTCACCGTCGTGACGCGCGTAATACGAACCCATCACGCCTTGCAGCTCGGGAAATTCGCCCACCATCAGGCTGCCCAGGTCGGCTTTGGCCAACAGCGCGGCGCGGTCGGCCAGATCGGTGGCGGTGCCCAGGCTGGTGGCAATGCTGCGGGCCAGAAAGCGAACTCGCTCGACCCGTTCGAGTTGAGTGCCCAGCTTGTTGTGATAGACGATGGTGGCGAGTCGATCGACGCGCGCGGCCAGGGGCTGCTTGCGGTCGGTATCGTAGAAAAACTTGGCATCGGCCAGACGCGGACGCACCACGCGCTCGTTGCCTTCGACGATGTGACGCGGGTCTGGCGTCGCCATGTTGCTGACGATCAAGAACGCCGGGGTGAGGGCACCGGTGTCAGGGGCGAACAGCGGGAAATATTTCTGGTTCAGGCGCATCGTCAGAATCAGGCATTCCGATGGCACCTCCAGAAACGCTTCGTCGAAGCAGCCGACGTACACCTGCGGCCATTCGACCAAGGCCGTCACTTCCGACAGCAGGGCATCGACCTCGTCGCCAGCACCGATGGTGGCACCTTGCTGGGTGGCTTGCTGGTGCAGCGCCCGGGCGATCGTGTCGCGGCGAACGTCGAAGGACGCGAGGACATGACCGCGTTCGGCCAGCACCGACTCATAGCTGTCGGCATCGGACAGCTCCAAGGGGGCGGCGCACAGGAATCGATGGCCGTAGGTGTGGCGACCGGCCGTCAGGCCCAGTGTCTGCACCGGGACGATATCGGCACCGAACAAGGCGACCAGACCGTGGGCAGGACGCACGAAACGCACCGAGGTGTCACCATCGGCCAACTGATAGCGCATGGCTTTCGGAATGGGCAGACCGGCTAAGGCCGATTCCAATGCGTCTTGCAGACTGTCAGCTAAGCGGGCACCCGGCGCTGTGCCACGGGCCAGAAGATAATCCTGCCTGCCGTCGAATTCGCGTTCGAGCTGATCGACGGTAAGTGATTCCCAGCCTTTGGCTGCCAGTTTCTTCAGCAACGCGGGCGAGGCCGCGCCGTCGGCAGTCAAGCCCACTTTTACGGGCATCAGGCGCTCGGCATAGACCTGATCGGGCGCTTGAGCGTGTACGGCTGCAATGCGAACCGCCAGACGGCGTGGCGTGGCAAATGGCTGCGGTGCCACGGCAGCATCGGTCAGGCCCAATTTGGCCAGTGCGCCATGGATGCCGTCGGCAAACGCCTGACCCAGCTTTTCCAGCGCCTTCGGGGGCAATTCTTCGGTGAACAGTTCGACCAGCAGCGGGCGGGTATCTCGAATCGGGGCGCTCATTTACACCGTCTCCTGGTCTTGGCGTTTGGCCAGCATCGGGAAGCCCAGTTGCTCGCGCGACGCGTAATAGGCTTGAGCCACTGCGCGCGACAGGTTACGGATACGGCCGATGTAGGCCGCGCGTTCGGTGACGCTGATCGCGCCGCGCGCGTCCAGCATGTTGAAACTGTGACCGGCCTTCAGCACGGCTTCGTAGGCGGGCAAGGCCAGCGGCACGTCCATCAGGCGGCGGGCTTCGGCTTCGTAGTCGTTGAAGTGCTGGAACAGCATATCGGCCGACGCGTATTCGAAGTTATAGGTCGATTGCTCGACTTCATTCTGGTGGAACACGTCGCGGTAATACACGGGGCGGCTGCCATCGGCACCGTGGGTCCAGACCAGGTCGTAGACGCTTTCGACGTTTTGCAGATACATGGCCAGACGTTCCAGGCCGTAGGTGATCTCGCCCGTGGTCGGTGTGCAATCCAGGCCGCCCACCTGTTGGAAGTAGGTGAACTGCGTGACTTCCATGCCGTCTAGCCAGACTTCCCAGCCCAGGCCCCATGCGCCCAGCGTGGGGTTTTCCCAATCGTCTTCGACAAAGCGGATGTCGTGTTGCAGCGGATCGATACCCAGTGCAGTCAGCGAACCGACATATAGGTCGAGGATGTCGGGCGGCGCAGGCTTGAGCACTACTTGGTATTGATAGTAGTGCTGCAAGCGGTTGGGGTTTTCGCCATAGCGGCCATCCTTGGGGCGGCGCGAGGGCTGCACGTAGGCGGCGCGCCAGGGCTCGGGTCCGATGGCGCGCAGAAACGTGGCCGTGTGCGAAGTACCCGCACCGACTTCCATGTCGTAGGGCTGGAGCAGGGCGCAGCCTTGTTTGTCCCAATAGTCCTGAAGCGTAAGAATAATCTGCTGGAAAGTGAGCATGTCTGAGAGCAGCCAAAGAGACGGCAGGGTAGCAAACCGGCGATTTTAACTGGTCGGCGCGACCTTGGCCCGCCACGGCCTTCAGTTCGAGGCTGTAGCCGGTGTCGGCTTCGGCGTATCATTCGCACAAACATACCTGCGAGCCGCCGTTGGCTCGCCATAAACAAGGAGCAGACATGTCGGAGCGCGTTACCACCACCGTCGAAGATGGCGTCCTGGTCATTACTCTGAATCGTCCCGAAGCGCGCAACGCGATCAACCTGGAAACCGCCGAGGTGTTGGCCGCCGCGCTGGACCGGCTGAACGACGACGACAGCCTGCGCTTAGGGGTATTGACGGGTGCGGGTGGCACGTTTTGCTCCGGCATGGATCTGAAAGCCTTTGCCGCCACAGGCCAACGCCCTTATGTGGGCGACCGGGGTTTCGGCGGCCTGTGCGCCGCGCCTCCCGCCAAGCCCTTGATCGCGGCGGTCGAAGGTTTTGCCGTGGCCGGGGGCTGCGAACTGGCGCTGGCCTGCGACATGATCGTGGCCGCCGACAACGCACATTTCGGTCTGCCCGAGGTCAAGCGTGGCCTGGTACCCGGCTCGGGCGGCATGCTGCGTCTGCCCCGCCACATTCCCTATCACATCGCCATGGAATGGGTGCTGACGGGCGATGCCGTCACTGCTCAGCGTGCCTATGAGGTTGGTCTAGTCAATCGTTTGGTGTCGCCCGGTCAGGCTCTGGAAGGCGCGCTGGCGCTGGCCCGTTCGGTGGCGGCCAATGGCCCGATGGCGGTACGTATCGCCAAGCAGGTGGTAACGCAGTCGGGCGACTGGTCGGTCGGCGAGATGTTCGACCGCCAGCGGCCAATGATCGCACCGGTATTCGAATCCGTCGATGCGCGCGAAGGCGCACGCGCATTTGCCGAAAAACGTGCCCCTGTCTGGCAGGGTCGTTAAAGCGTCAATTCTTCTCACTCCTCAATCGTGTTCTCACCATGACCGTCACTATTCGCGAAGAAGACTTCATCCAGTCGATTGCCGATGGCATTCAGTTCATCAGCTACTACCACCCCGTCGATTACATCCGCCATCTGGCGCGCGCCTACGAGCGTGAGGAAAGCCCCGCCGCACGCGATGCGATGGCGCAAATCCTCACCAACTCGCGCATGTGTGCCGAAGGCAAGCGTCCGCTTTGCCAGGACACCGGCATCGTCAACGTGTTCCTGAAAGTGGGCATGGACGTGCGATTCGAGTCCTGTAGAAGCTTGCAGGCGCTGTGCGACGAAGGCGTTCGGCGCGGTTACCTGAATAGTGACAACCCGCTGCGGGCCTCGGTGTTGGACGATCCACTGTTTGCCCGCAAGAACACGCGCGACAACACGCCCTGTATCGTCAACGTCGAATTGGTGCCCGGCAGCTCCGTCGACGTTCAACTGGCGGCCAAGGGCGGCGGCTCGGAAAACAAATCGAAGTTCGTCATGCTCAATCCCAGCGACTCCCTGGTCGATTGGGTACTGAAAACCGTGCCCACCATGGGCGCGGGTTGGTGTCCGCCGGGGATGTTGGGCATTGGCGTGGGCGGCACGGCCGAGAAAGCCATGTTGATGGCCAAGCAATCCTTGATGGACGACATCGACATGTACGAGCTGTTGGCTCGTGGTCCGCAAAACAAGCTGGAAGAACTGCGCATCGAGCTGTACGAGAAGGTCAACGCGCTGGGCATCGGCGCACAGGGCCTGGGCGGCCTGACCACCGTGCTGGACGTGAAGATCCATACCTTTCCCACCCATGCAGCCTCCAAACCGGTGGCGATGATCCCGAATTGCGCGGCCACCCGCCACGCGCACTTCGTGCTGGACGGTTCCGGTCCTGCGGTCATCGAGCCGCCGTCCTTGTCGGAGTGGCCGGAAGTGCATTGGGCTCCCGACTACAACAGGTCGGAGCAGGTCAATCTGGACAGGCTTACGCGCGAGCAAGTGCAAAGCTGGAAGCCGGGCCAGACCTTGCTGCTATCGGGCAAGATGCTGACGGGCCGCGATGCGGCACACAAGCGCATTCAGGACATGCTGGCCAAGGGCGAATCGCTGCCTGTGGATTTCGCCAACCGAGTGATCTATTACGTCGGTCCGGTCGATCCGGTGCGCGACGAAGTGGTGGGGCCGGCCGGTCCGACCACGGCCACCCGCATGGATAAGTTCACCGACATGATGCTGGCTCAAACTGGCCTGATCGCGATGATCGGCAAGTCCGAGCGTGGCCCGGTCGCTATCGAAGCGATCCGCAGGCACGGCTCGGCTTACTTGATGGCGGTGGGTGGGGCGGCTTATTTGGTGTCTAAGGCGATTCGCACGGCCAAGGTCGTCGGGTTCGAAGATCTCGGCATGGAAGCGATCTACGAATTCGACGTGAAGGATATGCCGGTGACGGTGGCCGTCGATGCGAAAGGAACATCGGTACACAACACCGGGCCCGCCGAATGGCAGGCTCGGATTGGCAAGATTCCCGTTGCCGTCGCCTGATGGGTTGAAAGTTTAAGGGCCGTCCGGCAAACGGGGTCGAGCCCGGGCCAGCGTCCGGATGCTGGCTTGAACTTTGTCTGGATCAGTGGCGATGGCGGTGATGGTGTTTCCCACCATGGTGGCTTTTGTGACCGTGCTTGTGCCACGATGCACGGCGATAGTCGTCATGGCGATTGCCTCGACGATCCCAGCGACGGCGATCGTCGTCATCGTCGGTAATGACATGACCCAGCACCCCGCCCGCCGCAGCGCCGCCCAATGTGGCCCACGCGTCGCCGTCCGATAGCAGCGCACCGGCTACGCCGCCGAGACCGGCGCCGATCACTGTGTTGCGTGTTTTATCGTCTGCGGCAGCCGGGGCATCCAGCCCCATAGCGAGCGTACCGGCGAGCATTACCGCAGAGATTTTTTTAGTCCAACTCATCGTTTTCTCCTGTAACGTCCGCATGAGCACGACGTGAGAAGAAAAGTATCACCCTAGCAATGTGTCAGTCGCTGCGCTTGAGCAACGCGATGTATAAGCTATTTCAGGTGCTTTCGACACCAACCCAAATACTTCAGTCGGTTTCGATTTCCGTGCCGGGCGGACGTTGCCACCCGTGGACACCTCAGCACACCGAGGCCCGCGCCCCGGGGGGCTGTAATGCTGCGATTTCTGCCTCGTTCAGACCCAGCACCTCACGCAATACCTCGATAGTGTGTTGACCCAGTAGCGGAGGCGGTCGGTCGTATTGCACCGGCGTATCGGAGAAGCGCAAGGGGCTGGCAGTGACCGGCACCGTGCCTGCGGTCGGGTGTGCAATATTCTGACGCAATCCGCGCGAGATAACCTGCGGGTTTTCGAACACCTGACCGATGTCGTTGATGGGGCCGCCCGGCACGCCCGCAGCTTCCATTTTCTCCAGCCAATCGTCACGCTTGCCCGCCGCCATCAATTCGGTCAAGCGAGCGATCAGGGTGCCGCGATTGCGAATGCGGCCGCTGTTGGTGGCGTAGCGCTCGTCATCGGCCAGTTCCGGCGCACCGATCACTCGGGCGTAGGCGCGAAATTGCGAATCGTTGCCCACCGCGACGATCAAGTGACCATCGGCGCATGCGAACACCTGATACGGCACCACGTTCTGATGCGCGTTGCCCGCTCGTTGCGGCGCTTTTCCCGAAGCGAAAAAATTCGAGTTCTGGTTCGAGACCAAGGCTACATGACAATCGAGTAGCGCGATGTCCAGGTGCTGGCCCAAGCCGCTGCGCTGGCGTTCGAGCACCGCCGCCAGCACCGCCACCGAAGCATACATGCCGGTGACGATGTCGGTGACTGCCACGCCGGCTTTCTGCGGCCCGCCGCCGGGCAGGTCGTCGCGTTCGCCGGTCACGCTCATCAAGCCACCCATGCCTTGAATCATGAAGTCGTAGCCTGGACGCTTGGCATAAGGGCCGTCCTGGCCAAAACCGGTGATGGAGCAGTAAATCAAGCGGGGATTGATGGCTTTTAAACTGCCGTAGTCGAGGCCGTATTTGGCCAAGCCGCCAACCTTGAAATTCTCGACCAGGATGTCGCTGGCGGCCGCCAACTTGCGAATGATGGCGGCACCCGATTCGGTGGCAATATCCAAAGTGATCGAACGCTTGTTGCGGTTGGCGCTGGTGTAATAGGCCGCTTCGGTCGTGTCGTGACCGTCGGCGTCCTTGATGAAGGGTGGGCCCCAGCCGCGCGTGTCGTCGCCTGCGCCGGGTCGTTCGACCTTGATGACGTCGGCACCTAAATCCGCCAGGTTCTGGGTACACCACGGACCGGCCAGAATACGGCTTAAGTCCAATACTCGAATACCGCTTAAGGGTGCTGCGCGTTCAGTCATGCATGGCCTTCTTTGAATGTGGCTGTACCGTGGCTCAGGACCACCTTGTTGTCGCGTTCCGCGATACGCGCCAGAAAGCGCACGCGGCCCTGACCGTCGCGCCACGTGTCGACAGTCAGTGTCTCCCCCGGATAGACCGGTGAAGAGAATCGTACATCGAGACTCGTCAGGCGGTCACCATCGCCCGCGCAGTACTGCTCGACGATGGCGCGCGCCGCCACCGCATACGTACACAGGCCGTGCAGAATCGGACGGGGAAATCCGGCCTTGCGGGCGACCTCGGGATCGGCATGCAAAGGGTTGTCGTCGGCGCACAGGCGGTAGATCAGTGCGGCGCGCTCGGAAATCGGCAGATCGGTGCTGGCTTGCGGAGCGCCGGCCGGTGTGGCGGTCAGTGCTTCGGGCGCGGCGTCGCCCTCGCCAAAACCGCCATCGCCTCGGCAGAAGGTCGATTGCGAAAGCGTAGCCAACAACGTACCGTGCTCGTCATGCAGCGTGCGTTCGGTGATGACGATCGCGCCTTTATCGGCGCCTTTGTCGACCACGTGAGTCACACGGGTTTGACCGACTACCGTACCCGATCGCGCCAGAGGGGCATGAATCCGCATGCGTTGTTCGCCATGAACCAGGCGCACCCAATCGACGCCGGTGCGTGGGTCGCGGATCCAGAAACCGGGATACCCCAGCACCACGCTTTGCGTCGGGAAAGACCGCAGGTCTTGCTGCTCGTACAGATAGCGCAAGTGATCGGGCGAGAGCGGGTCGTGACCGAAACCGATACCCAAGGCATACAGAATGGTGTCGCGGTCGGTATAGGTCTGGCGCACTTCGGGGAAGTGCCAGTGCTTCAAGGCTTGGTAGTCGATCGCCATGGTCGTCGCTCCTCAGATGGGATCCCAGTCGATCACGTCCGGCGAACGATCCAGCGGATAGAAGTGCTTGCGCATGGCGGGGATGGCAATTTCGCCGACGGTCTCGGGCGTCCAGCCTTCGCTCAGGTGTCCTAGCCACGATTTAATCTGACAGTACAACTCTATTAAGCGCCTAAAGAAGGAGACGGTGTCGGCATTGTCCGATTCAACTGTTTATCGAGAGCGAGTTGTTTTGACTCCTGG
>CAMDNZ010000038.1 GCA_945903445.1 Bordetella parapertussis
TTGTCCAGCTGCTCGGCTAGCTTCAGCAGCCCTATCTTGTTTCGGATTACCTTATGATTCTGGGCCATGTTCATCTCTGACTTTTCCTTTCAGGGCTCTTGCCCTAGGTTAACGAAAATGTCAGATTAAGTTTTGACTAATACAAGTTATCCGATCTTGGAGATGATGCCCATCATCATCTCCTTGATTGTCTTGAGCACCGAGCTCTCATAGCCGATCAGCACCGAGTACTGGTTCAAATCAAACTGCGACTTGAGCATGTCCTCTGGGTTGTTCGCCAAATCGGACTTCATCGAAGCGTCGGCATTGTTGGCGGCGCGAGTCACCTGCGAGCCCATGTGCGAGGCGATCGAATCAAGATTCATGGTAGTTCCTTGTCATTAATGCAATAGCTCGAGCACAGGCACAACAGTTCGAACTTCATGCCTGACTTCCGTCGGCGACATGCGGTAGTGCCGGCGAAAGCAATCGGAGAAATGAGCGGCGTTGCCAAACCCCGATTCCAAAGCGACGTCGATCACTTTTTTCGTCGATGTCTCCAACAGCGATCTGGCGTGGTCGAGCCGCTGCGACAGCAGCCAACGCTTGGGCAGAACGCCGTACTTCTCTTTGAACAGATCGTTGAATTTGCGTTGGGGCAATCCGAGCATGTCGGCGTAGCGAGATACAGGCCACGATTCGAGGCGATGGCGGTGGACGAATTCGAACAGATCGCGATCCACCGCTACCAGATGATGCAATAGCGTCGTACACCGGCAGCCGCCCTGCGCCAGGCCGAAAGCCAGCACGAAACGCAACATGGCCTCGGCATCGGCGTGGGCCAGCTGATCCACGGCGTGCAACACGTCTGCACTCGCAGGCAAAGCGAGAGGGCCTTCTAGTCTGACGCTATGCTCACCCTCGATCATGAGATGCTGCAATTCGCGGTAGACCGCTTGCAGTTGCGCCGTGACAAAGCTGTATTGCGTACTGGCCGTCGGCATTTTGCTGGGCGCTGAGCCAGCCATGAGCATCAAGCTCGGGACATCGACCGCGTGCCCTCGGCCCGCCGCCCACAGCTGACCGCCATAAGGGACCAAAATGATATGCAAGGTCGACATCGTAGTTTCCTTTTGTGCTGGCATTGGAACCATCATGTGCCGCGCTGGACGGTCGAGCCATCAGGTCATGGCCTGAATTGCGCACCGCCTTGATGGAAACGCCGCCAGACGGTATCGATCACTTCGCAAGCGGCCAGACAGCCCGCGCGCTGTCTGGCCAGCGCCGCAAAACGGGAAGGCGACTGCGGCCGACGTTGTTGGCGAGCAAGGTCGTCGATGGCGGTCTCCAGGCGAAGCCGCAAGGCTTGCCGCAAGTGGCCATGCACATCGGCGGCCAGGCCATCTTCAAGTTCGGTTAGGGTATGCATGCAGGCCTGCGGTGTCAGTCATGCAAAGGCAGAAACGCCAGTTTCTGGTCGCTCGCAAGCGAGACGCCCTCTGCGTTGATGGCCAGCACCCGCATACCCTGTAATACCGGGCTACCGAGCTGCAAGCGCATGCCATTGGTCAATTCCAGAAACGACGCCTGGGCATTGCCGCCAACGCTGGCGATGGCCGCTGGTAAGTAATCGGTCACGTGCGCCGCGCTGGCAGCGTTGATAAAATGCAGCACATCGTTTTGTCCCGGTTCCGCGTTCCATTCGGCGAGCAGACTCGCAAGCGCGATTTGCCGATAGGGTGCCAATTGCCCGGACAACACCCAACCGCGGTCGCCGCGTAGCACACTCAGCCCAGACAGCACGCCAGCGGCCTGAAGTCGAGGCAACAGCGCCTTGAACTCGTTTGCGCGGCGATCGGAAATCTCCCAACCTCGCAGGCCGGGAAGCTTGTCGAGTGCGCGGGCGAGCGTGGCCGTGCGTTCATCGCTGCGGACTGCGGCATCGATGACGACCCGATCATCCGCGTTTAAGGTTACCGACACGTCGGTGTAGCCATAGTCGGCAAGCAAAGCACGCACCGATTGCTTCAGTTCGTCGTCGCATACGGTTTCCTGCCGCAAGCGCACACCGGCGGCGCGCAGCCTCGCGATAAGCTCACTCATTTGGTCACGGTCGCCACAGCGCCCGGATAGCATTAAGGTTCGATCGTCTATCCAATGCGTCGTCAGCCTAGGCTCGACACTCAGAACTGCCGGCAACCAATCGCGTGGCGTGGGTCGAGCGAGGGGTGCTGCGGGCCAGAACGTCCAACTCAAGCCGGCCGCCAGAGCGGCCGTCAGGCCAGTCGCGGCAGCCGCTATCGCCCATGCCTGGCGTCGTGTCCGAGCGCGGGGCACGGCGGCAGGCGTTGGCAACACGGCATCGATCGGCCCCAGTACGAAGTGTAGGCCCGCCAAATCGATCAAGACGTTTGCAGGAAGAGGACCGGGCACATGCGGTTTACCCGAGACCCAGCACGACGTTTCGCTGACCAGCTCGACAACCTGCGGCGAGATATCCAGCCGGGCTTTAGCCCCCCCCTCCAGCGGTAGGACCAGGTCGCAATCCTCGGCACCCACTGTAAATGCACCGGATGGCACGTACAGTTCACGCCCGGACAATGGTCCGTTTAGTAGCTTGAATTTGAAAAGAGCGTCCATGATTGCGTGCCTTCAATCCAAAGACCGGGGTTCGGCCTTGATCATGAACAAGCGCACCACGCTACGCGTGCTTTGCGACTTGCTACGAAACAAAGCACCCAGTATGGGAATATCGCCCAACAACGGTATCTTGCGCTCCGCTTCTATGGTCTCATCCTGCACGAAGCCACCCAGTAGCAGCGCCTGGCCGACATTCAGCATGGCCTGAGTCGCGATTTCGGCGCTTTGAACTTGCGGCAGCGGTTCGGTGCTGCTGATAGGCTGGCCTTGACGGCCATCTTGAATGTTCAGCGTCAGCAACACCCGGTCTTTGCCGCGCTCGCGGATCAGCCGTGGCGTGACGCGCATCAACGCCCCAGCGGTCACCGATTCGAGCTTTGCGTTCTTCTCGCTTACGAGCTTGGTGTAGAAGGTGATGCTACGATCCAGCACGGCCTGGACATTGTCCAATGTCACTACCGATGGCCTCGACACAATCTTGGCCTTGGACTTCTGCTCGAGCGCACTCAAGCGAATCAGGAAGTTGCCCGAATTGGACAGCAGTGAAGAGAAGCTATCCGACGCCAAGCCACCCGTGTTGAAGCTCACCGTCCCCCCGCCGATCCGGGCCGAGGCCGACCAGTCGATGCCCAATTCGTTGATATCGGACGCATCGACATCGATGATCGACATCGAAATCTCGATCAGGGTGGGCCGTTGATCCAGCTTCGGAATCAGGTCGGCGTACAAGGCCATGTTCTTCTTGCGATCGCGCACCAGAACGGCGTTTTGGCGAGTATCGGCCGAGAACTTGGGCCCGCCGCCGGCATCGGCTGGCGCTGGCGTCTTATCGTCGGACGAGGGTAGCGCCTTGCCTTGCGTCATCTCGCGCAATACGGAGACGACCCCGGGAATCACGACCGACTGACTGCGGTAGTTATAGTCGGAGTCGGCCGCATTGGCGTACTTGAGCGGAAAGATGGATACCGTCTCTTTGTTTTGCTCTTGATTAAGATTTTGATCATCCAGTTGTTTGGCCAAGGTGGCTACTCGGCTCAGGCAGACGGGCACGCCGCTGACCTGTAAGGCATTGGCGCCTCCCACACTACGTAACTGGCACGAGGCGCCATCGAGCAAGCCGCTCTGCCCGATCAGTTTCGCCAGTTCGACACCGCTTAGATAGGTCGGCACGATCAGTGCTTGGTCGACTTCCATGGCTTTGTATACATAGAGGGTATTACCGTCGTAATACGGCATCAGTTGGTACAGCTGTGTCAATTCGGTCAACGCACGACCTTGCGGACTGTCCTGCAACGCCCCGGCATAGGGCTCGGTGATCTTGGTGCTCACCACCACTGGTATGCCATAGTTCGCGCCCAGACTCTTAAGTACCGACGCCAATGGGGTATTGCGGCTCGAGAAGAAAAAAGCCTGGCCTTCCCAAGCGATTGGTTTGGCTACTGCCGTTGCCGACAATGCAAGAAGAGAACCGGCGATCAAGAAAGACAGTTTCATACGTATCTCCCTGCGACGGGCAGCGGCGCTGCCTCGTCGCGATGACTTGTCGCCAGCAACGCGCACAGCGCCTGCTGCTGTTTGAACAGCAGATCGAGCTCGCTTTCAGTAAGCGCGGGAACATAGCGTCGCAAGAGCCACAGGTGTTTATCGGTCATATAGATCGAGTCATCGCGTGCCTCGGGCGTGGCGGCAAGCAGCAAACACGCTTCAGGCGCCAGCCGGGGGGGACGCTCGAGCATCATGGCCACGGTTACGCCGCTGGAAAAACGCCGCGCTCGCAGGGGGGACGAGCCAAGCATGCCAGTGAGAACCGTAGCGGCCACCGTCCACTGGGGGCCGGCGATACGTCCGGCCAACCAGTGCAATACCAAAGAAGGGTCAAGTGCTTTGCTCATGGAAAACATAGTGCCCACGGCTGGCTTTGAGGCGCATCCGGTCTTGACCTGAACCGGCGCCGTCAGCCTGCTGCTCCCCCAAACGCAACAACATCCAAAGAATTTGAATATCAACGATCTTATATATGTCAATCCGGTGTTTCCCTGAGATAACCTATAATTGCAGCTAGTTTTCTTTCGAGGGCTGTTTGTATGAGCTTTACTGCTGCGCCGCTTCGCATTCTGATCGTCGAAGACCATACGCTACTCATCGACGGCATCCGCAATCTGCTCGCCGTCCAACCCCGCTACGAAGTCGTGGGTGCCGTCTCAGACGGGCTAGCGGTCTACGAAGCCTGTCAGCGCCTGAGCCCCGATATGGTGTTATTGGATCTGGGCTTACCCGGCATGGACGGCATCGACGTTATTCACCAATTGCATCGCCGGTGGGAAGCGCTACGCATCGTCGTGGTCACGGCTTCCACCGAAGAGCATCGTGGCTGCGCCGCACTTGCCGCAGGCGCCCTGGCCTATGTGCTCAAGCAAAGTCCGCAGCAAGTTCTACTTGCCGCGCTTCAACATGCCGCGCTGGGCAAGACTTATATCGATATGGCGCTAAAGCTGGAGACCTTGGCCGTGGGAGAACGCACGCCAGGCGAGACCGCGCTTACCCTGCGTGAGCGTCAGGTATTGAAATTGGTGGCCGAGGGCCGTCGCAACCGTGAGGTCGCTGAATCGCTGTGTATCAGCCTCAAGACAGTGGAAACCCACCGCCTCAATCTGATGCGCAAACTCGACGCACACAACGCCGCGGATTTGAGCAACTGGGCGAGGCGTCTGGGATTATCGGACGCTTAGCGCACGTTCGGCTCGTCTTCAATGAATGAACGCAAGGCGTGCAAGGCGTCGGGCGGCAATGCACCATCTTGACCTAATCGCTGCTCCAATTGCTGTGCCATCTCGTGCAACCCGGTCAATCCAGCCTGTCCGGCCAAGCCCTTGAGCGTATGCAGCAATGAACGGATTTCTTCGACGTTATGAATGGCCATGGCCTCTTGCAGACGCTGGCAATAATGCCGCAGCTCTGCACCTAAACGCGGAAGTAGCGCAGAATCGCCCGCAAGCACTGGCAGCTCGCACACCGGACTAGGCGCCAACTCCATGCCGCGCGAGAGCTGTAGATCGGCGGCAAACTCCAGCGCGCGCGCCAGCATGGCGGGCGTTACGGGCTTGGTCAGATACTCGTTGAAACCTGTGTTGAGCAACCTGGCGCGTTCGCTCGGCATTGCATTAGCCGTCAGTGCGATAATGGGGCAATCTGGATCCAACATACCATTGGCTTCGTCGCGCCACAGCGACACGGTGTCTTCGCCAGACAGACCAGGCATACGCATGTCCATCAGCACCGCGTCGAACACCTGCGAGCGCCCCATCTCCAGAGCCTGCTTGCCATCGACGGCCTCATAGGTTACATGCCCGAGTAAGCGCAACATGCGACCGACGATATCGCGATTGGTATCGACGTCGTCGACCACCAGCAGCTGCAAAGCCCACGCTGACACCGGGATCTTGCCGCCTGCCCGAACGCTATAGGGCACCGCGTCAGGCTGGAGACGCTCGCGCAGCTTGCCGGGCAGATAAACCAGCTCTGGCGCATCCAGGGCCGGGTTGTTGCCGGCAATAGGCCGATAGCCCCACGCATGCAATTGGGGATGCAAATGTATAGGCGCGACGATCGCTGTACGATCCGGCAGCGTTATGGGATTGCGTGCCCTGCAGGGCAACTCCAACTGAAAGCAGGTGCCATGATCCACAACGACTAGGTACAAGTCGCCGCCCAGCAGTCGAGCCAGACTCCGGGCAATGGCAAGGCCTAAGCCGCTGCCCGAAACATGACCGTCCATTTGCTTGAACGCAGTAAACGCTTCGGCATGCCACGCTACGGGAATCCCTTGGCCGGTGTCCTGCACACTGAAATAAACCTTCTCGTCTTCGAACCAGGCGCGCAGCGTAACGCCGCCTTCGGCCGTGAACTTAACGGCGTTGCCCAGCAGATTGATCAGAATCTGACGCAAACGCAAGCCGTCGGTTTGCAACACCGATGGAAAGCTGGCCGATATCTCGGTTCGCAGCGCCAGACGCTTTTCGAGTGCGGGCAATTGCACCGTCAACATGGCTTGGTCGATCAGTGGCAGAGGGTCGTGCATACTCGCGGCCACCACCATCTGACCGGATTCGATGCGCGAAAAATCCAATAAATTATTAATGATTTCCAGTAGGTGATTGGCACACTTGAGTGCCGTATCGACTAAATTGTCTTGGTCGGTATTGCGTGGGGTGCGATTGAGGAGAATTAACGCACCAATCACGCCGTTGAGCGGGGTGCGAATTTCGTGACTGATGCTAGTTAGTTGTTCGCTCTTATTGGCGCTCGCCAATTCGGCGCGGCACCTGGCGTCATCCAGCTGCGCCGTGCGTTCGACCACCTTAGCCTCCAGCACGGCATACTGCGTCTGGACGGCATCGAGCAGGCGATTGTAGGCTCGAGCGATTTGTCCAAGCTCATCTTCCCGCTTCGTCAGCAAGCGCTGTTGATCGCCGACCTCGCCACGCGGGGTGATGGTTTGGACGAAACGGGCTAAGGTACGCCCCAGGCTGCGTTGCAGCACGATATAAAATATTCCGATCAAGCCCAGCAATGTCACGACTGCCACCAGCACTCGCATGGGCAGCCTACTCAATGCCTGCTCGGTAGGCAAAGCCTCGGGATAGGCGTAGAGAAGGCGCCAGCCCGTAGGTTCGACGCGTGAACAAATGACTTGCATGCCTCGTACGCTTTGCGGGGAAGAGGGATCGCAGCTAGGTAATGCCGTATGGATATTCTCCAACAGTGGGGTAGACGGTGTGGTCAGTGGATGGCCATTCGCATCCAGCCAAAAAGACTCTAGATCGTTCCCTTCATCCATACGTTGCTCGACGAAGCCCGTCGATAGCCTGATCGTCACGCCAACCACCGCACCCGAAGTGCCGTCCTTGCCCGCAACCGAAAGGCGCCATTCTCCGCTATCCATGCGGTATGGCGTTCCCCAGATCAGGTAGTCTTTGGCTGGCGAACGGTAGCGCTTGGCCAGATTGTGCAACTCGTGCGCCTGCTTCCACTCGAAGCCATATCGCTCTCCCGCTACGACGTAGCCACCATCGAGCAACACGAACGTGTCGACAACATTGCCTACCGCTGTGCCGCCGTAGGCTTCGACAAACGCTTTAGCGTGACTCAGACGCGCCGGGCTATCGCTGCGCACCCGGCCCGTCGTGATGTAGTGCGCGACTAAATATTGACCGTGTTCGTAAATGGTGTCCGGCACGGCCTGCCAGCTGCGAAGCAGACCTTTTACATCGCTCTCGATACCCCGCAGCTTAGCGCTTTTTTTCTGCATGTGACTGAAGGCTTCAGCCCCGAGGCGCTTCAGAAAGATCTGACGGTTGTCGCGAAAATCGAAGAACAAAGCAACGCTGGCACTCAACAGCCAAAATATCGCGATGGCCGCGCCCAGAACAAGGCTCAGGTAGAGCGGCAGCGACGTCTTCCAGGGCTGAGTGGCCATGCGGATTCCTTGTACCGTACATCCTACGAAGGACGGCCCGGTGGAACAACATTTCGTGGGCCGCCGATAAACAGGCGAAACAATTGTTCTAGATCGCTCGAGCTTCCCGCCATGCGCTGATGTGCCGATGGTGGTTCTGATGCTGATTCAGCTGTGCCTGGCACCGCTACTGTTGCTGTTGTTGCTGTTGTTGCTGTTGTTGCTGTTGCTGTTGCTGTTGTTGCTGTTTCAGGTGGCGTCGCCGTCGCGGCGACCGGCTCTGGCGGTTTTATCGCTACAGTCGTTTGCCCATTCAAGCTGGCATACCGACCCATCACTTTCTGTACATACGCGCGGGTTTCGACATACGGTGGCACTGCATTGCCATGGCGCGCCACGGCACCTTCGCCGGCATTGTACCCAGCCAGCGCCAAATCCAGGCGACCGTCGAAGCGCTGTATCAGCCAGCTGAGATAGGCGACGCCTGCTTCGACGTTGTCCCGCGGCCGGGTCAACAGGGTCTTGCCAAAACGCGCTCCGGTGGCAGGCATCACTTGCATGAGTCCGAGCGCTCCTGCACTGGACACTGCCGCAGGCCGATAGGCCGATTCGGCCTCGATAACGGCATGCACCAGCAGTGGATCGACAGCGTGTTGTTGAGCCACCTCGGTAATCAACGCGGTGTATTGCAACGCGCGCGGCGACAATGGCCGCACGCCCGTCAGTCCAGCCGACGCGGCAGCGGCAGGATCCAGTGCTGCATAAGCTGAAACACGCGGCATCGTTTGCATCGCCGATGGCACCGTTTCGGGAGCTAAGACACGATGCCATTGAAGCATTTGTGCGGCGGCCGGCCCGCACAGCGCCCAACACAAACCCCAGCATAGCAGCCGTTTACATGAGCGCATCATCTTGCTCCTTTTCCTGCCACGCGTCTTGGATACCCCTAAGCAACTGGGCCACGGCTTGAAACAGCGACTCGGGGATATAGTCTCCAGGCGCAGTGGAGGCTGCCAGCGCGCGAGCCAGCGGTATGTTCTCGACCACCGGAATCTGCTGGGCTTGCGCCAAATCTACGATATTCAGCGCCCGAGCGTCGTGCCCGATTTCAAGCACCTGCGGCAGCGGCGTCTCACCGGCTTCGTAATACAGACACACGGCGATATGGGTCGGATTGCGTACCACCACGGACGATTTCGCAACCTTGCTGGCCAAACTGCCGCTTTGAACCTCGCGATGCAGTTCGCGCCGACGCTGTTTCACCTCCGGACTACCTTCGGAATTCTTGAACTCTTGCTTGATGTCTTCGCGCGACATCATCAACTGCTTGCGCAGCTGACGATGCTGCATCGCGTAATCGGCTACGGCGAACACGCCGGTCGTTCCAAGCAGAATAGACAATAGCCAGCGCGTCATCTGCGCACAAACCGCAATGCCCGCTTCCAGGCCAGCGTGCGGAAGATGCGCGAAGGAAGCGGCATACCGCTGGATGAGATAGAAAAAAGTAAAGCCAAGTAGCGTTACCTTGAGAAGCATTTTTCCGAAGTCAAACAGGCTTCGCAACGAAAAAATTTGCTTGATATTCGAAAGCGGGTTGAGACGTTGCCCCGAAGGCTTTAAAGCTTTAGGCGCAAACAAAAATCCGGACTGAATCAGGCCTGTCAAGGTGAGTGCCAGCACCAGTACAGCGGCTAACCCGAGTACAAAGCGCAAGAATATCGTGCAGAGCGGGCCCGTCACCTGCGCCGTTGCACTGTCTATCGGAAGATTGACCACATCGATTGTGGAAAGAATGAATTCGCCCAACGCGGCACGCAAGGGCGGCCCCTCGGCGACCAGCCACAGCAGGACTACGCCCAATAACACCAACGCGTTGATTTCCTGACTCTTGACGATTTGCCCCTCTTCACGTGCGTCGCGCAGTCGCTTGGCAGTGGGTTGTTCGTTTTTTTCGCTCATCGTCCCGGCTCCAGCAGGTGTATGAGACCGCCATCGAAGCGTTCAAGGCAGGCAATGATGTCGAACAGGCCGAATTGCAAACCAATGATGAGCATCAGCAAAGCCATCGCGCTCTTGATTGGCATCGACAGTGAAAACACATTGAGCTGCTGTACCGAGCGATTGATCAAGCCAAGCGCCAGATCCACCAAAACCATCATGACGATGGCCGGCAGCGCGAAACCTAGCGCCAGCGTATAGAGCAGATGCCACTCGCGTTCCAAAGCCGGTATAAATTGCGCCGCCCAGTGCCAGCTTGCACCGGGTATGAGTATTTCGTAAGAGCCATAAAGCGCCGATAGAAAGGCGTGAAATCCGCCCAGCACCATGAACAGCACCGCCAAAAGCTGTGAGACCAGTGCCCCCAGCGGCGACGACTGCCCACCGATCATGGGATTGAGCACGCCTGCCATCGACGCCCCGCGCAGCGTATCGAGCAAAAAACCCGCGGTGTCCGCCGCCCAGAAAGGAATGGCGGCCGAAAAACCGAGCACCAAACCAATGACGAACTCGCTGCCCAGCAGCACGATATAAGCGCCCGGGGCTTGCATCGGGTTCGGCAGCAAGGATGTCGCCAATAGCGGTAATACCGGTAAAGTCGCCATCATGACCAGTCCGTTGCGAATCAGCGTACCGCCCAACATCGCTGGCCCGAACAAGGGCAAAAACACCAGTGCCCCTAGCGGACGCATCATCGCTACTCCCATCAACGGCAACCAGCGGTCGATCTCTTCCATGTCTAGTTCCCCATACTCAAAATGAGGTCGAAACTACGGCCGGTATATCGCAACAGCGCCTCGCCCATCCAGTGATAGGCCAAGGCCAATGTGATGCAAGCCGCCACCAGCTTGACTAGAAAGGCGACGGTCTGGTCTTGAACTTGAGTGAGTGCTTGAACCAAGCTGACCAGCACGCCGACGACCGATGCCACCAGCACCACTGGCAAGGACAGCATCAACACCAACCACAGCAGTTCGCTGGCGAGCTGAATAATGAGGGCTTGTCCCATGCGAGCCTCAGCGGTAGGACAACAACAACTGGCCCAGCAGACGGTCCCATCCGCCTACCATCACGAAGACCAGCAGCTTGAACGGCATCGATACGGTCATGGGGGACACCATCATCATGCCCATCGCCAGCAGCACGTTGGACACGATCAGGTCGATGGCAATGAAGGGCAAGAACAGCAGCAGGCCGATCTTGAATGCCTCGATCAACTGGCTGACGGCAAAGGCTGGCATCAGCAGCAACAAAGACTCGTCGCTCACTCGATCGCGCAAGGCCGCTGGCCAATTCTTGCGCGCCTCCTCGCGAAAGAACTTTAGCTGTTTGGGCGATGTGTGCTTTCGAAGAAACTCGCGATAGGGGTCCAGCGTGCTATCGGAGACTCGCGACAACAGCGTGGCCTCTGCCTGCTCGGGTACGGCCGCGATACGGTCCTGCACTTCCATCACGACCGGTGCCATGATGAACATCGATAACATCAGCGCCAAACCGTATAGCGCGATGTTGGGTGGAACCTGCTGAATACCCAGCGCATTGCGCACCAGGGAAAAGACCACAGAGACCTTGAGAAACGATGTCCCCATGACCACTAAAAGCGGCAACAGCGACAGGATGGTCAGCAAGGTGATTAATTGAGCGGGTTGTTCAGCAATTGCCATGATGCGCTCCGGCGAAGTCATGGCATTTAGTGTGGGCGACCTGGGCGCTCGCACCCATGGGGTCTAAACCTGAATGTGATGGCGTGGATTTGGGGTATTGGCCTGAGAGATAGCGATGCGCGCTTGTACTAGGCTTTGACCCAAAGCGGATTGCCTACGGCACGACGCTTCGGAACAGCCAGTGTCGTATGTCGAAACAACCAGCGAAACGCCAATCCTTATTGACTTCAGCCAAGCGGATCGGCCATGCGAGTCCCGATGAAAACGCGCGCTTCGATCGAACGATCTACTGCCGTTGCCGGCCTTTCGAACACCTGCTTCGACGAGATGGGTTTATGTCACCTGAAAAAGGATGACACCTTCGATATCGCGACCCGTCATGACCGTGACGCCCCCCTCACGATTATCGTCGGCGCGCCCCATTCGATCGTCGAACGACTATACACAGTGAAGAAAAAATTCAGGCCAACGCCGTATTCACTCGCACTAGTGGTATCCGTACATTAACGGAATGCACATTTATTTTTAATAACAACACACGTACGCACAACCTACGCGCAGATCCTTAGAAGGGCGCGAACAAGCATCACGGTGCTGCAGCGCTTACTGCCTCAAACTCTGAATAATAGCTTCTTTTAGATGAAAATAGCTCTTTGCCCAGAAGGTGCAAAATGATGAACATTCAAAATTTCTCTTCCGTTTCTGCATCTGCAGACAGAGTTCTGCTAGATGAAAATGCCAAGAACGGCCCGGAATTGAGAGAAGCAGCGTATAGCTTCAAAGACAAAGCCGTGTTTTTCCTTGCAAAACTTCCTTTGTTGAAAAACATGGAATTCGTCAAATCGCATTTGAATAAATTAGATCTGGAGAATAAGACCGCATTGGGCGTTTTTTTGAACGCACTTTCGAAATGCTATGGTTCGAGAGGCGCTTCGGCTGCTTTCGAAGCCTTGAAAGGACCTGCACCCGCGCTCAACGCACAAAAAATTAAAGAGTTATCGTCGATTGCGCAAGATTTATGCGGAAGATGCGATGCAAAACCGCTAGCACGACAAGCCGTGGTCAGAATCTGGCCCAACACACCTATGAAAGAGGGCGGCCCCTGGAAAGGCCAAGTTGGACACGCCTCTATCACGGTAAAAAACAAGATGGAAGAGAATGCCAAAAAGCAAATTAATGCGCATATCAGTTGGTGGCCCGGAACGTCAGTAGAAGGTACGAAAAATCGTTTTTTTGCTCAAAGGCCGGGGATTTCCTTAAAAGATTATAAAGAAGACAAAAAGTACGAAATTTCGGAGCGAACTGTTGAACGACTGAAAAGAGGCGAAAATGCAGCGAAACGGCTCGCGACGGGTGATGCATCGCCCCAGGATCGCGAGGACGCCAAATACACTGCGCGCGCGAATCAGAAGAAAGACAAGAACGGGAATTGGGGTGTAATCCCACAAAAAGTTTATCTTCCGTTAGTAGGAAAAAATAAAGATAAAACCAACAGAAGCGACAAGTCGTTTTCACTTTTCGGCTTGAGTGAAAAAAATATGATTGCGGGTGGGGAGAAGGCGAAATCCGATGCCAAACAAAATATCATCGGCTATACGATGGCAAGCAAGACAGAAAATTGTGCTTCCATGGTAGCCCGGATGATGAAATCGGGGGGGTCTGAAAATTTTTCGAAATTCGAATCTGCATGGATTAGCGAAGATCCCAATAAAATACATGAATATGCAAAAACGGTTCAAAACGAGGTTGACAAACTAAATGGCCAAGCCAAAAAGTTAGAGACCCTGTCGGCAGAATTAAAAAAAGGAGACTGGAATGAAAAATTCAAAGCATTCAAAGCAGAGGCCTTTTCTCCTTTTCAAAAAGAACTTAGCGATTTGAAGGAAAAGCTTAATAAAAACAAAGATTCAAAAACATCAGATATCATCAAATCGCAAATCAAAGAAACTCTAGACAAACAGACTTCGGGAATTTCCCCTTATTTCAAAACCGATATACCTTCAAAATATGGCGATACTCACCCGAGCATTGGACTCAAGCAAATAATTAACAGCAACGCACCAAACTCCAAAGATAATTTTGATTCTCTGATAGCCAAAGCAAAAGCAATTGTAACAGCACTAAATCCGATTTCTCAAAACGATAAAATCCCTTCCGACGAAAAGCTGAAGGAAACGATTATTATGGGACAGGCAACGTTAGATAAGCTAAAAGAATTTATCGAACTTTAATGAATTTTTCATATTTTCTATTGAAAATCACTTTGAAAAAGGAAGCAAATCATGGAAAAATCTATTGTTTTAAAAGATTTTGGCAAACTAATAGGGATCGAATTGGATTTTGATGAAAACAATCAATGCTTATTAAACGTATGTGGAAATGTGTGGATTTCAATTTATCACACGGAAAATAATTACGTCTTATATGGCATGCTCGGCGATTTTCCCGAACAAGAACAAAGCGAGTTTTGGAAAAGCGTTTTGTCGGTCAATAAAGATCTATTAGACCTGGAAGAAGGATCGATTTGCCTTGAAGAGTCCACAGACAGCTTATTGCTTATCAAGTCGATTCCCACAAATGCACTAGACGCATTTGTTTTTAAGGAAAAATTCGAAAAATTTGCTGCGACAATGGAAAGGCTGATCAATTTCCTTGCAGACAACCAAAATGGTTTCTAAACAATCCAGGGCTTAAGCGAACTACAGTTTTTTTTCGGGAACCAAATCGTGGGGCAGCATACTGTCGGAGATTTATTTCTGAACACGCATTCCTTCATCATGCCTTCATCATCATGGATGAGTTTAGCCAACCGCCCCCGCTTACGCAGATTTTTGAACCTAGCCGCATTTAGGTACTGCAAAACATGCCGGTCGAAAACCGAGGCACACAAAACCGGGCAAGAAATTCGCATGAGCGTCTGAGCCCGCTAATCGATTACTGCTCAATGCAGGCAGCCCGTTCGGGGCGGTTACCGATGTCGTTGGCAACCGCCCCAAGGCTGGAGCTTCGGACTGACCCGACCCATATAACAGCCGCCCTATCCGAAATGGAAATTGCCACTGATCCATGGCGAAGACACGCATGTCAGCTTGTTGCACGTCGATCCGAAAAGCGTCTCGAAATGAACCTTTAATCAGGGTTCAAAAATCGTATCCATACTATGATCCCATTGCGCCGTTCCTGAATCAAGCGCTGTGCAAAACGTGTTAGCAGACCTGCTCTCCCCGAATATGGTTAGGCACCTCGCATTGAGCTGGATGTCCCGGTGATCGGCCTGCAAGACAGTAACGCTACAGCCGTGATGTCCGATATTTCATTTGCCAAATCGCCTTTTAGGTATGGTTCAACAATTTCGTAGCAGGCGCCGCAGATCGGGCAATGGCGCAGACGAGCCGGCAGATCCACATGAGCATCTATTTGCAGCCCGTGTCTTTATGCGCATAAGAGACGGTCTCGTTGACTGTGCCGATGGGCATGTAAATCGCACAACTCATGTGGGCTAGATGGTTTGCACGATCGTTCTTTGTCGTAACTTACCCCGGTACACGGCTATGGATTGGTTTATTGGAGACCTTTTTGCTCTCACCAGAACCTGCAGGAAATCGGAAAACGGCAGTTGTATGCGGGTCGATTTCGGGTGCGCAGTCTTTTTGCGCACCCGGCAGTAAGTCATGTCGCGGAGACCGCATTTTGAACGGACCAACGCTCGCATACGATATCAGCAAACGAGTCGACGCGCCCTACCTTACTATCGGGCTACCCATCACGGTTGATGAATTTTAAACCGTATAAATAGGATAAAAACGACAGGTTTAGCTAGAGATGCCGGCATGACCACCGGTGGCTTTCGCCGACCGCCAACTCGACAGTAGTTTGTCAATATCTCTCGACAAAGAAAGATCCATAACATGGGCCTTTCGGCAGCGTTTGTTTAGCGAGAAAAGCGTGAATTTTATGCTTTTATTTCAATGAAGTCTTTTATTCTATCCAGAGTTGCCCATCCGGAAATAACGACTTCCATTAACTGCTTACCGGATAAATCGTTATTGCTTTTCAGAAACGAATCTAAGGACCTCACGATCTTTTTAGCTTTTTCCATTAAAGTATCGAAATTATCCTTCGAACTCGGGGCATTACCGAAAATCACTTCCTTTGCAGCAGAAGTCAAGCGGTAATCCTTATCGAATTTGGAGATGCTGCTATTTTTAAAATGCAACTCGATACTGGCCGTTTGTTTATCTAAAATTTCTTCGATTTGAAATTTGGCTGCATTTTTCTCTTCGAGATTCATTTTTTTCTTAAATCGTTCTTTTATTGCACCAATTTCTTTTTGAAACGGAGACGACGTTTTTTCTTGTAGCTCATCTGACATCGCTTTGAAAGCACTGATTTTTAATTTATCAATATAGATGCTTCCTATATTATCGGCCTGGATATTCAATTCGTCGACTTTACTTTGAACTGTTTTTGCATAAGCGTGGATTTTATTGGGATCCTCAAAAATCCAGGCAGAATTGAATGTCTCGAAATTTTCGGCTCCTCCCGATTTCAACATCCTCGCCACCATTGCTGCACAGTTCTCCTCCTTGCTCGCCAGGGTATACCCAATAGCTGTTGTTCCATCTTCCGCATCGGATTTCGCTTTTTGTGCATCGGCGATAATTCGTCTCTCATTCAAACCGAAAAACGTGAAAGACTTATTATTTCTATTGTTTGTTTCTGCATTTTTTCCAACTAAAGGCAAATAGACCTTTTGCGCGATTACTCCCCAATCCCCATCTTTGTCTTTCATTTGATTGGAACGTGGAATGTATTTCGCGAGCTCGCGATCCAAAGGCGTGCCCTGACCCGTTCTAAGCCTCTCTTTCGCGTCTTCGCCCTTCTTTAGCCGACTAACTGTCTGAGCTCCAATTTCTCTCGTCCGGTCTTCTTTATAGTCTTCCAAGGAACGAGCTCCTCGGCGACCGAAAAATTGATTTTTTTTACCTTCCGAGGGATTTTCGGTCGGCCACCAACTTATGTGCTCGCTAATTTGCCTTGAAAAGTTCGGCGACATCTTATTTTTGACCGTAATGGAGGCATGGCCGACTGCACCTTTCAGAGGACAGCCTGGCGCGTTAGGCCAAATTCTGACCACCGCTTGCCGGGCCAAAGCCTTGGCATTGCCTCTCCCACATAGGTCTTGAGCGATCGAGGATAACTGTCTGATTTTGTGAGCATTCAACGAAGGAGCAGGTCCCTTTAAGGCTTCGGCCGCAGCCAAAGCCCCTCTTGTGCCATAACACTTCGAAAGCGCACCCAAGAACACGCCAAGTGCGGCCTTGTTTTCGAGATCCAGCTTATTCAAATGCGACTTAACGAAGTTCGTATCTTTTAACAAAGGAATGTTTGCTAAAAAAAACACCGCCCGGTCTTTGAAGGTGTAGTTCGCCTCTTTCAACGTTGGGCCATGTTCCGAATTTTCGTCGACTAAGACCCTGTCGGCAGCAGCGGAAATTGAACAAAAACTTTGAATGTTCATCATGGCGCACCTTCCGGACAAAACTATTTTTCTTTAAAGGTCTTAAAAAAAAATAGCTGGAACTTGAAAAATGCTGATGGTGGCTGGATCGACCAGCGATGTTTCTCAGTGATTCGCTTTCGGGTGACCTTGGCCTAAACCTACTTGCTACTCACTCACCATCAAGTGTGGCGGCTGCGAGAGCGATACCCGGAATCTAATCTTTCCGATATCGGCACAGAGCCCCCTGGTTGACTCATGAACATCAACCGCCACGCTTGATAGCCCCCCGTCTTTCCGGGATGTCATGACGCTGCATCGCCAATTTCTTTTGTTTTTTCCATGACTTCATCTTGGACCTGAATCGCAGCGGACATCATCCGGTGTTCACCTGAAGATTCGGGTTCTTCTACGTGCCCGATCTCCGCATGCGTTCGTGCACAGATTCGCACGACCCAGCCGCTATCCAACCGTACGAGTTGCCCGAACGCCTTCAGACCATCGCATGTCGTCAACCGCAGCACAGGTAGCACACTCGCTTCCAACGCAATCTCCCGGCCTGCGTCCCAACCAGCAAGCGCTTGGGCAGAGACACGTGCGCGAGCGGCTTCGACTGCCAGGCAAAGCGTGCCGGCGGGCGGTGTAGGCGCGCCCGCGCCGTCCTCGATCGTCGCGCAATCCGTGCCAAGCAGTCGGATTCGTCCGGGAGAATCGATGGGATGCAGCCAGAATTGGTCCAGCGTATCGGCCATACCATGCAGTACAAGCGCATCGCCCTCGCGCGCATTGCTCCAGTCTTTCTCTGGCACGAAGCACCAGCCCAAACCGAGCGCGAATTCATGGGTTTCTTCGGGACTCGGGGAGAACGCGCCTAACATCGACCTGCTCCAGTCGGCAGGCGCGTCCACCAGATACAGCGGAAGACAGCGTCCATCTGTTTGGACGGTGATAAGCCAGCATTCAGTGGCTGGCGCCAGGGCGGCCTCGACCTGCGCCGAGCCAAAGCCCGACAAGCCCTGCGCTAATAAAAGATCGTGTAAGGGTGCAAGGGTATAACTCGCAAGCAAAGACCGAAACTCGTCGGTCACGCTATCGACAGACGGTATCGCCAACTGCGGCGTTAGCCATGCGCACCAATCGGCTTCCGGCACCCAAAACGTCGTGACCTGGCCCGCGCTTTGGCCTGCCACGCGTACCCCCGGCCCCGAAGCACGAGCGAGGCGCACCGTCAACCGGTGGCCGTCGAGTTCGGCACAGGCCCCAATACGGCTGAGGCGAAAAATATCCAGGCTGGAATCAATATTCATGTCGAACCTCCACGACAACATCTCCCCCCAGAGCGGCGCTCAATGCAGTCTGCAATTGCCGTTGCTCGCGCGCCAGACGGGCGGCCAGAGGTCCTTCCGGGGCGGACAAGCGCAAGCTCAGTCGTCGATTGCCCCATTCGGCCTGAACGATCAATCCGGCCAGCGACCCAGTGCTCACACGCAGTGTGAGTGTTTGTCCATCCACAACGGTCAACACTGCGGGGGCCACGCTAACGTGCCCATCGGCGGGCGCAATCGGTCGTGTCGAGCCTTGTTCGGGAAGCGCATCGACCGCCTGGTCAGACAGTGTCAGGGGCGCGAGCGTGCTTAGAGGCGTGACATTCGCCGCCAACGGGTCGGGCAGCAAATCAAGCACATCCTGGAACTTACGCGCATGGCGTCGGTCTGCTGGCCGCTCGTTCTCTTTACCTGGCGCGCGAAAATCGGTACGAGGAAGACAGGAAAAAGCATGCATCAGATATCTTCCAAAATAAAATTGAGTTTCTCTTGTTCGCATAAGTTACGACGAAGCAGCAGGTTCTGCTCGTCGCGTGTCTGCGCCAGTTGGGTACGTTCAGCGAGCAGCGCATCGAGCTGGCGAACCAGAGCCTGCTCCTCGCCCTCCAATTTGGCGAGGCTCGCGCGCAAGCGCGCCAATCCGAGACGATCGAAGCACCCGCTCGTCGCGGCGAGGATGCGCAATTCGCGATGCAAGGCCTGACGACGATCGTGAAGCATGTCCTGTTTGCCGCACAATCGACAATCGTCTTCGGCCAACCGCGCCAGGCCACTACGCAAACCCTGCTCACGACGACGTTTGATCGCAAGCAGCTGGCTTAACATTGCCGCCCCACTGTTTCGCCTAAAGTCGCCAAGGATTGCGCAAAGCCGCAAGGCTCATCTACAGGCTGACAGAGCATGGCCTCGATCCCTGCTCGGCGCGCCATAGCGTCGTCGGCGTCGGGATCCTGCCCGGGCCGATACTCTCCCACTCTGACCAGCAATTCAATCTCGCGCCAGGCTGCCAGCAATTGGCGCAACCTGGCGGCGGCGGCACGATGTGCCTCGTCGGCGACCTGATGCATGACCCGGCTGACGCTGGCCAGTACGTCAATGGCCGGAAAATGATTGGCTTCGGCTAACTTGCGCGACAGCACAATGTGACCGTCCAACAGCGATCGGACTTCTTCCGCCAGAGGGTCGGCGCGGTCTTCCATTAGCACGGTATAAAAAGCAGTGATGCTGCCTCGCTCGGCGGGTCCAGCGCGTTCCAGCAAGCGCGGCAACCGAGCATACAAACTTGGCGGATAACCGCCGCCGACAATAGGTTCGCCAGCGGCCAAGGCAATTTCACGTACAGCGCGCGCGTATCGAGTCAGTGAATCGACCAGCAGCAACACGCGCTGTCCTTGATCTCGAAAGTACTCGGCAATGGTCGTCGCGGTCGCCGCAGCTTTAAGCCGCTCGAGCGCCGGACGATCCGACGTGGCGACGACGATAACGCTATGAGCGCGAGTCGCCGCGCTTAAGGTGTTGTCCAGGAATTCGCGGACTTCGCGGCCGCGCTCGCCGATCAGTGCCAGCACCACCACGTCGGCCTCGCAACCGGCGCTAAGCATGCCCAACAAGGTGCTTTTGCCACAGCCAGCCGGCGCGAAGATACCCACACGTTGACCGATACCGACCGTTAACGCAGCATCGACGGCACGCACCCCGACAGGCAAAATACTGTGGATGGTCTTGCGGGTCATAGGATCCGGCGGGTCCGCCTCGATGTCGCGTCGGCTTGTCGCACAAGGCGCGGGCAGGCCATCGATCGGCCGACCCAGAGCATCCAGCACGCGCCCCAACAGCTCTGCGCCCACGCCGATATCGGGGCGACGTTTGCCGGGACGCACCAACATGCCGCAACTCAAGCCAACCGGCTCTTGGTAGGGAGAAAGCAAGGCAGTGTCACCCTCGACACCCACGACTTCCGCCAGATCGCCGCCAGGCAGCGTACACAGCTCGCCCAAACTCACGCCTGGCAAGTGAGCGCGTAGCAGCGTCGGACCGATTTCGGACAGCCTTCCCTCCAGCAGCGTGTCGCGTTCAAATGCGAGCCCGGGTGGCTCGAGCAGATTCAAAATGGTGTCACAGTCAGGCAGATGCATACGTATCTCCAATCGATTCGATATGCCCAAGCACCTTGAGCTCGGCCTCCTCGCCCACCTCCTGGAACGACAGCACCGGCACGCCGGCCAGTTCCTGTTCGATCATTTTGCGCACAAAGCGGCGCACATCGATGGCGGTGACCAGCACCGTGCCGGCGGGTCGGTTTTGTAGCAATGCATCGCGGATCTGATCGACGATGTGGCGGTTCTCTTCCGGGCTCAATGCCGAATACGCACCGGCCGAGGTTTGACGGATCGACTCTCGCAAGGTCTCTTCGATTTGCCCGACGATCACCCAGGCACTGATCCACGGTTGACCGTGCCGGTGGCGACCGACAATATGGCGCCGCAGCCCCATTCGCGCATACTCGGTCAACATCACGGGGTCTTTCTCGCGCGGCGCCCACTCGATCAACGCCTCGAACACAGCGCGCAAGTCGCGGATCGCCACGCCTTCGGCGACCAGCCGCTGCAACACATCCGCGATACGGCCAACGGAAAGCTGCCGTTGCACCTCCTTCACCAACTCGCCATAACGCTGCTCCATCTGATCCATCATGTAGCGGGCCTCTTGCACACCGATCAACTCGGACGAGTAGCGATCCAGGGCCAGCGAAACCAGATGAACGATGCGTGCATGCTCGTGGTGAACCGTCACGCCCAAGGCTTGCAGGCCAGGCGCCTGCGTGGGTTCTATCCACTGCAAAACGTGGCCGCCGAACGTAAGGTTGTCGTGCGCGACTGCTTGAGAAATGGGAGCGCTGCCTGCATCCAGCAACAGCAGGGGACGCAGTTCCAGTTCTAACACCGGCTCTTGGTAAAGCAAGAAAACGATCTGTTGCGCAGACAGGTTCGTGTCCGCCTGCAATTGAATCTCCGGTAAGGGCAGGCCGATGAGTTCGAGCCGGTGTTGCCTCAGCTCGGCCAACGCTTGCGTAAGCGTGGCATCGCGCGCCAATTGCGGTGCGACACGCAACAGCAGCGGGATGGCACCCACGATCGGCGCGCTGTCGGCGCCTACACTGCCTGGGTCGGCTGCGGCGTCCATATTCGCGCTGCCCGCCTCTGCGCTGTCGGATTGGCGCGACAGCCAGAAGGTGCCACCGGCAATAAACATGGCAAGCGCCAGAAAGACCAGGGTAGGAAACCCTGGCATGCATGCAAACAGCACCAGTACCGCGGAGACGATCCATAAGGCGTGGCGTTGGCGCAGAAGCTGTCCAGACAGCTCGTTGGCCAGGTTCCGGCGCGTCTCGCCAGGCACGCGGGTCACGATAATGCCGGCCGCAATCGAGATCAATAGGGCCGGAATCTGCGTGATCAAGCCATCGCCCACCGACAGGATCGCGTAGGTCGTAGCAGCCTCGCCGGCGCTCATGCCATGCATGAACACACCAACGGCAATACCACCCAGAATGTTGACCAGGATCACGATAATCGAGGCGATGGCGTCACCTTTGACAAACTTCATTGCGCCGTCCATGGCACCGTATAACTGACTCTCCTTTTGCACCAGCAAGCGTTGCTGTCGCGCTTGGGCGGCATCGATAATGCCGGCTCGCATGTCGCCATCGATACTCATCTGCTTGCCCGGCATGGCGTCCAGCGAGAAACGCGCGCTAACTTCGGCCACTCGCTCCGAACCCTTGGTAATCACGATGAATTGCACTACGGTAATGATGGCGAACACGATCAGGCCCACCGCCAGGTTGCCCCCAATCGCAAAGTCGCCGAACGTAGCGACGATTTCTCCGGCGTCGTGCTGCAACAGAATTAAGCGGCTGGTGCTGATCGTGAGTGCTAATCGATACAGGGTGGTGATCAGTAGCACCGATGGAAACGCGGAGAATTCCATGGCCTCGCGGATGTACACCGACATCATCAGCAAGGTGATCGACAGCGCAATATTGATGGCAATCAGTACGTCCACCAGTACAGTGGGCAGCGGCACAATCATCATGAACACAGCCAACAGCAGCATGGCCGCCAAAACCACGTTCTGATGCGCCTGCAAGCCGTGCAGCCATTTATTGAGCTTCATGCTTGTCTTCCGTCACACGGTCGAGCAATCGACGGAATTGGCAGGCTAGCTGAGCCCACAACTCGGCACCGCTGTCTTGCGGCGGCGCAGCCGCCAGCCATAAACTGTCGTGCGCCACCCAGGCGCGCAAGGGCAGGCCGTTGCCCGCTTCCGGATGAAGCAAGGTCAGCAAACGCAACAGGGCTGGCTGGCGACAAGCTTCGGGCAAGGGACGCGCCAGCGACAGCAGCGCGCGTCCTTCGAGCGTTTCCAAATAGCAGGTGTCGCCATTCTGCCGTAGTGTCACTTGCGATGCGGGCGGAATCCCAGGCGCTTCCATCAAGCGTAGCCAGAGTTCGACCTGTCGTTGCCATTGCAGATCCATCGCATGATTCCTTGTTGTCCATGACGACAATCTTGCCTGGCCAACAGGATGGAATGGATCGGGCGAAGACCTGAAGAACGCGGCGACGCGTCCTAGATCAATCCCTCGCCAAGGCGTTAACCGGATCGAGCCGGGCGGCATTACGCGCTGGCAAAAAGCCGAACAACACGCCCACCAGCGTCGAGCACCCTACCGCGACCGCCATGACGAAGGGTGAATAGCTCAGCGCCCACGCCCCACCCATCACGCCGCTCACGACGCGGCCCAGCCCCAAGGCCAGACCAATGCCGATCGCACCGCCGATCAGGCACACCAAAATCGCTTCGATCAGGAACTGGCGCAAGATGTCGCCCCGCCGCGCGCCCACAGCCATCCGAACGCCAATCTCGCCAGTTCGTTCGCTCACCGACACCAGCATGATGTTCATCACGCCAATCCCACCGACGAACAGAGAAATCAGCGCAATGGACGCCACCAGCAAAGTCAGCGTCCCCATCGTGCTTTCGATGGTCTTGCGCATGTTGTTGGGGTTGAAAATGTAGAAATCCTTGCGACCGTGCCGCTGAGTCAGCAGTGTCTCGACCGCACGCTCGGCGTCTTCAATAGCGACTTCATCCGAAACGCGCAAAGCGATGCTTTGCAGAAAATCCTGGCCCAATACCCTTCGCATCGCCGTGGTGTAAGGGATCTTGATTTCCAAGGCATCGAGAGCCGTTGCTAGACTGCCGCTTTCGGTTTGCGTCACGCCGACGATGCGAACCGGCACTTGATTGATCAGCACGATCTTGCCGACCGCACTGACGCTCTTGCCGAACAAGACGTCGCGCGCCTTCTCGTCGATGACGGCATCCAAGGCCAGACGCCGCACGCTTTCCGCATCGAATAAGCGTCCCTCGATCAGCACAATATTGCGCACGCGAAAGTGCTGCTCGCCCACTCCCTGGACTGATGCGTTCACCGATACGTTGCGATAGCGCAGCTGAGCGCTCGATGACAGGCCAGGCGTGGCACTGTCGATATACGGGGTAAGCACCAACGCGTCGGCATCGGCATCGGTCAGGGTTCGGATGCGTCCGGCTTCGTCATCGCCCATGTATCGACCCGGCGCGACATATAGCGTGGTAGTGCCTATCGCCTCGATGTCGGCCAACACAAGACGTTGCGAAGCCTGGCCCAGCGCCACGACGAGCATCACGGCAGCAATGCCGATCACAATACCCAGCATCGTCAAAAACGTGCGTAATCGATGCGAGGTCATGGCGAGCCACGCCATTTTGAAGGCTTCGACCGTACGCGATGCGCCACCCAAGCGGGTCGCTTCGATCGGCAATGGCACGTCATCAGCCGGGCCGGCCTGAGCGGCCGTGAATCTCGACTCAGCGACGGCGATAGACAGCGCATCGGCTTCGATCGATTCCGCTTCGGCACTAGCACGTGGCCCCGCTGGCGGTTCGACGCTCGAAACGCTCGCCTGCGCGTGCAGCGAATCGCTGTTTTCTCGATCGGCTACGATGCGACCGTCGCTGATCTCGATCACACGCCGCGCATGCTGTGCGACCTTGGCATCGTGGGTGACGATGATGATGGTGTGACCCGCCGCATTTAACTCCTGCAGAATCGCCATGACCTCGCAGCCGCTACGGCTGTCCAGCGCACCGGTGGGTTCATCGGCCAGGATGACCTCGCCGCCGTTGGTCAACGCTCGGGCGATACTGACCCGCTGCTGCTGCCCGCCAGACAAGGCATTGGGCCGATGATGCATGCGGTCGTGCAAACCCAAGCGCGACAACAGGGCTTGCGCGCGCGCGCGCCGCCGGGAGCCGGACCAACCGGCATAGACGGCTGGCATTTCGACGTTCGCTTGCGCAGTCAGATCGGATAGCAGGTGATACCGCTGGAAGATAAAACCGAAATACTCCCGACGCAATCGAGCCAGTTCGTCGGGCACCATCTTTCCCGTGTCCTGCCCGGCGATGCGATAGCTGCCTTCGCTTGGCCGATCCAGACACCCCAGGATGTTCATGAGCGTCGATTTACCCGAACCCGAGGTGCCGATGATGGCCACCATCTCGCCGC
This sequence comes from Bordetella parapertussis, assembly GCA_945903445.1. Taxonomy (GTDB): domain Bacteria; phylum Pseudomonadota; class Gammaproteobacteria; order Burkholderiales; family Burkholderiaceae_B; genus Schauerella. The sequence goes on from CAMDNZ010000038.1 coordinate 25,178, forward strand.
GCTGAATCGTCAGGTCGACCTCGCGCAGCACCGTCACGGCTGTCTCGCCCTTGCCGTAACGGCGGCCGACGCCGGTTAGCGCGATCAGCGGTGAGTCGCTCATGGCGCAGGCTGCTTCTCGTGCAACAGACCCCGTCCGGTGACGACGCGCTGCCCGGCCTCTAAGCCATCCAATACCTCGACATCGACGTTGTTGTTCAGTCCGACCCGTATTTGCCTGGTCTCGGTCTTGCCATTTGCACTCAAGACCTCCACGGCATACCGGCCATCCTCGCCACGCGGACCTAGCGCGGCAGCAGGAATACTCAATGCTTGCGGTGCCTGATTCAACACGATGAACACTTGCGTTGTCATGGCAATACGCAATCGGCCATCGGGATTGGCGACCTCAAACAGCCCATCGTAGTAGACCGCCTCTTTGCTGGTGCCGGCGGATGTACCACCGTATGCCGACGACGCATCTTCTTTTTGGGCTGAACGCGGCGCGGGTTCGATGGCGCGCAGCACGCCGTCGTAGCGCTTGTCGGGGTCGCCCAGAATCGAGAAATACAGCTTCTGCCCCGGTTCGACCAGAACCACATCGGCCTCGGAGATCTCGGCCTTGACGGTCATTTTCTCGGTTTGCGCCACTTTGATGATGGTAGGCGCCATCTGCACCGCGCTGACGGTTTGCCCCTCTTTGGTGACCACCGCCACGACCACGCCGTCGATCGGTGAAACGATGCGGGTGTAGCCCAGATCGACCTCGGCGCGCGCCACCTCGGCTTGCGCCTTCGAGATTTCAGCCTTGACCGACTCGACATCGGCCCGAGCGACCGCGAGTTCGGCTTCGGCCTGCTCGAGATCAGCACGTGCGGTGGACTCGTTAGCGGCCATCCGGCGCTGGCGCGCATGAGACAGTTCGGCCCGTCTCAAAGTTGCTTGTCGGGATACCTGGGCTGCCTTGCGGGTGGCTAGATCGGCCTTGGCGGTCAACAACGCCGTTTGCTGCGAACGGTCGTCGATCTCGGCCACCAACTGACCGTTCTGAACCCGATCGCCCAATTCAACCTTGAGCGATTTCAGCTGGCCCGATACCTGCGCACCCACATTGACCTGCCGGAACGCCTCCAGCGTCCCGCTGGCCAGCACGACGTGTTCGAGATCGCGCTGCTTGACCTTTACGCTCGAAGGCGCAGGCTTGTCATCGGGACGAGTGAAAATAAACGCGAGGCCCGCCAACACCATCACAATCAAAATAATCCATAGCCAGCGATGGCGGAAAATTGCGGGAGATGGCGCAAGCGACATGCAAAGCCTTTCTAATGGATTGGGGCCAGGGCACGGCGTTGGGCGTGGGCCGACCTGCGCATTCTACGACGCTCTTTGCAGACCAAACTTTAGATGCCCGATTTTGGCTAGCCCGATGGTGGCATCAAACATCAGGTATCAGGTATCAGGTATCAGGTATCAGGTATCAGGTAATAGGTAATAGGTAATAGGACATCGTCTTTACCTGCTCGGCCTCCATTTGAAACACACAGGTAATTTGAAACAAATAGTTTCTTAGATAAATGACGCGGCGCATCAATTCAAAATAATTCCTCTTGTAATTACCATCGAACGTCTTTCACTACATGCAAACACGCTACGATATGAGTGATATTGCGTTGCAGCATTCTTAGTCGCATCCAACATTTGGTCTGCTCGACCTTAGCCGACGTAGCGCGCAAAATAAACGCCTACTGCCGTGTCAAGACTCCACTTCCCCGCCTCTCATTCCCGCCGTCCCGCATCGGTCGCTTCCGAAGCGGCGCGTATTTGTGCGCTTTCGGTCAGCAATCACATCGCTTTGACGGGCGGTCGGGTTACCGTGTCGCTGGCAGCGCTGCAAATGGGCCTATCGCCGCTCAACGTCGGCTTACTGGTGGCCGTTTTCGCCATCTTGCCCATGCTGACCTCGGTCCATGCTGGACGCTGGATCGATGGCGTAGGCATTACCCGCCCCATGGCGATCGGCACGGCCACGGTGTGCCTGGGCACCACCATCTCTTTTATCTCGCAGGCACCCTTCGCCCTGCTGTGCACGGCCTGTTGTATCGGTCTGGGCTTCATGTTGCAGCAGGTCGCCATCCAGAACGTGATGGGTCAAGCCGAACCAGCGCAGCGCCTACGCAATTTCTCTTGGCTGGCGCTAGCGCTGGCCATGTCCGGCTTCGCAGGGCCGCTGACCGCGGGGCTGGCCATCGACAACCTTGGTTATCAATGGACCTTTGGTCTGTTGACCGTACCGCCCGTCATCGGTCTGATTTCCATCCTGTATTTGCGTCACCGCTTGCATGCGGTGGGGCGTGCACGACCGGTCGGGCGCGATTCGCCCCGGCGCACGCGCGAGCTGGTGGCCGAGCCGCACTTGCGTCGGGTGCTGATGACCAACCTATTTTTATCTGGTGCCTGGGACACGCATTTGTTCGTGGTGCCCCTGTACGGTTATGCCATTGGCCTGTCGGCCACCACCATCGGCGTGGTGCTGTCGTCATTCGCGGCGGCGACATTCGTCATCCGGCTGGTCCTGCCCTGGATTCAGAAGCGCGTGGCGCCCTGGACGATGGTGCGGACGGTGATGATCGTGGCAGCCATCGATTTCATGCTGTATCCGCTGTTCTCTCACACCCTGGCGTTGATGGGCATGTCTTTCATATTGGGGCTCGCGCTGGGCGCTTGTCAGCCGTCGATGCTGGCAATGCTGCATCAGTATGCCCCGCCCGGTCGTCAAGCCGAGGCGGGCGGCGTCCGGATGGCCTTGGTCAACGCCTCCCAGGTGGCCCTGCCCCTGGTATGTGGCGCGCTGGGTACTGTCGTCGGCGTGATGCCGTTATTCTGGGCGTATGCGCTAATGTTGGGCGGCGGCGTATGGATGAATCGCAAACCGCCCGAAAACACGCCTGAAGAGTCCGATTCGTGAGCACCGCCCCGTCACCCGCCACTTTTCGTCTCTGGACCGAGGACGAAAAACGCGCCTCCATGAACGACGCCCTACAGGCTTGGCGCGCAGGCGAGGACGTCTGGGTGTTCGGCTACGGATCGCTGATCTGGCGGCCCGAATTCGATTTTGTCGAGCGCCGTATCGCCCTGTTGCGGGGGCATCATCGGGCACTGTGCCTGTGGTCACGCGTCAATCGCGGAACGCCCGAAACGCCCGGACTGGTCTTCGGACTGGATCGTGGCGGTGCCTGCCGAGGTGTGGTCTATCGGTTGGCAGGCGATCAAGTGCCTACCTTCTTCCCCAAGCTCTGGGACCGTGAGATGTCCACTGGCGCATATCTGGCGCGCTGGATCACGTGCGTCACCGACAATGGACCGGTCAAAGCGCTGGTTTTCGTCATGAACCGCGCCAACCCCGCCTACGTACCCGCCTTGCCGCGCGACGAACTGCTGGCGGTCATACGGCGTGCCTGCGGACGCTACGGCCCCTGCATCGATTACGTCGTCGAAACCGACGAGGCGCTGCGGGCGGCCGGTATTGGCGACCGTCAATTGCAAAGTATTGCTCAAGCGTTGCGCGGCCCTGCTACCGAACTGGCCGCAGAATAAAGTCGTCAGACATCTATAGCAGTACACTGGACGTTTGTCGCTTATCCGATCCTGCCCCATGTCCGTTGCCGACCTGCGCCAGAGTTACGAAAAAAACGTGCTGCTCGAGTCCACAGCGCACGCTTCGCCCTTCGACCAGTTTTCGAGCTGGTTCGACGAGGCCGTTGCCGCCCAAGTGCCCGAACCCAACGCCATGACCCTGGCCACCGTGGACGAGCGGGGGCAACCCTCGGCGCGCATCGTGTTAATCAAGGGATTCGACGAGCGCGGTTTTGTCTTTTTCACGAACTACACTTCGCGCAAGGGTCACGATCTTGCGGGCAACGATCGCGCCGCCCTGCTGTTTTTCTGGCAGGTGCTTGAGCGTCAGGTTCGCATCGAAGGCCGCGTCGAACGGGTCGAGCCCGAGCTGTCGGACCGCTATTTTGCCAGCCGTCCGCTGGGATCACGCCTAGGTGCATGGGCATCGCCGCAAAGCCAACCCACTACCCGCGCCGACCTGGAAGCCCGCGAGTCCGATTTCGCCGCGCGTTATGGCGATGCGCCTCCACGGCCCGAACATTGGGGCGGCTACCGCTTGCGGCCCGAGGCGTTCGAGTTCTGGCAGGGTCGCCCGTCCAGACTGCACGACCGCTTACAGTATCTGCCCGAGGCCGACGGGTGGCGTATTGGGCGATTGGCGCCGTGACTGTCGATCCTTCTCTTACCATTTCTTCTCGCGCAGTCATGCAGCACACCGACCCGGCCACCGATTCTGTTTATTTTCGAGCAGCGCTCGGCCGCTTCGCCACCGGCGTGACCGTGATCACCGCAAGCGACTCACAGGGCGCCCTGCTGGGGCTGACGGTGAACTCGTTCAATGCGGTGTCGCTGGATCCACCGCTGGTGCTGTGGAGCCTGGCGAAAAAATCGTCTGCCCTACCCGGCATCGTCGCGGCCACCCGCTACACCATTCACGTGCTGGGCGCGCACCAGACCGACCTGGCCATGCGTTTCGCCAGCGGCACGCATGCCGATCGCTTTGACAACCTGCCCATGACGACCACGTCTGGCGGCTCGCCCATGCTGAACATCCCAGTCGCCGCCTGGTTCGAATGCGAACCGCACGGCAGCCTGCCCGCAGGCGATCACGTGATTTTAGTCGCCCGGGTGCGCCAATGCTCGCACTCCGATACCCCACCGCTGGTGTTCCACGCCGGCGGTTTCGATTTAACGCCCGGCTCACGCCCCGCTATTTCCTGATCGTCATGCAACACAACGACTACATCCTGACGCTTTCTTGCCCGGACCGTACGGGCATCGTCTACCGCGTCAGCGGCCTGCTGTTCGAGCGCGGCTGCAACATCCTGGATTCGCAGCAGTTCGGCGACGACGAAACCGGTCGCTTCTTCCTGCGTGTGCATTTCGATTTGCCGACCGATGGCGATCCCGACGATCTGCGACAGTCGCTGGCGGCGATGGGCGAGACTTATCGCATGGATTGGCAACTGCACGACGCCCGCCGCCGCGCCCGTCTGTTGGTGTTGGTCAGCAAACAAGGGCACTGCCTGAACGATCTGCTGTTTCGCAGCTGCAGCGGCCATCTGTCGGCCGATATCGTGGGCATCGTGTCCAACCATCGCGACTATGCCGCATTGGCTCTGTCCTACGGCATCCCGTTTCATCACCTGCCGGTCGATGACGCCGGCCGCGATGCGCAAGAGCAGGCCATTATCGAACTGGTCGAGCGCGAGCAAATCGATCTGGTCGTGCTGGCGCGCTACATGCAGATTCTTTCGCCGCGTCTGTGCCGGGCACTATCGGGACGCGCGATCAATATTCATCACAGCTTTCTGCCCAGTTTCAAAGGGGCACGGCCTTATCACCAAGCCCACCAACGCGGCGTGAAGATTATCGGCGCGACGGCCCATTACGTCACCGAAGATCTGGACGAAGGCCCGATCATCGAACAAGACATCGAACGAGTCGATCACGCCATGTCGGCCCAGACGCTGGTGCAGGTGGGCAGCGATGTCGAGTCCCTGGTGCTGGCGCGCGCGGTTCAAAGCCACGTCGAGCATCGTATTTTGCGCAATGGTCACAAAACGGTGGTGTTTCGCTAGCGAATCCCACACTACCGTGCGACCCGGATCATAGAAAATCATCAACAAGGGAGCATCATGAGCGAGACGAAAGCAGCAAAGCCCGCACGCATCGGCGGCCACATCCTGGTCGATCAGCTGCGGGCGCAAGGCGTCAAACACGTGTTCTGCGTGCCTGGCGAGAGCTACCTGGCCGTGCTGGACGGCTTGCATGACGCAGGTATCGACATCACCGTCTGCCGCCAGGAGGGTGGTGCGGCCATGATGGCCGACGCGCACGGCAAGCTGACCGGCGAGCCCGGCATATGCATGGTCACGCGGGGTCCTGGCGCATCGAATGCGCTGGCCGGCATCCACATCGCCAAGCAAGACTCGGCACCCATGATTCTGTTCGTCGGTCAGATCGAGCGCGGCATGCGCGAGCGCGAAGCGTTCCAAGAGATGGATTATCGCGCGGTTTTCGGCACGCAGGCCAAGTGGGTGACCGAGATCGATCAAGTCGAGCGCATTCCCGAAATCGTGTCGCGCGCCTTTCATGTGGCGACGTCCGGCCGTCCTGGCCCGGTGGTCATTGCACTGCCCGAAGACTGTATTAGTCAAAACTTAATCTGACATTTTCGTTAACCTAGGGCAAGAGCCCTGAAAGGAAAAGTCAGAGATGAACATGGCCCAGAATCATAAGGTAATCCGAAACAAGATAGGGCTGCTGAAGCTAGCCGAGCAGCTGGACAATGT
>CAMDNZ010000039.1 GCA_945903445.1 Bordetella parapertussis
GCTTTGGTAAAACACCATGGCATACCTTCCAGGAGTCAAAACAACTCGCTCTCGATAAACAGTTGAATCGGACAATGCCGACACCGTCTCCTTCTTTAGGCGCTTAATAGAGTTGTACTGTCAGATTAAATCGTGGCTAGGACAGATAACTCGCATGCAAGCCCCTCAATCCATTGCCCGCCTGGTCGCCGAAGCCGGTTTTGCCGCCGTGAATCATGGCCTGCGCGCCGAGATGCGCGACATTCTGTCTGCGTTGCCAGACTGGATCGATGAGCCCGTGCAGCTCGCTCGCATCGAGGCCATTGTGCTGCTTGGCCTGGGGCAACGTCGTGCCGCAGCGCGGCGGCTGGCCGCGGTGGATGCAGGCGATGTCGGTGTGTTGAGTGCCTTGCTGACCCAAGATTCGCCGGAGCTACGGACATGAATATTGCCGCTATTTCAGATCAGATCGCAACGTTTGCTTCGGCCAATCCGGCTGTCGCTGCAACACCTACTCAATCCGACCAACAACGGTTTTCTGCCTTGCTCGCGCAACCGGCCAACATCGGTTCTCCGGACGTTTTGCTCGGTGAGCAAGCCGCTATCGGTCGGATGATCGTGGAAACCGAGATGATCGCAAAGGTGGCAGGCTCGGTGACTCAGTCCATCAACAAACTGGCGAATATGCAATGAGACCCTGGGCGCCGATACTGTGCATCGTTCTCTCGCTTGCCGGTTGCAAGAGCGAACTGTATGGCCGCCTGGATGAGACCGAGGCGAATCAGATGCTTGCCTTGTTGATCTACAACAAGATTGCGGCTCAGAAAAGCGCGGGCAAGGAGGGCATTGCCTTACAGGTGGACGAAGACCGTTTCGTCGATGCGGTCGAAGTGCTGCGCCAACACGGGTTGCCGCGCCGCAAGATCGCGACTATGCAGGATTTGTTTCCCAGTGGTCAGTTGGTGGCGTCGCCCGAGCAGGAGCAGGCAAAACTCATCTATCTCAAAAGCCAACAACTGGAAAAGATGCTTTCCAGCATGGATGGCGTGATCGCCGTCGAGGTCTCCGTGGCCCAGTCGAACTCGCGCGAAGGCGGCCAGCCGGAACCCGCATCCGCGGCAGTGTTCATCAAGTACAGCCCCGAGGTCAATTTGCCGGTGCGCGAGGCGGAGATTCGCGCGTTGATCCATCACGGTATCCCTGCATTGGCCCCCGAGCGCATCAGCTTGAGCATGCAGCGGGCAGAGTACCGTTATCTGCCGCCAGCCTGAGGTCGACATGGATCCTGCATTGCGTCGGTTATATACGCTGTGGTGGCAGCCAGGACGGGAAATGGCGGCGGGTTGGTGGACTGCTTTGGGATTGCCCCAATGGCAGCAGTCCTACGTCAACCAGCCCTTGCTGCGCCCGTCGTTAGACAGGATGATCGCCCATCGATTAGGGCATGCAAAGACAGCTCCACCCATGAGTACGTTGGCCGCAGCGCTGCTTGCGGACGACACCCGTTGCCAGGTGCTTTGTCTTGCGCTGGGCTTGTGGGCGTTGCAGTGTCCCGACTATTTGCTGATGCGACGTTATAGGGATGCGTTGTCTTCCCTGTTGGACGCCCGCGTCATGAACCAACTGCAGGCACTGATCCCGGTGAACGCCACGCATGCAGCAGGCGTGGAGCCGGAGGATCTGCGTGCAACGGCGTGGCGCTCGGGCGTCGTCTGGTTGGCAGCCTCTTGCGATCCAGCGTTGGCAGTGTGCAGGTTGTTGTGGGATCCCGTTGCGGCGCAGCCCGGACCGTCGATCCCACCCGAGCTCGTGTTGGAAAAACTACAGAGGTGGTTATGAGTCTCAATCCTTTGTGCATTCCCGTGCTGATCCTGCCCGGACCGATGCCGCCTGGAACGGTGATATCGGCCGCAGCCCTAGACGAGCGCAGCGACATCGCTGCGCTGCGCGAGCAGGTTGCCGTCGAACTGGCGCAGGCGCGCCAGGACGCCCAGGCGCTGCGCGAGCGTGCCTTGCATTCGGCCGAGCAGGAGATCGAGCAGCTCAGGCATCAGGCGCGCGATGGCGCCGTAGCCGAAGCGGTGCAATGGCTGTGTCGAGAGCACGAGATGGAGCGGATCATTGCAGGTCAGTTGGCAACGCGCTGGCGCGGCTTGACGGCGAGCGTGCTGAAGAAATTGCTGAGCAATAGCGACCAGAACGAGCCCATGCTGCGCCGTGTTGAGTGCGAGGTGGCGCAGCTGCTGCCGCAAGGCAGACTGACTTTGTATGTAGAGCCCGCGGCGCTCGATACGGCTACGCGTGCCTATGCCGCCACGCCGGAACTGGCGATCGTCGCGGACGCCGAGCTAGGCCCGGGTCAAGCTCGGCTCGACAATGGCCTGGTTCGAATCTCGCTGGACGAGCGTGCCTATCGGGACGGGCTGCTGGAGCAATTGTCCGGCGAGGTGGAGGGCGTCGCTCATGCTTAAGTTGGATCAATGCATGACGAGCGGCGTATCGGCAGATACCCCCGATAACGCGGTGCACGCAGGGCCGACGGGTCTTTCAGCGGGCGCTTCGGTCGTGGCGCTGGCGCAAGCCGAGTTGGCGGAGTTCAAGAGCAGCGCATTGCTGGAAGCCCAGGAAGATCTGAGCTTTGCACTCGGTGGCAGGCTTCGGGACAATCGTCGAGGAGGCGCTCAACAAGACGGCGCGCGTGGCCGCGTGTTGGCGCACAAACTCGTGGCCGAGGTGTCCTCGATAGAGTCGGTGGTGTTGGATGACATCTTATCGGGCTCGCAAGACTGGCAGAATTCGCCTCAAGTGTTGCTTGCGCTGCAGGCGCATACCTCCGATCCAGGGCAAATGGCCCTCATGCTGGCCACTGTGCTGGCGCGCGGTAAGCCGGACGGACGCCTGCGTCGTAAGTTGGAAGAGGCGCTGGCCGGCCTGACCGACGATGAAGATATGGCGCTTTCCTTGTTCGGGATCGTCGAGCTCGGTTCATCCACGCCGGCGATGCGTGTGCAGCTGCGCAATCTCTATCACCGTGCCAGTGCGTCACGCCAAAGACTCTCGCAATGGATGGACGTGTTAGGCGAGGGTGACGATCGAAAGCGCAGGTTGCGCGCGATGATGCGCGTCATCGCCTACGAGTTGTCCATCAGCGGACAGGCGATCGTCGGCAGCCACTTGGCTGCGGTGATCGGCGATCTCAAACAACTGTTGCGCCTGTTGGGCGTGCACGAGCATTGCAATCAGGCTGCCACCGCACTCGCCTTGCCTGCCCTGAGCGGGGAAATGCTGATGCGCACTGTCGTGGTGCTGGTCGAGCAAGTGTGGGTGAGCGCCGACAGTGTGACCGATGTGCTGCCCAGCGTCACCCTCGATCAGAGACATCGGCTGCTACGCGCGTTGAGAAAACTCGTGCAATTGCTGCCAGACGAGTGCTTCGTCGATGGCGAACAAAAAACCCAAATCGAAGCCGCCCTCGCGGAGCTGGGCGAGCGCTGCCTGGATGCATGACGTCGAGTGCGCGTCGACGTACGTGTTGTATGTGCCGACGGTTTCCGCCGACTGAAAAAAGCGATAAGTGCAGCGGCTTTTCGAAAGCCGGATTCGATCGGGAAACCTAGTATTGGGTCTAAGGACACCACTATCCATCGACAGGTTCAGCCATGACAACTCACGACAACACAGAAATTCAAAAATTTATGCGAGACCTGAACAAACGCCAGCAGGAATTGGGCGAGCAATTGCAAGCCTTTGAGACGCTGCAACAGGAGATCGCTCGGTTGAAGCAACTAGCGCCGAACGATATCCAGGCGCGTCAACGATTGAACCGTCTGTCTGGTGTGATGCAACGCGACTTTGCACCCCTTTACCAGCGTTTTCAGCACTGCGCGCAAAGTCTGCACAGTCAGTTGGAATCGCTCGAAGTATCGCTTCGCAACGCGGAACGTCCGGTTTCCGAGCAAGCGACAGCAGTAAGCCGACGCAAATCTCCGCTAGTGGGCCGCGCGTTTTTTTAATCTTCTCCGGTTACTCATATCAAGGAGTCAACATGCCCATCGAACTCAATGGCGGTACCGTTACCGCCGCGCAAGATCCCGAGTACGAAAGCCATCTCGATCGCAATGCCGACAAGGGCGACTCGATTATGTCGGAAGGCATTTCCTTGCTCTACAAATTCATGAACCTGTTCGGCGATCTGACTAAGGGTAAATATGACCAGATGAATGTCAAGGCCGATCGTGCGCGCTCGTCGCAGCAGGTGGCCAACGAAGTCGAAACCGTTATTTCCAAGCTGTCCAAAGCGGGCGATAAAGCAAAGTTGCCCGACGACGTCATCCAATACCTGAAGGACGAACGTATTCCCATCGCCACGGGGACCGCAGCCAGTAGCGGCACCGACCTGGATAAGGGCGATCTCGACTCGGTCAAAAGTGCGTTGGAAACGGATTCCGGGCGCTGTTCCGATTTCGTCACTCAGGCGCAATTGCATATCCAAAAAAATATGCAGTCCTACAACGTCTGCGTGAGCCTGGTCAACAGCATGCAATCCTTGCTGGCCGAGATGCTCAAGTCCATCGCGCAGAACATCCGCTGATATCCCACGATGGGGGAGACTATGCAAGACGATCTTGACACCGTACGTGACTTCTTTAACCAAGGCGGCACCGTGCAAGCGTTGTTGGATTTGGATCCGGTCGATCTTGATCGTATTTACGCCTATGCCTGTCAATTATTCGATGTCGGCGACTACGCAGCGGCAAAACGCTTTTTCTTACTACTTTCCCGCTTAAGTCACTGGCAGTTCGACTATTGGCTGGCATTAGGTCTGTGTTGCCAACGTTTGGGCGAGCATGCCGAAGCGGTGCTCTGCTTCGGACAAGCGGGTTTGTTGCGGCTGGACGACCCGCGCTCCGCCTACCTGGCGGGCTTGAGCTATCAGCTCGCAGACCAGCCGACGATGGCTCGCAAGGCCCTGGACGCCGCGATCAAGTGGTGTTCGGACAAGCCCGAGTATGCCGCACTCAAAGTCGACATCCTGCGTCAACCTCTCTTTTCTCGTCAGGAGTAATGCCATGAGTAGCACACTAGTCCAAAGCAGGCCGACGGGTGTGGTGGGCGGGTTGCCACGACCGGAGGAAACCGGTGCGGCAGCTCAAGCCGAGCGTGTCGGGGCGGGTGCATTCGAATCCACTGCCGCGTCTAAACGCACTGATCGTCAACCCAGTCGAGTGCAGGACTTTCACGCGCCTCCACGCCCGCGCGATTCGGTCTCGCTGCAACTGGCCGAGGGAGCGCTCAACCGCATTCTGTCGACTTTCGGACCCGAGATCGATGGTAAGCCGATAACGCTCGCCAAACTCGAAAGCACTCCGATGGAGGCCATGAATCTGGCAGCCTCGTTATTGGCTGTAAGAGCCTTGGGTGATAGCGCCGAACTGAAATCATTGGCGTTGGAGATCCGTACCCGCGGTATCGAGAACATTCGTCAGCGCCAACACGAAAAATTGTGCCAAGAGATCGACAAGAGCATCGAGGATTCGCAGAAGGCCCAGAAGGCCGGCATTATTTCCGTCATCGTCGACTGGGTTGTTGCGGTGGCGGAGGTGGTCAGCGGCGTCGTCAAAATCGCCCTTGGGGACGTTGCCGGCGGTGCCATGGATCTTGCTGCTGGCTGTTCGGGCTTCGTCAAAGCGCTCGCTGAAACGATAGCCTTGACTTGCGACGAAGAAACAGCCAAGAAATGGAAAGAAGTAGCGGAGGTCGCTGGAAAAATTCAGCTGGCTTTTGAAATTGCCGGCATGTGCGTAGATGTTATCAGCGTGGGCCGCGGCGTCATGGCTTTGAAATCGGTCGCAAAGGGCACCGAAGCTGTTTTGGAGAAGGGCGCGGGCGAAGTACTTCACGCCGCAGTGGAAACGGGCAGCAACAAACTCGCCAAAGAATGCGCGGTAAGCATCGGCGAGCAGGTGGCCAAGAACGTGGCAGAGCAGGTGGCTAAGGACGTCTCCGTACCCTTAAGTAGAAGGTTGCTGGCCCGTGCGGTTGGCAAGGAGGCGGCTTGCGAGTTTCTCAAGGACTGTACGCAGGAAGCCCTCCAGGCGGCGCTGCAACACGCCGTTGCCAAGTCGGTTGCTCAATCCGTAGAAAGGGTGGCGGGGCAAGCCATCAAGAAAGGCGGGGAGGTGACGGTCTCGGCCTTGACCCAAAAAGTCGTGAAAGAAGTTCGGCGCGAACTGTTCGATTCCATTCTCAAAGCGAGCATTCGGAGTACGGCCAATATCGGAAAAATGGTCACCGTCGCAGGCGCCCGCGGGGCCAACGGCATCGCTCAAGGCGTGATCGGTAAGCAACGGGCCGAACTGGAGAAAATCATTCAGACGCTTGCAGCGGAAGGCACTTTCATGCAGTTCATCCTCGACGAATTCGACAAGTTGAAGAAGCGGGCACGCGAAGACATCAGTCAATTGCTCGACGCCAGCGGCAAAGCGCTTGCCTCGGCATCGGATAGCCAACTCAAGACGGGCGCGGTGCTTAGCGATATTGCCCACAAAACCGTTTGATCATTAAGGACATCATCATGAACAACACCATCATGACCAACACCAGCGCCTCAATCGACCGCAGCAGTGCTCCCGTATTGAGCGTGGCCGATAGTCAGGCTGGCGACGCCATAGGCCAGATCAACGAACTCATGGTCAATCTGGGGCAGCTGTTCGGCAAGATGCGCGATCTTCTGCGTCAGTACAACCAAGTGCAGCAAGGCAATGCGTTCAAGATGCAGTTGAAATCGTTCGAGACGAGGTTAAGTGGCATAGAAAAAGACTTTCAAGCCAAGGACGCCCAGGCATGGTCGCAAATCATCAGCGGCGGGGTGCAAGTTTTGGGCGGTGCTGTTTCGACCTTCGGCGCAAGTAAAGGCACCGGCGAGGCATTAAGCTGGCTGAGCCACTCTGGCGAAGTGACCAAGGGTGCAGGTGCAGTTATCGAAGGGACTGCCAGCTGTGCATGGGTCAACCCAGGGATGCGTGATAGCCAGAAAGAACAAGCGATCGCCGAGTTCCAACACGGTTTCGCCGATCAATTGCTCAAGCGTGCCAAAGAAACCCTGGAGAAAGCGCTTCGATTATCCATCGATATGCGCGAGTTTATGAGCTCGCTCACCCAGGCGCACGATCGCCTCGCCAGTAGCGTAAGACATCAATAACGGAGCCTGGGATCATGGACGACGTCACCCACTTTCTTCGTGGTGAAGGTTTGCAGCCCGCCGCGCAACGTTTCCTGGGCAGCGACTTTTTGCTTGGATACCGCATCGCTACAGAGCACTTTGTGCTGATCTATCGCCAAGAGGGTGAGCGGCTGCTGCTGTGCGATTTTGCCGCAGCGACGGCCGACGGTCAGGCCGTCATCGCACTTCGGACGCTGGTGCGACGCATTGCGAGCGCGGTACCTGCGGTGCGCTACGTCGATGCCATGATCCTGACCGCACCGCATGACGCTGCGCTGAATCGAGCTCGGGAGCGCCTGGCCGACCTGATGCTGGCCGAAGGCGCTCAACCGATCGTGCTACAAGACGAGCAATGGCTACGTTACCGCTGCCACTAAGTCAGGAGGCCGACTGCGCGTCGGCCTCCTCTGGACATGCCCGACCCACGCTGGCATTGTTGTGTTTTCTATTGTGGGCAAAGCCGGGCTCGGTGCGGATGGGCTTTCCGGACAGCGTGTGTCCGCCAGCGGTTGCGGACATACTCCAGGCTAAAGGGCGAAAGCTGCACCGCGTATTTCGGGTCCAGGTCCATCAACACGACTTCCACGGCTTTTTCGGGGGTGGCCTTGCTGTAGTACAGGGCGTTGATCAACGGAAGATGGCTCTCGATGAGCGCTCGCGAGTCTGGGCGGCCGAGTCCATACGCGCCTAACGCCAAGCAGATCGCGTCTTCCCATTCGATGCGTTTCAGGCTACATGCCGGATAGCGGTACTGGTGGCGGGCTTCATATTTTTCCACAATGGCCTCCTCGATTTTTGTTGAGCTGGAATCTGTCGCTACTTGCTAACAAGGCTTGACTGGTTTGCTTGTTGGCCGTGCAAACCGGTAGACATCGAGCGCAGGTGCCGTTGTAGAAATTCTAGAGACGAGCAGGCGTTGGATCTCTCAGGTCAAAACCGTAAAAAAAACCGACAAGCGGTTTGAATCGGAATTTTCCAAGGCGCTCGGGGCGCGCTCGTGACGTTGGTGGGCGAATGGCGGTCGGTATGTGGCGAAGTGCCCGAGGCAGATGGGTGCATCGTTTGGATTTTCGACACTGCGTCATGCGGCTCGACTCGATCCGGTTGACGCGTCTTTTTTTTTACCAAAGAGGTTTGTTGCAGTACGCCTAACGCGTTCTGCTTAGGATCGTCGAACGAATCGTTGAGGAGGCTTCGATGAAGGCGCGCGATCCTAAGGTATTCATTAGGTTGCATAACGGTACGCCCATACTGTGTGATCTGAATACACAGAGCCGGTACGAGCTCGATTCTGAACACTATGCACGTATTGCCGAACTGGCCGCAGGAGCACCGTTCGACGCTCAAACGATTTCGATCGAATACCTCGCTCAAATCCTGTGGAGTTTTGGTGCAATCCATGGGCCAAAACGTCAGGCTCTCAAAGGCATGAATCTGATGTCTGTCGGTTATCGGCGCAGTGCGCCCTGCGCAGGGTCTTTGCAATCTTGCGAGGCGTACGTTGTTTGCTTGCGCGTCGAAGGCTTAGCCGCAGGTGTTTATCACTATCAGTCCGAAACCTACGAGCTGGTGTGTCTGGATCGGCCCGTGGACGCAATGTTGCTAAGGGGATTGCTAAGTGGCCAGATGTTCGCAGGTAACTTTGTCGTTCGGTGTATTCATCACCTGCCGCTTCGAGAAACTATGGTGGAAGTATCCAAGATCGAGGGCCTATCGCGTTGCGCTATTAGACACCAGGGCGCTATTGCAAAGCTTTCTACTCAGTAGCACGGCGCTTGGCTTGCATACGTGGCCCACAGGCCCATTTTATGACGACGAGATCAACCGAATTCTGGGTGTCGATGGCGTAAGGGAAAGTGTGTTGCTGTTTGCAGGTGCAGGCTATGGCAGCGGATCGACATTTTGTCCCGAAGCGATCCAGGCGATTTCGAAGGCCAGGAAAGCCCCGCGTTTTACTGAGGGCGACACAAAGGACAAAATATGAGCGGCCCATCGATGTTGCATGAGTTCAAACTCCTCATGACCGTCCAAGCTTATCCGGCGTTTCTTGCCTTCCGAACCATCAGAGGATTTTCTGGGTGGATTCAGGTGGCATTGGCATACCCGGTACTCGTTTATCACTTCGGGGCCTCGCCTGCCATGTTGGGCGTGGCCGTGTTTCTGACCGGCATTCCATTCATTGTCTTGGGGCCATGGCTAGGCGGATCGGCCGATCGCCGCTCTCCGATCGCGATGATGGCGGTCGGAAGCGCTTACCGCGTCGCAGGATTGGTTGCGTTAGGTTGGGCGCCTTCGATAGAGATTTTTATCGTCGTCATGTTTTTCAATGCGGTGGCAGGCTCGGCTTCGGCAGCCGAGCCTGTCGTGCTGTCACGATTGTTAGCCGCCGAACAAATCCGATCGGCAACGAGTATTGGCGGATTTTTAGACCTGGGCACCAAACTCGTGGCGCCTTTGATCGGCGTAGCCATCGCGTGGATGGGTGAGATGCAACGAGGCTACTACCTTCTTGCTTTCATGGCGGCGTTGTCGCTGGTTTGTGCGTTGATGTTGGGTAGGACCGTGGGTTGGGCGTCTCCTGCTGCGCCTGACCGACCCAAGTGAGGCAGAATGCGCGAGCTGGCCAGAGCGTTTCGAGACGTTCCCATTCTTCGCCGCACCGTTTTACTCGCGGCTGGCACCGCCTTGACGATGGGTATGCATACCGCTGTCCTGATTTTTATGTTGCGAGAGAATCAGCTAGCTGCAAGTGTCTATGGCATGAGCATGAGTGCAACGGCAGCCGGCTACATGCTTGCCACGTTGACCATTCGAAGATGGATGGATGGCCGTGAGTTGCGGGTGATGACGCTATGCATTGCAGACTTTTGTGCCACCATATTGCTTCAAGGGGTATGGAGCATGAGCGATAGCAACATCGCGCTCTTGCCGTTGTTGGCGATATGGATGGCAAGCGGTTATTGCTTCGGTGGCAAGATGATGTGCTACATCGTGTTGATGCAGACGCATTCGCCCAAAGACCGGGTGGGCCTGGTCATGGCAAGCAGTCAATCGCTCATGCTATTGATATTGCAGATTTCGCCATTGATCGGTGTAGCCATTACCGAGTTCTATAGCGCAGGCTTGACGTACTTTATCGCGGCGATGCTGGGCTTGGTTGTCATGGGCTGGGTTTACCTTGGCCCTGAAAAATTCAGAATCCAAATGATGTCTTGAAAAATGCCTTGTGGGGCGAGGTCGAGCTACCTCGGGCGATGGGGCCGAAGCATTGTCTGACTCAGATTCAGATCATTATCGGCTGCACCGATCAGCCACGGCGTGTTAGCAGTCCGACAATCCTAGTCGTCGGCTCCAGTTCCTCAAATCTCCGAGAGAGTCCGCATTGAGCATGCGCATCAGACTAAGGCGGTGAGTTTCCACGGCCTTGAATTTCTTGCCCAACATCACTGCGATTTCTCGGTTGCGACGGCCTTCAGCTGCCAGCTTCAATACTTGGCGTTCGCACGGGCTAAGCATAATTGGACGTGGCTTGGGTGTTCCTATGGCCGGTGACTCCAGTTTCAACCCCGTGTCGATGTAAGTCCTGCCCAAAGTGGCGCATTGCAGTGCCGCCAGTAAAACTTGGCGCGGGCTTTGCCTGGACACATAGGCCAGGGCCCCTGCGGCAAGGGCTGCATTGCTGCAACGCTCTTCGGCGGATGCCACGACCACGACGATACGTAGTGATTCCCACCGACGGCGCAATTGATGAATTATGTCGATGCCGTCCAAGTCTTTTAATCCCCAATCGAGCAACACCAGATGGGGGCGTATGCGCAGACAGGCCTCGTAAACTGGTTGTGTGCCAAATTCAGTTCCAACGACCTCGACAGAAGCAGGAAACGAGAACAAATCGCGGATCATGTTGAAAAGTAATGCTTGGTTTTCGACGATCAGAATGCGAAGTGGCGTGAATGTACAGTTCATACAACTCAATGTTTAAGAAATTTTAAGTGTGTCTGTTTATCATGATAGTGAAATCACCAATTGACTTTTATAATTTATTAATGATTTTAATTAGCTTTGGGCGTAAAAGAATCCAGAGTCTTGATTCGACTCGGCTTTGGCATGCGATCGCTTGGGATGTGCTTGGGCGTGTACCCGCAGAACGCGTAATAAAATCGCGCCATGAATGAGATTTCGCCAGATTTTGACGCTACCCGCCGATTCGGCGGTCTATCCCGTTTATATGGCCCCGATGCGCCTGCTCGCCTGAACGCGGCCCACGTCGCGGTAGCAGGGCTGGGCGGTGTTGGGTCCTGGACGGTCGAAGCGCTGGCTCGCTCTGGTGTAGGAGCGCTCACGCTGATCGATCTGGATCACATTGCAGAGTCCAACGTCAACCGTCAGATCCATGCGTTGACGGGCACCCTGGGGCAGTCGAAAGTCGATGCCATGGCCGAGCGAGTGTTGCAGATCAATCCCACTTGTCGCATCACCCGAGTGGATGATTTTGTCGAGCCGGACAACGTGGCCGAGGTATTGCCCGGGCCCTATTCGATCATCGTCGACTGTACCGATCAGGCTTCGGCAAAGATCGCCATGATTTTGCATGCGCGCGCATTGCTAATCCCGTTGCTGTTGTGTGGTGGGGCAGGAGGTAAGACCGATGCCTTGGCTTTGCGGGCGGGCGATCTCTCCGAATCCGTCAACGATGCATTGTTGTCCAAGCTGCGCAATAAGCTGCGGCGCGAATACGCTTACCCCAAGGCGTCGGACGCTCAGGGGCGTGCACGCAAGCGTGTCCCAAAAATGGGTATTCAGGCGCTGTGGTTCGATCAACCTGCGATTCTGCCGGATGCAGGGTCGCAAACAGGCGAAACCGTCTCTCGGACCGAAGGTCCGCAGGGATTGTCTTGCGCGGGGTATGGTTCGGTGGTCACCGTCACGGCATCGATGGGCATGGCGGCCGCGCAGCGAGCGACTGCCTTTATCCTAAAAGATTCCGGTAGGTCTGGCGCTTAAGCGCAACGTGCAAGCACCACATCGAACCAGCCTCGCAAGCCATTCGATAGCCGCAAGCACTCGGCATGTTCGATGTCCGCCGGCATCAACGTGGCACAGGTGACGAGATTGCGTGCCAGCAAACTCGATCGTACGGTGCCGGGCAGGCAACCGTCTTTTAGCAGGGGCGTCAGCCACACACCGTCTACCCGTGCATACACGTTGGTTCGAGACCCTTCGCACACGGCACCACGTTCGTTCACATAGAGCAGATCGAACACCTCGGGATGCTTGGCCAGCCATTCCGTGGCCGAGGCGTACCAAGGCCGATGGGTGGTCTTGTGGCGAAGCAGGGGCTCGGTGCTGTCCAGCACCCCCGCTTCAGCGGCGTCGAGACGATCACGCGCCCATGCGAGACCGGGCTTATCGTTTAGCGGCGGCAAGACAGCGGTTTCGATGAATGCCGAGCCGTTGGGCGCATAAAGCAGTCGCAAGCGCCAACCTGGCTTACCTTGGCTGGGGGACGGTGACGACTGCGTGGCCGGGGCGGTTAACGCTGCCACAGCCGCATGCACCCGATCTTCCAAACCGATTGGAACGGGCGCGAATCCCAGCGCCGCAGCCGAGCCAGCCAGACGACGGGCATGCTCGGCCCACAGCGCAATCGTGCCGTCCGGTGCGACATGCATGGTTTCGATCAACGCGTCAGGACGCGGGCTTTCCATAGACACTCCTGCCATTCAGATTCGGGCACCGAGTCGTAGACGATGCCACCCCCGGCAAAGTATCGCCCGCGATTCGGCGAATCCAGGACCAGTGTGCGTATCGCTACATTCAAGGACATGTCGCCGTCGGGCGCCAACCATCCGATCGCACCGCAATACACGCCGCGCGGGCCACTCTCCAGTCGACGGATGTGCTGCATGGCGGCAAGCTTGGGCGCGCCCGTGATCGATCCGCAAGGAAACATGGCAGTCAGCAGGGCGCGCAAGCCAGTGTTTGGAACATCGGCAGACACGGTTGAGGTCAACGTCCATACCGAAGCGTACTTTTCCAGCGTGAATAGCGCGTCTACGCTGACGCTACCTGGCCGGGCAAGTTGCCCCAAATCGTTGCGCAACAGATCGACGATCATCAAGTTCTCCGACCGGTCTTTCACGCTCGCAGACAATGCTCGACCCGCGGCGACATCGGCGATCGGGTCGTGGTGACGCGGCGCGGTTCCCTTCATCGGTCGGGTAATCACACGCGCGCCCTTGCGCGCCAGAAATAACTCGGGCGAGAACGACAGAATCGTGCGCGACTCGTCTTCGATATATGCGGCATGGGCGCTGGCGTGGCGCTCGGCCAGGGCACGATAGATCGCTTCAGGTTCGCCTTGAGTGCGAACATCGAACGGAAACGCGTAGTTCAGCTGGTAGAGCTGGCCTCGTTCAATCATGGCGCGAATGTCTTCTACCTTCGCTAGATAATCCTCTTGCGAAATGGCTGGAGTCACCGAAAGAATGCCGGCCTGTGCGGCCGCGGTTCCAAGCGATGTGGTGGCCTGCCTGATTGGATAGCGCGGGCGGTCTCGGGCCTCGTCTAGTTGCTCAAAACCGTTAGTCCATGGCGTCGTGTTCTCGACGTGCTCGAATGTCAATGCCGTCAAGCGCGGCTGATCGATCGACGTGCGACACGCACAATCGGCATAACCCGCAGGTGTGCGCAGAGCAGCGGGCAACAGCCATTCGCCCAGCTCGTAGTCAGCCACCAGCGCGACCCACCGGCCCACTGCCTGTGCACGGGAAATGGCCGCGAACACACCGTCCAGATCCTGGGGGCGCTGTGCGACAAAGCGTTCGCGCGCACCGCTCAGTTCAAGCGCGCGCGCTGCTCGCCGGTCTTCGAAACGGCACTTCATGCCGATGGATACAGCACCGGACCCAGCACCTTGCCGGTATGCGAGCGATCGCGTTCGGCTTCGACCTGTTCCGGCGTACCTTGAACGACCAATTGACCGCCGCCGGTGCCGCCTTCCGGCCCCATGTCCAGCAGCCAGTCGGCTTCGGCGATGACATCCAGGTTGTGTTCGATCACCACCACCGTGTTGCCGGCCTCGACCAGACGGTGCAGCACATGGATCAATTTCTCGACGTCGGCCATCGACAAGCCCACGGTGGGTTCGTCCAGCACATATAGGGTGTGCGCTTGCCGCGAAACGCGCCCGGTTTTGATCACGCCCTCGTCCATTCGCGCCTTGGCCAATTCGTAGACCAGCTTGATGCGCTGTGCTTCGCCGCCCGATAGCGTCGGCGAAGGTTGCCCCAGCGTAAGGTAGCCCAGCCCGACATCCTGCATGAGTTGCAGCGGATGACGGATGCGGGGATGGGCGGAAAAATAGCCGATGGCGTCATCGACTTCCATCGACAACACTTGCCCGGCGTTCTTCTCGCGCATGGCCACCGACAAGGTCTCGCCGTTGAAGCGCTGACCGTAGCAGGCGTCGCACGGCACTTTGACGTCGGGCAGGAAGTTCATTTCGATGGTACGCATGCCTTGGCCTTCGCACACTGGGCAGCGGCCTTCGCCGGTGTTGAACGAGAAGCGAGCGGACGTCCAGCCGCGCATGCGCGCTTCGGCCGTGTCGGCAAACAGCTTGCGCACCTCGTCCCAGAAGCCGATGTAAGTGGCCGGGCAGGATCGAGGCGTCTTGCCGATAGGCGTCTGATCCACCTCGAGCACGCGATCCAATTGCTCCCATCCGCCGATGTGCGTGCAACCGGCCCAGCGCGGCGCTATCTTGTCCGCGACGGCCGCATGCAGGTTGTCCAGCAACACTTCGCGTGCCAGCGTCGATTTGCCCGACCCCGACACGCCGGTGACCACCGTCAATCGACCCAAGGGGAAGCGGGCATCGACGTTTCTCAGGTTGTGCAGGTGCGCCCCTTTCACTTCCAGCGAAGGCGTATCGCGGTCGACCGGCCGACGCGGCGAAATAGGGTGTGCCAGCGGCTTGGCCAGATAGCGGCCCGTCACCGACTCGGGGGAGTCGATCAGGTCTTGCGCGGTGCCTTGCGCGACGACTCGACCACCGCGAACACCCGCGCCTGGCCCGATGTCGATAATGTGCGAGGCCCGGCGGATGGTGTCCTCATCGTGTTCGACCACCACCAAGGTGTTGCCGTTGCCTTCCAGTTGAGCCAACGCGTCCAGCAGAATGCGATTGTCACGGGGATGCAAACCAATCGTGGGCTCGTCCAGCACATAGCACACGCCCTGAAGGTTGGATCCCAATTGCGCAGCCAAGCGAATGCGTTGTGCTTCGCCGCCCGATAGCGTGGGCGAGGCCCGGTCGAGTGCCAGGTAGTCCAGACCTACGTGGCGCATAAAATTCAAGCGGCCTCGAATTTCGGCCAGGATGTCGCGTGCGATCTCGCTCTCGCGTCCTCGCGTGACCAGACCGGTGAAAAAGCCATGAGCGTCCGACACCGACAGCGCGGCCAACTGAGCGATCGACTGGTCGCGCCAGCGCACGGCGCGCGCGACCGGATTGAGGCGCTGGCCATGGCAATCCGGGCAGGTGTGCTCCTCGCCTTCGCCTGCCGACCAGGTCGGTTCTTCGCCGCTTTGCTCGGCATCGAAGCCCTGCAACTGCACGCCCGTGCCAAAGCACGTGGTGCACCACCCGTGCTTGGAGTTGTAGGAGAACATGCGGGGATCGGGTTCGGGAAAGCTCATGCCGCAACATGGGCAGGCCCGCTTGACCGAGAAATGCTGCTGCGTTTGCGCGGCGTTCAGATCGTCGCGCAAATGGTCGACCGGCCAGATGGCGCTCATCATGCCCTGGCCGTGCGTCAGCGCTTCCTTGACAGCGTGACGCAGCGCTGCCTCGTTGGCCGGATCGACCAAGACATCGGCCACCGGCAGTTCGATGGTGTGTTCTTTATAACGATCCAGACGCGGCCATTCGGTGGTCGAGATGAAGACGCCATCGACTCGCAGGTGCGAGTGGCCCTTGCCCAGTGCCCACTTGGCCAGATCGGTGTAATAGCCCTTGCGCGCGGTGACCAAGGGTGCCAGCAAACCGATGTGGTCGCCTGCGCGATCGGTCAACAGACGTGCGACGATCTGGTCGGTGTTCTGAGGCTCGACCGGCACATCGCATTGCGGGCAGTATTGCGTGCCCAGCTTCATATACAACAGCCGCAGGAAGTGATGAATCTCGGTCATCGTGGCGACGGTCGATTTACGTCCCCCCCGGCTGGTGCGCTGTTCGATGGCGACCGTGGGCGGGATGCCGAAGATGGCGTCCACGTCCGGTTTGCCCGCCGGTTGCACGATCGCGCGCGCATAGGCGTTCAAAGATTCCAGATAGCGGCGCTGGCCTTCGTTGAACAGAATGTCGAATGCCAGCGTCGATTTACCCGAACCCGAGACGCCGGTGATGACTGTGAACTGATCGTGCGGAATCTGAACACTGACGTTTTTAAGGTTGTGCTCGCGTGCATTCAGAATTTCGATGGCACGACTGCGAGATTTGGCCGGACGGCGCATCGCCGATTGCAGGGGCGTACCTTCGCCGGGGCCGCCGTCCGTGCCCGCAGCATGGTCGTTATCCTCACGCAGGCCCACGCCAGACGCGGCGATGCTCGGCTGCGTCATAGCCTCATGTTCGCCCGCACACGTCGCCCGGGCCGATGCACCCGACTGTCCGGCCCTATCCCCGCCCGTGGCGTAGACGATCTCGCGTCCATACTCGCGCAAAGCGGCTCCAGTGTGCGAGCCGGGAATCTCCATCAATTGCTCGGGCGTGCCGACACCCATCAATTGGCCGCCCGCATCGCCGCCTTCCGGGCCCAGATCGATCAGCCAGTCGGCGGCACGAATGACGTCCAGGTTGTGTTCGATCACCAGCAGGGTATGGCCTGCGGCCAACAATTTGCGGAACGCGCGCATCAGCCGCGCCACGTCGTCGAAGTGCAGGCCGGTGGTGGGTTCGTCGAACAAAAACAGGCTGCCCTTCTTGGCGACGCGTGCTGACGAAATGCCGCTACGCGCGGCCTCGGCCAGGTGACCGGCCAGCTTGAGCCGTTGCGCCTCGCCACCCGACAGCGTAGGCACGGGTTGACCCAGCCGAACGTATTCGAGTCCGACGTCCGCGAGCGGGGCGAGCGCCGCTTGCACATCGCGCAAGCCCTTGAAGAATGACAGCGCTTCGCTCACCGTCATTGCCAGCACTTCGTCGATGGAGGCACTGCGGCCCATATGTTCGACACGGACCTGTAAGACTTCCGGGCGAAATCGTTTGCCGTCGCAGTCGGGGCAGCGTAAATACACGTCCGACAAGAACTGCATTTCGACATGCTCGAAGCCTGTGCCGCCACACGTCGGGCACCGGCCGTCGCCGCTGTTGAAGCTGAAGATGCCTGCGGTGTAGGCCCGTTCGCGCGCCAGCGGCGCCTGGGCGAACAGCTTGCGAATCGGGTCGAACGCACCGACATAGCTGGCAGGGTTCGAGCGTGCAGTCTTACCGATCTGGGTTTGATCGACCATCACCACATCGGCCAGTTTCTCGGCACCTAACAAAGCTTTGAATGGGCCAGGCGCTTCGGACGGTTTACCCATTTGCTTGAGCATGGCCGGATACAGCACGTCCTGCACCAAGGTCGATTTGCCCGAGCCGGATACCCCGGTCAGGCACACCAGACGTCCCAGCGGAATCTCGACCGACACGTCTTGAAGGTTGTGCGCGGTCACGCCCGACAGCACGAGGCGCGGCGTATTGTCGGCCACAGGCATCGGACGTGGCGCCTCGACCAGCTTACGGCCCGAGAGATAGTCTCCGGTCAGTGTATTGGCACCCCGTAGTTGTGCCGGTGCGCCGTCGAACACGATGTGTCCGCCGCGTTCGCCCGGACCGGGGCCGATGTCGATCACTCGGTCGGCAGCCACCATGACTTGTGGGTCGTGCTCGACGACCACCAGCGTATTGCCTGCGTCGCGCAGGCGGTGCATGACCTCGACCACGCGATGCATGTCGCGGGGATGCAGCCCGATCGAGGGCTCATCCAGCACGAACAAGGTATTGACTAATGAGGTGCCTAATGCGGTGGTCAGGTTGATGCGTTGAACCTCGCCGCCGGACAGGGTGCGGCTTTGACGGTCCAAGGTGAGGTAGCCCAGCCCGACGTCCACCAGAAATTTCAGGCGAGCGCGCGCCTCGGTCAGCAACAGATCGGTGGCGGCGTCCAGTGCACCGGTAAAGGTGAGGCGCTCGAAGAAGGTTCTGACCCGCTCGATCGGCAAGAGCATCATGTCGTGGAACGACAGGCCCGGCAGAGCGTCCAGCTGCGCTCGACGCCACGCTGCATGCACGGGCATGAAACGCGCATAGCGCGCATCGTCCGGCGCAAGCACCGCGTCGGCGTCTTGCTTCGAGCCCAGACGCCACAGCAAAGCATCGGGTTTCAGGCGTGCCCCACCGCAGGTGGGGCAGGGCGTATAGCTGCGGTACTTCGACAGCAGCACACGCACGTGCATCTTGTAGGCTTTAGTCTCCAACCAGTCGAAGAAGCGCTGCACGCCGTACCACTGGTTCTTCCATGCCTGCGTTCCGCCCTTGAATTCAGGATCGCCATGCAGCACCCAATCCCGATGCTCGGGCGGCAGCGACTTCCACGGGATATTCAGGGCGACGCCTGCGCGTGGCGCATATTTGCGCATCTCGTCCTGGCATTCCTTGTAGCTGGGCGTGGTCCAGGGTTTAATGGCACCTTCGTTCAGGGTCTTGTTCTCGTCTGGAATGACCAGGCCGAAATCGATGCCGATCACTCGCCCGAAGCCGCGGCAGGCTTCGCACGCGCCCAGGGGCGAATTGAACGAGAAACTGCTGGGCAAAGGATCGTTGTATTCGATGTCGTCGTCGGCGTCGTGCAGGCGATCGCTGAAACGCCAGACGTGCGCTTCTACACCGTCGGCATTCTGAGCGTGGACGGCGACATGGCCCGCGCCCATGTGCAGCGCGGTTTCCAATGCTTCCAGCACGCGCGAGGCGTCGGTGTTGCCGAGTCTGAACCGGTCTTGCACGACGTGCAGCAAACGCCTTGGGCCGTCGTCTGCCGTCGCTGTCTTGGTTTTCTTGGCGGCTTTGCTCGCGGTCTTGCGTGCGGCCGGCTTGGCGGCCCGAGTCTCTTCGGCATGGACTCGTGTGTAGCCTTGTCCCTCCAAAAAGCCGCGAACCTCGTCATCGGTAAAGTTGCCCGGCACTTCCACTGGAAACGTCACCACCAATCGGGGATCGCCTGCCGCCTGTGCCCGCTCGGTCAGCAGCGCATAGATGGAGGCAGGCGTATCGCGCTGGACCCGACGGCCCGATCCGCGAGAAAACAAGGACGCGCCGCGTGCGAACAACAGCTTCAGATGGTCGTTCAACTCGGTCATCGTGCCGACCGTGCTGCGCGAGCTGCGCACCGGGTTGGTCTGGTCGATGGCGATGGCTGGCAAAATGCCCTCGATCCGATCGACCTGCGGCTTGTCCATCCGGTCGAGGAACTGTCGCGCGTAAGGCGAGAACGTTTCGACGTACCGTCGTTGGCCTTCGGCATACAGCGTATCGAATGCCAAGGAGCTCTTGCCCGACCCGGACACCCCCGTCACAACGACGAACTCTCCCGTCTCCAAAGTGACATCGAGGTTTTTCAGATTGTTCTGGCGCGCGCCGACGATGCGGATTTGGGATGAGTTCATAGACATATCTTAGCCAAAAGGGAGCAAACGACGAAACGTTCCTCGTTGCTTGCGCAGGATAATGTCGGCGGGGCTAAACATCATTTTTCGAGGAACGATTTATTATTTTTCATATGAATCAAGTAACGGTTAGTCAGAAGGTTTACTGAATAATTCTCGGCGTGCAATCGTTCAGTTCAGTTCCTTTGGAAAACACAATGCTTATCGGCAAGGCTCTTGCGGCACCCATCGCGTTGTTAATCGCAATTTCGGTAAATGTTCAAGCGAGCACGGTTGAGAGTAGTCCAACATTTGTACCGGCAAATTCCACGGACGAGCAGCGAGCATCTATCGCCTCTCCATCCGAACGCGATATGGATGACTATTATTCGAAAGGCATACGGCAGCTGCATCACTTTCAATACGATGACGCGATCGCTTGTTTTCAGGCGATGATTGAAAGAAGCGAATCCGTCGTGAATACGGCGCGTGGATACTGGGGCCTGTTAATGGCTTTGGATCATCCGTTATGGGAAGAGCAAAGCTTTGCCGCAGGGCGCGCCGTCTTGCAGCGCTATCTGGGCACAGGCGCGCGGGTGCTTCCTCCCCGCGAGCAGGCTTTGATTTCCGCTGTTAAGAAATTGTATGGCGACGGCACACCGAAGGAACGCAATGAGGCTTACCGTGCCGTCATGCGCTCGCTGTTCGATCAGAACCGGCACGACGATGACATTGCAGCGTTCTATGGTCTTTCCTTGCTTGCCGCGTCTAAGTCGATCGGGAGCAAGGACAAGGCGCTTGCGTTGCGTAAGAAAGCAACATCCATTCTCGATATGATTCGGGCACGCAACCCGGATCATCCGGGGATGCTGCATTACACGATCCATAGTTACGACGATGCCAGGCGCTCGCCCGAGGAAGCCTTGCAGCACGCCGCACGCTATGCCGGCGAGGGTGTGCACGCGGCGCATGCGCTGCATATGCCCTCGCATATCTATTTTCCCCTGGGCATGTGGAAACACGTGGCGGAGGGTGAGACTGCAGCCTGGCGCAAAGGCAAGGCCGCAGCCCAAAGGCACGCGTCGAGCCCCTGCTACGACATTCATGCATTGCATTCGCTGCAGTGGTTGTCCTATGCCAAGTTACAGCTCGGACAATTCGAGGACGCCAGGACCGCCTTGAAAGAGATGGAGGACGTGTATGCGGCGAATCGAAGCGAGCCGATGTATAAGTGGTATCTCGCGATGATGTACGCCGCGTATTTGACAGACGCGCCTCAGGATGCGAATACGGCCAACATTCTCGCAAGTGCCATTTCGTTGGCGGCGGATTTAAGTGGCATCGAACTTCAGGCCGTCGTCAACCTTAAATACGCCACAACTTGGGCTGCCCTCGATCGTAGCAGACGATCGGACGGTCGTATCGATCAAGCGGATCTGGACGAGGCGAAGAAAGCCATCCGACATATCGATGGGTTGATTGGTAAAAACAAAGAACGCTTGTCGACATTGGGCAGCTGTGGTGCCACTCAAGTCAGCTATTTCACCGGCGCATACGAGCAATCGATCGAACCGGCTGAAATTATGGCCTTGCAGCTTCGCAGCATCGTGAGGCGGGAAGAGATGGACATAGCGGGTGGATATGCGTTGCTGGAAGCGGCGGCGGCTCTCGAGCGCAAGCTACCCGCAAGCTACGGTCCCCCTTCGCCTGTCGTGTCTTCTTTCGAGCTTCTGGGTGAGGATTATCTCAAGGATAAGCGTTTCGACGACGCGATGAAGGCATTCTCCGAGGTATCCCCCCGCCTGAAGGAGCGGCTGCGCAATCCTTTACGTCAATCGGCGAGCCTGAAATTGGAGTCGTCCGATCCGATGAAGATACACTAAGCCGCTAACGTCTTCGAAAGGTTCGCCATGATCCGTCTCCACGATGACGCTTTGCCGTCGTCCCCTGTGCAAACCCTGGTCGCCGCGCGCGTCGTCCCGGTATTGCGTTACAACGATGCGGCCACAGCCGCTTATGCTGCCGAGGTGGCCATCTCCGCCGGATGTCGCGTCATTGAGCTGACGTGGACGACGCCGGGCGTGCTGGATGTCCTGGCAGCCCTGCGGGACGCCCATGGCCAAGGCATCAAAGTCGGCGTGGGAACGGTGCTGGACGCTGCTCAGGCCAACGATGCCGTTAAGGCTGGGGCCGATTTTCTGGTTTCGCCCGGGGTGGTGCCCGACATGGTCGATATTGCTCATGCGGCAGATGCTCTGGCGTTGGTGGGTGCGTTCACGCCTAGCGAAGTCTTGCTGGCGCGCCAATCGAAGGCCGATATCGTCAAAGTGTTTCCTGCCGACTCGGGCGGCCCTGGGCATTTGAAGGCACTCGCCTCGGTCTTTCCGGACGTGCTGTTTTGCCCTACGGGCGGAGTGACCGCCCGGAACGCGCCGGACTATTTCGCTGCTGGCGCCGCATTGGTAGGCCTGGGCAGCAATTTGTACGACAAAGCGGCGTTCGCCGCCAAGGATACGGCGGCCTTGGTGGCGCAGATCAAGGCGTTGTTGGCGAACTTGTCGTCCCCGACCCACACGTGAAGCGAAGCCGGGGATGTGAGACGGCTACTTTCAGGTTAGAATGCCAGGTTGTCACCCAAATTATGGCCGGTCTTTTATCGTTTGCCGGTTTTCTTATTACTGGAGAATGTCATGGCTGAACGTAAACGCGTGCGCCGCAACACCCTGGAACGCCGTTGCCTGGGCAAGTCGTTTAAGCGCTTGTTCATCAACGCGCCCAAGGGCGTGTTCAAGATGCTGGAAAAGATCAAGCGCGTGTAAACGCCTTGTTCCTTGTCTGTCGCGTGCCTTGGCCGCCTCGGACAAGCCGCCCTGCAAACCACCCGCCTCGATGGCGGGTGGTTTGTTTTGGGGCCTGGTTTTAGAGACTACTTTTTGGCGACCGCTTTTAGCGAACGTCTGGTTTAAGGCCTTGTTTCAAGCGATTCGCGTTAGCTCGAGGATCGTCAGTCCGAGGGGCGATCCGTCAGCACGCCTTCGATATACGTCATGAACGCGCGGGTGCGCGCTGGAAGCACCGAAGACGGAAACACGGCGAATACGGGTAAAGGGGCCAGCCGCCATTGCGGCAGCACTTGAACCAGCCCCAATCGCCGGGTGTGATCGGCCATGCCAGGGAACTGAGGCAGACGAACCACGCCTTGCCGCTTCGAGGCGAGTACGGCGGCGGCGCTCACATTGTTCACGCTGAGCCGCCCATGGACCGGTACGCGTACATGGCGATTATCGGGGCCGTACAGATCCCAGAACGAATCGGAATCGCTGCTGGTCGTGCGAATGCAGTCCAGCGGTTGCAGATCGTGGGGTTGCCTGGGTACACCCTGCTGGTTCAGATAATCGGCAGACGCATAAAGCAGCGTGGGCACCGACGCCAGCTCACGGACCGACATGCCGACCGGGTTGCCCGAGGACACCAGGCGAAGCATCACGTCGAAGCAGCCGCTGGCGGGGTCCGGCCGCTTCAGCGCCAGGTCGAACTCGCAGTGGATGCCTGGATAGGCCCGCATGAAGGCTTCGATAGTGTGAGGCAGCAGCAGCACCGCCAGACTATGGGTGATGGCCACCCGCAATACGCCGGTCGGCGGGGGCGCCGAGTCGCTCAGGTCTTCGTGCGCCACGCGGGCGGCGTCTACCAGCTTGCGACACCGTTCGTAGTAGGCGAGACCAGCCTCGGTGAGGCCCAGGCGGCGGGTACTGCGATTGATCAGCGGCAGACCGATGGCGCGTTCCAGATCGCCGATTCTGCGCGATAAGGTCGATACCGGCAGTTCCAGCGCGCGCGCGGCCAGCGTATAGCTCTTGCGCCGGGCGACTTCCACGAAAAGGGGAATGTCGTTCAGGTTGACGGCGGGGGTATCCATGGCGGGGCTCCTCTGCTGCGCATTCTAGCGCCGCCTCGCTATACTGGGCCGCATCATGACGCCCACTTTCACGATACTCACGTGTACGTACAACCGGCCCGAGATGTTGGGCAGGGTGTTCGCATCCTTGCAAGCCCAGCGCTGGCACGATATTGAGTGGTTGGTGGTTGACGACGGTTCGGCCGAGGCGAGGGCGGTCGAGCAGGCTCTGGCCACCTGTGCCGCAGCCGCGGATTTCCCGGTACGTGGGGTGCGTCAGCCGAACGGCCATAAGAAATCGGCGGTGAATCGGGGGGTGCGCGAGGCGCGCGGTGCGTTACTGATCGTGCTGGATGACGACGACGAACTCGCGCCCGATACGCTGCATCGGCTGTACGATGCCTGGTTGTCGATTCCGCCCGAGCGCCGCGACCGTTTCGTAGGCGTGACGGGCCTGTGCGCCCGGCCTGATGGGGCCGTGGTGGGCGATCGTTATCCGCGCGATGTGCTGGATTGCACGGCCACCGATATGCATTTCAAATGGCGTGTCGGGGGAGAGAAATTCGGCTGTCAGCGTACCGATGTCCTGCGCCGCTTTCCCTACCCCGAGGACGTTCCCGGTTTCGTGCCGGAAAGCCTGGTATGGTGGGCGATTGCCCGGGCGGGCTATCTCAATCGTTTCGTTAACCAGGTGTTCCGGGTGTATCAACCTACCACTGTCTCGCTCAGCACGACGTCCAGGGCGGCCCAGTCTCACGTGGCGGGGCTTTATCTATTGAATTGGCAACTATTACAGGCCGAATGGCGATATGCCAAATATGCGCCGTGGCGATTCGTGGCAGCCGCCTTGCGTCTGACGCGCTATCGGGCCGCTTTGCGACGCAAGGGTCCGGCGCAGGTGCTGACGGCTTATCCGCTCACTCATCCGGTTGGACGGGTGCTGGTGAAGCTCTTGTCGCCCCTGGGCTACCTGCTGGTTTGGCGCGATCGGGTAGGTCGGCGCTAAGAGTCGGCCCAATGTTGAGGCGTTTGCTCTGGGACGCGGCCATGCCATATGGCACAAAGCACGTAAAACGTGCGCCCTACTGCACGCGGTCTTAAGCATGTGCCTTAAAAACCGACACCTGCCGCTGTTTTCAGTGGCGATGCGGCGGTGTGGGATGAATGTGAACGGGCGGCTCCAAACCGTCGTCCTCATCGTCGCCGTCGTCTTCGTCGTCCAGGTCGTTTTCGTTTATGGCTTCTTCGACCATCGAAAACGGCAGCAGGCTGGGCAAATCGTCGGTCCAATCGACCTCGTCGCCACGATCGTCCAACTTGACGTAGCGAAACCCTTCTTCTTCCGGGTCGCGCAGCTCGATGGCCCACAGAAAGCGACAGTCGTAGACGGTCTCGGCCAAGTCGTCCAGTCCGCCACGGTTGCCCAGCACGCGAGTGCCTGCTCCGCCCATTTGAACGTGCAGGATGTCGGTGGAATCGACCTCGCCGTCTTCATCGCTGGCGGTTTGGTTTGCGTCGGCGTCCAATGGCGCACCAAAGACGACCCATTCCCGGCCAGCTTTGTTCACGCCTACCTCCGCCAGCACTGGCTGACCCAGATAGGCACTCAGGGCGTCTGCCGTGGTGGCCAACGTGCTTAGTTCGTCGGCAGAAAACGCGTCGATAGGGACGGGGAAATCGGAGTCAGCGGACATAGTGATGGCGCGATGTATATCGGCGCAGAAGTAATGAATGACAGTCGCCATTTTACGCACGGCTTCGCCGCCGCCTACAATGACATGCTTTAGTCGTTTACTCGCTCCCCAATTACTGACCTGCACCTATGGCCCAATACGTCTACTCCATGCATCGCGTCGGCAAGATCGTGCCGCCCAAACGGCAGATTCTGCGCGACATTTCGCTGTCGTTCTTTCCGGGCGCCAAGATTGGCGTGCTGGGTTTGAACGGTTCGGGCAAATCTACGCTTCTGAAGATCATGGCGGGTGTCGATCGCGAGATCGAAGGCGAGGCCGCGCCGATGCCTGGCATCAAGATCGGTTATCTGCCCCAGGAACCCGAACTCGATCCGACGCACACTGTGCGCGAGTCGGTCGAGGCTGGCTTGGGCGAGGTGTTCGAGGCCCGCAAGCGCTTGGACGAGGTGTATGCCTTGTATGCCGAGCCTGATGCCGATTTCGATGCGCTGGCCGCCGAGCAGGCTCAATTGGAGGCCGTGATCGAGGCCGCTGCGACCAGCGGTTCGGACGACATTGCCCAGCAGATGGACATCGCCGCCGATGCGCTGCGCCTGCCGCCTTGGGATGCCACGATCGACAAGCTGTCGGGTGGCGAAAAGCGCCGGGTCGCCTTGTGCCGCCTGTTGCTGTCCAAGCCGGACATGCTCCTGCTGGATGAACCCACCAACCACTTGGATGCCGAAAGCGTCGAATGGCTGGAACAGTTCCTGCACAAATTCCCCGGCACGGTCGTTGGCGTGACCCACGATCGTTACTTCCTGGACAACGCCGCCGAGTGGATTCTCGAATTGGATCGCGGTCATGGCATCCCATGGAAGGGCAATTACAGTTCGTGGCTGGAACAGAAAGACGACCGGCTGAAGCAAGAAGAAGCCACTGAATCGGCACGTCAAAAAACCATCAAGAAAGAGCTCGAGTGGGTCCGTCAGAATCCGAAGGGTCGGCAGGCCAAGGCCAAGGCCCGTTTGGCGCGCTTCGAAGAGATGTCTTCGCACGAATACCAGAAGCGCAACGAAACTCAGGAAATTTTCATTCCCGTGGGCGAGCGCCTGGGCAATGAAGTGATTGAGTTCAAGAATGTCCGCAAAGCCTACGGCGATCGCTTGCTGATCGACGACTTGAGCTTTAAGGTGCCGGCAGGCGCTATCGTCGGCATCATTGGCCCTAACGGTGCTGGTAAATCGACGCTGTTCCGTATGCTGGCCGGGCGTGAGCAACCGGATAGCGGCGAAGTCGCGTTGGGCAAAACGGTGCGTCTTGCGTATGTCGATCAGTCGCGCGATTCGTTGGAAGACGGTAAGACTGTGTTCGACGCGGTGGCCGACGGTGCCGACGTGCTGACTGTGGGCAAGTTCGAAATGGGTTCGCGTGCCTATCTGGGGCGCTTCAATTTCAAGGGTAGCGATCAGAACAAGCAGGTCGGCTTACTCTCGGGCGGTGAGCGTGGGCGTTTGCACTTGGCCAAAACCCTGATCGCGGGTGGCAATGTATTGCTGCTGGACGAACCGTCCAACGATTTGGACGTCGAAACCTTGCGGGCTTTGGAAGATGCTTTGCTGGAATTTCCCGGCAGCGTCATGGTCATCAGCCACGATCGCTGGTTTCTCGACCGTATCGCCACGCATATCCTGGCGTTCGAGGGCGATTCGCAGGCGGTGTTCTTCGACGGCAACTATCAGGAATACGAAGCCGACAAGAAGCGTCGCCTGGGTGAAGAGGGTGCCAAGCCGCGCCGTTTGCGTTATAAGCCGCTGAAGTAAATTTTTTTGGCCGCCTATGGCCCCCGATCGTTATGGCGAAAGGGGGTTTTTTTGCGCCGGCGTGTGTCAAATGGCTCAACTGTTGTCCAAATGCCCCGCTCATTTCGCGCGATAGGTTACATCTGGTCAGTTGGTCGGGGCTGCCAGCAACATCTGCGGGGGACTTTCAGGGCAATCCATACCCATTGACACAGAAAATGGGCAAACCTCACAGCTGAAGGCGGCACTTTTTGCGACTCTAAGTGTTCATATCTGTGATATCGCCGGGGCCCGACACAAACTTGCGTCAGGCCGGGCATTGAAAATGCTCAGGGGGGCATGACGATGCCAGCGGCTTGGCTGACAATATAGGAGTCGATCCATGATTACGAAACGAGTGACTAAGGTTTTTGCGGTGGCTCTGCTGGCAGTGTCGGCAGCCGGATGCTCGACCTGGGATAGCATGAGTTCGCGCCAAAAGGGCGCCGTTGGCGGTGCTGGTCTGGGCGGTGTGGCCGGTGCGGTCATTACCGATGGCGGCATCCTTGGCACCGTGGGTGGCGCTGCCATTGGCGGTGTGATCGGCGATCAAATCGGCAAGCGCCGATAAGCGGCTTGGCGCGGCCGGCAGGCTGCGCCAAGCGCACGAGCAGGCTGCGAAAATCAGCCCACCCGGGTGGGACGTGCCGAGTGACCACGTTTCATTCAAAACGAAACGCCTCTCTTGCATACGATGCACAAGAGAGGCGTTTTGTTTGAATGACCGTTGAAAAACCAACTTGGCCGCCCGATCTGTAGCGCCACTGCCCGGCAACGAGCGATGGCACCACAATTCTAAACGAGTGGCAGCGCTCCGAGTCCCTCAGGCTTTGGCCACCGGCGCGTTATCGGCGGTCTTAGGCGGAATTTCGATTTTGATGTCCAGGACTTCCAGCGTGTCCTGGCGCTCCAGGTTCACCTTGACGTCGTCGAGGTTAATCTTGACGTATTTGGAGATCACGGCCAGTAGCTCTTGCTGCAACTGAGGCAGAAAATCGGGCGAATCGTTGCCGCCCCGTTCACGCGCCAGAATGATTTGCAGGCGTTCCTTGGCAACGTTGGCCGTGTTTTTCTTCTGGCCCATCAGGAAGGACAGAAAAGACATATCACTTCCCTCCGAAGATGCGCTTGAGAAAGCTAGGCTTTTGGTAGTCGGTGAAACGCAGGGGTTTCTCTTCGCCCAAGTAGCGCGCCACAACGTCCTTGTAGGCTTCGGACACGTCCGAGCCATCTAGATGAATAGCGGGCAAGCCCTGGTTCGAGGCTTGCAGCACCGACTCCGATTCGGGAATCACACCGATCATCTTGATGCGCAAGATGTCTTCGATGTCCGACAGCGACAGCATTTCGCCTTCTTCGACACGCTTGGGGTTATAACGGGTGAGCAACAAGAACTCTTTGACCGGTTCGTCGCCTTGAACGGCGCGGCGCGACTTGGCCGACAGAATGCCCAGGATGCGATCCGAGTCACGTACCGAGGACACTTCCGGGTTGGTCACCACCAAGGCGTCGTCGGCGAAGTAAGCGGCCATCAGCGCGCCCGTTTCGATACCCGCGGGCGAGTCGCACACAATGTACTCGAAACCCATTTCTTTCAAGTCGTTGATGACCTTCTCGACGCCTTCGAGCGTCAGGGCGTCCTTGTCGCGCGTTTGCGAGGCCGGCAGCACGAACAGGTTCTCGCACTGTTTGTCCTTGATCAAAGCCTGGTTCAGAGTGGCTTCACCCTGAATGACGTTGACGAAGTCATACACCACGCGGCGTTCGCAGCCCATGATGAGGTCGAGATTGCGCAGGCCGACGTCGAAGTCGATGACCGCCGTTTTGTGGCCGCGAAGCGCCAGGCCCGAAGAGAAGCTTGCGCTGGTGGTAGTTTTGCCCACCCCGCCTTTGCCGGATGTCACCACAACGATGCGTGTCATGAGGTCAGAACCTTTTCTTGCGATTGAGATGTCAGGAATTAATCGGGACTAATCGTAAAGCAAAATGCCATGACGATACTTTTTCCATTTGTCAGGGCTTCAGGCTTTCGACCCGTAGTGTGTCGCCTTCGAGCCGTACCAGTGTCGGTCGGTTACGCAACTGCGGATCCAGACGCGACTCGACCACCCGGTACACACCGGCGATGGCCAGCAATTCGGCGTCGAGTTCGGTGGTGAAAATGCGTGCTGCGGTGTCGCCGCGCGCCCCCGCCATGGCTTTGCCGCGCAAGGGGCCGTAGACGTGGATGTTGCCGTCGGCGATCACTTCGGCCCCTTGGCTGACCATGCCGATGACGATCAGGTCGGTATGACGCGCATACACTCGCTGGCCGCTACGCAGCGGCTTGGTGATGACCAGGGCCGACGACGACTGCGGCGCGCGAGCGGTTGGCGGGTTGGCATCCTGGCTGGGTCGGGCGGCGCGTTGCAATGCAGGCGAATCGTTCTCGGCGGCGGGAGGCTGTGTCGCCTCACCGGCTGCGCTGTCTGCCTGCCCGGTTTGAGGGGGCGTATCAACACTATCGGTCGTATCGGTGACCGTGCCGGTAGCGATGCCCGTTGCGGCCTGAGTCGGCAGCGGGGCATCTAATGCTTCGGTGGTCACGGCCGCATTATTTTGCGAGGGCCGCGCCGGGGGGGTAGAGAGTTCGACGGTGGCCAGGCCCGCTGCCTGCGCGCCTTCGGCATTGCTCGGATGCGTGATCGCGCCGATGACGGGTAAATTCTTAGTCCGCAATGCGCTCACCAATGCCGGCCAGTCGAGCACAGCATCTACGCGCGAGGCGTCGATGACCACGGGTTCGTTTTCGAACAAGCTGCCCGCGTCAGACATGCGCTTATCCAGCGCAGCGGTCAAGGCAGCCAGGTCGGCTTGGTGCAACACCACGCGCACGGCATATAGCGTGGCGCTTTTGAAATCGAGGGCTAAAGAGTCTGTGGTCATTGTCTGCGTGTGCCGCGCTGGCGTGTCGGCGGCGAATCTACCGTGGCGCTGCGAGGGAAACTAGCCTGCGATGATAACCCGCAATGTCATAGGCCGAGTAGGCATGGTGGGCATGGTCCTTGCCAGCACTCTGGCAAATCTACGTACCGGGGGAGTCCGGCATGCCAGACCGAATCGACCG
>CAMDNZ010000040.1 GCA_945903445.1 Bordetella parapertussis
GTGACGGGGACCATATTGGCCAGGGCGCGAGGGGAATTCATGGCAGTGCGGCGTTTATAAAGCGGCCGCGGCCGGAGCGACAGCTCCCCGACCGAAGCACATGGGGTTGCGGTGCAACTGGACGCCGGATTACATCACAGACACAGCCCCTGGGCAAACCCCTGAGAACCCCATGAGTGCAACAGGGTGTTTACCGATGGAATTAGCAACAGTACGGCAACATTCCAGGAGCGGGATCAGGGTGTTGATTGGGGTGATGCAAAGGCACCGGCACATCAGTTTATCGGTAGCCTACTAACCTATTGTGACTGAATCGTGCAGGCGGCGCAGAGGGCACACTGGCGCCGATTTTTCGGACAATTAGCCGTGTGAATGGCCGTGACCGTGGTGATGGCCTGCGTGTGCATCGACGGCAGAGTCTTTCTGACAGGTCGCGCACAAGGCGCGGATTTCGGTTTCGTGCGAGGTGGGTTTGAAGCCGGTCAGTGCGACCCGTTCGGCCAAGCGTGCGCTCATGACGGGGTCGCTTATTTCGGCCACTGCGCCGCAATGCGTACACACTACCAGCAGGTCATGCGGCGCGCCACCCGCATCGTGACAGGCGATCCAGGCATTGACGGCGTCCAGGCGGTGAATAAGGCCGGCTTCAACCAAAAAATCCAGTGCCCGGTAGACCGTCGGAGGCGCAGACCCAGGATGAACTTCACGCATGCCGTCCAGCAACTCGTAGGCTTTCAGACTGCGGCCATTCTGACGCAGCAGCAGTTCCAATACCTGCCGCCGAATGGGTGTTAACCGGCGACCTTGCTGTTCGCACAGCGCTTGCGCTACCCGCAAATGTTCGGCCACGCCGCCTTCGTTTGTGTGCTGGATCGTCCCGGAAGCTGCCATGTGCGAGTCCGCCATAGTTTGGTTATGATATAACATTCGTATTATCTTGCTTTGCGCCATTGTTGCGGCGCAATTTTTCATGCCTGCACGTGCTTCCCATTCTTCCGGCTTCTCGCCTAATCGACGTCCATTTCTATTGACAGCGGCGTGGGCCCGCGTGTGTCTGGCCCTGGTGGTGAGTGCTGCGTTGTGGGCCATGACGCTGTGGGCCCTGGGTTAAACATGACGGCGTTGCCCCTTATCGCGCAGGCCGCCAGTATAGAGCTAGACGACGTAACGCTCGGCTGGCGGGGACGTAGCGCCGTGCGTCATGTCTCTGGGCACTTTCGGCCGGGCTGTATGACCGCCATCGTCGGTCCCAACGGCGCAGGTAAATCCACCCTGATCAAAGGGATCATGGGCGTGTTGCGTCCGACCTCGGGAAGGGTGATTGTGCATGGCGCGCGTACCGACGAGCTGGGCTGGCTGCCGCAGGCCGGCGAGTTGGACCGTGGTTTTCCCATCACGGTGCTCGAATTGGTGGCGATGGGGGCATGGCGGCGCAACGGCGCCTGGCGGGGCCTGGACGACGACGAGTTGGCACGCGCGCACGACGCGCTGGTGCAGGTGGGCATGGGCGGCAGCGAGCGTCGCATTGTCGGCACCCTGTCGGGTGGGCAGTTGCAGCGGGTGTTGTTCGCACGGCTCTTGATGCAGGATGCGCGGGTGTTGCTGTTGGACGAGCCGTTTTCGGCGGTTGACAGCCATACGACCGACGAGCTGATTCAGTTGCTGTGCGACTGGCATAGTAAGGGCCGCAGCGTCATTGCTGTTTTGCATGACATGGAACTGGTGCGCGAGCATTTCCCCCACACGCTGTTGCTATCGGGCGAAGTGATTGCCTGGGGTGACACCGAAAGCGTGCTGACTCGCGAGAACTTGAAGGCCGCCCGCCGTATGCGCGACGAGAGTCCGATATGACCGTATGGGACATGCTGATTTCGCCGTTTCTGGATTACGGCTTCATGCGTCGGGCGCTGGCTGGCGCCTGGGCCTTGGCTGCGGGCGCGGCACCGCTGGGCGTGTTTCTGGTGCTGCGCCGAATGAGCTTGATGGGCGATGCGATGTCGCACGCCATTTTGCCCGGCGTGGCTGCGGGTTATTTGTTGGCAGGCCTGTCGCTGCCTGCCATGATGCTGGGCGGTGTAGTGACGGGTCTGGCGGTGGCATTGTTGGCCGGGCTGGTGGCACGACTGACGCCCCTGCGCGAGGACGCCAGCTTTGCTGCGTTCTATTTGATTTCTTTAGGTTTGGGCGTGCTGCTCGTGTCCTTGCGGGGGTCGAACGTCGATCTGTTGCATGTGCTGTTCGGCACGGTGCTGGGATTGAACGACGACGCGCTCTTGCTGGTGACGGCCTGCGCGACCGTCACGCTTGTGGCATTGGCGTTGGTCTACCGCCTGTTGATCGCCGAATGCCTGGATCCCGGGTTCCTGCGTGCGACCGGTGGCGGCGGATCGTTGGTGCATATGGGGTTTCTGGCCTTGGTGGTGCTCAATCTGGTTGCGGGTTTTCAGGTGTTGGGCACGTTGATGGTGGTGGGCATGATGATGCTGCCTGCGGCCAGTGCACGATTCTGGATGGCATCGGCAGCGGGGCAGATTTCATTGGCGGTCGGCATGGGTGCCGTAGCGTCGTGGGCCGGGTTGCTGGTGTCGTATCACTTCAACGTGCCGGCTTCGCCCGCCATCATTCTTTGTGCCGGTCTGGCCTATCTGTTGTCGGTGGCGATAGGTCCGCATGGTGGGCTGCTGCATACCTTGCGTCGTCGTCGCCTGCCCGTGGCGCGCGGCTGGTAGTCGGCTGGCAAGTCTCGAACGTCTCAAAAGGAGAAAATCCATGCAAGCCAAAAATTCGACCGTCCGCCGTCACGTATTGCGAGGCGTGGTAACCGGTGTGTTGTCAGCCAGCGTACTGGCAAGTAGCGTTGCGCTGGCCGCCAATGCCGCCGCGGCCGATACGAAACCGAAGGTGATCGCCAGTTTCTCGATTCTGGCCGACATGGCGCAGCAGGTCGCCGGGCCGGATGCGGTCGTCGATGTGCTGGTGGATCGCAACAGCGATGCACACGGCTTTGAACCCACGCCGCGCGATGCGCGTAAGTTGGGCGCAGCGGATGTGCTGATCGTCAACGGGTTGGGCTTCGAGTCTTGGCTGCCGCGTTTGCAGCAGGCATCGGGATTCAAGGGCACTGTGGTGACGGCGAGTGCGGGCGTCAAGGCGCGTGAGTTCGGTGAGGGCGATCAGGCCGGACACGATCATAAACATGCCGATGATCATAAGCACGATCATGACCATAAGCACGACGATGGTCATCAGCATGCTCACGCGTCCGATCACAAGCATGACGGCGGCCATTCGCACGATCACAGCCATGCCGGTCATGATCATGGCCCGCAAGATCCCCACGCTTGGCAGAGTCTGGAAAATGGCCGGACTTATGTATTGAATATCGCCCGTGCCTTGGCCAAAGCCGATCCTGCACATGCAGACGG
The DNA here is from genome assembly GCA_945903445.1 of Bordetella parapertussis. Taxonomy (GTDB): domain Bacteria; phylum Pseudomonadota; class Gammaproteobacteria; order Burkholderiales; family Burkholderiaceae_B; genus Schauerella. The sequence continues at coordinate 3,426 of CAMDNZ010000040.1, forward strand.
CTACGACAAACGGGCAAAAGCGTACCTTGCCCAGATCGATCAATTGGATGCGCGTTTGAAGCGTGATTTCGCTGCATTGCCTGTCGAGCGTCGTAAAGTGGTCAGCTCGCACGATGCGTTCGGCTACTTCGGGCAGTCGTATGGCGTGACATTCTTGCCGGTTTCGGGTTTATCGACCAGTGCCGAGCCGTCGGCCTCTGGATTGGCACGCCTGATCGAACAGGTCAAGCGCGAGAAGGTGTCTGCCCTGTTCATCGAGAACGTCAGCAGCCCTCGAGTGGTCGAGCAGATCGCCCGCGAAACGCAAGCCAAGGTCGGCGGCACCCTGTATTCCGATGCCTTGTCCAAAGAGGGCCAGGCATCGACCTATCTGGGCATGTTCGAGTGGAACGCCACGCAGTTGCTAAACGCTTTGCGTTGATGGTGCCTGCATATTTGTTCTGATGCGCGAGGACGTAGGGGGCTTAGGTCGCCGCGTCCTGAAAGCGACGGGGGAGCTTGCGCACGGCGCGAGTGCCGAGCAGTATCAAGCCTGATGCACCCATGCCCCACATTGCCAGGTTGAGCGTCGTGGACACGCCCAGGGCGGTGGCCGCCAGCGTGCCACCTGCAAGCGCGCCTAGCGGATCGACACCCCACGCCACAAAACGCTGGCTCGCGGCGACGCGCGATAAAAACTCGGGTGGCACCATTGCCTGCCTGATGGAATGCTCGATCACTAGATTGAGCACCACGGCGAAGTCCCACGCAGCGAAAGCAAGGACGATCAAGACGGCGTTGAATGGAAACGTGATGTCAGCGCCAAAAGTGATTAGGAGTGAGAACGGTAGCACGACGAAGAGCGAGCCAATTAGGGATATCGGAACGCCAATGCGATTTATAAGTCGTTCAGCGAACACTGCCGCGATTAGTCCTGCGATACCGACTGCCGACAAGATTAATCCTAATGTGGTTGGCGATAGGTTTATTGTGTTGAGCGCATAGAAGGGGAACAGCGTGAAAAATGCGCTATGAAAAAAATTGAACGATGCGGAAGATACGGCAATAGCGCGTTGTACCGGGTCTCTCCACAGAGCAGAAAGCCCCTGCTTGATCTGTTGAAAATGCGGCGACGTATCATCGCCAGTGCATGTGCCGAGGTTCGACGGAATAGTATTAATAAAAACAGCACTCAGTAAATGTGCGATTACGCCTAGCGTAAATAACAAGCCAATTGATCCCATCTGTACCATAACCCCTGCAAGTACAGGTGCCACTGATTGTCCAGCTGATGCGACGCCTTGAAGCCAGCCGTTCGCCCACGTCAATTTTGAGCGTCTGACCACAGCGGGAACTGCGGATGCCATAGCACTATCGCATAGCAATTGGGCGCATGAAAGCGCGAACGCCGATAGCGCAAGCAGCGCTACATTCAGCACTTCGATCCAAACGGCTATTGCCAGCGCCGCCATGAGTGCGGCTCGTACAGCATGGGCAGCAACAAGTATTCGCCGTCTGTTGACTTTGTCGGCAATCGCGCCAGCCGATAGCCCGAATAGCAGGGGCGCCATCTGTCCCGTGGCAGCAAGTATAGATAGAGTGAAAATGTCAACACTCAGTGCTGAAACGGCGATAATGGGAATCGCTACCGTAAAACATGTGCTGGCGACCGTCGAAAATGCCTCGCTGCTGAGTAAGCGGTAAAAGCCGCTATTGCCGTTTTTTTTCATGGCGCCTTCTGCGTGGAAGTTTTAATTGGCGTTATTAGAGTAGCGTCCAATCAAATAGGCCCTCTCGGGTCAGTATGTCTGGGGAGATTTCTTGGTCACCTAGTGCAATAGCTGTCGTAAGGGCTTGTAGTATTGGGATGCCAATGAAGCCCCTGTAGTAATCCAAGGGTAGTGCCGGTTGCACTATTTCTAGAATAAATTCTGGGCAATGGTTGTTGTCTGGAGACCCTTTTAGATAGTTTTCATAGTTTGTTTCTTTTTTTTCTACCTGCCAGCCTGTAATGTTGCCGATCTGTTTTGCGCACTCTATGGCAATAATTTTGTTTGGATAGAAATCGACATAGCTCAACGTTATTAATTTCAAGCGTTTTTGATCTGGGTTTGCAGGCGGTGTTTCGGGTGGGGGGCTATTCTCAAGAATGTTGTATTTAAAAAGTTCTTCCAGCTTGTGTAGCGGAATGAACGTATGGCCCGTTTCTAATGCCAGCTTGCAGCGATCTATTGATTTGGAGATTTTTTCCAGAATTGACATGTGTATCGCCCTCTTCGCCGAGTTGTTTGGGCGCAAAATCATGCCGATATTAGTGGCTCTGTTTTTCGTCAGGTTTGCATTTTTATAGGCTTGTAGTAGCTTGGATGAGCCTCCTAGACTTGCAGAAATTGTGGTGCCCTTTCTGTTTAAACTGGCAGATAGCATTTTTTCTGTATCTTTATGGGTAAAAAGCTCAATTTTTTGTCGTGAGTTGGGGCTGGTCCTATGTATATTTTTTTGTAGAATTAGGCCGTCTTTAGCGTATTTTGCTACATGAAAAGCTCCGCAGCTGCTGAGTTTGTTATTTTTGTTGGGGTTGTGGCGGCACCCAGGGGTCAGTGTAAAAAATGGGCTGGAGAGCAGGCGGCGAGTTAGCTTGATTTCAGGGGGTGTTTTTATGAAAACAATGTGGCGTGAAACCACTTTTATATTTAAAAACAATCTTTTTTTAATTAAAGATTGCCCTTGTGCGAGTGCGCGGGAAACGTCGTGCGCGCTAATCGCTTCTCCATCAGTCCAGAAAAAATTCTTTTTGATTGTTATTATATAGAGCGTTTGATCTGCCCTTTCAATTTTTGAAATGACTCTCGAATCAAGTTTTTCATCTGCTCGTTCCTCATACAGTCTTGCATGAACGAGACCGGCAAAGGTTAGCCATGAGTGATCTATGCGACGACTGATTTCGCAATCTAAGATGGGCGTCTCGAGCTGAATTCGGATCATTGATCCTCGCTCGTGATCTGAAGGGTGTTGAAGTTGATATAGGTCCGACGATTAAGGGAGTGCTGTGGCGAGGCAGATGCTAGCCAGGAAATCACGTCCTTGACTAATAGTGTCGAAACAAGGGTGTTTGTTGGTCCAAATGACCAAGGGATGATGTTGGCGTCTGGGTGAGGTTGAGAATTACGCTCGTAGTGTTTTTGATTTTTATCGAAATTATTTGGGCTGGGCGATGTGCTTGGAATTATTAGAGGCCCCCAGTACCCATCGTTGGTCCCTACCCCGGCGCTAATAGCGGCAATTTTTTTCGCGCGCGCGTATTTGTATACAATTCTCTCGATAGTTGCTTGGGGCTCATCGAGGCAATTTATAATAATACTGGCTTTGGGGATGTCTAGATCGGTCAAGTCTCTTAGTGACATGATTCTTTTTTGGTAAGAGCGTACGGTCGCTCCTTTGATGCGCTCATCAATGTATTCATGGGCACAGCGCGTTTTTGATTGTCCGATATGCCGACGAGAGTAAATGTGCTGTCGATTTAAATTGGTCTCTTCGACGGTGTCGGCATCGAGAAGTATGTAATTTTTGATGCCCATCCCAACTAGATGCTGTAGTACGCAAGAGCCGACTCCACCCAAACCTAGCACTGTGGGTGTGCTCTGGCGCAAAAGGCTAAGACCATTAGCTGTGTGTGTTCGCGTTGCGAACAGGTATTTCAACGTGGGGTCGTCGCTTGAGTGATCCTCAGGTGTGGTATGAACTACAAATCCTCGTTCAACCAACTCAAGAAGCAGCTGGCGCTCATCCTGATTAAGCTTAATGGCGCCTTCTGGTTGTGTAATTCCATTAGTCAGATGGGCGTCTAGTGCTGTAACGTTTATCGAAGATTTAATTTGTTTTAATCTTAGCGATAGTGAAGGAAGAATTAGATCTAATCCATTTTCGTTTTGTTTTTTTAAAACGCATGGGTTCCAATAGAAACGGTGCAAATGTTGACCCGGTTTTGGGCCAACATTCGTCTTAGCAACGACGGGTGAAGAGCGCATCAGTATCTACGCTCGTAGTGATTTCAAGCCTAAATGCTGGATTATTGAGATCCATGCTGCGATTTGTTTCACATTCGTTTACGTCGGTTTGAATTTCGCTAGCGAGGTTTGATTGGGGCATGTTTGCCCCGTGAGCCTTATCGAGGTGCATAAATTTCCCTTGGCGTTGATCATCAATGTAAAGAAGTTTCTACATTTCGATGTAGGCTACGTTTATGCTCGCGCTCATCTACGACCGCATCGAAGTTTTTTCAAATGGTTGGTTGGTCCTATCGGCTTAAAAAGCCCCCTCCCGCGGTCGTGTGTATGACTTGTCATGGATTTCGGCGCGTTGGTTGCCGAGGGGCACGCATCGACCTATCTGGGCATGGTCGAGTGGAACGCCACGCAGTTGTTGAATGCGTTGAAGTGAAGCCGCGCGGCGGGTTTGCCGGGCTGTTTTCATCGTGATTTGTATACTGGCGACTGTTCGGCAAATGTGCCGAACCCGATACGCCAATCAAGTGTTGGCAGTGTGCTGAGGAATGATGAAATGAACGGGTTTGCTACGATCCGCCGCGTGCTGTTGGGGTGCGTGACAGCAGGGACGCTGTCGCTTGGTACGACGGCGCAGGCGCATCCCCATATGTGGATCGATGCGAAAGCCGCATTCGTGTTCGACGACAGGGGGCGGCTGAGTGCCATCGAGCAGCAATGGCTGTTCGACGAGATGTTCTCGCCTTATGCGATGCAGGGCCTAAAAAAGGGCAAAGACGGTCAGTACGCCGCCGCCACCTTGGACGGTATGGCCAAGGATTGGCTTGTGGCATTAGGCGAGCCGATCTCGCATTACTTCACGCGAGTGATGGTGGGTGAGACGGCGAAGAAGTACAACGCGCCGCGCGATGGAAAAGTCGTCTGGCATGCCGATAGCAAACGCCTGGCCTTGCATTTCACCTTGCCGCTGTCGGTGCCGGTCGAATCCGCCGATCTGCCTGCCCGCATCGACATCTACGATCCAACCTACTTCGTCGCTTATTCGTTCGACGCAGCGGGTCTGACGCTGAAGAACGCGCCGACGTCATGTTCGCGTCGTTACACGCCGCCTCGCGAGCTCGATTACAAAACCATGCAGCAGTTGGCGGCTATTCCGCCTGATCCCGATCCGGCGGCGCTGCCGGAAGAATTGTTTGCCGTCACTCGCGGCTTGACTCATCGAATCGATATTTCATGCACACCCTAGGTCGACGCGCCGGACAGATCAGCGGCGTCGTTTTTCTCTTCGTTTTTTGTATGGCCATGGCTTCGGCTCAAGGCACCCATCCGTTTAGCGGCGCGGGACGGCCCACGGTGGCAGACACCGGTGGAACGTTCAGCGCGGTGTTGACGCAGGTCTCGTATTGGCAGTCGCAGTTTTACAGGCAGTTGGCCGATGCCGTGCGCACCTGGCAAGACGATGGTGGCTTCGGTGGCTTGTTGATCGGATTGTCGTTTGCTTATGGCGTCTTTCACGCTTTAGGGCCTGGGCATGGCAAAGCGGTGATCGCCAGCTACGTCGTGGCGAACCGGCAAACGGCGCGCAACGGTGCCGTATTGGCTTTAGTGGCGTCGATGGTGCAGGCACTGGTGGCCATTGCCGTCGTGGTAGTGCTCAGTATCGGGCTGAACGTCACCGCCGGCGTGATGAATGCTGCGACCCGCTGGATGGAGGTAGCTGCCTATTCGATGGTGGTGTTGCTTGGCCTGTGGCTGGTGTGGCGCAAGGCGGTGATACCGATCTGGCGAGCGCGCAAGCGTGACCATAGCCATCGGGCCAATCATCGAGTGGATCACGACCATGATCATGGCCATACGAGCCATCACCACCCTGGGAATGATTCGAATCGAGGCCCCGTGCATGCTCAATCGCTTGCGCACGCTTCGATTCGGTCGCACGTCCCCCCGCATGCTCATGGCCCGGCACGCGCTCATGCCGATCACCACCATCACGACGACTGCTGCGGCCATGCTCACGTGCCCGATCCCAGCATGGTTTCCGGTCCGCTCGATTTGAAGCGGGCGTGGGCGGCTTTGATCGCTGTCGGTCTGCGGCCCTGCAGCGGCGCACTCATCGTGCTGGTGTTCGCCTTGGCTCAAGATTTCTTTTTTGCGGGCATCGTATCGGCTCTGGCCATGGGTTTGGGAACCGGCTTGACGGTCGCTGCCTTGACAGTACTGTCGGTATGGGCCAGTCAACGGGCTCAACGCGTGAGTCACCTTCTGTCGGCAAAGTGGGTCGAACGCGTACGCATGGCGATCGAAGCGTTCGCGGCAATGCTCGTGCTGATGTTCGGTCTCTTGCTCTTGGGTGGCGTGTTGGTGACCTGAGCGGCGCTCACCCGCGGCTCCCTGAATACACGTCACACTCGCCCGAATGTCCAGTGCTCGACCACATGTAAAAAATTGAGCTTTTCTTTGCAATTGGTACGTTATATCATTTCAAATAAGTCGTATTTGAACGGATTATGAACGTATGCCTGCCTCACGCGTCCCCCGCTTCTTGTCTGTCGCCCACGCGCTAGCCGCCGCAGTCGTGGCGCCATCGTTGGCTAGTGCACAAACGGCCGCCGACACGCCCGTTTCCCTGGCACCCATCACGGTGTCGGCCAGCGCACTGAATCGCCCGCTTGAGCGCATGACGCAGCCCGCCGTGGTGCTCGATGAGGACTAACTGATCGAACGCCGGGGGGCGACCTTGGGCGAAACCCTGTCAGGCTTGCCCGGCGTACATGCCGATACCTTCGGCGGGGGGGCCAACCGCCCCATCATCCGTGGGCAAAGCGCGCCTCGTGTGCAGGTGTTGAGCGATGGTTCGAGCTTGATGGACGCGTCGGCCATTTCGCCGGATCACGCGACCACGGCCGAGCCGCTGCTTGCGCAACGGATCGAAGTACTGCGTGGTCCCGCCACGCTGCTTTACGGCGGGGGATCGATCGGTGGCGTGGTCAATGTCATCGACAACAAGATTCCGACGGCTGTGCCCGACGAGGGGTTCGAGGGCGAGGCCGAAGTCCGGGGCGCGACTGGCACGGGCGAGCGCGCCGCCGCCTTCGGGATCACCGCAGGTGCGGGCAACCTGGCGGTTCGGGTAGAAGGGCTGCGCCGCCGCGCCGACGACTACCGCGTTCCAGATTGGAGCGAGCGTCGGGTACGTGGCTCGTATGCCGACTCGGATCAGGGCAGCATCGGCTTGTCGTGGGTGACGCCACGCGGCTACGTGGGTATGGCGGTCACCAGCTTGAACAGCGAATATGGATTGCCCGGTCACAGCCACGATTACGCGGGCTGCCATCCGCATGGCGCTCACTTGCATTGCGGCGGCCATGGCCATAGCGCAGGCGGGCACGATTCGCACCATGCGCATGAGGCACACGGTCACAAGGCGCATGGAGACCACGGCCATGAACAAAGTGAGGCGCATGGTCACGATCATGCCCACGATCACGGCGTCCCGTACGTTCGCCTACGCAGTCAGCGCTGGGATCTGCGGGCCGAATACCGCGACCCGTTCGCGGGATTCGAGCGAGTTCGCGTGCGTGGCGGATACACCGACTATCAGCATGACGAGATCGAAGGCGACGAGGTTGGCACGCGCTTCAAGAACCGGGGCTACGACGGCCGTGTCGAGCTGACGCATGTGCCGCTGTGGGGATTGCGTGGCGTCGTGGGGGCGCAAGGGGCCTACAGCGATTTTCGTGCCGAAGGCGAAGAAGAGTTCTTGCCGCGTAGCAAGACGCGCTCGGCGGGCGTGTTCCTGTTGGAAGAACTCGCTTTGGCCGATGCATGGCGGCTGGAGTTCGGCGCGCGTCAGGATTGGCAGGAAGTGAAGCCGCAGGACGGTCAACGCGCCCGCGACATGACGGGCACCTCGTTATCGGCGGCTTTGGTGTGGGATCTGGCGCCCCAATACTCGCTGACGTTGGCGGCGGCGCGCTCGCAACGACTGCCCAACTCGCAAGAACTGTATGCCGACGGCATTCATCTGGCCACCAACACGTATGAAGTCGGTAACGCGAATCTGAAAGCCGAGACTTCGCACAATATCGATCTCACCTTGCGCAAACATGCGGGCGATACGAGGTTCTCGGTCAGTGGTTTTCACAATCAAGTCGATGACTACATCTCTGCGCGGACGTTGGATCGGTTCGAGGATTTTCGTCTGATCGAATACGCGCAGCAGGATGCCGAGTTCACTGGAATCGAGGGTGACATCCGCCATCGAATCACGCCGAATTTCAGCGCTGGCGTGTTCGGCGATTATGTTCGCGGGCGCTTGAAAGGCGCAGGCAACTTGCCCCGTGTACCCGCAGCGCGCCTAGGCGTGCGTGCCGACTGGCACTGGCAGGCATGGCGAACCGGCGTCGAGTTGGCACGCGTGTTTCGTCAGAACAAGATATCGGCCGGCGAAGAAAGCACGCCGGGTTATAGCCAACTGAACGCGGTGGTGAGCTATTCCGGTCGTCTGGCGGCTACGCGCTATACGGCGTACTTGCGTGGCACCAATCTGCTCGACCGATTGGCCTACAACCACACGTCGTTCATCTCGCGCGCAGCGCCCCTGCCGGGTCGTAGCGTGATGCTGGGCTTGCGGGTCGGGTTTTGAGGAAGGCAGCTGCGGGTAGCCCGGCTAATCACTGGGATGCCCGCAGCTGCCGGCGCTTTAAGAACCAGCAATGTTTGCGGGGAAATCCAGCGCGTGCGACGAAATAAACGCACCAGTTGAAACGATCATTTATGCGCCGCTATTGACTTGCACTGACGGATCTAAGCTCGTTACTCCTAACTGAAGTAAGAGTATCACCGGAGAAAAGGAGCGAAATCGTGCAGAACATGACAGTTCTGAAATCGCATGCGAAGTCCTCAGTCAAGTTTACAACTAAAGAAATAGAGCAATTACGGGAAATGATTAAAAATCAAAAAATTATTAGGTTTTGAGTTGACAGAAATATATAGCGGCAAGCCATTGGTGCTTCGAGATATGAAGCTCCGATTCTACCCAGCAGATCCGTTAACGGCTTGCTGGGAAAGCCGGGTCACCCAAAGGTGTCGTTTTCTTGCTCGAAGACTGACCGCACATGCTCGGATGGGCGGATGACTGGAGAATACGAAAAGCGTCGTATTTATAAATCGTCCGCGAGTGACGTTGATTCGCTATTTCAAGCAAATCCGTTAAGCGAATTATGGTCAGTTTCACCAGCGCTTTTTCTACAGGTCGTCGCAGTCGGCTTAGCGACCTACTCGACTCCCCTGGCACTGTATTACGTGCTTTCCACTGTAATCGGCTTGCAATCCTCGACTTCGCCATCGATTCATTTTGACCAAGTAATTGCACTGATCGCGATTATTATTTTTGGGGTCTTCGTCTGGATAGCTAAAATCAAGACTGAATGCGCCTTGAATCTAAAAATTTGTCAAAAAATAGAACGCAAATTGATTGCGTCGAAGCTCCAATCTAATGCGTTGTCGTCTATGGAGCGGCTGATTGCGCGCGATTTCGATGTCGTGTTGGAAAATTTGGCGCCCGCATTAGGCCTCGTTTTCATTCCCATTTTTCTGCTGGGTATAAGTGCAGTCTCCATGCTGGCGCTAGGCGACGTCGGTTCGTATCTCGTGTTGATATGGTTGATATTTCTGCCGGTTCCCTATTTCATTGGGCTCTATTCTTCTCGTAATTTTGAAAAAATTCTTCTTTTGGTAGGTGAGCGGGTCGAACTCTGTTCTCAATGGTTGCGTATGGGGCCACTTCTCAGAAATTTCGGTCAGGTAACCATTTTGCACCGCATTCAAGCGAGCTTGATGGCAGAATTGAAATTTCGGAACACAGACTCAGCGTTACGCGGAGCTGATAGCTATCTCATTGGGTTTGGCAGCATTTTGCCTGTAGGTTTTTAATCTGGCTAGGCATACAAGCTTTCTCGGACGTTTCCAACGCTGCAGCACTTTGGTTGGCAGTTCCTCTTCTAGCGGCTACGCTCAATCTGTCTCGTAGTTATCTTGCGTTCAAGTGTGCTTCGAGCGGGTTGCTTTCGCTCATGACAGCAATGCCGAATGGCAGTGTGGGCAGGGAACGATATGTTCGGCCCGAAAATGATGTGTCGCGAACTCAAAGCTTTAACTTTGACGATAGTTGGCCAATCTTTCCTGCGGCCAGCGTTGTCGACTGCAAGTCTTGCGTGGTGTGTTGCTTGCACATGCAACGCACCAGACGATGAAGGTTCCGTTTCTGTTGCCATCAGTAGATCGCGCGGTCAATGCTGCGATCTATCAGGCGTTGAGTCGGTTCCAATGCGTGTCGTTCGAGGGTGCATCGAGCGCTAGGCGCTATGACGTGCCTGGAACAAAAAACTCGCTTGTCGAAGCATCTCTCTCCAATTCCAGTCAGCTTAGGCCGCCTCGAAGCAATCCAGAGCGTAAGCCCCACTTTGGTTTACGACAACTTTTATGGGAGAGTGGCGCAGGAATCGCGTTATTTGTCATACCCGCCCTAATGTTAAGTTTTTCGCCAGGTTTGCTGTACAGATACGCTGAGATTCCCTTTTTTATCATATTGACATATGCATTGATCGGAGTTCTGTCGAGTATTTTCGTTGGTTGTTTCGTGGAGTGCCGCATACGGAATCGTTACGCCGATGTGGTGATGAAAGGTCTCAGCGCTGTACTTGAGGACTCCTCAAAGGATTTGCTTCAGGTGGTCTCGCGAGATCTAACTACTATTTTCGAGCGAATCTCTTGGTATGCCCACGATATTGCCTGGATATTCACTCTCATGATAATTGGCATGGGTTCTTTGGTCGTCGGATTTGGGGTGTTAGGGAGCGCCATTGCCGTGAGCCTATTGGCTGCGTCGTGCTTGCTCTATCGTGCATGTATTGGTGAACTGCTACGCACTCGTATCGAAACAGTATACGGTTTCGGCGCTCTTATGGACGCAGCTCGCTCGGCTATCGCTATCGGCCACGCTCGCGGTACTTCTTTAGGGTGGGATCGGCGATGGCTGGACTCAGCGCTTGCGCAATGCCCTGGGGTGCGCCTTGTCGTAGGCTTGCGCCAGGTGCTGAAAATCCAGGCGGGTGTATACCTGGGTCGTCGCGATATTCGCGTGGCCCAGCATGTCTTGCACTGCACGCAGATCCTGCGCCGACTGTAAGACATGACTGGCGAAGCTGTGACGCAGGACGTGTGGGTGCAGGTGAGTCGGCAAGCCCGCTTGCAGGGCAATGCGAGACAATTGCAATTGAACGACTCGCGCCACGATTCGTGCACCGCGTGCGCCCAGAAATAGGCCCGCCACATCGCCAGGTGACGAGCGTGGTGTCAACAGACGGTCTCGTACGGCCAGCCAATGTCCGATCGCTGCGCGTGCCGCCGCACCGACGGGCACGCTACGGCGTTTCCCCCCTTTGCCCAACACAACGACTTCGTCATCGGCCAGGTTCAGCCATCCCGTCGAGGTGTGTTCGTCCGATCGCACGTAGGTGTGATCCAGGCCGGTCAATTCGGACAGGCGCAATCCGCTGGAATAAAACAGTTCGAGCATGGCTTGATCGCGCAGTGCGATCGGCTCGTCGGCGACGGCCGCTCGGGGCCGGTCCAACAAGGCCATGGTCTGCTCTACCGATAGCGCTTTAGGCAGTGCCCGAGGCGCTTTAGGCGCTCGCAGACCCGCCGCGGGGTTGCCAGACATGCCTGCCGTCGGGGCATACCACTGATAGAAGCCTCGCCACGCCGACAGCATGCGTGCCAGACTCCGCGGGCCGATGCCACGCGCATGCCAGTCGGCCAGGTACTGCCGGCAATGCCCGGCGCTGACCGCCGTGAGCGGCAGCTCGCCCACGCTTTCGATGAGTTTGCTCAGATCGCGACCGTAGCCGTCGAGCGTGTGATCGGCATAGCGGCGGTTGGCCGACAGATGATCCAGCCACTGCTGCATGGGGCGCGGCAGAGGCTGCACGCTATCAGCCCGCCGTGTCCGGCAAGACCGCCGGTGCGGGCGCTTGCAAGCGAGCGAGCGCCGATTGCGCCAAGCTGCCGATGGTTTCCAGGAAAGTGACGCCTTTGGCCGCGTCGAAGCGCGACGCATCGTCGGATCCCAACACGAGCAAGCCGCAACTCGGTGCATCGGGTGCCAGGCGCAGGGCGATCAAGGCCAGCGAAGCGGGTTTGGCCGGCAGCCACGCGGCGGCTTCGAACTCGGTGTTGGTGCCGCAATAGGGCTGCTTGAGGCTGTCGGCGAAGGTGCGAATGTCGTCCGATACCGGTTCGCCATAACCCATCGCGGGCAAGCCCGGCAGGTTCCATACGCGCAATGCCACGGCGGGTAGGTCGAAGGTTTCGATCAAGCCCAGCGCAATAGCGCCCGGAATGAGCGTGGGATGCGCTTCGGCCAGCAAGCGACGGCTCCATGCCGTCAGCGAATCGGAAATGCCCTGGTTTTGGCGGGCGTTGTGAATGAGCTCCGACAATTGCCATTCGAGTTCGCGATTGCGTTCGCGTAGCGTCAGGATTTGCCGCTCGGCCAGCGATACCGCTTGAGTGCCATGTTGATTGGGCACTCGCAGTGAGGCGAACACGTCAGCATGGGTCACGAAAAAATCGGGCTGGGCCGAGAGAAAGTCGGCGATATCTTGGGCGTTATGCGTGGAGTCGGTCATGGGCAGCAGAAAAGTGGGCGGTGAGCGGGCAGCGGTGGGCGTATGTAGAGCATCGTCGGCGTCGTGCTCGTCCGTTATGCAATGGCGCGGTGGCGTTCATCGGCCTAACGCCAAGGTGGCCGCCACGGCATCGATATCGATACGCCCATCGAACACTGAAAGTGCGGGGCCGGTCATGCGCAGTGCCTGACCGTCCCAGGCGACCAACAGCGCGCCGCCGCGCGTGCCGACGCTGACAGGCGAATCCAGCAAGCCTCGACGGATGCCCGCGGCCACGGCAGCACATGCGCCGGTGCCGCAAGCCAGGGTTTCGCCCGCGCCACGCTCATACACCCGCAAGCGGATGGCGTGACGGTCTACCACCTGCATGAAGCCGACATTGACCCGGTTCTGAAAGCGCGGGTGAGATTCGAGCGCGGGTCCGACGATGCCCACAGGCGCGAGATCGACATCGTCGACGACCTGCACCACATGCGGGTTGGAAATCGCGACGGTCGATAGCCATACGGTGGGGGTGTCCAGCGCCGGCAGCTCCAGCGGCAAGCCCCAGGTGTCGTCTTGACCGATTCGGTGAGACGTCAGGCCGACGACATCGAAGGGCAGGGCGTCGGGATCGAACCGGGTGCTGCCCATGGCCACGGTCACTTGCTCGTCGGCCGCCTCGTCCAGCACGATAACGCCGGTTGCGATTTGAGCGCGCAGCGGATTGCGATCCGACAAGCCCTGGGCATGGACGAATCGCACGAAGCAGCGGGCGCCGTTGCCGCAATGCTCGACTTCGCTGCCATCGGCATTGAAGATCCGGTAGCGAAAATCGGCGTCGGGCACTGTGGCGGGTTCGACCAGCAGAACCTGGTCGGCGCCCACGCCAAAATGGCGGTCGGCCAGTGCCCGGGCCCGCTCGGGCGTCATGTCGATGCGTTGGCGTACGCCGTCGAGTACGACGAAGTCGTTGCCGGCGCCATGCATTTTGGTGAAGGTCCAGTTCATGTGGGCATTATCGCATTCAACGATCCGCCCCGCCCGGCATTCGAAAACCGATGGCGGTCGCCGATATCAATACAGTCCGGGTTCGCCGGGCGGACGTGTCTTGAAGCGCCGGTGGACCCAATAATATTGAGTGGGATCGGCGCGGATCCAGTCTTCCAGCAAGCGGTTCTGACGTTCGGTGGCGGCTTCTACCGAGTCCTCGCCAGGAAAATTTTCCAGGGCGGGATGCACTTCGACCCGATATCGGCCTGTCGTGGCGCTCCACTGTTCGGTCACTGGCAGAACGGCTGCATCGAATTTGCGGGCGATTTGAGCCGTGGCTGGAATCGTGGCGGCGGCAATGCCGAAAAACGGTACGAAGATCGAGCCGTTGCGGCCAAAATCCATGTCGGGCAAGTAATAGATAGGGCGGCCTTCGCGCAGATGGCGAATCAAGCCGCGAACGCCTTCCTTACGCGACACCAGCCGGGTGTCGTTGAACCGTGCCCGACCCTCGCGCACGATCCGATCGACGGCCGGATCGCTTTGCGGGGTATACATGGTGGCACCCGACGGGGTGAGCCGGGTGAGGGCGGTGGCCGCAGCATCCAGCCCGACGAAGTGCGGGGCGAGCAGGATGACCGGTGTGCCTGCATCGAGACGGCGTTGCAGGTGTTCGTAACCCACCAGTTCGATCATGTTGTCTATGGCCTGCGGCGTGCCGAACCACAACACCCCACGATCGATATACGACTGCGCCACGGCGCGGATATGGCCTTGCACCCAGCCCTCGCGTTGTTCGGCAGTGGCTTCGGGAAAACACAAGTCGATATTGCGTCGGACAATCCGCGTGCGCGACTTGGCAAAGCGGCGTATCACCCGCGCAGCAAACGCCCCTGCACGCAGGCGAGCAGTCGTGGAGCAACGACCCAACCATCCGAACAGCCCGCGCAATACCCACAGCTTGAGCGCGTTCATGCGGCATCTCCGGGCGCAGCCGATGCGCCTTTCGGCTTCTTGTATCGGTTGTAGCTCCAGAGATATTGCTCGGGAAAGCGACGAATCATCGCTTCCATGACGGCATTGAAGCGGGTGGCCGTTTCGACGGGCGATTCGGGTTCTGGGTCGGGCACTCGAACGAAATGTAGTTGCCAGCCCCGTCCGTGCTTCAGCCGCTCGGACGCCACCATGACGACGACCGCGCCGCTTTGTGCGGCCAATCGGCCCGGCAAGGTGACGGTATAAGCAGGGCGGCCGAACACCGGGGCCCACACGCCGTCGCCTTGGCTGGGCACCTGGTCGGGCAACATGCCGACGGCTTCGTGCCGCTTCAAGGCCCGCATGAACTCGCGCACGCCTTGGGTGCTGGCGGGTACGGCGCGCAAGGTGCTGCTGTTGCGTGCCGCCTTCATCAACGGGCGCAGCCAGTCCTGGCGGGATTCGCGGAACATCACCGTCAGGGGCACGAATTGCGAAATGTAGCGCGCCGAAATCTCATAACACCCCAAGTGCGGGGTCAAAAACAAGATGCCGCGGCCCTCGGCTCGCGCGGTTTCGATCACTTCGGCGCCGATCACGTCCACGCGCTCGAGCATTTCGCGCTCGAACAGCCAGACTTTGGGCGTCTCCAGGATCATCGCCCCGATTTCGCCGGCCGCGCGGCGTGCGAAAGCCGGGTCGTCGTAACCGGCCTGCGCGGCGTTGGCGCGCAGGCGCTGGCGATAGCGGCCGGGCAGGGCGTATACGAAACGGCCGAGCGCGCGGCCCACGGCGTGCAGGACGCGAAGGGGCAGGCGAGCGACTAAACGGAATAGGAACAAAAGCATTCGAAAGAATAAGGCGTGAAACCGAGGCTTATGGATATTACCGTCTGCCCGTCCAGTTGGCTTAGAATGCACATAGTCGTCGAGTTAACCGACAACTTGCGGGGCGACCGTGTTGGCAAAACCAAAGGTTTCGTTGAGACCCGAAAATTTTGCCATGCGAGAATCCGCTAAAGCGTCGTACCCCGGCTTTCTGACCAGCGATCTATCTGGCGTGCCGGGGTACAGCGCGCCTCGTTCATCTATATCCAAGGACGTATCGCCGTGGCCCACAACGATTTTCTCTTCACTTCCGAGTCCGTCTCGGAAGGCCATCCCGACAAGGTCGCAGACCAGATTTCCGACGCGGTCCTGGACGCTATTTTCACCCAGGACCCCAATGCCCGTGTTGCCGCCGAGACGCTGTGCAACACCGGTCTGGTGGTGCTGGCCGGTGAGATTACCACCACCGCCAACGTCGATTACATCCAAGTCGCTCGCGAGACCATCAAGCGCATCGGCTACGACAACAGCGATTACGGTATCGATTACAAAGGTTGCGCGGTGCTGGTGGCCTACGACAAGCAGTCGCCCGACATCGCTCAAGGCGTCGATCGCGAAGTCGATCTGAACCAAGGTGCGGGCGATCAAGGCTTGATGTTCGGCTACGCCTGCGACGAAACGCCCGACTTGATGCCCGCGCCCATCTGGTATTCGCACCGTCTGGTGCAGCGCCAGAGCGAACTGCGCCGCGATGGCCGCCTGCCGTGGTTGCGCCCGGACGCCAAGTCGCAGGTCACGTTCCGCTACATCGACGGCAAGCCCGCCGAGGTGCATACGGTCGTGCTGTCTACCCAGCACGATCCCGACATCGGGCAGGCCGATATCCACGAGGCCGTGATCGATCAAATCATCAAGCCGTGCTTCCCCGACGGCCTAATTACGCCCGACACCAAGTTCCTGGTGAACCCGACTGGCCGTTTCGTCATCGGCGGTCCGCAAGGCGACGCTGGCTTGACGGGTCGCAAGATCATCGTCGATACCTACGGCGGCGCATGCCCGCACGGTGGCGGTGCGTTTTCGGGTAAGGATCCGTCGAAGGTCGACCGCTCGGCCGCCTACGCCGCGCGCTATGTCGCCAAGAACATCGTGGCGGCCGGGCTGGCGCGTCAATGCCAGGTGCAGGTCAGCTACGCCATCGGCGTGGCCGAACCCATCAACGTCACGGTCTATACCGAAGGCACGGGCGTCATTGCCGACGACCAGATCGCCAAGTTGGTGCGCGAGCATTTCGATCTGCGCCCGAAGGGCATCGTCAAGATGCTCGACCTGCTGCGTCCGATCTACACCAAGACGGCCGCATACGGTCACTTCGGCCGTTCCGAACCCGAGTTCACCTGGGAAGCCACCGATCGCGCGGCGGCACTGAAGGCGGCAATTTAATGGCCGTTTGGCGTAAGTGGGTGCATCCCGCCTTAACGCTTTGAAGTGAGGCGGGGCCACCGCTCGTCGCGCACATACCGCACATCGTCTGCGCGCGACGAGCGACGCGATGGCCCGGGCGCTGGGGCCGGGGGACATGAGGTTCCCGAAGCGTGTGACGACTGAGGATGGATATGACATTCTGGAAGCAATGCCTGGCTGCCGTCGGCACGGGCCTGATGTGTGCGGGCGCAGCGCTGGCACAAGATACGATCAAGATCGGCGAAATCAACAGCTATAAGGCACAGCCGGCTTTCTTGTTGCCGTATCGGCATGGCATGGAGTTGGCCGTCGAACACGCCAATGCCGCAGGTGGTGTCAACGGCAAGCGCATCGAGTTGGTGGTGCGCGACGACAACGGCAATCCGGGCGATGCCGTGCGCGCCGCCGAAGAGTTGTTCCAACGCGAACGCATCGATGTGCTGACCGGCTCGTTCCTGTCGCACGTCGGCCTGGCGTTGAGCGACTATGCCAATCAGCGCAAACGCTTCTTTCTGGCCAGCGAAGCGCTGACCGACAAGATCGTCTGGCAGAACGGCAATCGTTATACCTTCCGCTTGCGCACTTCGACCTACATGCAAACCGCCATGTTGGTCGAAGAAGCCGTCAAGCTGAAGAAAAAACGTTGGGCGGTGGTGTATCCCAACTACGAGTATGGGCAGTCGGCGGTCGCGACATTCAAGACCTTGATGAAAGCGGCGCAACCGGATGTCGAGTTCGTGGGCGAGCAAGCTACCCCGCTCGGCAAGATCGACGCGGGCAACGTCGTGCAGGCGCTGGCCGATGCCAAGCCCGAGGCGATATTCAATGTGCTGTTCGCCACCGACGTCACGCGCTTCGTTCGCGAAGGCAATACGCGCGGTTTGTTTCCTGCGACACCTGTGGTCAGTTTGCTGACCGGCGAGCCGGAATACCTGGACGCCATCGGCACCGAGATACCGGATAACTGGATCGCCACCGGCTACCCCTGGTATTCGATCGACACGCCCGAGCATCGCGCATTTGCCCAGTCGTACCAGGCCAAGTTCGATCAAGCGCCGCGTTTCGGCTCCATCATTGGCTACAGCGCGATCCAATCGCTGGTAGCGGGCATGAAACGCGCGGGCTCCACCGACACCGAAGCGATGATTTCGGCCTTTCGAGGACTCAAGCTCACCATCCCATTTGGCGAAATCGAATACCGGGCGGTCGATCATCAGTCCACCATGGGTGCGTTCGTGGGCAAGCTGGGCCTGAGAGACGGCCGCGCGGTGATGATCGATCCGGTCTATCGGAAAGGTGAGCAGTACCTGCCTTCCGAGGCCGAAGTGTCCAAGCTGCGCACGGCAGTGCAGTGACGCTCTACGGTCTGCTCGTCCAGCTGCTCAATGGCTTGGCCGAGGCTTCGTCCTTGTTTTTGGTGGCGGTCGGCCTGTCCTTGATTTTCGGAGTCACGCGCATCGTCAATTTTGCGCATGGCTCTTTGTATATGCTGGGCCTCTACGTTGCCTGGAACTTGGCCGATGCATGGGGGCCCGGGGCGCTGGGTTTCTGGGGTGGCTTGGTCGGTGCGATGGTGGCGGTGGGCTTGTTGGGCGGGCTGATCGAGGTTTTCATCTTGCGCAGGGTGTATGCCGCGCCCGAGTTGCTGCAATTGCTGGCGACTTTTGCGCTGGTGCTGATTCTGAACGATGCTGCCTTGGCGCTATGGGGAGCCGAAGACCTGCTGGGGCCGCGCGCGCCGGGCATGGCGGGCGCACAGCCCGTTCTCGGTCGCTCCTTTCCCACCTATAACTTTTTCCTCATCGTGCTGGGGCCTGTGGTCTTGCTGCTGTTGTGGCTGCTGCTGACCCGCACGCGCTGGGGCATGCTGGTGCGCGCCGCGACGCAAGATCGCGAGATGCTGGGCGCACTGGGCGTCAACCAGGCGTGGCTGTTCACCAGCGTATTCGTGCTGGGTGCCATGCTGGCTGGCCTGGGCGGTGCCGTGCAACTGCCGCGTGAGCCTGCGAGCCTGGGTTTGGACTTGCGCGTCATCGGCGAGGCTTTTGTGGTGGTCGTGGTGGGGGGCATGGGATCGGTACCGGGGGCTTTTGTCGCGGCTTTGATCATCGCCGAGGTCAAGGCGCTGTGCATTGCGTTTGGCACGGTGGAGTTGTTGGGTGCGAGCATCCCCCTGTCGCGTTGGACGCTGGTGGTCGAGTTTGTCGTCATGGCTCTGGTTCTGGCCGTGAGGCCGTGGGGCTTGTTCGGGCGGCCTCCGGGGGCCAGTCGGCATGGCGCGCCGGTCGAGCCACCCTTGCGCGCGATGGGCAGACCCCTGCGGCTTGCGGTGCTGATCGGGCTGGTGGCCCTGACGCTGCTGCCGCTGGGCGGAGATGCGCTGTCCTATGCGCTGGTGCTGGGCACGGATATATTGGTGGCGGTGTTGTTTGCCGTTGGCCTGCATTTCATCATGGGTCCGGCCGGACTCAACTCATTCGGTCACGCAGCGTATTTCGGCCTGGGGGCATACGGCGCGGCCTTGCTGATGACCAAGCTGGGATTGCCGATGGTATTGGCGTTTTTGCTCGGGCCCGTCGTGGCAATGGCGGCGGCTGGGCTGTTCGGGCTGTTCGCGCTGCGCCTCTCGGGCGTCTACCTGGCCATGTTGACGCTGGCCTTTGCGCAAATCGTCTGGTCGGTCACGTTCCAGTGGGATGGATTTACCGGGGGCTCTAACGGTCTGATCGGTATTTGGCCCGCGTCCTGGTTGTCCGATAGCGCTGCGTATTACTGGGCGGCATTGGCCGTGGTTGTGCTGGCCGTTTGGGCATCGCGCCGGACGCTGCACGCCCCGTTCGGTTTCGCGCTGCGCGCGAGCCGCGACTCTGCGTTGCGGGCCGAGTCGCTGGGCATTCCCGTTCGGCGAGTGCAGTGGGTAGCGTTTGTCGTCTCCGGGCTGTTGGCCGGGCTGGCGGGTGCCTTGTATGTTTTTTCCAAAGGCAGCGTCGCGCCCGATGTCTTGGCCGTGGGCAAGTCCATCGACGGTCTGGTCATGGTGTTGTTGGGTGGGGTGCAGACCGTCTCGGGGCCCATCGTCGGGGCGGTGGTGTTCACGGGTTTGCAAGACACGCTGATACGCCACACCGAGTATTGGCGGGCGTTGTTGGGTTTGATCGTGTTGCTGTTGGTGTTGGCGTTCCCACAAGGCTTGGTGGGCGGCTTGCGTGAGCTTCGCACGGCATGGATGCGCCGGGGAGCTGCACGATGAGTCTGCTGACTGTGCGGGGCTTGAGTAAATCGTTCGGTGGCGTGCGCGCCGTGGACGGGATCGACTTCGATGTCGCGCCCGGCGAACTCCTGGCACTGATCGGTCCGAACGGCGCGGGCAAAACCACCACCTTCAATATGGTGAACGGTCAGCTTCCGGCGTCATCGGGATCGGTGCAATTAGCCGGGCGGGAATTGCTGGGCCTGCCGCCGCGCCGCATCGCACGCAGGGGCGTGGGACGGACGTTTCAAGTGGCCGCTACGTTCTCGTCCCTGACCGTCGTCGAGAACGTCCAGATGGCGTTGCTGGCGCACGCCGGACAGGTTTTTTCATTCTGGCGTCGTGCCACGGCTTACCATCGCGACACGGCCTTGGCACTGCTGGATCACGTGGACATGCGCGATCAGGCCGACCGACCGGCCAGCGAGTTGGCCTATGGCGATGTGAAGCGCATCGAATTGGCACTGAGTCTGGCGAGTGCGCCTCGCCTGTTGTTGATGGACGAGCCCACCGCCGGCATGGCCCCTGCCGAGCGTCATGCGCTGATGGCCTTGGTCAGGCGCCTGGCGACCGAGCGCGATCTGGCGGTGCTGTTTACCGAGCACAGCATGGACGTGGTGTTCGGCTACGCCAACCGCGTGGTGGTATTGGCGCGAGGGCGTCTGGTGGCGCAAGGTACGCCCGCCGAGGTGCGCGAGAACGCGCGGGCGCGTGAGGTGTATTTCGGGTCGGCGGGTTTGGCCGAGGGCGGGCATTCGTGATGGCCGAGCCCTTGTTGACTGTCGAGAAACTTTGCGGCGGCTATGGCGCGGCGCAAGTGCTGTTCGATCTCGATCTGACGGTGGGGCGAGGCGAGGTGGTCGCCTTGATGGGTCGCAACGGGGCGGGTAAATCCACCGCGCTCAAGGCCATCATGGGGCTGCTGGCCGTGCGCCGCGGTCGAGTGCGTTTCATGGGCCATGAAGTCATCGCCTGGCCCTCGCATCGGATTGCGCGGCTGGGTTTGGGGTACGTGCCGGAAGATCGGCGCATTTTTACCGACCTGACCGTGGACGAAAATCTGGCGGTGGGTCGGCAAGCCGCTCGGCAATGGCCGGATGGCTCGCCCGCCCCCCTCTGGCGAGCCGATGATTTGTTCGAATTGTTCCCGAATCTGGCGGAAATGCGTCAACGCCCGGCCTCCCGCATGAGCGGTGGCGAGCAGCAAATGCTGACGGTTGCCCGAACGCTGATGGGCCAGCCTTATCTCGTCTTGCTGGACGAACCCTCCGAAGGGGTGGCGCCACTGATCGTCGAGCAGATGGCGCGCATGATCGAGACCTTGAAAGCCAATGGGGCGAGCGTTTTGCTGTCCGAGCAGAATCTGCCATTTGCGCAGCGGGTGGCTGATCGGGTGTATGTGCTG
This sequence comes from Bordetella parapertussis, assembly GCA_945903445.1. Classification (GTDB taxonomy): domain Bacteria; phylum Pseudomonadota; class Gammaproteobacteria; order Burkholderiales; family Burkholderiaceae_B; genus Schauerella. The sequence continues at coordinate 24,992 of CAMDNZ010000040.1, forward strand.
GAAAAAGGCCAATGTTGCTTCAGTGGCAGCATGGCCGATCTGATGGCCGACGGACGGGCGCGTCGCAACTATTTGACGTTGTAGGGATTGCGTTGGCAGCGAGCCACCGCATCAAGGTCTGTGTGCGCTGCCCGATAACCTTTTAGCTAACTCGGTCTATCGGCTTCGTCACACATCGGCCAATGGTATTCTGTGCTGATGTCGCCCGATAATTCCTCCCTGCCCACTCAAGCGCCGCCCGTGCGCGAAAAAGTCTTTACGGCATCCGATTCGCCCTGCGTAGCGATCTGCTCGACGCTATACGACGATGTGTGCCGGGGATGCGGACGCACCGCCATGGAGGTCTCCGGGTGGGTGTTCCTGGACGACGAGGAAAAGAAGGTCATTTGGGCGCGCATTCTGGCCGAAGGCTATCCCAGACGCTAATGAAGAGCTTTGTAATCCGCCCTTGCCGAATCGTCGCGTTATTTTGACCGGTCGGTGGAAAAATAGGAAATTACAATCGCTGCTATGCCCGTAGTTCCGGAGGCTATAAATAAAAAAACATGCCCTCCCAAATCGAGGATCGCCGCGCCTATCGGTGGTGCTAATAGCATCGTCATGTTTTGCCATTTTTGCACCATGGCAGAAGTGTGCCCAACCGAACTCGCGTAACGGTCTGCGAGAATCCATCCGGTAATAATAGCAAAGCGGGCGCTAAATATTCCCATTGAAAACGAGATGAAAAGCAGAGTTGCTTCCGCGTTAGCGGCAAGTTCGATTGCGATTCCGTATGCGAGAATGCCTGCTGCTTGGGCCATCGCAGGTATAAGCAGTTGATTTGGTCCGTAATGTTTTCTTTTATTAAATAGAGTCGATAAAGCTCCACCAATAATATTTCCAAGGCCGGCGCAGCCTACCAGAATTGCAAAATAATATGAATCAAATCCTATTTTTTTGATAATCAGGGGGAGCTGGTTGTTAACGAGGAAGGTACACGCAAAATATATTGCAACAATAGTTATGAAGGCGCCGAGAGTCGGTCGGGTGCCAGATGTCAGTCCATTCGGATGTTCTGTCTTTCGAGTGCTGAAATTGTTCAGATTCAATTTAGACGTAAAAAAAAAATAAAGCTAACGATATCGAGCATAGCGTGGCCGCCAACAATAGAGGCCCGTTTTGTCCATGCATACCAACTAGTATTGCGCCGAGTGATGGGGAAAGTACCTTGGCTACGTTGCCCAGAATGTTTTGTTGAGCATAGAACTTTCTGATGAATCGTTGCGGTATTGCACGTACCGAAATTACGTTGATGGCGATCGGCGTGGTTGAATTTCCCGCTGATCTTATGGCCACCAAAATCAAAAAGAGTAGCAAGTGGCTTGTGATGCAGATTCCTAACGTAGCGAGAATTCGCACAATTAGCGATATCAAAACAATTTTTTGCGGATTGGCACCATCGCAGATTCGGCCAAGGTGCTTTGCGAGAACGATGCCGGGAAGCATGCTGAATAGGCCCACTGCTGCCATTCCGTAAGGGCCGGCCTGGAAAGTATACGACGCCAACATGAGGATCGCGATGAAGTCGAGCCAGGACCCAAATGTTGAGGTGGCTCCGCCATAAAGCAGTATCCGGTATAGTCGCGACATGAAAAAGCTTAGAGAAGCGTCAGAATTCCAGCTTTCAGAAGCTGGCGACAGATCATTAACTTCGATGTTTCGTCGAAGTCATCAGATATATCCTGGGGCGTAAAGATTTTTTGACGTTTTTCGAGTATTTTTGTGACTGCATCAACGCACGTGATTGGCATCTGCAGAAATGTAGGGTGTTCGATAGCAGGTTTTCCCTTGGATAGCGTAGAGCTGTAATAAACTCTAAGGGTGGATTCTGTTTGCCGCGTGGCAACTGAAATGCCCTGTCTTAGCTCCAGTCTTGTATCAATGTTTAATTGATCAGCGCTGCCTACAGTTCTAAGTCGCTTTGATGACGTGTCTGGCTTGGTGGCGTTTGTCGCAATTGCAGTGTTGTTGATGATGTCTTTTATTTCGATATCTCTAAAAGAATTTATGGTTTCTTTCAGCCATAAGTTGACTTCTTTTTTATTGCTCCATGGAAATATGTTTTTTCTGAGTATTGGTGTGGATTCCGACATGATTCGGATTTGATTCTCTAACAATTCAAATAGTTTGACAGGTGTTAATCCGATCGCCATGTGCAGGGATGAGGTGTCTAACGAACGGGCGGCGTGCGCGGCGCCTGCAGGAATGTAAAGTATATCGCCAGGGGTTAGCGTGGTTTGAATTAAAGCATCACCGAGCTCGTTCGGGTCAAGCCGACGTTGCATTGCCAATGTTGGGTTTTCTTCACTGCGCGCCCATATTTTCCATTCTTTTGTTCCTTCTAATTGGATAACGAAAACCTCAGTTGTATCGAAATGAACGTTCAGTCCGTGGTGGTTTGGACCAGTTAAAAAAGGTTTTGCGAAGCAGTGTCCGCCGAACTGCTGCTCCAGTGATGTGCAAATTTTGGATATGGCGCCATGGCGAAACTCGAGATCCTCGAGCTTGAGAGTGGCTCCAGACGAAAAATTGGAAATGATAAAGCTGCGCTGTGGCTCGGCATGGCCCAGGTAGCTCGGAATGTCAATCGCTTTCCCATTTAATGAGATTCGCACGCGATCGTGTAGACCTCCTTCGTGATCGCTTATATATTGATCAAAATCATCTATTGAAAAAATTTTTGATAAGGAATGGTTGTTTCCTAAAATGGCGGGTTTTTTTTCGAAGGTTTCTTCCCAGAACTGTATTCTCGGAAAATCACAAAGAATTTCTTCAATCATTTTTATGCCTCAAAAGA
>CAMDNZ010000041.1 GCA_945903445.1 Bordetella parapertussis
GCTTTGGTAAAACACCATGGCATACCTTCCAGGAGTCAAAACAACTCGCTCTCGATAAACAGTTGAATCGGACAATGCCGACACCGTCTCCTTCTTTAGGCGCTTAATAGAGTTGTACTGTCAGATTAAATCGTGGCTAGGACATATTAGTCCGCCAGTTACTTATGAACCTACCAGAATTTACTTCGCGATCACCCCACAAGCGGCTCGCCCCCTGCCGCCGCCCAAAGGCTTGGGATGGTCGCTGTGGTTGTCACCGCCAACATGCACCATCAAGGCGCGACCGCCCACATCGGCCAGCTTCAGGCGCGGGGCCAACACCGGCTGAACGGCACTGCCATCTTGCGCAACGAACAGGGGCGGTAGGTCGCCCGCATGAGCATCTTCGTCCCACGGCGTGCCGTGCTTCTTGGTATTGCGCGGATCGAAATGACCGCCCGCCGCACCGGCAGGCACTGTCTTGCCATCTTGCATCTGCGGTTCGCAACTAGCATTCTGATGAATGTGAAATCCGTGCAGGCCCGCCGCTAGACCATTCAATTTCGGGGTCAGCACCAGCCCATAAGCGCTATCGGACAGCGTGACTGTGCCGATCGACTTTCCGGGGCCTTTATCGCCCGCCTCGTACAACTCTACTGTTTTGCCCGACTGCGCCTGGGCACCCGCAGTCAAACCTGCAAGGAGGACTACACAAAAAATACGCTTCATCAGGATTCCGTTAACGTTAGTGCGAAGAATCGCGATCAGCAATCGCCGTGCGCGCCATCGTCACTCAGCGGGCTGTCCCGAGCGAGTCTCCTCCATGTAGATCCGAGCATAGCCCTCGCGGATCGCGGCGGTAATCTGATCCTGGCGTCGGTCGATGTGGCGTTCGAGCAGGGCTGCGCAAGTGGCCCCATCCCGCGCCATCAAGGCGTCCACCACGGCACGATGCTCGCGTTGCGAACGAGGCCGGTCGGCACGATGCAAGTCGATCCACCGGACGAACCGGATACGCGCGTTGATGTTGCGCAAGACTCGCAGCATCTCGACGTTGCCCGAAAGTGCCAGCACCCGCTCGTGAAACGACTCGTCCAGATCGACCAGTGCTGCGATGCTGCGATCGCCAGGCTCCGGGCCGGTGTCGCCCAAAAAAGCGGCCACCGCGGCGATGGCCTCGTCGCTGGCACGAGAGACCGCCAACTGCACACCCGCGATCTCGATCGCCTTGCGTAATTCGTACAGCGCGAACACCTCCTGCACATCCAAGTCGCGACAAAAGAATCCTTTGCCGGGCAAGAAACGCAGCAGCTTTTCAACAACCAAACGGTTCAAGGCTTCGCGCAAGGGCGTGCGCGACACCCCCAATTGCCGCGCCAAAGCCACTTCGTTCAAACGTTCGCCGGGCTTGAAAGCGTAGACGATGGCCATGGAGGCGAGCTGGTCGTACAGCTTATCGACCGTACTGTCGGTAGGGAGGTCAATGACAGCATAGGAAGCAGGCAATGGCGTTGTCATCTAGAGGTTTTCCCGAGTGGCCATGCTGTTCCAGGGTGTCTCGCTTGACTGAGTGTCAGCACGCAATCATTATCTGTATACAGCACAGAATACATTTTATGAGGGGTTTTATGAAAGCCGTATTCATCGACGCCAATCCGAGCTTGGCTGCGGTGGCCGAGCGTCTGCATCGACCGGACGACCTGCCGCTGAGCATCAATAGCCAGCCCGACATCACGTCCGATCAAATTTCTCGAATACTGGGCGACGCAGAGATCCTGATCGTCGACCACACGGCGGTGCCCACCGACATCGCGCGTCAGTGCACGGCGCTACGTCACGTGGTGTTTCTGGGCACGGGTGCGCGCTCGTATATGGATGTGGAAGCATTGGACGAGCTGGGCATCGAGGTTCACATCATCAAGGGCTATGGCGATACGGCTGTCGCCGAGTGCGCGTTTGGCTTGATGTGGACGGCGGCCAAGGGCTTCGCCCGCATGGATCGCGGCATGCGTGCCGGCCAATGGCTGCGCACCGAGGGCGTGCAACTGACCGGCAAGACGCTGGGGCTGGTGGGTTATGGCGGCATTGGCGCCGAAATGGCACGCTTGGCTCGTGGCGTCGGCATGAACGTACTGGCCTGGAACCGCAGCCCCCGGCAAGTCGATGGCGTGCGCTTCGTCGAGTTGGAAGAACTGCTTGGCCAGAGCCATGTGGTCTCGCTGCATCTGTTGTTGACCGACGAGACGCGCGGCTTCCTGTCGGCCGACCGACTCGCGCAGATGCGCGATGGCGCGATTTTGATCAACACCGCGCGCGGCGCGCTGGTGGACGAGGCCGCGATGATTGCCGCGCTGAAGTCGGGCCGCCTGGCACACGCGGGCCTGGACGTGTTCGACATCGAACCCATGCCCGCCAACCATGCGCTGACCCAGATCGATAATGTGACGCTATCGGCACATTCGGCGTTTCGTACGCCGGAGGCCACCGACAACCTGATCGGTGCCGCCCTGAATCACTGCCGCCGGATCTCCGGCCAAGGAAGCCAGGCATGAACCCCTCGGACACCCAAAGCTTCCAACGTGCCGCACGGATCGCGGCGATCAACGTCTCGCCCATCTTGCAGTTGGGCGCGGAAGCCGCCAGACGCAAGCGCGCAGGCCACGACGTCATCGTGTTGGGCGCAGGCGAACCCGACTTCGACACGCCGGACAACATCAAGGCAGCCGCCATCCGCGCCATCGAGGCGGGTCAGACGAAGTACACGCTGCTGGACGGCACGCTGGAGCTGAAGGAAGCCATCCGCGCCAAGTTCCTGCGCGAGAACGGACTGGACTACGCGCTGGACGAAGTGACGGCCAGCGCCGGCGCCAAGCAGGTCATCCACAATGCGCTGATGGCCACCGTGGACGCGGACGACGAGGTGATCGTGGCCACGCCCTATTGGGCTTCGTATGCCGACATGATCACGATTGCCGGCGGCACCACTGTCGAAGTGGCGTGCAGCGAAAGCCAGGGCTTCCGGCTCGATCCGCAGGCATTGGAAGCGGCCATCACGCCGCGCACCCGCTGGCTGATGCTGAACTCGCCGTCCAACCCCGCGGGTTCGGCCTATGCAAAGGCCGATCTGCGGGCACTGGCCGATGTCCTGCTGCGCCATCCGCACGTCTGGGTGATGAGCGACGACATTTACGAGCATTTGATCTATGACGGTTTCGAGTTCTGCACCATCGCCCAGGTCGAGCCCCGACTGAAGTCGCGCACGCTGACGATCAATGGCCTGTCCAAGGCGTATGCCATGACCGGCTGGCGTCTGGGCTATGCCGGTGGCCCGAAAGCCTTGATCGCCGCCATGGCCGTGGTGCAAAGCCAAAGCACCTCGAATCCGTGCTCGGTCACGCAAGCCGCCGCCATCGAGGCGCTGAACGGCCCTCAAGAGATTCTGGTCGAACGGCGTGCCTCGTTCCAAGCGCGGCGCGATCTGGTGGTGGACGCCTTGAACGCCATGGACGGCATCCGCTGCCGCCGCCCGGAAGGTGCGTTCTACACCTATGCGAACTGCGCTGGAGTGTTGGGTCGCACGACGCCCGAAGGCTCCCGCCTAGAAACGGATAGCGACTTCTGCCGTTATCTGTTGAACAGCGCGAACGTCGCGGTGGTGCCGGGCAGTTGCTTCGGCCTGGCGCCCTATTTTCGGATCAGCTATGCGACCTCGGCCAAACAGCTGGAAGTCGCCATGCAACGTATCGCCACTGCCGTCCAACAACTGAGGTAGGTATTGCGCACATCCGCTTTTGTCACACGAGTCTTGCCGCAACAATCAAAAACCATTCAAGGGGAAATTTCATGCTGCGCTCGCTTTCGTATGTCGCTGTTGCTCTGACTGCTGTCGCGCCTGCTCTCGGACAGGCGCAATCGGCCGACTGGCCCAAACGCCCGATCACTATCGTCGCCGGATTTCCGGGGGGCGCGGGCACCGATCTGTACACCCGCAAGATGGGCGAGAGCCTGACGAAGGACTTAGGCGTGGCCATCGTGGCCGACAGCCGGACCGGCGCAGGCGGCAACATCGCCAGCGATCTGGTGGCGCGCGCCGCACCGGATGGCTACACCTACCTGCTTGGCACCGCCGGTACGCACGCCATCAACCCAGCGTTATACAAAAATCTGAGCTTCGACGTGCAAAAGGATTTTGCGCCCATCGCACTCTTGGGCGACGTGCCTAATGTGTTGCTGGTCAACCCGAAGAAGCACCCCGAAATCAAGACGTGCGCCGATCTGATCAAGGCCGCTACCGACAAGCCCGGCGTCTTGAACTACGCCTCGACCGGCAACGGCGCGTCGGGTCATCTGGCCGGCACGCAATTCGGTCAGGGTGCAAAGATCAACATCATGCACGTGCCGTATCGGGGTCAGGGTCCGGCAATGACCGCACTGCTGGCAGGCGAGGTCGATTTCTTCTTCAACCAAAGCGCGCCCTCGATTCCGGCCGTGAAAGCTGGCCAAGTCGTCGCACTTGGGGTAACCACCAAGAAGCGTATGGCAGCGCTGCCGGATGTACCGACCATCGCCGAAGCATGCAATATCTCGGGCTATGAAAGCAGCACCTGGTATGGCTTGTTCGCTCCCGCCAAGACTCCGGCAGACATCCAGAAGAAGATGAGCGATGCCGTCATCAAGGTAATCACCACACCTGAGTTCAAGCAGTGGTTGAACGACACGCAGGGCGTGACGCCACCCAACGATCCGTCGCCCAAAGCGTTCGCGGAAATTCACAAAGCAGACATCGCACGCTGGGCCAAGATCGTGCAGCAATCGGGTGCAAGCATCGACTGAGTCGGCTTGCCCGCCACGGCAAAGCCGACGGATACCGCGCGCTCGTTGATCGGGCGAAGCGCGCGGTTCTTTTTTTCGCATCGAGACGACCGCGCTTCGATCACGGCGCCGAAGCGGGGCGGGGTCGCACGTTCGTTATTTCTCGAGTTCGCCTGCGAAAAACTCGGCACTGGCCACTCGATGAGTAACGTTGGCAAACGCGTAATGCCCAGGCTGCTCATCGACCAGGTACTCCGTCTCCAGCACGAAATCGTCATAAACGTCGAATGCATAGACTGGCACGCAAACGCTTCGGCCATCGAAAAGTCGATAGAACAGCGGCGAGCTGCAACGCGTACAGAATCCGCGCTCGATCCACTTTGCCGCTACCCATACCCCTAGCGCGGAACGGTCCTCAAACGCGAGATCGTCCTTGCATTCGACCGCCAAGTTGATGCCGCCTGTCCAGCGCCGGCATTTTGCGCAGTGACACGCAGCCATGCTACGAGTGAGAGGTGTGGCGGTAAAACGTAAAGCGCCGCACAGACAACCAGCCTGGCGGAGTGGAAGCGGTGCTGCTTCTCGGACTGTCATGACGGGATCCCTGAGATTGGCTTTCCCTCGATCACGGACGTCGTGTCGAGATTGCAATTCCCAAGATAGACGTCGTGGACGACCCGTGTGTAACATCCTCTTCGGCACATAACCGACACCGCGAATGCCGCATCGGTCCGGCGATTGAACGGCACGACCCGCCAATCCAGTTATACGGCGAGTGGAATCGGCGAACGCATGGTTGACTTTGATAGGTCAAGGTGGCAATGCGCGAACCTTCGGGCTTGGTGATGTCTATGGTATAGCGCAGGGCATTGCCTTCGGCATACAACACGTGGAGCAAGACTTGCAGTGTGTCGGGAAACAGGTAGAGGTCGAGGGGTTTCACTTCGCGTCTCCAGAAAAGTGGAGCCATTGTGAAAACCCCAAATGACCGGGGCATGCCGATGACGGGGCAAACTATGTATTGAATTGCGCCATGACTTCCAGCCCAGTCATGCGGCAGGTGGCGTTGGCAAACGCATACTGCTTGGGCTGATCGTCTACGAAAACTTCCGTCGTGAACACGAAATCGTCGTTCACGTCGAAGGCATAGGCCGCCACATTCTGGTATCGGCCATCCAGCAGGCGATAGAAGAGCGACGTGCCGCAGCGCGTGCAGAAGCCCCGTTCGGCCCATTGCGACGAGGCATGGATTCCCAAGGCAGCCGTGTCTTCGAAGACGAATTCGCCCGAGCACTGAACCGACATGGCGATCCCGCCGCACCACCGTCTGCACATCGAGCAATGGCAAGCATCCATGACGTGGCTGGTCGGCGTGGCAGTGAAACGCAGGGCACCGCACAGGCATTGAGCCTGGCGGGGTTCGAGCGGTGGGGTCTGGACATTCAGCATAGTCGGATCTCTTAAAGGCGGTTGCCATTCGTTATTCGTCGATCAACCCGCCCTCGTCGTGAAAGGGATACGGCCCAGCATAATCGCCAATGAACGCGCCGTGTGTGACAAGCTGGCCGTCGAGCCAGTGGTGGATTTGAAAACCCGGCGGCTCCATCACGAACGCACTCGGGCCGCTCGAACGCAGATCGAGGGCGACTTGATGGGCGACAGACGGACAAATGGAGGCCACCGTGCCTGCGTAGCGCTGGAACACCGTGCGATGGACGTGTCCGCACACGATGCGTTCGACGTTTGGATGACGCGCGACAATGGTGCGAAAGCGCGATTCGCCTTCGAGCAAACCGATTGCATCCATATGCGCGATACCGGTTTTGAAGGGCGGGTGATGCATAGCGATGACAGTGGGTTTTCCGGGCATCTCGGCCAAACGATCTTCTAACCATTGCAGCCGCGCCTCGCACAGTGCACCCTGCGGCTGCATGGGCACGACCGTATCCAATGCCAGCACGCGCATCTCGCCCGCGTCGATGGCGTATTGCACGACACCCGGCATCTCGCGCAGGTAGGTATGTTCGAGAAAAGAGGCACACAGCGCCTCACGGTCATCGTGGTTGCCCGGCATCAAGTAATACGGCATGGGCAATTTGTCCAACATGTACCGTAGGTGCGCGTATTCTTCGGCTCGACCGAAATCGGTCAGGTCGCCGCTGATCAACACGAAATCGGGGCGCGGATCCAGCGCCGACAAGGCGGCGATGGCTGGCGGCAAAAACCGGTCGGTCTCGACCACACGATAGGCTTTCTGGCCGGGCATGCGAATATGCAAATCGGATATCTGCGCAAACAACATAACAGTCACTTCCCTTGAACAACGCTGTTTAAACGGGCTTGCGCCGATGGAATACGTAAGCCCAGGACGACCCCTTCGGCAATCTCGCAATGGGCCGGCGCGCTGACATGCAAGCGCTGCCCATCGTCGGTCGTCATCGCCAGACGGATACGTTCGCCTAAAAAGTAGCGCGCTGTCACCGTGCAGTGCAGCAAGCGCCGTGCGGCAGTCGATGGGTCGGCGATCAGCTCGATTTCATGTGGACGACACGCGAGTGCCTGCGTGCCGGGCCCCAAGAATCCATCGTCTAAGGCCCCGTGAAAACGACAGAGATCACCCAGGAATTCGGCGACGAACGGCGTATCGGGATGACGGTACAACTGCTCGGCCGATCCGATCTGCTCGATCCGGCCCGCTGACATCACCGCGATGCGATTGCCCAACATCATGGCTTCGTCTTGATCGTGCGTGACGATCAAGGTGGTGATGCCCAGGGTGCGCAGCATCTGCGCCAACTCGACTCGAACGTGCTCGCGCAGTTTGGCATCCAAGGCGGTCAGCGGTTCGTCCAACAACAACACGCGCGGCTCGATCGCAAGCGCGCGCGCCAAGGCCACTCGCTGACGCTGACCACCGGACAATTGATCGATGCGGCGCTGGGCGTAGGACTCCAGCTTGACCAAAGCCAGCATGTCGTGCGCGCGTGACAAGCGCTGATTGCGCGGCATGTCGCGCACGCGTAAGCCATAGGCCACGTTCTCCAATACGCTCATATTGGGAAACAGCGCGTAGTTCTGGAAGACGACTCCGACGCCGCGCGCTGGCGGCGGCAGATCGGTGACGTCTTGCTCGCCGAAGAACATCCGAGCGCCGGGATCGGGCCGTTCCAGGCCGCATACCAGCCGCAAAAGCGTGGTTTTGCCGCAACCGGATGGGCCGAGCAGCGCCAGCAATTCGCCACCCGCCACGCTCAGATCGACCGGATGCAGGGCACGCATGCCGCCGGGCCAGGTTTTGGCGCAAGCGCGCAAGGAGATTGAAACGCTTGGAGTCATGTCGAAGAAGAGGGAGAAGAAGTCGCGCGGCGCGACGGTCGGGCCAGCCATTGCACGCCCACGAGCAAGGGCAGCAGCATCAGCAGAAACACCAGCGTGTAGGCGCTGGCGATTTCTAGCCGCATCGAGGCATAGCTGTCGGCCAGGCCAACCGGCAAGGTCTTGGTCAGTGGCGTGTGCAGCAGCCACGTTAGGTTGAATTCGCCCACCGACAAGGTCAATACCGTCAGTGCGCCCGACGCAATACCGGGCATGGCGTTGGGCACGATCACGCCCAGAAAACGTTGCATGCGCGAGGCGCCCAAGGTGGCGGCCGCCTCATCCAGTACATCCAGCCCCGCACCCGCCATGCTGGCGCGTGCAGCACGCACCATGAACGGCAAGGTGAACAAGACATGGCCGATGACGATGAACAGGGCGCTGCCGCGCAAGCTGCCTGCCGTGCCCCACGACACCACCAAGGCCAGCGCCGTCGCCAAGCCCGGCACGGCGACGGGCAAGGTCAGCAGCTCTTCCAGCCCACGCGATACGCGCCCTGGATGGACGGTGAACACCCACGCCAAGGGTACGCCCAATGCGGTGACGACGACCAATGTCAGCAGCGCGATCCACAAGGACCGGCCGATGGTGTCGGCATACAGCGACCAGACTTCGGCCACCCAGCGCAACGTTAGGCCGCTGGACAAGCCGATGAAGTAGTTCTTGGTCAGACCCGCCAGCACCGACAGCACCACCGGGCCGATCAGAAAGGCGGCGACCGTCAGGGTGACGGCCCAGCCTAAGCTGCGGTCCAATGAGATCGATTTCATGCCGGACGCGCTCGTGCCGCACCGCCTAAACGACCGCCTGCCCACGCTTGCGCGACGTACAACACGCTCCACGTCGCCAGGCCCAACACGATGGACAAGGCAGCCGCGACTGGCAGATTGGCATAGTTGGTAAATTCGTTATAGATCGTCATGGGAAGCACGTCGATTTGTGTGCCCAAGGTGAAAACCGTACCGAATGCGCCCATGCTGGTGGCGAAAGACATCGCGCCCGCGCCACACAGCGCAGTGCGCAAAGCGGGCAGCTCGATATCGATGAAACGTCGCCACGGACGCGCGCCCAGCGTTTGCGCGGCTTCCAGAATGGCGGGGTCGATTTTCTCGGCTGCCGCCGTCAACACGCCAATGGCACGCGGCAGTGAAAAATACAAGTAGCCGACGAACAGCCCCGCCATGCCGTAGGCGAACGTCCAGCGCTCGCCTGTCACGGCTTGCGAGAGCGACGCAACGACGCCCTGACGCCCCGCCAGCAAGATCACCAGAAAGCCCACGACGACGCCGGGGAAGGCGAGCGGAAACGTCAACATGCCGACCAGCACGCCGCGTCCCGGAAACTGTCGACGCATGGCCAAAAAGCGGGCCACCGGTACCGCCACCACCAGAGTTGCCACTGTCGCGCCTGAGGACAGCGCCACGGTGTTGAGCAGGCTGCGCCAGTAGGCACCGTGCGTGAGCACCACCCAATAAGCGCTTCGGCCCTCGACGGGCTGTGCGCCCATGCCGGCCAGACGTGCCATGGGCAACAGCCAGAACGCCACGAACACCACCGCCGCAGGCACGGCGAACATCATCCAGCCGCAGCGACGCATGTCAGTTCGCCTCGCGGGCATAGCGCTCGGAAAAGCCACGCTGGACCGCCGCCATTTGCGCGTAATCCACCGTAGCGGCGCGCGCATACTCGGCGGCGGGCAGGAACTTGGCCTGCGCTTGCGCCGATGCCGTGCCCGCGATGACCGGACGCAGATAGGCGTTCGACCAGATGGCCTGGCCCTCGTTGGACAGCGTGAAATCCAGCACCTTGCGGCCGTTGTCGGCATGCGGCGCATGGGCTACCAGGCTCATCACATAAGGCACCGAAATCGTGCCCTCCTGCGGAATGACGAAGGCCACGTTGGCCCCGTCCTTGTACTTGGCACGGTAGGCATTGAAGTCGTAGTCGATCAGGATCGGAATTTCGCCCGACAGGACTCGCGCATAAGCCGTCTGCTTGGGCACGATGGGCTGGTTGGCGCGCATCGCTTGAAACCACTTGATGCCAGGCGAGAAGTCTTCCAGCGTGCCGCCCAGGGCGCGATTGACGGCGACTGCGCCGACATAGCCGACGAAGGCGGAAGCCGGATCGAGATAGCCGACCATGCCACGGTAGTCGGGCTTGGTCAGATCGGCCCATGACGCCGGCACGGGCTTGCCGCCCAAAGCATCGACGTTGACCATGAAGCCCAGGGTGCCTGTGTGGACCGCGAACCAGTGGCCGTTGGGGTCTTTCATGCCCTCGGGGATGTCGTTCCAACGGGCCGGGCGGTGCGCCTGAATCAGACCGTCTTTGGCCGCTTGAATGGCAAAGGTGGGGCCGTAATACACGACGTCGGCCACTGGATTGGCCTTTTCCGCCGCCAGCGACGCCAGCGCCTGACCAGAGTTCTTGTTGTCGCCCGGCACAGTGACGCCGGTCGCGGCCTTGATTGCCTTCAACTGGGAGCCCCAGTCGGCCCACTCTGGCGGGCAGTTATAGCAAATGGCGTTCTGCGCCTGTGCCGCAATGGGTGCCTGCACGGTCAACGCCAGCGCGGTCGCGGCCAGCAGGGATCGAAGGGAAAAAGTCATGATGGCGGTCTCTAGAAGGAGGCGCGCGGCGTTGGCGCGCCAGAGGCAAAAGTGTCGGGAACAGAGGGGGCGACTCGGGTCGCCGCGGCCGGACCGACCGTGCCGCCCGTCATCAGTCGATGCGGCAAGCGTAGCGCCAGGGAAGATGCCGCAGGCGCATCGTCGCCCTGCAAGGTTTCCAGCAGATAGGCGCACGCGTGCTCACCGATCGCGGTGTTGGGTTGTTCCAGGCTGGTCAGCGGCGGCGTCATCATCCGGCCGAACGCCATGCCGTCGAAGCCACACACCGACAGGTCGCGCGGCACCTGCACGCCCAGCCGCGCCAAGTCGGCGATGACGGCCGAGGCCAGCAAGTCGTTCGAGCAGAACAAGGCCGTCAACTCGGGCGCCTGCTCGAGCAAGGTGGCCAGCACCCGAAGATCGCTGGCCGTATGAACCGGCATTTCGGCGTGCAACACGGGCGGCAAACCTAACGCAGCATATTGTTCGCGCGCGCCTCGCAGACGCAGCACCGCACGGTCGGAGGCGCGCAGAGGGCCGGTGATAAAGGCCAGATGGCGATGCCCCTGCGCGGCTAGCGCACAGGCCAGGTCGCCAGACGCCGCCACGTTATCGACCGAGACGTAAGGATGATCGGCCGACTCGTTATACACGAGCACGTAAGGCAGACCACTGTCACGCACCATCGGCAGGCATGCGCTGGTTGCAGCATCGGCCACCGTCAGCAGCAGCGCGTCGATCTGATGATCGAACAGCAACTGCACCGCATGGGTTTCGCTGTCGGGATCGTAGCCGGTGGTCGATACCATCACGCTAAACCCAGCCGCGCGTGCATGGCGCTCGGCACCTTCCAGGCATTCGGCGAATACCGGGTTGGCCAGCGTCGGCACGATTAAGCCTAGCGTACGAGTGCGGCCCGAGCGCAGACTGCGGCCGACTCGATTGGGCCGGAAGTTCTGCTCGCGCGCCACGGCACGAATTCGGTCGAGCGTGTCGCGCGCGACCAGCTTGGGTTGCGAAAACGCACGCGAGACCGTGGCCGGCGAAACGCCTGCCAGTGCGGCAATGTCCAGAATCGATCGGCGGGGCATGGAGAGTCGCGGCACGATAGCTTGCTTTGTTAGCTATGAAAACGATTTCATCATAGCCACCCCATGTGACAGTCCGATGGCAATCGCTACTCATGAAATGACACATATACTGTCAATCCAAATGAAACCTCCCCGAAACGTCCCTTTATAATTGGGATCCGTTCCACGCAAACGAGCCCCGCCCGTTTTGGCCTCTCCCCTCCCCCTCTCTTGCGAAAGCGAACCTATCCGGATTCCGGGCAGCATTCAGCCGCACGGGTTCTTACTCGCTATCGATCTGGCGACACAGCAGGTGCTGCGCGCCAGCGGCAACGCGGGCGAACGTCTGGGGCGAGCGCTCGATACCGTGCTGGGCAAGCCCTGGTCGGACAGCCTGGATGTCGATCGCGCTCAATTAGAGATGCTGATTGCACAGCAACACCGCGCACATGAGCAGACCGCTTATCAAGCGATGATCGTAGCGGGTCGCCCTTACAACGTCGTGACGCACATCTGCGGCGGCGAATTGGTGGCAGAGTTCGAAGACAGCGACTCGACCCAGGAGCGCTCGCTGGACGTGCTGTACCCCCAGATTCGAGCAGGGGTCGAACGCTTGCAGGCCGAGCAACCGGTCGAGGCATTGTGCGCGTTGGCGACCGAGTTGGTACGCGAGATGACCGGCTTCGACCGGGCGCTGATCTATCGGTTCGATGCCGACGGCAACGGCACCGTGGTCGGCGAGGCTCGCAACGACAAGCTGCCGCCTTACTTCGATCTGCGCTTCCCGTCCTCGGATATTCCGGCGCAAGCGCGCGAACTCTATCGATTGAATCGCATTCGCCTGATTCCGGACGTGAGCTATGCGCCGATTCCGATTATCGATGCGCCCGGTTCGGGCATCCAACCTTTGGACATGACGCTGTCGGTGCTGCGCAGCGTATCGCCGATCCATCTGGAATACATGCGCAACATGGGGACGCCGGCCTCGATGTCGATCTCCATCGTGCAGGACGGCCGCTTGTGGGGACTGATTTCTTGCCATCACACTTCGCCGCGCCGGGTGCCCACACAGGTTCGGGCGGCCTGCGACTTTCTGGCGCAGATCATTTCGATGCAGCTGGCGGGAAAACATCGCGCAGCCGACGCCGCCGAGCGGGTCGAGCGGCAGGAAACCCAATCGCAACTGCTTGCGTTCATGGCGCAGGAAAAGCATTTCGTCCACGGGCTCGTGCACCGACCCGATACGCTGATGGCTCTGGCCGATGCAACGGGCGCTGCCGTGCTCTTGGGTGATGAATGTTTGATCGTGGGTACGACACCCGACGAAGCGGCCATTCGCAGCGCGGTCGATTGGCTGAGCACCGAGCGGACGACCGAGGAAGTGTTCGCCACCGACTGCCTCTCGGCGCACTGGCCCGACGCGCTGCCGCTGGCGGCAGCCGCGAGCGGCCTGCTGGCGGTATCGATCTCGCAGATTCACCGCAGCTATGTACTGTGGTTTCGGGCCGAGTTGGTCCAAACCGTGAAGTGGGGCGGCGATCCGCGCAAGCCTGTCAGCCCGGAGGGCGACCGCCTGCATCCGCGCAAATCGTTCGAGATCTGGAAAGAAACCGTGCGGCTGCGCTCGGCCCCCTGGTCGCCTGCGCAGGTCGCGGCGGTCACATCCCTGCGTAATGCGGTCATCGGCATCGTCATGCGTCAGGCCGAGGAATTGGCGGACCTGACCGGCGAGCTCAAGCGCAGCAACAAAGAACTCGAAGCGTTTTCGTATTCGGTCTCGCACGACCTGCGCGCCCCGTTCCGCCACATCGTCGGCTATGCCGAACTGCTGAAAGAGGAAGCGGCGGTGCGCGACACCCCACGGGCCTTGCGCTATGTGGATACCATCATCGAAAGCGCGCATACCGCAGGCAAGTTAGTCGATGGGCTACTGGGTTTTTCGCAGGCGGGTCGTGTGTCGCTGATGCGCCGTTCTGTCGATGTCGATCAGGTGGTGCGCGAATGCCTGCAAATGCTGGGGCCCGACCTGAAAGACCGTTCGATCGACTGGGGCATCGCAGCCCTGGGCCACGCCGTGGGCGATCCCAGCATGCTGCGCCAGGTCTTTCAGAATCTGTTGTCGAACGCGATCAAATATACTCGTGACCGCGAAGTCGCCCGCATTCAAATCACTCGCGAAAGTGGCGACGGTGAAATCGTGTTCGTCGTTCGGGACAACGGCGTGGGTTTCGACATGCGCTACGTCAACAAGCTGTTCGGCGTATTCCAGCGGCTCCACCGCATGGAAGAATTCGAAGGCACGGGCATTGGCTTGGCCAATGTCCGTCGCATTGCCGAACGCCACGGCGGACGCACCTGGGCAGAAGGCGAGGTAGGCCAAGGTGCGACGTTTTACTTTGCCTTGCCGATTCGTGGAGAACCCATCAATGAGTGACCTCAAGAAAATCTTACTGGTTGAGGACAACCCCAAAGACCTTGAGCTGACCCTGGTGGCGCTGGAGCGCAGCCAGTTGGCCAACGAAGTCGTCACCGCGCGCGACGGCGTGGAGGCCATCAACTGGTTATTCCGCAAGGGTCCCCATGCCGGACGAGGAGCGGAAGATCCGGCCGTCGTGCTGCTGGATTTGAAGCTGCCCAAGATGGACGGTCTGGAAGTGCTGAAAGCCATCAAGACCGATCCAGCCACCCGCCACGTGCCCGTAGTGATGCTGACCGCTTCGCGCGAAGAATCGGATCTGGTGCAAAGCTACGATCTGGGCGTGAACGCTTTCGTGGTCAAGCCAGTGGACTTCCAGGAGTTCTTCGTTGCGATCCGCGATCTGGGTATGTTCTGGGCCATCTTGAACGAACCCTCGCCCGGCCAGATGCGCACGACCGGCCCCATGAAGGTCACGGAAGCCTGAAGTTGAGCAATCCGCCGATTCATATTCTGCTGCTGGAAGACAGCGACCTGGATGCCGAGCTGTTGCAGTCGCGGCTGGATCGAGCCGAAGTGCCCTATACCGTGAATAGGGTATGGACCCATGACGATTTCATGGCGGCGGTGACCTCCGATAACTGCTACGACCTGATTCTGGCCGATTACGTCCTGCCCAATTTCGACGGCATGCAGGCGCTCGAACTGGCGCATCGCCATTGCCCGGATACGCCGTTCATTTTCGTATCGGGCACGCTGGGCGAAGACGTCGCCATCGAATCGCTCAAGCGCGGCGCAACCGACTACGTCACCAAGCAGCGACTCGACCGCCTGCCCTCCGCGGTGCGGCGTGCGTTCGACGAGGCGCGCGAGAAAGCCGCCCGCAAAAATGCCGAGCAACGGCTGCGGGACATGAACGCGTCGCTGGCCGAAGCGGTGGCTGCCCGCACGCTGGAGCGCGACGTGGTGTGGCGCGTCAGCCAGGATTTGTTCGTCATCTGTCATCCCGATGGCTCGATTCGCAACACCAATCCGGCCTGGTCCGAAATTCTGGGATGGGACGAACCGTCGCTGCACTAGGTGATGCTGACCAGCCTGGTCGACGATGCCGACCGGGTGGCAGCACGAGCCGCCATCGAGTTGTTGAACGAGCGCACGGTGGTTCGCGATGTGGACTTGCGCATGCGCGCTCGCGATGCGCTACCGCGCCACTTCAGCTGGACGCTGGTGCGCACGCCTGAGGGTCCGTTTTACGCCGCCGGTCGCGATATCACTCATCGCCTGGATCTCGAAGCGCAGTTGCGCCAGGTTCAAAAGATGGAATCCATCGGTCAATTGACCGGGGGTGTCGCGCACGACTTCAACAATCTGCTGACCATCGTCCAGGGCAATCTGGACATTCTGCGCCGTGCGCAAGACGACAGCACGCCGCAGCGCCTGCGAACCGCGCTCGATAACGCCATGCGCGGTGCCGACCGAGGTGCCAAGCTGACCGCTAGCCTCTTGGCATTTTCGCGCCGCCAGCCCTTGGCCCCGCAAGTGGTCGACGTCAACGCGTTGGTGTCGCGGCTGGCGATGCTCCTGGGCCGCACACTGGGCGAGCAGGTCGATTTGAAGGTCGAACTGGTCGAGAATGCCTGGCCGACATTCGTGGATCCCAATCAGCTCGAGAACGCGCTGATCAATCTGGCCGTCAATGCCCGCGACGCCATGCGTGGCGGTGGCGTGTTGAGCTTGCGCACCGAGAACCGTAGCCTCGATGCCGCCTACTGTGTGCAGTTTTCCGAGAAAGATCCAGGCGATTACGTCAGCTTATCGGTCTCGGACAACGGACCCGGCATGGCGGCAGAGATCGCCTCGCGCGCCTTCGATCCGTTTTTCACCACCAAGGACGAAAGCAAGGGGACCGGCCTCGGATTGAGCCAGGTATACGGCTTCGCCAAGCAAAGCGGTGGGCACGCTCACATCGTCTCGGTGCCGGGCACAGGCACTTCGGTGACGATCAACCTGCCCAGGTACGGTGCAGAGTCCGTCGATGCTGCACCCACCGCGCCCGGCACGTCGCCTACAGTCAACACCCCGGCGAAGACCGCTGCAGCACGTCGCAGCGACACGATCCTTGTGGTCGAAGACGATCCTGACGTGCGGATGCTGTCTACTCACGCGCTGACCGAACTCGGCTACAACGTGCTGGAGGCGGGTGACGGGCCTGCCGCGCTGAAAATCTTGGATGCCCACCCGGAAATCGCCTTGTTGTTCACCGATGTAGGCTTGCCATTCGGCATGAACGGCCGTCAGTTGGCACAGCGCGCAAGCGCACTGCGGCCCAATCTGCCCGTGCTGTTCACGTCGGCCTACGCCGCGAGCGCACTGGTCAGCAACGGCAGATTGGAGCGGGGGGTAGAGTTACTGAGCAAGCCATTCAGCCTGCCCGAATTGTCGCAGCGCGTTCGCCGCATTCTGGACCAGCGCCAGACCTTGCGAGTGCTACTGGTCGAAGAAGACGAAATGATTCGCGCGCTGGGCGCCGAACTGCTGGAGCAACACGGCTACGACGTGGTGCAAGCCGCTTCGTTGGCAGAAGCCCGGCAGCGCATCGAAGCCGTCTCGGTAGAGCGACTCGACATGGCCATTATCGATTTGGGCTTGCCCGATGGCAGTGGCGCACAGTTGGCGCGACCCTTGCGCGACCGACGCCCCGGCTTGCCCATTCTGATTTTGAGCGGCGACGTCGATAGCGGGCAGAACCGACCACTGGACGACATGTCCGATATCCGATTTCTGTCAAAACCCTACCGTGGCGACGAGCTGATCAGTGTCGTCGCCGCTGGCATCAAGGGTTGACCCTCGCCTTCCAGAACAAGTAGTCGGCTTGATAGGGCACGACCTGGGTCGCGCCGATATTCGCTGTCGCGCAAGGCGTTTTTGGAACGCCACCGCCTTGGGTGGCCAGGCGCTGAACATACATGATACCGGCGAAGGTACCGTCCTCGGCCGGCGGATCGACGCGGAACAACTGCAATGGCAGATCGTCTCGACTCACCGATGCAGCCTCGAGCAGGCGGGCGTTGAGCACCGTGCCATCGGAGGCGGTGAACGCCGCAGGCGGCCCTGCATAAGTCAGCGCAGGTGCGACGGCGACCGGCGCACCCGCTTCTGGATGACTTGATTTTTCGGGGCGGTCGGCAAGCGTGGCTTGCGGCGACACGAACGTCCAGGCCGCGCCTTCCAGCACATTGCTGCGTTCGCGACATTCGTAAGTGATCTGCCCACGACCGACGGTTTCCCACACGATGTCGTGTCCGTAAGCCACTTTGACCTTGTCGGGCAAACCGGCTTGCCGATAAGGCGTCTCACGTACACCGCCCGTGTACGCGGTGCAGGCCGACAGTAAAAGCGCGCTCAGAAGGCTTCCAGCGACAGGGCCGACGTAACGAAGACCAACCATGAGTGTTTCTCCTAAAGGATCATCCCAACCGTAACTCGCTGGGCGCACAAAGCGGTATCGTGCGACGGCACCTCACGTGCCGTCAATCGCTTTACGCGTCCATTGCTGACTTGTACCTATGGCGACGGCGCGATCATCGGATAGGTGAACCCGACGAAATGCAACACATTGAGGCCGAAGTGTGCCAGCAGGGCCGCTTGCAAGCCACCGTGTCGATAGGCCCAGCCATAGCCCAGCCCAGCCACGGTTGCGGCAGCGACCCAGGCCCATCCCCCAGGCAGGTGCGCCAGGCCGAAGATCAGCGTCGCGACGACCCAGGCGGCCGTCGCGCCGCCTCGGCGGCCTTGCCACAGGCGAGCAAGGCCGCCCTGGATGTAGCCGCGGAACAACGCTTCTTCGGCAAAGCACACCAGCAGCAGATTGTTCAGCAGCCAGAGCCAGGCTTCGGCAGGCCATTTTGGTGCCCAGCCCACCAGCCCCAAGGCCCAGGCCAGCACCAGAACGACGCCCGAAGTGAGCAGCGCGGCCCTTGTCCCCTGACACAAAGCCTCTTTCATGCTGCCGGTATGGCGAAGCCATCCACAGGCCAACAGCACCCAGAATCCGATCAGCGGCTTATCCAGATTGAGATACATCGAATAAGGCACCGCCCCGGGCGACACCTGGACAGGCCCCCACACCAGTCGATTGGCGAAACCGGGCACGGCGTGCAGCAAGAAAGCGGTGGCCAATCCGAGAAACAGGAGGTGGCCCACGATCTGCCAACCGCGCTCGGGACGCATAGCCGCCAAGGCTGCCACCAGCAGTCCGCCCGTGGCCAATGCGGCCGGCCAGGCCAACTGCCCCATTGCACTGGCCGATGCATATCCCACACACAGCAGCACGATCGCGCCGGACAGCCAGCGAGGCATCCAGGCGCACAACGCGGCCAACATCAGAGCGATATAAGGCACATAAATCATAGGACACCGAGTCTGAGGGGTAACCAATGGTCGCCACTATAGCTTGCCGACCTTGGCCTGACTAAGGCCAGCGACTCTCGCGGTATACTGCGATTTCTTTCTTGGGGAGTAGCCTGCTTCCGCCTCCCGGAAGCGCCCGCGTCAACATTCTCGGCATTCGATTGCCGTGGCGCGCGCAGCCTTTGCGGCCTGGCGAGACCATAGACTGACCACGCGACAGGCCGGGCGCGTCGTACAGTCTTTGGTGCCCGGCCGGAGTTTGCTCCCTCATGAATCTCGTCTCCACCGCCTTACTGGCATTTGCGATGTCGACCGACGCGTTTGCGGCGGCGATCGGCAAAGGTGCCAGTCTGCACAAGCCGCGCTTGAGCGAAGCCTTGCGCACGGGCTTGATCTTTGGCGTGATCGAAACCATCACCCCCGTCATCGGCTGGGCCTTAGGGCTGGCAGCGGCTCGATACGTGGTTGCCTGGGACCACTGGATTGCGTTCACCTTACTGGCCGGCCTGGGCGCCATGATGATTCGCAATGGCCTGCGCAAGACCGCCAACGATGAAGGCATCCAGCAAACGCCGCGTCGCCATTCCTTCTGGTTGCTGGCCTTGACCGCCGTGGCGACCAGTATCGATGCGATGGCGGTGGGCGTGGGATTGGCATTCATCGACGTTGACATTTTGCCCACGGCTGCGGCCATCGGCCTGGCCACTATGCTGATGGTGACCGTTGGCGTGATGCTGGGCCGCTTTTTGGGCGCCATGGCCGGACGGCGTGCGGAGATCGTGGGCGGCGTCTTGTTGATTGTGATTGGCTCGTTCATTTTGCACGGGCACCTGAGCGCCTGAGCTCGAACTCAGGCCCGAGATAAGTGGGCACGCCGTTTGCACACAAGAGCGATCGAGATCCCTTCTTCGGAAACCACTATGACACTCAGGCTTCTTGCCCGCCAGACTTTGATCGCCCTCGCCCTGCTGGGCGCCACGGCAAGCCCGGCCATCAGCGCTGAAAAGGCGCACCAGGAAGAAGCTATTCACGACTTGGATCGCGCGTTTCTGAATCGAGCCGCCGAGGTTCACCTGTATGAACAGGCTGCCAGCAAATTAGCGGCGAAGTCGGCCGACCGACCCGATCTGAAGCAGTACGCCAAGAAAACGCTGGCCGACAACGAGACCACTGGCAAGAATTTGAAGGCAATCGCCGAGAAGCGCAAGGTCGCCTTGCCGACGACGCCCAATGCCCAACAACGCCAGAACCTCGAGAAGCTAAGTAGCCTGCAAGGCGAAGCATTCGACAAAGCCTTTTTGACGGTGGGTGCCGAATATCAGTTCGAAAACGTCGAACGCTACAAGCGTACGGCCGAGCGATCCCTAGACACTGCCGTAAAGGGTTATGCCCGCCGCGCGCTGCCCGACCTGGAACGCCATCGTGCGATGTTCAACACCATCGCCCAGGCTGTAGTGCCGGAGGCTGTCAGGCCAACTGGCGGCACCGCGCCGACCAATCGGATGTCCGATCAAAAGTAATGTACGCGGCGTCTGCCGAATTCGGGGCATGTCGTTTGCTTGGATTTGGTGCATACCGTTAATTGCCAGCAGCGACGCGTACCGATCATGACCACCACACGCATAAAGCCCCGCTTGTTGTAAAACCGGCGGGGCTTTGTACGTCTATGCCGAGCGTCCCGGCTTATTGCTTGGTCATGCCCGATTGCTCGACCAGCTTCTGGGTACGCGGGACTTCCGAATCGATAAAAGCCTTGAACTCGGCCCGGCTACCGCCGCGCGGTTCGGCACCGGCCTGAGCCAGCTTGTCGCGCAGCGCAGGCTGGGCCAGCGCTTTGTTGACCGCCTGATTGAGTTTTTCCAAAATGGGTTCGGGCGTGCCTTGCGGTGCGGACAAGCCATACCACGGGGCGATGTCGTAACCGGCAAAGCCTTGTTCGGCAATTGTCGGAATATCCGGTGCCAGCTTCGAGCGTTGCGCGTTCGACATGCCCAGCGGAATCAGCGCGCCGGTTTTAACCTGCGGCAACCCCGTCATGATGGTGTCGAAGTACATGGTGACCTGGCCGCTGAGCAGCGCCGGAATGGCCTCGCCTGCGCCTTTGTACGGGATGTGAAGGATGTCTACGCCCGCGACGGAGCGCAGCATCTCACCTGCCATGTGCGAGGTGGTGCCCGTGCCGAACGAGGCATAGGTCAGCTTGCCCGGATTGGCTTTGGCGTAAGCAATCATCTCGGGCAAGGTCTTGAAAGGCTGATCCGGATTGGCCAGCAGAATGTTAGGGGTATAGGCCACCAGCGACACCAAAGCAAACGCGGCCGGATCGTAGCTCAGGTTTTTTTGAGTGAAGCGGTTCGTCACGTTGGCAGCGGGCCCACCCATCAGAAAGGTATAGCCGTCGGGCTCGGCCCGCGCCACCATCGATGCGCCGATGGCCGCAGCCGCGCCCGGACGTGCCTCGACCACGAACGGTTGGCCCAATTCTTCCTGCAAAGCAGCACCCAGCTGACGGCTGATCAAATCGGTCGCCGAACCGGCCTGAAACGGAACTACGATTTTGACCGGCCGTTGCGGCCAGGTGTCGGACGCCTGTGCCACGACGGCACTAACCATCAAGATGGTGCAGACGGCTGCGCGTCCCAACAATGCTTGCATCACTTCGATTCCCCTTAGGTTTATTCCGGTTGCTGCGGCCCTGCCGCTGACTCCGTTTGAACGACCCATTTGACCGGCAAGAAGGGAATGTCACCATCTGGACATTACCTAATGGATCATTGGATCCAATAATGCTATTGTCTGCGGCCCGCTATCATGGTGGCCATCGTTCACCGTCAATTTCGCGCCATGGCGTACTCGCCCACTCCAGCATGGACGGCCGAAGAAGAGGCCTACCAATTCATCCAGCGGCAGATCCGCCTGGGTCATTTTCCTGCGGCAGCTCGGCTGGTGCCCGAAGCGATCGCCGCCGAGATCGGCACCAGCCGGATGCCGGTGCGCGGTGCATTGCGGCGCTTGGCGTCCGAAGGATTGGTCGATATTCGCACCAACCGCGGGGCGGTAGTACGCGGGCTGAACGAACGGGAAATGGTCGAGGCGTTCAAAATGCGCGCCGTGCTCGAGGGCTTGGCCACGCGCCATGCCGTGGTGGCCATGGCACCCGCGCACATTCACCGGCTGATCGACATGCTGGACCAAATGGAGCGCGGCGTGGCTTATCTGGATTGGACCAGCGCGCACCGCGAATTTCATGAGTACCTCTGTGGCTTTTGCGGGCAGCCTCGGTTGCTGGGACAAATATCGGATCTGCATTCCGCCGTCGAACCCTATATGCGGCTTTTGGCGGCGCAGCCGGGGCGCATTCCCCGAGTGCGGGTATCGCACGAAGAGTTGATCGCCGCACTGGAAACCCGCGATCCGGTGCGAGCCGAGTCGGTCATGCGTCAGCACGTCATGAACACCGTGCCAGCCTTGCAAGCGTTTTTGAAAAGCCAGGACGAACAGGTGCGAACCTGATTGGCCTCAGTCGCTCGACTCGACCCGGTTGCGTCCGCGATGCTTTGCCTTGTAGAGCGCGACATCGGCAGCGGTCAGCAAATGACCCGAGTCGCCGCCTTCCTGCGGCACCATGGCGACCGCGCCCACACTGACTGTCGCGACCTTCAGCGCGTTGTCGACGTGAGTGACGCCCAATGCCGCCACCGCCAGTCGAATGCGCTCGCCTGTGGCGCGCGTGCCCTCAGCATCGGTCTCGGGCAAGAGGACGACAAACTCCTCGCCACCGTAGCGAGCGCCCATATCGGCCGGACGCAGCAACGCGCCTCGAATGGAATCGGCGATCTGGCCGAGCAGCACATCGCCCGCCCCATGACCGTAACGGTCGTTGTAGGCTTTGAACTGATCGGCATCAATGAACAGCACGCCCAGACACGTCCCCTGGCGCAACGCTCGAGACCACTCGCGCGCATAGGCCTGGTCGAAACTGCGCCGGTTCGGCAACTGAGTCAGGCCGTCTGTGCTGGCAAGCAATGCCAATTCGGCTTCCACGGCGCGCCGTCTCTGTAACGCCTGCCCAAACAAAAAGCTCAGAACGATCAGTGCCGCGCACAGCACCACGGTGATCGGCCCGAGAATCAAGGTCTTGCGTTTCCAGGGTGCCAGAATTTCACGCGTCGATATCCCTACGGACAGTAACATCGGCGCACCATCGATCATGCCGAAACTGAAATAGCGCTCGACATGATCGACGGTCGCGACCGCTACGAAATGGCCGTTGTGCTCTTGCTGCATGCGCTTGATCGTAGGCGATTCGCTCAAATCGCGGCCAATGTCGTTAGCGACTGCGGGCCGCCGAAACATCAAAATGCCGTCGTCGCGCAAGACCGCCAGTGCCGAACCCTGCCCCAAAGACAACCGTTCGAAGGTGTCGCGGAAATACTGCAAACGCATAACGGCGACCACCACACCCGCGAAGCTGCCGTCGGGCTTGAACAATCGGCGACTGAATGCCACGCTCAGATCGCCCCCGCGCAAGCGACTCTCGAATGGCTCACTGAGATAAAGACCCGTATCGGCCTGGTCGCGATGCACCTGATAGTATTTGCGGTCGGAAAAGTTGAGGCCCTCGGTATTTGCGTTCAAGGAGTCGTAGATGACATATCCCTTAGGATCCAACACCAGCATCGATCCCAGGTATTCCAGTGTATCGACCCGAGAGAACAGCAGGCGCTGGCGCAAAAGCGGACCGGCGCGTTGAAAGCCCGGCGTGCGAATCGCCTCGGCAGCACCCAGCAAAGCCAGGTCGTATGAGCGAACGGCACGCGCCATGTCGCTTTGCAAGGTGACTCGGACATTTTCGGCCGACAGACCGGCCCGCTCCCACATGTCTTGCCTATCGGACCACAGAGCGCCGGCGGCAACTGCGAGTATCGCCATCGCGAGCAGAAAGCCCGCGAAGCTCCACGTTCGGATACGCAACGCAAGTTGTTTCAACAGTGGTCTCCCTGTGGCCCGGCCAACCAGCAAATTTCGCGCCCTCGTACTGGATACAAAGTACTTCGTTTTTAGCCTTATCGGCCCAAGCCGTCCACGGCATGCATCAACCAGGCTTACTAAAAATTACGTCTTCACTATCCTTCACCTCGCTAAATTGCGTGCACTTTCTCCACCAGGGACTCAAACATGGAACCTGTCGCAGCATTCAAAAAAAAACGGTACACACCTTGAGTTTCACCGGAAGTGGATCGGAGTATTTCCGGATTTGGATCGTCAACATCGTTTTGACCGTTCTGACGCTTGGAATCTACTCGGCATGGGCGACGGGTTCGTACGAATCAATACTTGCACAACAATCTCCGGCTGGCCGCCGCCAGCTATCGCGGTCTGCGCTTTGGCTTCGACGGAACGCTTATCGATAGCTACAAAACGTTTGCGATGTGGCCTGCCGTAGCGATTGGCATCGTGGTCGTGGCGATGATGATTCTGCCGGGCTTCCCAGCCATTTTGAGCATGTTCGTGGTGCCTGCGCTCGTGCCGTTCATCCATTATCAAATCAAGCGTTACCAACATAACTACTCTCGCTTCGGCAAGACACGTTTCTCGTTCCATGCCACGCCCCGTGACTTTTATATGGCCTACGCCGCTCGCCTGCTGCGCGCCAGGGGTCATTCGCCCATTCTGCTGACCGAGATTCTCGAACGCCTGGAGGCCGACCATCGAGGGACATCTGCCGCTCGCACGTCCGATGCGTCCAGCAACAAGCACCGTCCCGACCAGGATGACGAAGAAGAAAGCGACGGTTTCGACCTGTTGAGCGCTCATCCCGGCACCGCCTGCCGCGCCGCTCGCCTGCGGGCGCTATAGTCGTACTTTTCCAGCCATTGTTTTTGCGACGCCCGCCATGTTCAGCACCGTACCCGCCTACCCCGGCGACCCCATTCTTACCCTGAACGAACAGTTCCAGGCCGATCCCCGCCAAGAAAAAGTCAATCTCAGCATTGGCGTGTTTCTGGACGATCAGGGCCGCATCCCGG
Source organism: Bordetella parapertussis (assembly GCA_945903445.1). Classification (GTDB taxonomy): domain Bacteria; phylum Pseudomonadota; class Gammaproteobacteria; order Burkholderiales; family Burkholderiaceae_B; genus Schauerella. The sequence goes on from CAMDNZ010000041.1 coordinate 24,704, forward strand.
TCATGAAGGCCGTGGCGCAAGCCAGCGCCCAATTGCGCGCCGATGCCCCGCATCCCTACCTGCCGATGGAAGGCGATGCCGCCTACCGCGCACAGGTTCAACGCCTGTTGTTCGGCCAGGCGCTCGACACCATCGGCGCCCAGCGCCTGGCTACGGCGCAAACGCTGGGCGGCTCGGGCGCGCTGAAAGTAGCTGCCGATTTCCTCAAGCGCTATTTCCCCGATTCGCCCGTCCTCGTCAGCGCCCCCACTTGGGACAACCATCACGCCATTTTCGAAGGCGCGGGTTTTACGGTGGGCCGCTATCCCTATTTCGACCCGGCCACGCGCGGTCTGGATTTCGACGGCATGATGGCGGCCCTGAAATCGGCTGCCAGCGGCACCCTGGTGCTCTTGCACGCGTGCTGCCACAACCCGACCGGCGTCGATCCGTCGGCCGAACAATGGCAGCAGGTACGTGATGTGGTTGTCGAGCGCAGCCTGGTGCCGTTTTTCGACATCGCCTATCAAGGCTTCGGCGCCGGATTGGACGAAGATGCCTACGCCTTGCGTCTGTTTGCCGAGGCCGGCATCCCGATGCTGGTGGCTTCGTCGTTCTCGAAGAACTTCTCGCTGTATGGCGAGCGCTGCGGTGCGCTGACCATCGTCTGCCCGAATGCGGAACAGGCCGAGCATGTGCTGGGCCAATTGAAAGCCACCGTGCGTCGCAACTATTCGAGCCCGCCGGCATTTGGCGCCAAGCTGATCGCCGCCATCCTGGCCGACGATGCGCTGCGCACGCTATGGCAGGACGAGGTGGCCGGTATGCGCCATCGCATCGCCGCCGTGCGGGGGCATCTGCACGCTGCGCTGAAGCATCGTCAACCCGATGTCGATTACGACTACATCGTCGATCAGACTGGCATGTTCACGTACACCGGCCTGAGTGCCGAAGCGGTTGGGCAGATGCGCGATCGCGATGGCGTCTATCTGGTGAATTCCGGTCGGATGTGTCTGGCTGCGCTGAGCATTCAGAACGTCGATCGGGTGGCCGATGCGATGGTCGCCCTGACCAGCGTGGTCCAGCCTCGATAGGCGCTGGCGAGTCGATCGGGTTCGCGCTTTGTCTTGAGCCGAGCCCGATCAACCGAGCCGTAGTGCCAATGCAGCCAGGGTCAGCAACAAGACCGGCAGCGTCAACACGACACCCACCTTGAAGTAATAGCCCCAGCCAATCACGATGCCTTTGCGCTGCAAGACGTGCAGCCACAGCAAGGTCGCCAGGCTGCCGATGGGCGTGATCTTCGGACCGAGGTCGCTGCCGATCACGTTGGCGTAAACCATCGCCTCCTTGACCACGCCGCTCGCCTGGCTGGCATCGATCGACAACGCACCGATCAACACCGTGGGCAGGTTGTTCATGACCGAGGACAGCACGGCCGCCAGCAGCCCCGTGCCCAGGGTCGCAACCCACAGGCCCTGTGCGGCCCAGGCGTTCAACCAAGCCGCCAAGGCGTCGGTCAAGCCGGCATTACGCAGCCCGTACACCACCAGGTACATCCCCAAGGAAAACACCACGATGTGCCAGGGTGCCGTGCGTAATACGCGGCCAACATCGATGCGTGCGCCGCGCACGGCGATCAATAGCAACACGATGCCTGCTGCATTGGCCAGCACGCTGACCGGCACACCGACGGGTTCGAGTAGAAAGAAGCCCGCCATCAAGATGCCTAGCACCCACCAGCCGGCTTTGAAGGTCAATGGATCGCGGATGGCGGTATCGGGCGAAGCCAACAAGCTCACGTCGTAACGCGCAGGAATCGAGCGACGGAAATACACCGCCAATACCAACAAGGTCGCGGCAACGGATGCGACCGTGACCGGCACCATGACCGCTGCATAACGATTGAAGCCAATGCCGAAGAAATCGGCCGACACGATATTCACCAGATTCGACACGACCAGCGGCAGGCTGGCGCTATCGGCGATGAACCCTGCCGCCATGACGAAGGCCAGCACCGCTGCTGGGCCAAAGCCCAGGGCATGCAGCATGGCGACCACGATGGGCGTCAGAATCAGCGCGGCACCGTCATTGGCGAATACCGCCGACACCGCCGCGCCCAGCAGCACCGTCAAGACGAACAGTGCGCGGCCATTGCCGCGCCCCCAGCGCGCCACGTGCAACGCGGCCCATTCGAACGCGCGGGCCTCGTCCATCACTACGCTGATGACGATGATGGCGATGAACGTGGCCGTGGCGTTCCAGACAATGTCCCACACGACCGGAATATCGCTGAACTGAACGACGCCCGTGAGCAATGCGAGCACCGCACCCACGGACGCGCTCCAGCCTATGCTCAAGCCTCGGGGCTGCCAGATGACCAACATCAAGGTAAAAGCAAAGATACCCAGCGCAAGCAACATGATGAGGATGGCGCTCTACAGAAGCTTGGCGCCCAAGGGCACACTGCCATCGGGGGTACACAGCACGACATGACCGTCGGCGTCATGGAAACCCGTCACCAGGCATTCGGACTGCACGGGGCCGATTTGTTTACGTGTCCTAGCCACGATTTAATCTGACAGTACAACTCTATTAAGCGCCTAAAGAAGGAGACGGTGTCGGCATTGTCCGATTCAACTGTTTATCGAGAGCGAGTTGTTTTGACTCCTGGAAGGTATGCCATGGTGTTTTACCAAAGCAG
>CAMDNZ010000042.1 GCA_945903445.1 Bordetella parapertussis
GATGATCGGTGATCAGGTGCGTGGACAGCGTGGCCAGATCGCGCACCGAAGTGATGTGCTGCGGATCGGGCAGGCCGGTGGAATTCATGAAGTGTGTGTTCTTCATACCCAGGCGTTCGGCTTCGCGATTCATGAGCGCGGCGAACGCGGCTTCGCTGCCGCCCACGGCCTCGGCCAGGGCGACCGAAGCGTCGTTGCCGGACTGCACGATCATACCCTGGTTCAGCTCGTTGACCGTGACCGGTTTACGGGGCTCGATGAACATGCGCGAACCGCCGGTACGCCACGCGGTTTCCGATACGGGAACCTGTTGTTCGAGCGTCAGGCGTTTTTCTTCCAGCGCGTTGAAGACCACGTAGGCGGTCATGATTTTGGTCAACGACGCCGGCTCGACCTTGGTGTCCGGCGCAGACGACGCCAGCACTTGACCGCTATTGACGTCGACGGAAATCCACGCTCGCGCCGCGATGGTAGGCGCGGGAATCGACGACAGATCGCCGACCTGGGCCAAGGTGTTCGAATCGGTAGCGGGCACTTGCGAAGTGGGTGCGCCCGGTTTGTCGGCGGCAGGCGCGGGAGCCGGCGCAGGCGCGTTGCCAGTGGCCAGCGGCACGGGGGCGGCAGCGCCTTGTGCGATCACGGCGGGCGGTGCGGCCAACAGCGTGGCCGATACGGCCAGTGCGATAGCACCGCGCGAAAAAGAAGGCAGGGAGTGTGCGGAAAAACGCGAGAAAGTCATCGGCGGCTACAAAAAAGTGGGGGGCGCGGTCAGCCCGCCTCGACGGGCAGCGAATACGCTCATTATAGGCAGGGAGTACGACCAGCTTCGGCGCAACGGTGCGCCAGCTTGTGACGATTCGTCAGGGCAAGGCATCGGCCAAACGTGCCGCCACGCGGTCGCGCAATTCGATCAACTTGCCATGGAAGAAGTGCGTGGCACCGGGCTCTCGAACCACCGTCAAGCCCACGCTCCGCGCCCAGGTCTCGGCCTCGGCCAAGGGAACGACTTCGTCCTCTTCTCCGTGGATCAACAAGGTATCGGCGGGCAATCGAGTGTCGCGATACAAGAAGCGCTTGACGGCCGGACCCGCCAGAACGATGGCAGCGGGTAGAGGCGTGCGACCGGTATCGGCCAGCTCGGCGTGCAATTGTGCGGCGACGGCGGTGCCGAACGAAAACCCGCCCAGCACCCAGGGCGCGGCGGCCAAATCCGGAAACCGCGCACGCCATTGGTCGACCAGCGCCAGCATGTCGGCGGTCTCGCCACATGCGTTGTCGAAAGTACCCGCCGACTTGCCCACGCCTCGGAAATCGGGACGCACCGCCACCAGATTGCGTTGGGTACACGCACGGGCAATCGTGGTGACGACCTTGTTGCCGCGCGCCCCGCCATGCAGTGGATGCGGATGCAGCACCAACGCCCATCCACTGGGCGTGTCTTCGGGCCAGTCGACCGCACAGTCGATAGGCCCTGCTTCGCCATCGAAAACCAGCTGAGTGGGACGTTCGGGCATTCAAAAACTCCTTATTGCCGCAAAGACGAAATATGAGATTGCGCGTTCAGCCATGCGGCCAGTTTTGCGGCAGCCTGTGCGCTCGCCTCACGCAATGCGGCGACACCACCTGCTGCATCTTGAGTTGGCGCGGGGGCCGAGGCGTCAATATGCGTGGCACCCACCACGGCACTATTGCGCAGCAGCACCGCCCGCATGCTCAGTGTGCCCATGCTGTGGCTGCCGTTGGCCGCGAACACATGCTCGAACGCGGTCAGCGTTACTGCCAACTGGTCTGAACCTTGCACCGACGACGCCAGGACCGGCCCGTCCAAGGCAAGACGATCGATCAAGCGTTGCCGCAATAATTGCGCAGGGGGCGCGGCCCAACGTGCCTGGGCATAGGCCTGTGGCGCAGCACTATCCTGGACTCGCCAAATCATACCGGTTTCCGATGGCAGCGCCGTCGCGGTGACGGTCAACACCACCGGGGCGCGCGAGGCAGACGCCGATGTCGTATCCGAGGCAGGCGGGTGGCCCAGATCGTAGCGCTGGGGCTCGCCAGCTTCACGACCACCTGCACACGCGGCCAAGACCAGTGCCGTCGTCGCCATCGTCGCAAGGCGCAAAAGAGTGATCATCATCGTCCTCCGAATCCTTGGAAACCTGCTTCGCCCGGTCCGGGACGAACAGGCGCCGGACCGAACAGCAGCGACTGCGGCCGGTCGCGCATGCTTTGCAAGGTTCGATCGATGCCACGCGCGGCACCGCCGACGTCCTCTGCCATACCGGTCAGGCGTGGCGTCAGATCCTGGTTCATTCGAGCCACGGCCACAGTCAGCTCATGCATGCTGCGAGTCGTCATATCCAGTGGGCCGCCCTTCGCTTGTAAGCGTTCGATGGCCGCGCGCGTGCTGCGGGTCAGCGCAGCGATATCGCGTGCCGCCGCGTCGGCCTGAGCGGCGGTACGCGTTAACGCGTCCAATAAGGGACCCGCTTTGCGAACGACGGGTTCCATCGCTTGCGCCGAGGCCTGCAAGGATTGCGCCAGCGCCGCCATGCTGGCGGTAGCTGTTTGCACATGGCGTAAATTCTCGTCGCTGGTCAGTCGCGTCATCTGCCGCATGATGCGTTCGGCAGAGTCGAAAATAGCCGTACCACGCTCCTCCAGCTTTTGAAACGTGCCGGCCCGAATAGGGATTTCGGCGGGACTCTCTTTCGATGTCGCAAGCCGCGATTGCGCCGATCCATCGTCGCGCAAATCGACCAGCGCCGCACCGGTCACGCCCCGCACGCCAATCTCGGCCCACGTCGCAGCACTGACGGGCGTGTTGGCCGCCACGTCGATCAACACGCGTACGGCACCGGGGCGCTCTCTATCCAGACGCAGGTCGGCCACGCGCCCGACGGGCACCCCCTGATAGCGCACCGGCGACTGCACCGACAAGCCATTGACCGGCGAGGTCGTAATCAGGGCGTAAATTGCCCGGTCGCCCCGGTCGCGCCCCAGCCAAAACGCCGTAGCGGCCGCGGCGAACAGCAGAACCAAAGTGAAGATGCCCGCCAGCAAGGCGTGGCTACGATTTTCCATAAGACGATTCCTCGGACTGCGCCGGCGCCAGGGCACGCTTGCCGCGCTCGCCCCCAAAAAAATTATGGATGAAGGGATGATCGATCCGCAGGGTTTGCTCGATGGTGCCGCAGGCCAGGACACGCTTGTCGGCCAGCACGGCAACGCGCGAGGAAAGCGCCAGCAAGGTATCCAAATCGTGCGTGACCATCACCACGGTGAAGCCCAACTGGCGGTGCAGATTGCGCACCAGCCCAACGAACTCGTCGGCCCGCTCGGGATCCAACCCTGCTGTCGGCTCATCCAAAAACAACAGTGCCGGATCCAAGGCCAGCGCGCGCGCCAACGCGACCCGCTTGACCATCCCACCAGATAAATCCGCCGGCCGCTTCAGGCCGTCGGCCACAGTCAGCCCAACCATCGCCAGCCGTGCATGCGTGGCGTCGCGAATCAAATCTTCCGGCAGCGTGCGCAGTTCGCGCAGGGGCAAGGCCACGTTGTCGAACACCGACAGCGCCGAAAACAGTGCGCCTGCCTGGAACAGCACGCCCCAACGCCGGGCTAACAAGCGCCGCCGCACGGCCGTCAGCGCGTGCAGATCGCGACCGAACACTTCCACGGTTCCACGCGTAGGCTGCAACAAGCCGATCATCTGGCGCAGCAATGTCGTCTTGCCCGAACCCGACCCGCCCACCAAAGACAAAATTTCGCCGGGCTGCACCGCCAGATTCAAGTTGTCGTGGATGACATGGCCGTCGAACTCGGTGCATAAACGCTGCACCGACACGATGGGTGCGACGGCGACGGCATCTGTCACAAACCCACCCCGCTCAGGCTGATCGCAAAGACCGCGTTCACCAGAATAACTGCGGTAATAGCGGTGACGACGGCGGTGGTCGTGCCCCGACCCAGGCTGTCGGTATTAGGTTCGATCAACAGGCCGAAATGGCAACCGATCAAGGCGATGGTCACGCCGAACGCCACGCCTTTCGTCAGGCCGATGCCGTAGTTGGCCAAGGAGATCGCGTCCGGCAAGGCGTCGATGAACGAACCGATCGGAATCCCCAACTGTACATAGGCCGCCAGCATCCCACCGGCCAATGCGGCAGCGTCGGTCCACAACACCAGCAGGGGCATGACGACCGCTAAGGCCAGCACGCGCGGCAGAATCAGGCGTTGGCTGATCGAAATACCCATGACCTGCAAGGCATCCAGCTCTTGCGTGACACGCATAACGCCCAGTTGCGCGGTCATGGCCGAACCGGAACGACCAGCCACTAGAATGGCGGCCAGCAAGGGCCCCAACTCACGCGTGATCGACACGCCCAACAGCCGCACGATGAATCGGTCGGCCCCCACGGTTTGCAATTGCGACGCCGACAGATACGACAACACAACGCCAATCAGAAATCCCACTAACGCAGTGATGCCCAGCGCTTGAGCGCCCGAGCGAAACACCTGAGCCGATATCTCGCGCCACGGCGCGCGCGATGGATGGCGCAGCGTGCCGAAGATATCCAACATCAACTGACCCAGCAGGCGAATCAGCGTCAGACCATGCCACGCCGCTTTCAGCACGGCGCCGCCCAGCAGCCTTATACCGCGCCACGAATCGACGGGTTCGACGACAGGCGTCGCTTCGGCGATCGCGTTGCCGAGATAATCGATTACCGCGCGATTACCCGCGGAAATGCGGATCGACGCTGGCCAGCGCTGTCCCCAGGCGCGCCACAGCAAAAGCGCGCCGACCACATCCAGGCGGGTGATGTGCGACAAATCCCACCTGCTATGCGTAGTAGCGCGCGCCAGCAACGCCCGGCGCGCTTCGACTTCGCCTGAGGATGCGAGCGACTGCAAGGTCCAGTCGCCTGAAATGCGGCAGCTCTCACCCGCAAAGCGGATGGGGGCGGGGACGTGAGCGTCCGACAGTGGGGTGACTTGAGTATCCAAAAATCAGGGGCAAAAAAGGGGTTTGATGCCAGCGCCGCAGTGAAACATTCGTGCTCATCATAAACGTTACCGGCCCAGCCCATGTCCTACAATTGCTGCATGTCTGCCCTGCTCCATCCCTTTCACTTCCCGTCGCCACGCGCGATGGCCGATGCGCTCGCCCGCGCACTGCCTCAATTCGGCGATGTGCAATGGCACCCCGAAATCGGTTCGACCAATGCCCTGCTGCTCGAACGGCTGCGGGGCACGTCCGATTTTGCGTCCACGCCCTGGTTGCTGGGCACCCACCACCAGGTCAGTGGCCGGGGCCGCGCGGGCCGCGCATGGCAACATGCCGAGCGCGCCTGCTTGATCCTGTCATGCGCGTTCGTGGCGAACATTCCCGCCCGTCGACTGCCCGCCCTGGCGCCGCTGGTGGGGCTGGTGTCGTGCGAAGCGCTCAATGCGCTGGTGCCCGAAGCGCAGCCTGCCTTGAATTTGAAATGGCCCAACGACGTTCAATACAAGGGCGCCAAGATAGCAGGCATTCTGGTCGAAACCACCCGGGCGCCGAAGGGCGAAGGCTACGGCATCGTCATCGGCATGGGCCTGAATTTACGTGACGGGACGGCGCTGTCGGCGGCGCTGGGACGCGAGGTGGCCGATTGGTCGGACGTGACGGCATCATGCCTGACAGACCCAGGCACCGGGCCTGCATACGAAACGGACTCGAACGACCCCGCCACCGAATCACGTGAGTCGTCAGACGACTCGTTGGCGCCTTACCGCGATGCCAGCCAGATCGCAGCGACCTTGGCGACGCACTGGGCCCGGTTGATCAAACACTATTCGAGTGAGGATTTCGGCGCTTTTGCGCTTCGGTACGCCGCGGTCGATGCGCTTGCCGGTCAGGCCGTCGATGTCATCGACCAGGGCGATATTCTGTTTAGCGGCGTGGCCCGGGGCTGTGACGCCGAAGGCAGGCTACGGGTCGAAACGGACGAGGGCATGCGCCATGTGCATGTTGGCGACGTATCGGTGCGACGCACGTCATGATGCTGCTGATCGACTCTGGCAACAGCCGCATCAAAGTCGGTGTGGCCGTACACGACCTCGCCGCCGACCACGCGGTGGTGAACCCATTGGCGGGTTTCGACAACGGCGATATCGACGCATTGCGTGCCTGGTTGACCACCCTTCCCCGCCCCATCGCCTCGGCCTGGGGGGTGAACGTGGCCGGCGCCGATCAGCAGGCCGCCCTCGATGCCGCATGTGCCGCAGCAGGCATCACCGTCGCATGGCAAACCGCCCAAGCGTGCATGGGACGCCTGATAAACGGCTACACCGCCCCCGAACGATTGGGCGCGGATCGCTGGGCCGCCCTCGTCGGTATCGTGCGCCGCCAGCCTGAGCAACATCCCCCCCTCCTCGTGGCGACCTTCGGCACCGCCACGACCATCGATGTCATCGATCCGGACAACGTCTTTCTGGGCGGCATGATCCTGCCCGGTCCGTCGATGATGCGCCATTCGCTGAACACCGGCACCGCGGGCCTGCCGCTGGCGATCGGGCCACCTGCGTTGTGGCCTACCGATACCGACAGCGCCATTGCCAGTGGGGTGGCGGCGGCTCAGGCCGGTGCGTTGGCGCGGCAAGTATTAGCGGCGCAGGATCGCTGGCAGTGTTCGCCGATCATTTATGCTGCAGGCGGTGGATGGCTGGAAATCGAGCAGGAGGTGCGTCGCGTGCTGGCGCAATTGGCGCAGCATCGCCCCGAAGCCTATGTCATCGAGGTCGTGCAGCATCCGGTGCTCGACGGCTTGGCGCGCATCGCCACATTGACAGACTCTATAGGACGGCCCGCATGACCAGGATATTGTTTGCCGTGCTGGTCGCAGCGCTGGCCATCGTTTATGGTGCAGGACAAGGCTGGTGGGGCACCCCGCCCGCCGATCAGGGGCGCGACCCGGCCCGCATCGAAGACCAATCAAATGAAGCGGCGGTACAACTCAAGCCGACCGCTCGGTAAGACGCCAGTGCGCGCGGGCGATTAGCGCTGACGTTCGATCATCCGCGACAAGGCGTTCATGATGCGACGCGTCGCGCCCTGGTGCTGGTTCAACCAATCGCGCGCACGGGCCTGTCGGGCGGCGCGCCACGCGGGTGCTGCCGCCAACTGTTGTTGTGCCATGGCCCATGCGGCCTCGGGCGTATCGACCTGATCGATCACGCCGTTCGCCAATGCGTCGGTCGCTGCCTCTTGAAAATTATGGATTGACGGGCCGACGATCACCATCGATCCCGCGGCGCACGGCTCGAGAAAATTCTGGCTGCCAAAGTCGCCGAAACTACCGCCCATCAACGTGACATCGGCTGCGCCCAGGTAAAACGCCATCTCGCCCAAGGTATCGCCCAGGTAGACATCGATACCGGGAGTGGGCAGGATGCCCGGTGCGACCCGCCGTCGCTGCACTGCCAGGCCGTGCTTATGCAGGGTCGCAGCCACTTCGTCGAATCGTTGCGGATGACGAGGCACCCACACCAGCAAAGGGCGATTGCCCGCGCCTACCCGCACATTCATACCTGTATTGGCACGGGTCGCTGCGTTCAAGCTTTTCCAGGCGCGCGCGAAGGCATCGTCTTCGCCCTCGCGCGTACTGGCCAGCACAATCACCGGGCGTCCATGCCGCATGCGCCAGGCTCGGCCAGCGGCGACCTGCGTCGTATCGACCTGCACGTCGAACTTCAAGTTGCCTCCCACCTCGGGCCGCACGACACCCACTGCAGCCAGTCTGTTGGCATCGGCTTCCGACTGCGCCGTCACCAGACTCAAACCGCCATAGGCATCGAGCAAAACCTGACCGAGGCGACGCGCACGGCCCAAGCCACCGGCAGACAATCGTGCGCTGACCAAAGCGACCGGCACATTCTGTTGCCGGCACGTCGCAATCATGTTGGGCCACACCTCGCGCTCGATCAGCACGAGACATGCGGGCCGATGAGTGCGCAAAAATCGTTGCCACACCCAGGCGAAATCGTAGGGAAACCAGCATTGTCTCAAGCGCCCATCGGCCAAAGCCCGGGTGTACAGTTCGGCGCCTGCCGTGCGGCCGGTCGGCGTCATATGCGTAAGCAACACCTGATGACCCGCGGCCAGCAGCGCCTGTATCAGCGGTTGCGCGGCCCGGGTTTCGCCCAGGCTGACGGCATGCACCCACACTGGGCGGGCATCGCCGCTCGTACCTTTGCCGCCCCCGAAACGCTCGCGGCCCAGCACGTCCCAACGGGTTCGCGTGCGTAATGCGCGATAGCCCAATAGCGCCCAAGCCAAAGGTGCGATCGCCCCAATCAATGCCGAATAGACGTTGCGCTGCATGGTTTAAGTGGCTGCGAGAGCCTGATCGGTTGCGGCCAACACTGCGTTTAACGAGGGCGCGGCCCCCCGGTCGCCCAGGCTGAAATTCAGACTACTGCCCGTGAGCGGCGTGCGGACAGGCGTCGATGCGCGGTAAATGCCAATCGTGGGACGACCCAACGCGGCCGATAAGTGCGTCAGTCCACTGTCCAAGCCGATCATGATCTTGGCGCCCGCCAAGAGGGTCATCACTTCGGTCAGCCCCATACGCGGCATCACTTCGGCCCCTTCGACACCAGCGATGAGTTCATTGGCACGAGCGGTTTCGCCAGCGTTGCCTGCCAACAGCTTCATGCCCAGTCCGGCACGACTCAATCGGTGCATGACGCAGCGCCAGTCGTCTGCGGGCCATAGCTTGTCGTCGCGACTGGCCGACGGCATGATCGAGACATAGGGCTTTTCTCGCGCGTCGGCAGCGGCGACCTGACGTGCCAGGACATGCGCCTGTAAACCGAAATCGGGTTCGCCCGCATAGCGATAGCCCAGTGCTTGCGAAGCCAGCAGGCGTTGACGCACGACAGCAGGCTGCCAGAATTCGACCCGGTGCCGGACGTCGTAGAACAGGGACGCCAGCGGCTCTCGCGCAGAGCGCCAGTCCAGGCCGTGCCGGGTGCCGTTCGCCTGGCGCACCAGCCACGCCGACTTCATCAATGCCTGCATGTCCAGCACGATGTCGTAGCGTTCGCTGGCCAAGCGCTCGCGCAAGGCGTGGCGTTCGGTGCGAGTCTGCTCGCTCCACCAGCTTTTTCGCCAGCGCCGGTGAGCGACGGGAATGACATCGGCGATGGCCGGATGCCAGCGGGGCACCGCCGCGAAGGCCTCTTCGGCCAGCCAATCGATATGGGCAGCGGGCACATGCGCCGCGATGTCGGACATCGCCGGCAGCATGTGGACAAGATCACCCAAGGATGAAGTGCGAACGATTAAAATGCGCGTCATGGCAGGTCTGGTTCCTCGTCCTGGCCGCGATATCCCTGCGGATTAGCCGCCTGCCAGCGCCAACCATCGGCGCACATGTCGGCCAGGGTCTTGGTAGCAACCCAGCCTAATTGTTCACGCGCTTTCGACGCATCGGCATAAGTTGCGGCACTGTCGCCCGGCCGACGACCGACAACGGTGTACGGCACGGAACGGCCTGTCACGGCAGCGAATTGTTTGATCAATTGCAGCACGCTGGTACCCTGCCCCGTACCCAGGTTGAAGACGTTGTGGCTCGTATGCTGTAGTGCGTAGGTCAACGCATCGACGTGGCCTCGGGCCAGATCGACCACATGGACGTAATCGCGCACACCTGTGCCATCCACGGTCTCGTAGTCATCGCCGAACACCGGCAAGTGACCGCGCAAGCCAACAGCCACCTGAGTCATGAAGGGAAACAGGTTATTGGGCACCTGACCGGGGTCTTCGCCGATAGTGCCGCTTTCGTGCGCACCGATCGGATTGAAGTAACGCAGGCTGACCGCCGAACGCCCTCCGCCCCGCGCAGCCCAATCCGTCAGGATTTGCTCGACCATGGCCTTGGAATGTCCATAAGGGTTGGTCGGCGCGATTCGGTGATACTCGTCGAACGGCAGGGTGTTGGGCGTACCGTACACGGTGGCCGACGAACTGAAAATCAGCGTCTTGACGGCATGACGATCCATCGCCTCGAGCAACGTCACGGTGCCACCCACGTTGTTGCGGTAGTATGGCATCGGATCGACGACGGATTCGCCCACGGCTTTCAAGCCCGCGAAATGCACCACGCCAACGATCGGGGCGCCTTCGGACCTCGCGTGCTCGAACTCGCGATCGAGCTCGGCCGCATCGCTAAGGTCGGCAGCCACCACGGTAATGGGCAGCCCGACGATACGCTCGACTCGCCGGATGCTTTCGATCGAACTGTTCGAGAAATTGTCGAACACGATCGGCCGGAAACCTTGCGCGATCAGTTCGATCAACGCATGTGTGCCGATATATCCGGCGCCGCCGGTAATGAGTAGGGTTCCAGGCATGTTGGAGGATTTGAATTGGACACGCGATTGTAGCGATGCCTGTGTCCGTGCACGACGTGCTGCCTGCCTCGAACCAACCAATTGTAAAGATACACCGCTATTGGGGACCCTCGAAGCATAGCCGAGTTACGGCATAATTACGGCTTAACGGAGCGGCCCCGAGGCCCTCTTTTCTAGCCAGGGGTTTAATTAGCATGAGTCTCATCGTCACCGGCGGAGCCGGCTTCATCGGCGCCAATTTCGTTCTTGATTGGCTGAGCGAACACGCCGAACCCGTACTGACTCTGGACAAATTGACCTATGCAGGCAATCCCGGGAACTTGGCCCCCTTGGATGGCAACCCGGCCCATACGCTTGTGCAAGGAGATATTGGCGACTTCGACCTCGTCTCGCGGCTGTTGGCCAAGCACAAACCTCGCGCCGTACTCAACTTCGCTGCCGAATCGCATGTGGATCGTTCGATCCATGGTCCGGGCGAATTCGTTCAGACGAATGTCGTAGGCACTTTCCAACTGCTCGAAGCGGTCCGTGCATACTGGATGGCCTTGCCGAACGACCAACGCGCCGCGTTCCGTTTCCTGCACGTGTCCACCGACGAGGTGTATGGTTCGCTGAGCAAGACCGATCCCGCATTCACGGAATCCAATCGCTACGAACCCAACAGTCCCTATTCGGCCACCAAAGCGGCCAGCGACCATCTGGTGCGTGCCTATCATCATACGTATGGCCTGCCGGTCCTGACTACCAATTGCTCGAACAACTACGGCCCTTACCATTTCCCTGAGAAGCTGATCCCGCTGGTCATTCATAACGCGCTGGCAGGTAAACCGCTGCCTATTTACGGCGATGGCCAGCAAATCCGCGATTGGCTGTACGTCAAGGATCACTGCAGTGCGATTCGTAAGGTGCTCGACGCCGGTACGCCAGGCGAGGTCTACAACGTAGGCGGCTGGAACGAAAAAACCAATCTTGAAGTCGTGCATACCCTTTGTGCTCTGCTCGACGAACTTAGCCCCCGCAGCGACGGTCAATCGTACCGCCTGCAGATCGCATTCGTACGAGATCGGCCTGGCCACGACCAGCGGTATGCGATTGACGCATCTCGCCTGGAACGCGAGCTGGGATGGAAACCCGCCGAGACCTTCGAAACAGGCATCCGCAAAACGGTTCAGTGGTACTTAAACAACCAGGCGTGGGTAAGCAACATCACCAGTGGCGTATACAGGGAGTGGATCGGTACGCAATACGCGTCCTGAGCTGGGCGACGCTGCATTTTTCGGCGCTTCATATTCGGCGTTTCAGTGCCCGAGCTTAGCGTTACCTGCACTTTTACATCCGCACCTAGCATAGACCGCAGATCCTGCGATAACGCAGCCATTCGCCAGCTGCCAGGGCAAATTTTAAAAAGAGGGCAGCCAGTAACGGCGCTGGTGGTTCCATATTGGCGTTTACAAACAATCGGTTTGTATACAATTTGCCCATCCTATGCCGAGGAATCTACATAATCGGCTCGCATTGCAAGCACATCGCGGCAAAACGGACCGAGGAGCCTCATAACATGTATACCACCGCTACCGGAGACGCCGGCGTCGTTGGATCCAAGTCAGCCTTGGATCGACCTTACGGGAGTGCTAGCGCCGCTAGTTATTCCGACAGGCTCGTAGCCGGAGACCGCGCTGCCTGCGATCACGCCAGCGCGCGCGTCGGCCCGACCTCGACGCAGGGCGGCGCGGGCGAGCGAGTCAGCATCCTGATGTGTACCTACGAGGGGGAAAAGTACCTCGCCGAGCAACTTTCCTCGTTTGCCGCGCAAACGTATGCCGACTGGCGGCTTTATGTCTCGGACGACGGATCGCGCGACGCGACCCGCATGCAGCTTGCCGATTTTTTCGCCGCACGTCCTTCACACGCGGGCGGCGTTTTCGACGGCCCCCAGCGTGGTTTTTCGCGCAACTTTCTTTCTTTGATGTGCCGCGAGGACATCGAAGGCGATCTGTTCGCGCCATCGGACCAGGACGACGTTTGGGAGCCGGAAAAATTAGCGCGTGCCGTAGCCTGGATACGCACGATACCCGCGCATGTCCCGGCCTTGTACTGCTCTCGCACCGAATTGGTCGACGAAGCCGGTCGCCCCATCGGCTTTTCGACCGCGTTCAATCGACCGCCGACGTTCGCCAATGCCTTGGTGCAAAACATCGGGGGCGGTAACACAATGATGTTTAATGCGGCCGCGCGAGATTGTCTACGTCTTGCGGGCGCGGATCTGGATGTCGTTGCGCACGACTGGTGGGCTTATATCGTCATCACCGCGTGTGGCGGCAAGGTCCATTACGACGGCCAACCCACCCTGCGCTACCGGCAGCATGGGGCGAATCTGATCGGTGCCAGTAGCGGTATGGCTGCGCGCCTGCGCCGGATACGGATGTTATTCCAGGGCAGTCTGCGCCAATGGACAGATGTTCACCTTCAGGCGTTGGAGCCTGTGCGGCCCCACATGACGCGCGAGAATCTGCAGGTGCTCGACGCCTACGCCAAGGCACGTCAGCAGCCCGTGTTTGGGCGGGTGACGGGCCTGTGGCGCTCGAAAGTCCATCGTCAGACCTTGCTGGGCAATACCGGCCTGCTGGCGGCAGCCCTTCTTAATAAAATCTAGGTATCACCATGAAAATCCTGCTTCTCGGTAAAGATGGCCAGGTCGGACACGACCTGCAGCGTGCGTTACTGCCATTGGGCACCGTGGCGGCGCACGGGCGTGCAACGGCCGATCTGCGCGATCAAGACCAACTGGCCGAGCTCATTGGACGGGAAGCGCCCGACGTCATCGTGAACGCTGCGGCCTACACTGCGGTCGATAAAGCCGAAACCGACCAAGAGAACGCTTTCCTCGTCAATGCGCACGCCGTCGAAACCCTGGCGCAACACGCCTTACGGCAGCGCGCCTTGCTGGTCCATTATTCGACCGACTACGTGTTCGATGGCACCAAGGAGGGCGCCTACCTGCCGGGCGACGCCACGTCGCCCCAAAGCGTGTACGGCGCGAGCAAACTCGCAGGCGAGCGGGCGATCCTGGACTCTGGCGTCGCAGCGCTCGTCCTGCGCACCAGTTGGGTGTTTTCCGCGCATGGCCGCAACTTCGTCAAAACGATGCTGCGCCTGGCCGCAGAACGCGATGCGCTAAGTATCGTGGCCGATCAGTTCGGCGCGCCGACCTCGGCGGAACTCATCGCCGAGGTCACTGCCCATGCTATCGTCGCACACCGCGGTGGTCGGCTCGACAGCGGCGTATATCACTTGACCGCTTCGGGACACACGACCTGGCATGGCCTGGCCAGGCATGTCGTCGCACGGGCGATCGCCAACGGCGCGACGTTGAGCGCACATTCCGATCGCATCGCACCGATCACCACCGAGCAGTACCCGGTACCGGCCAAACGTCCCCACAATTCGCGCATGGTCACTATGGCGCTTCAAGATGCGCTGGGACTCGAATTTCCCGACTGGTCGGTGCACGTCGACCGCGTCGTCGATCAACTCACCCTGCCATGAGGCTTCAATGAAACGCAAAGGCATCATTCTGGCTGGTGGTTCAGGCACACGCCTGCATCCGGCCACCCTGGCCATCAGCAAGCAGTTGCTTCCCGTGTTCGACAAACCGATGATCTATTATCCGCTCAGCACGCTCATGCTGGCAGGCATCAGGGACATTCTGATCATCTCGACACCGCAGGACACCCCTCGCTTTCAGCAACTTCTGGGTGACGGCAGCCAATGGGGCCTGAACCTGCAGTACGCGGTGCAGCCCTCGCCCGACGGTCTGGCTCAAGCCTTCATCATCGGCGAAGCATTCCTAAACGGCCATCCGAGCGCCTTGGTGCTGGGCGACAACATCTTCTATGGTCACGATTTCAATTTGCTGCTGGATCGCGCCAATGAGCGCGAACAGGGTGCGACCGTGTTTGCTTACCATGTCAACGATCCGGAACGTTATGGCGTAGCCGAGTTCAATCCGAAAGGCCAGGTGCTTTCGATCGAGGAAAAGCCCATCAAGCCGAAATCGAATTTCGCCGTGACAGGGCTTTATTTCTACGACTCGCTGGTCGTGGATATCGCCAAGGCGGTCAAACCCAGCGCGCGCGGTGAACTCGAGATCACCGCAGTCAACCAAGCCTACCTGGAAGCGGGTTCGCTGCGGGTCGAGATCATGCAGCGCGGGTACGCCTGGCTCGACACCGGCACGCACGAGAGCCTGCTGGAGGCCAGCCAGTTCATCGCGACGCTCGAACATCGCCAAGGCCTGAAGATTGCGTGCCCGGAAGAGATTTCTTGGCGCGCCGGCTTTATCGACACGGAACAGCTGCTTCGTTTGGCCAGCAGTCTATCGAAAAACGCCTACGGCAAGTACTTAATGCAGTTGGCAGACGAGGGGATTTGAATAATGCGTGCTATTCCTAGCTCTATTCCAGACGTAGTCATACTGGAGCCCCAGGTGTTTGGCGATAGTCGGGGCTTCTTTATGGAAAGCTTCAACATGGCAAAATTTCGCGAAGCAACGGGCGCAGAAGTCGATTTCGTCCAGGACAACCATTCTCGATCCGCGCGGGGGGTGTTGCGCGGCCTGCACTATCAGATCCAGAACACCCAGGGCAAACTGGTACGCGTCACGCAGGGCACGGTTTTCGACGTCGCGGTCGACATCCGCAAGTCGTCGCCGACCTTTGGCCAGTGGGTGGGCATCGAGCTTAGCGATACGAATTACCGGCAGCTTTGGGTTCCGGCCGGATTTGCGCACGGTTTTCTGACGCTCAGCGAGACTGCGGACTTTCTTTACAAGACGACCGATTATTACGCCCCTCAGTATGAGCGTTCGATAGCCTGGAACGACTCAGAGATCGGCATCGACTGGCCGGGTGGCATCGAACCCATATTGTCGTCCAAGGACTCGGATGGGCTGTCGTTGTCCGCTGCGCAACTGTTCCCTTGACGCGTCGTACACCCATCAGGTTATTTCTGCGAAATTATGTCTGTTCATGTCAATTCCAAACCTGGCCTAGATCTCGCCTGGTTACTCGAGAAGCTGTCGGTGCGTGGTCGCATCGTGATCATCGGCAAGCTCTCGCATGCGACGAGCGCCCCTTTGGCGGCATCCCTCGACGCCCAGATTTTCGATTCCGTCGAACTCGCCCTGGCAGGCGCTTATCATGGCACGCACGATGTCGCTGTCATCGTGCATATCCCAGAGGCTGGGGCCGACTTGGCCCACGCTCGCGCGCTGGTGGAGAAGTCTGGCTCATCAGCCGACTACATTGTGTTCGACGTGCAAGGACGGCGGACCATCGCGACCGAGTGCGACCGGGTATTGGGCACCCATTTCGCAGTCGTTCGGCCCATGCCCTTGATACGCTCGTTGTCGAACGCAAGCGGGCGCATCGGCAAGGAGGGTTATCGCACAGGCGCCGAATCAGGTTCGCCGGTAGTCGTGGGCGCCTGGAACAACGCGAAGTCCCCCGTCGCAGCAGCGTGCGAGTTTTTGCACGACATCGCAAATCTGACTCCCCTGCAAACTGCGGCGGCAACCCGTTACGAAGCGCTGCAACGCGAGGTCGATCGAATGACTGCCGAGCTTGCGCAGCTTCGTACGTCCACTGCTTGGAAGATCACCGCGCCGTTGCGAGCCAGTGGCGACACCTTGCGTCGGCTCTTGTCGATAGGACGCCGCGTCCACTTCGCTATCTCCAGCCGGGGAGGCATCATCGCCACTTCCAAGGCGATCGCGTCCATTGTGCGACGCGAAGGTCCAGGAGGCTTGAAAAATAGGATAATCCGAGCGACCGGACGGGGCGCGATGCGGCCTGAAGCCGAGATTGCCTACAGCAGCTGGATCGAGCGATTCGACACGTATGCCGCCGATGCACTGGCTCGTACCGCCGGGCAGATTGACGCCTTACGGGTCCGACCTACATTCTCGTTCGTCGTGCCCGCATACAACTCGCCGCCTGGCGTGATGAAGGAAATGGTCGATTCCGTCTTGGCGCAGACTTACCCGAATTGGGAACTGTGCATCGCCGACGACGCCTCGACGGACGTCGCCGCGAAGGAAGCCCTGCTTGCTCAATCCAAGCGCGACCCGCGGATCAAAGTGGTATTTCGCACCGAGAACGGGCATATCTCTGCTGCAAGCAACTCTGCGCTGGCATTGGCTACCGGTGATTACGTCGCCCTGCTCGATCATGACGACACCATTCCCAGCCACGCCTTGTTCGTCGTGGCTCACTACATTAATGCCCACCCCGACGCAAAGATGTTCTACAGCGACGAGGACAAGATCACCGAGGACGGGCAGCGGTTTGCGCCTTACTTCAAGCCGGACTGGAACGTCGAGCTCATTCGCGGCCAGAATTTCTTCTCTCACCTGGGTGTCTACCGGCGGGATCTGATCGAGTCGGTCGGGGGATTTCGCGAAACATTCGAAGGTGCACAGGATTACGATCTGATGCTGCGTTGTGTTGACGCCGTACCCGACACGCCACCTGTGCATATACCGCATGTGCTGTATCACTGGCGCGTGGTCGCCGGCAGCACCGCAGGGGGCAGTGAAGCCAAGCCGTATGCATTCGCCGCGGCCATGCGTGCGCTAAAGGAGCATCTGGCGCGTCGAGGCATTGCTGGTGAGGTCGTCGAATCGGCTCCGGGCAGCGGCTATAGCAAGGTCGTATACGCCGTGCCAGATCCCGCCCCTCTGGTGTCCATCATCATCCCCACGCGCGATGGACTCGCGTTGCTGAGCCATTGCGTCAGCAGCGTCCTGGAAAGAACGGCGTATCTCAATTTCGAGATCGTCATCGTCGACAACGGCAGTGCCGATCCAGCCACGCTCGAATATTTCGGAACGATCTCGAACTTGCCGAACGTCCGCATCCTGCGGGACGATTCGCCCTTCAACTACTCTGCACTGAACAACCGCGCGGTCGCCGATGCCCAAGGCGACCTGGTGTGTTTGATGAACAATGACATCGAAGCCATCCATCCCGAGTGGTTGACGGAGATGGTCGGTATCGCCATGCAGGAGGACGTCGGTGCGGTGGGTGCCCGCCTCTGGTACCCGGACGATCGTCTGCAGCACGGCGGGGTCATCTTGGGGATCGGCGGCATTGCGGGTCACGCGCACCACCTGCTTAAGCCAGAAGAAAGCGGCTATTTTTCTCGTGCCGTCTTGGCGCAGGACCTGTCAGCGGTAACTGCCGCATGCCTGCTGATTCGCACCGCCCTCTACAAGGCGGTGAACGGCCTGGATGAACAATTGGCGGTGGCGTTCAACGACGTCGACTTCTGTATCAGGGTCCGGCAGGCCGGCTATCGAAACGTATGGACCCCTCACGCGCAGCTATATCATCACGAATCCGCCACGCGCGGCAGCGACCTTAGCCCAGGAAAACGTGAGCGGTTCGCAAGCGAAGTGATGTTCATGCAGAACCGTTGGGGAGCAATACTGCAGAACGACCCCGCTTATAACCAAAACCTGTCGTTATTCGGTAATGACCACTGCTTCGCCATTGCCGCCGCGCCCCGTATCCGCTTGCCCTAAGCCTAAAAATTTCTAGAAAACACCTGGACGCGCAACATAAAGGTCGGCCCGCGGACTCTACGCAGGCAACGGCATACACCGGCAGCATAGTTGCGCCGATCCGCGTTGGGCAACAGCCTGAATAGGGTCAGATTTCGCGGCGCCCTATCCGTTCACTGTTACGTTCCGCGGCGAAAAGCTGGACATATTGCTCTGCAACGACATCGATCCGATAGCGCAGAACGATTTCGTCGACTCTATTTTTGGCTTCAAGATACTCGTCGGGAGACAAGGCAAACCTGGCGATGATTTCGGCCGCAGTTTGAACGGGTACTTCCCAATCGACAAGATCGAACACCGCCCCGGCGACCGCGTCGTCCGTCGACAACATATTGCTGATCTCTCCGACGCTGGTTGCAATGTACGGTTTCCCAGCAAACAAGCAGTCGACAATCGTCAAAGGAAAGCTTTCGGATTTGAACTTGGTCAACATAATGCCCATATCCGCCGCCGCATAATAGCCCACCGAATTCTCGCTGAAACCCGCGAGATGCACGAAATCCGGCACGCCAGCGCGGCAATACTCGTTGTAAACCTGTCCGTTGCCTACGAGGATCAGTCGAATGTCGCGCTGCGAAATTTGTCTTGCTCTGGCTACGGCATCGATTGTCTCTGCCCAGCCCTTGTCCGGGATGGCACGACTCACGCAACACAACACGAAGGCGTCATCGGGAATCTCGATTTCAGCGCGCCGTATCGGCGTAATTTTGGGGGGCTGCATGCCATTGGGCATTTTGATGAATTTTGCCAAGCCGTCTTGGTACAGGCCCAGCTCCTTGAACGGCCCCAGATTTTTGTCGGCGGTGTAGACCCAGGTCGTGACCTTGCGATCAGTCTTGAGCAGCTCCTCCTGCGTCACGGAGAAAGCGTCGGAATGCTCGATCATGCCGTGCAGCGAGGCGACGTGCGCCTTCAGACCGTCGAATACAGTGGGCCTGAGCAAAGGAAACTTCTGGATATGCCACTGATGCGTGTTGAGCGCCTCGATGCCGAACGCGGCGATAGCATCCTCCATTGCTGCAATATCGGCCGTCTCGATCAACGGAACGTCGTTTCGCAACATGCGCCGGACGCCATCTTGACGCGGCGCCATCTTCGAGCTGAACAGCAGAACCGAATGGCCTTGCCGCTTGAATTCGTTCGCCATGCGAATGGGCAGAATCTCTGCACCACCAGGGAAAAACCCCATAGTCGAGACCATGATGTTCGGCAGCCGATGCTGCCGGGCCTGTGCGACTGCGCCGAAGTCGTACCAGCGATCGAACTGGCTTTCGTCGCTACCGACCATGACCTTATAGAGCGCGCCGAATCCTTCCCTGCAGCGCTCCAATACGCTCCATGGAACATCATATAAAGCGGCAACCGTGCGGCTGGCAAAGCCCACCTCCTTGTAGAAAGTGTCTTTTCTATAGGTCGCCTCGGCAGTACTCCCCTCATAACGGCGAAAAAAGTTAATCGCGCTGGGATCGAACGCAATCTTGCCGCCACGCAGTAAATGCAGATAAAACACCCAGTCACCGGCGACACGCATGGAAAGCCAGGCCTCGTCGTCCAGCAACGGCATGTCCGGAGGTCTCCTGAACACGGCACTACTGGCATTTGGAATGCTGTTCTTGATCCCCAACGCGCTTCGGACTTCCTCGTGCGCGGTTGCCACGTAAGAATGACGCCACTTGTCACCCAGACCCAGGTCCTCGAGGTAAGACAAAAAGCTAATGTCCAAAGGCGCTTCGTCCCGGCCAACGAACATCGATATGCCGTAGGCGAGCATGACCGATTCGTCGGTGAAGCATTCGACAAGCTTTTGAAGCAGGTGCGCGTCGCAATAGTCGTCGCTTTCAGCGATCCATACCAGATCGCCGGTGGCCTCCTTGATGCCCCGCGCCCATTGACGGAACACACTGCCCGAATTCTTTTCGTTGACGATCACACGAGTCAGGCCTGGATACTTCTTTCGATATTCATCGATAAGAATCGTGCTGTCATCCGTGGAACAATCGTCGAGAATGACAACTTCCATGTTCGTGTACGTCTGCCCGTAGATGCTGTCCAGTCGTCGACGAAGATAGGCGCTGTGGTTGTAGTTGGGCACCACGACAGTGACCTTGGGCATATAAGTGTCGCTGTGCAGGCCCAGCAATGAGCGCGAGGTCTCGTTCAGACGATTGAATCCGCCCTTGCTGTCTGGTTCGAGGTACAAGCCCTCGTTCCAGTCGTTCCACGCGTTGACGAATACGAAGCGCCGGTCAGGCGTATGCAGCGCGGTCGCGCTTTGCGCGGCGGCATCGAGCCACTGACGATAGTGGTCTTTCTGCCAATGCGTGTAGACGACTCTACGCTGGTTTTCTTGGCTCGAACTGTCGCGCGCCAACACGACCGAGTGGTAAACGGGCACATGCGCACGGGCACAGCCGTGCGCACGTGCCACACCTCGCGCCGCGACGACACTGTATGGAACGGTATCAACGCCATTTCGCTCGATGGGCCTGAACGGTGCAATTTCCGCCGGCGTCCAACGCTGCGGCAGGTCGATCACGGCGTCCAGCCCCACCGGCAGCTCGATCATCGGCTGGGTATCGGCAAAGCGGCCGATAAAGAAAGGCGCCACAATATCTGCTCGCGCCAGTGCCTCGGTCAGGGCTGCCAACGCCTGGCCCCCCCCCTCACCAGCATTGAACGCTCCCACCAGAAGCACAGGTTTGCCCTCGACATGGATCTGTCGTGGATCCTTCATGACCTCGACCAGGCGCTCGAGCGCGGCAGGAACAAGCGGCTCGGCCGACAGTTCAAGTTCGACGCAAAACGCTATATCGATTTCACTATGCGTCAAAAGCGTCTGTAGCGTGCCGCCGCTACCAGTATCATCAGTGTCAAACTTAAAATAAAAGCCCGCAAGACCATGGGATTTGGCCATTTCTGCGTGCCGCGACATGATCCGAGCGTCGGCTGCTGAGTAATACGCTAGCTCCTCACCCGGTGCGAAAGGGCATGTGTGACCCGTGAACGCAGGGCGCGCCGCGCGAACTCGGCTCCAGTCCGGAGCAGTGTAAAAAGCCAACAACTGGATGCTGGGGTCGACGTTGCCGAACCGAACATCCTCTTCATATCGCGCCAGGTAGTCTGGCAAGGCACAACGCTGCTCGAGGACGCCGAATTTTACGTAGTGCCAGAACGGGTTGAGATCGGAAGCGCGAATATCGGGGTAGGTTTCCAGATAGAAGCGCGTATCGAATTCTTCGCAGGGATTGCGCCCTTCATGCCAGCCGTGTTCGCAATAATGCCTCAGGGCAAGATCCTGGGTGAGATCGAGCTCACAGTACATCAGTGTATAAAACAGCGCGTCGAACATACCCGAAGCACTTATGTCGCTCACTTCCGCATCAAGCTCTTCTTCCGAAATTTTTCTGCGATCCAACTTCAAATCGACGGATTCAACATGAGGTGTGAAATCTGCTGGAAAAAACTTGCGGCCCTCTCGACGCCCGTGTTTTAAATAGTGCAAGAGTGGATTGACGCCAGCCGCCTCGACATCAGGATAATCGGCCAGGTATTGGGCAGTGTTAAATAGCGCCGAAGGATTACGGCGTTCGCGCCAGCCATGGACGACGTAGTGTGTCGCCGTATCTACGCCGGCTTGAAGCACATCGGGATAGGTGCTCTTATAAAATTCAGCATCGAAAAGCGAGCTGCCACGAACTTTTTTCGTTTCCAACCGAATGATTTTCGACGAGTCCTTTGAGCCAGCCTGTTTTAGGCTACCTCTGTTTATCCAACGCCGCTCGAAAAGCGTACGCAGAGAATGTCGGACTGGCAAGCTCGGTTCGCCTGTATCGAACTCAGCCGACTCGCTCAGAGGTTGCGTACCGCGTGTATTATTGTTCTCTTTGTTCATGAATAGCCAGTTCTATTGACAGCATCGGCAGTCTGGTATGCGCACAAGCGCCATATCGAGCCCTCGAGCATTTCAATCCGAAAACGACATGACATGACATGACATGACATGAGTGCCGAACTTCGGGTCGCTTGCATTGGTGTGCGCGGCTGTCCTAGCAGCAAGAGCACGCCCCTCGGAAAGACCTGCCTTCAGAGTAAGGAGAGGGTGGTCCGCGGCACGCTTGCCTACTACAGCCCATTGCAAAACGCTGACGTGCCCTAACGCCCCGAGGTCCGAGACAACGGGAAATCAGATGTTCATCTTAACATCGGGACCCATCCAAAAGCCCCGTGCGCGATCTCCTGAAATTCTGGAGAACACTGCCAGGCGAACTGCTCAGATGGGCCAGGTTTGCGAAAATAGGTGTGTGTCTCGCCGGACAATACAGACGGCAATGTTGCCGAATCATGGATGATTACTGCAAAAAGTCATAGTACGATCCTCCAAACCCACACTGGTGGCGCAGCTTAAGCTGTGCGTAGCCCAGGGAAAAGATCTTGGCGATCACCTCGAATTGGTAAATAGTCGCCTTAACGGAAAAACTGAGAATGACAGAGACGCGCATGGGTATCGAAATTTCTGAAGACGCAGGCGATCAGGCTCTATCCTATTTCTCGCCTCGAACCCTGGCGCAACCGGAGCGATTAAAGGAGCCTGCTTCCTGGATTGGTCATATCCCTTTTTCCTTCTGGCTGATCGAGCACCTCAGACCCGAGTGCATGGTGGAGCTGGGCACCCACTCCGGCAACTCGTTTTGCGCTTTCAATCAGGCAGGCGAGATGGCAGGTCTTGAAATGAAGAACTTTGCCATCGACCATTGGCTCGGGGATGAGCACGCTGGCAACTACGGAACGGACGTCTACGACGAACTTTCGGAATATATTTCTGCCCGATACCCTAACGCGACGTTAATCAGAAGCGACTTCAATGACGCTCTTTCGAGGTTTGTCGAAGGAGAGATCGACCTGCTCCATATCGACGGCCTTCATACGTATGAAGCAGTCCGGCACGACTTCGAAAGTTGGCTTCCAAAGCTCAGTCCGCGCGCTATCGTGCTGCTTCATGATTCCGTCGTGACTGCGAACGACTTTGGGGTGATGAAGTTGGTAGGCGAGCTGTCGCAAACCTATCCCACTTTGAATTTCGTTCACTCGCACGGGTTGGCAGTCGTTTGCGTAGGCCAAAAAATCCCTTCTTTGGTGCAACGCCTGTTACGAAATGAAGTCGACATCAATGGCATTGACGCTCTTACGGCGTTCGAGCACCTTGGCCTTTCGATCGATTGCGAACGCCAATGGCGGCTCGTTGCGTCCGAATCGGCACCAGACAGACTTGGCGAGACGTTGGTGTCGGAACTGTCAGCGTTGGCCCACCAGATCCACGAACTCGCCGCCAGAGGCGAGCGTCGCAATGCAATGCGCCGGGCCTACGAGCTTCGCAACGAGTGCACCATGCGCACCGCCACAGAGGCTACGCGCGAGATATTGGCAAGCGGACTGTTTGATCTTGCCTACTATTCGGGACAATCTGGCGAGACGCGTGAAGCCTACTCGCTGGTGCAGCACTATTTGCAGCATGGCGAAAAAGCGGGCCTCAAACCCTCGGAGAAATTCGACCCTGTCTTCTACGCTGCCAAATATCCTGACTTGGGTCCATGGCCCGACGCCTTGCTGGTCCACTTTGTAAGACACGGATTGTCCGAGGGACGCCAAGGGTGTGCTTGAATACGGCGATTCCAAAGTGATTTACAGCCGCCGGAGTGCAAAAATGGGTCGCTATGTTGTGACGGGAGGCGGGGGTTTCGTAGGCCGCGCCCTGGTAAGACACCTGGAGTCATGCGGCCATGAGGCTATTGTTGCCAGCCGAGGCATCCACTATTCCCATAGTGGAACTTGGATCGAGTACGACCTGCTAAGGCCGGAAACCGTCGCCAATATAACGACTCAACAAGTCGATGGCGTATTTCACTTGGCGTGGTCGACCGTACCCGGAAGCGCGGACAAGGCAGCTGGGGCGGACATTCGAACGAATGTCGCAGGCACTATCGAGTTGTTCAGAGAGTTGGCGGAGTGCGGCATTCGAACCGTATTTATATCGTCTGGCGGAACGATTTACGGCGAAGCAGGACGACTTCCCATAAACGAGCGGCACCCCATCAAGCCGGTTGGCGTTTATGGCTTTAGTAAAGCAGCTGCTGAGGAAGGTGGGCGACTTTTTCGCCGTACGAATGACTTCGACATCAGGATCGCCCGTCTCAGCAATCCGTTTGGCATCGAGCACACCGAGGGCAAAGCCCAGGGCGCGGCATCCATTTTCGCGAAACGAATCCTTGCTGGTGATCCCATCACGATCATGGGCGACGGGAGTATCGTGCGTGACTATATCGACGTCGATGATGCTGCTTCTGCAATCGCCGCGTTGATGGAAATCACCATCGACTCGGCAATAGAAGATCCTTCGTTCAATATTGGTTCGGGCCAGGGCGTCAGCCTGCTGGAATTGGTCCATCGTCTGGAAGATGTCACGGGTTGCCCGGCCGACATCCGCTATACAGCCGGACGGGATTTCGACGTCGCATGCAACATATTGGATATCAGTAAAATCTTGCGCCTCACGAGCTGGCGTCCATCCCAGGACCTGCGTGGCGGCCTGGAGAAGCTCATACTCGGACTTAAATCTCGCAATGCCTCTTAAATTTGCTTCGATTCGTCGACATCTAGCGAGATTGCGCAGCCTGATTTCCTTTTCTAGGTTCAATAATGATGCAAGCACACAATCGGAAGAAACATCGACGATTGCGAAAATAGTCGCCGCATCAAGCCATTTCGACGAGGATTACTATCGCCGCGCGGCAGGTCAAGTGTTCAACTCGAGGGACGCGGCTGCCATTCACTACGTGGAGGTCGGCGAGATTTCCGGAATCCCGCCGTCGGCGAGGTTCAATCCCACGCTTTACGCTGAGCTCTATCCGGATGCGAGGTTTCTCCGACGGAAGTTGCTGGTCCATTACGAGCAGTTTGGGCACGCCGAAAACCGCATTGCCAGTTTCGATGTAGAGGGCGTGAAGGGCGCGCGGCCAATTGCGCATGGCAGGCCCTCGGTCTTGATCGTGACGCATGATCTTTCTGAAAGTGGCGGGCCTATCCTGGCCTGGAACCTAGCCAAGAACATGCCAGCGGACTGGAACGTCGTTGCGCTAAGCCTGAAAAGCGGCCCGCTCGCCCTGGCTTGGGCGGAAGTCTCCTGCGTCGCACTCAACCTTGATGGCGTCGATCTTGAGAAGATCGATTCCTCTATTTTAGCCAACTGGTTCTTGGAGCCATTGAAGAAGAAGTACCAGATCGAGTATCTCATCGCCAATACCGCCCTGACGTATCGGATCGCCCAGGCAGGCGCGCTGCAAGACATACCCGTTATCGGACTGGTGCATGAGTTTGCTGAATACATACCAGAGTCGATCGTCCGCGGCATCGTGAACGCATCTGATCGGGTGGTTTTTTCTTCTCAACTTACGCTCGACTCCGCGAAGGCAACAGTGGGAGTCGATTTCGTCCATGCCGTCGTGATCCCGCAGGGTCAATCCGAGGTGCCGAGAACGGAAGATCCGCTCGCCCGGAGGAAACCCCTCAACCTGATGGACGACGATAGATTTCTGATCATCGGATGCGGACAGTGCGAGATTCGCAAAGGCGTGGATAACTTCGTGTCGGCCGCGAAAATGATCTCGGACCGTCTGGGCCGAGATCGAGTGCGTTTTATCTGGGTTGGCAACGGCTACGCGCCCGACACCGACTGGAATTACTCGGCCTGGATCCGGGATCAAATAAACCGAAGTCAGCTCCAGAGCAATCTCGAGATCATACCTAGCATAAATGGCGCTGATCTAAAAAAACTATATGCCGCAGCAGGGGCAATGTTCCTGTCGTCGCGGTTGGACCCTTTACCCAATGTAGCGATAGATGCGATGTCCTTAGGCGTACCGGTCGTATGCTTCGAGAAGTCGACCGGCATTGCCGAGCATCTTCTGAGCTTACCGGACGGCGATCGACTCGTCGCTCCGTACCTCGACATTCGGGCTGCGGCAGACCGACTTGCGGCCCTCTGCCAGGATGTCGAGTTGCAGCACCGGGTGTCTCGACAGGAACGTGCTTTCGCCACGACACATTTTTCTTTCTGCACGTATGTTGAGCGTTTGATTGCCCTGTTCGCGAGCGCGCGAAAGACCTCGGAGTGGGTATCGACGAGCGCCGCAGCGTTGCAGGCCTACGGCGTTGTCGAGCCAGACTTCCTACGCCCTCCTGATTCGAGCCGGCCCCTGAACGCGCTGTTGAAGGAGTATGTGAAAGCTGAGCTTATCTCAGGTACGACAAACATTTCGGGACGCAGGAGACTTTTTCCGGGTCAATCGTTCGTTGTTGGCGAAAATAGCGGCTTGCTACCTTTGGCAACGCTCCCTTCCACACTCGCTTCGCTGAGGCAGCGCCGGTCAGAGTTTGCGCGCGAAGTCGTCGATCTGTCCGTTTCGCAGGCCAGTGTCAGTCCGGCAATGCGTACCGCCATTCACATCCACGCGTATTTTCCTGACATGCTGGAAGAGATATTAGGCCATATCAAACGAAGCGAAAGCGTTCCGGCGCTTTATATCTCCGTGGCCGACAGTCAGGCACAAGCCTTTGCCGAGAACCTGCTGCTGCAATACCGGGGCGAGTGGACTGTCCGAACCGTTCAGAACCGCGGAAGGGATATTGGCCCGCTACTGGTCGAGTTCGCGAACCAGCTTCAAAGCTACGACGTAGTGGGGCACGTTCATACAAAACGCTCGACTGAGGTTGCAGATCGAGCAAGCATTGCGCGTTGGAAAGACTTCTTATATGGCAACCTGATCGCTTCCGATCATCAAGCGCTCGACAAGAATTTCTCGCAGTTTGCCAGCAACCCCCGCCTGGGATTGCTCTTTCCCGAGGACGTT
>CAMDNZ010000043.1 GCA_945903445.1 Bordetella parapertussis
CCAGTTTCGCTGGCGGCTTTTTAGGAATTTGGCGTTGTTCGAGCTTACGCGCCTTCCTTCCTCTGCCAGCGGCTTTGGAAAATCGCATAAAAATAAAATCGTGCGGTCGCGTAAGTCATACGGGCACTCTAGCAGAAATAAATTGAAAAGTCAGCCTAGTGCGATTCAGACCACATTTCGGCTGCCTCGTCGTTCATCCTGGGTTTAGCCAGTACCGCCCACTGTCAAGCCATCCATACGCAAGGTCGGCATACCCACACCGACCGGCACGCTTTGGCCTTCCTTACCGCAGGTGCCCACGCCCGAATCCAGGCGCATGTCGTTGCCGATCAGACTGATGCGGTTCATGGCATCCAAACCGTTACCGATCAGGGTCGCGCCCTTGACCGGATAAGTCACTTTGCCATCTTCGATCATGTAGGCTTCGCTGGCCGAGAACACGAACTTGCCGCTGGTGATATCGACCTGGCCACCGCCGAAATTCACCGCATATAAGCCGCGCTTGACCGAAGCGACGATCTCTTCGGGTGCCTTATCGCCCGCCAGCATGTATGTATTGGTCATGCGGGGCATCGGCAGATGGGCAAACGACTCGCGCCGCCCATTGCCTGTTACCGGCGTCTTCATCAAACGCGCATTGGTGGTGTCCTGCATGTAGCCGCGCAAAATACCGTCTTCGATCAAGACGTTGCGCTGGGTTGGATTGCCCTCGTCATCGACGTTCAAGGAACCGCGCCGATCGGGCAAAGTGCCGTCATCGACCACGGTCACGCCCCGGGACGCCACGCGCTTGCCGATCTGACCGGCATACACGCTGGAGCCCTTGCGATTGAAGTCGCCTTCCAGACCATGCCCTACCGCCTCGTGCAGCAAAATCCCAGGCCAGCCCGAACCCAGAACGACGGTCATCTCGCCCGCAGGCGCGGCGCGCGCTTCTAGGTTGACCAGCGCCTCGTGCACCGCACGCTCGACATACTCGGTCAGCAATTCGTCGGAAAAATAATCGAGGCCCAAACGTGCGCCACCGCCGCCATGCCCGCTCTCGCGCCGACCGCTTTGCTCGGCAATGACCGTCAGCGACAAGCGCACGAGCGGCCGAACGTCGGCGGTCAGGCGACCATCGCTACCCGCCACCATCACGACGTCGTACTCGGCGCCGAGACTGGCCATGACTTGAATGATGCGGGGGTCTTTCGCTCGCGCCATGCGCTCGACCCGCTCCAACAAGCTGACCTTGGCACTGGCGTCTAAGGTATTTAACGGGTCGACGCCAGCATACAGCGCTCGGCTGGCGGGCCGCGCCACCACAGGCTGCGGACGTAGCTTGCCAGCGCCTTGACGGGCGATGCTGCGCACCGCTTGCGCCGACGACAGCAAGGCCCCGGGCGACAGCGTATCGGAATAGGCAAAGGCAGTTTTTTCGCCGACGACAGCGCGCACACCGACGCCCTGGCCAATGGAAAAGCTGCCGGTCTTGACGATACCCTCTTCCAGGCTCCAGCCTTCGCTGCGCGTGTACTGGAAGTACAGATCGGCATAATCGACTTTATGCGTGAATATCTCGCCAATGGCGCGGCTGATATCCGACTCGGTCAAGCCCCAGGGATCGAGCAATAAAGATTTGGCCGATGCCAGTGCATCGATGCCAGGTTCTGAAATTTTCATAGTGTCGTGTTCACATCACCCGATGTTGCAGCGCTGGCAAAGACTCTCGGACCTCGGCCAGCCGCAAAGGGTCTATGGTACCTCCAACCACTCCTGCACCCTCTTCAAGAATATCGACGATCTCGCCCCAGGGATCGATCAACATACTGTGTCCCCAGGTACGCCGACCATTCTTATGCACCCCACCTTGGGCAGCGGCCAGCACATAACACTGATTCTCGATCGCACGGGCGCGCAACAGCAACTCCCAATGGGCGCGACCGGTGGTGTAGGTAAATGCGGCGGGCACCAGAATCAAATCGGGCTTCTGCATGGCCCGATACAGCTCGGGAAAGCGCAGGTCGTAGCACACCGACAGACCCACCCTGGCGCCACCGATATCCAAGGTGACGGGCGAGGAGCCCGGGCGGATGGCGTGCGATTCGTCGTAGGATTCTTTGCCTTTGGAAAATTTGAAAAGATGAATTTTGTCGTAACGCGCGCGCGGCCGCCCATCGGGGCCCCATACCAAGGCAGTATTGAACACTCGATCTTCGGCCGGCGCCCTGAGCGGAATCGTGCCACCGGCAATCCAAACCTTGTGTCTCTGTGCCTGCGCCGACATAAAACGCTGAATAGGACCGTCGCCGTTCTCTTCTTTAAGCGCCCATTTATCGGTGTCCTTATGGCCCATAAAGCAAAAATATTCAGGCAACGAGATCAAAGTCGCGCCACCTTTGGCCGCCATCTCGATCAATTCCGCTGCAGTCTGCAGATTCTCCATAATGTCGGGAGAAGAAACCATCTGTAATGCTGCAACTTGCAATATTTCGAACGGACTAGAGTTCCGATTATCGGAATTTTCGTTATTCAGTAGATTCTCAATCACGATCTGATTTTCCAATGATTAATATTCACGTAGAATAAACGGCAGCGCGTGTGGAGCGAACCACATCACTTATCAGGATATCTCACATGGCACGCCAACAATTCTCCGCTCTCAAAGCCAAAATCGAAAAAGAAATCAGTAAGCTGCAAAAGCAGAAAGAAGCATTGGACACCAAACAACGCAAGCCTGTGATTGCCAACATCGTCAGCACGATGCGTCAGTACGATATCACCCTGGCTGAGCTCACTGCTGCGCTTGGTTCGACCAAACCGGCACGTGGCCGTCGCCCGGGTCCCGCCCGCGCAGCTTCCACGGCAGTCAAGCGTCCCGTCGCCCCGAAATACCGCCATCCCCAGTCGGGCGACACCTGGAGCGGTCGCGGTAAAGCGCCTCGCTGGTTGGTGGCTGCTGAAGCAGACGGCGCAACCCGCGACAGCTTTTTGATCAAACCCTGATCGCTCTTAACTCGATTTAACGAACGGCTCGCCTCCCTGCAAAGGGAAACGAGCCATTTTTACATCCAACTCAATCGCGCTGATTCTCGAACTCGACGATACGCTCGCTACCGTTATTCCCCGGGAAATCGTCGAATATTGCACGAGTCAAATAAGGCATGGACTGCACCAAGTTTGGACGGTCGGTCAGGGTTGTAGCTGAAGATCGATAGACCTCGGCATTGCCATTATTGCGATCTGCAATCCTAAGATTAAGCGTGTTGCGATATGCCACGGTGGGCACGCTGACCCAATCAGGCCCCCAATAACCGCCCCATCCCCACGGTGCGCCGTAGCCGTAATGGCCGAAACCCCGTCCATAGCCGCCGTGAAAAAATGGATCTACTGGCTGACGGGTCATGACTTGGGTTTGAATCGTTCCATAATCGAACATAACGTCAAACCGGGCAGGCGCCCCCGCCGGCGCCTCGACCAATCCAGTCGCCCCTATGCTGGCGCGAACCATATCCTCATAATTACGATATTCGAGATTATTAGCCTGTTCGGGCTGAGCCACCAAACGATAGGACTGCCCTTGCACGCCGGTCGGCCAGTGCTGAAACGAGGTCACGCGCGCCGACACCGACGACGCGCAACCCGCCAGCAACGCCGCAGCGGCCAGACCGAGGCCCAAAGCCCCCATATGCCATCTATGGCTCAACGATATTGACTGTTTCATGATGACTCCTCCAGAGTCAGGCCTTTCTACTGTGCCGAGACGCCGATCTATTGTTAGGCGCTCTGTTTACGACCCTTGCCTAGCTTGGGTCACGTCTGAATCAAAAGTTCATTTCCTGTCGGCCCGCCGACCGTCGGCTGCCGTGTCTACAATAGGCCACCACATTTCGCTGGACATCCTCATGCGCACAGATCATGTTGTCACCATTCACCGCAACCAGTATGCACCCTTCCCTTATGAGGTGCCGACCGTTCGACTAGAATTCGATCTGAGCCCGGATCGTACCCGTGTGCAAAACACCTTCACCATCGACCGCAGCGATAACAGCCAAATCGCCGATCTGGTGCTGAACGGTATCGGCCTCGAACTCGAATCGGTCCATGTCGATGGCAAGGATTGGACGGGCCATTTTGCGTTGACAGACACCCTGTTGAGCTTGCGCGACCTACCTGCACAAGCCACCGTGCAAATAGTTGGATATTGTGCCCCGCAATCCAACTCCACACTCATGGGTTTATATGTCTCCGGCGGCAACTTTTTCACACAGTGTGAAGCCGAGGGTTTTCGACGCATGACCTGGTTTGCCGATCGCCCCGACATCATGTCGCGTTATGACGTCGTGCTGCGAGCCCCTGCTAGTTATACCCAATTGCTTTCCAACGGTAATTTAATATCGACCCGCCGCCTGCCTGACGGGCGTCACGAAGCGGTCTGGCAGGATCCGTTTCCGAAACCCTGCTATTTATTTGCACTCGTGGCCGGCCAATTCACTTTGCGCGAAATGACTGCCCGAACGCAGTCCGGCAGGGAAGTCCTGTTGCAAGTTTATAGCGACCCCGGCGCAGAAGATCGTACCGAGTGGGCGCTCGATAGCCTGCATCGCTCGATGGTTTGGGACGAATGGCGTTATGGCCTTGAGCTCGACCTGGATCGGTTCATGATCGTGGGCGTTCGCGATTTCAATATGGGCGCCATGGAAAACAAAGGACTGAATATCTTCAACGCCGCCCTAGTCCTGGCAGATCCCGATACCGCTACCGACGCCAATTACGATGCCATCGAAGCCGTCGTCGGGCACGAATATTTTCACAACTGGACCGGCAATCGAGTGACCTGCCGCGACTGGTTCCAATTAAGCCTAAAAGAAGGTTTGACTGTATTTCGCGACCAGGAATTCAGTGCCGACATGATGGCGCGCGATCTATCGCCCGCCAATGCGGCCAGTGCCCGGGCCAATAAACGCATCGACGACGTGACCAG
Source organism: Bordetella parapertussis (assembly GCA_945903445.1). Taxonomy (GTDB): domain Bacteria; phylum Pseudomonadota; class Gammaproteobacteria; order Burkholderiales; family Burkholderiaceae_B; genus Schauerella. The sequence goes on from CAMDNZ010000043.1 coordinate 4,967, forward strand.
GCTACGCGCTGCGCAATTTGCCGAAGATGCTGGACCAATGGCCCATCCCATCCGTCCGGAAAGCTATCAAGAAATCGGCAACTTTTATACGGCAACCGTTTACGAAAAAGGCGCTGAAATCATCCGCATGCAACACACTTTGTTGGGTGAGGAAGGTTTTCGTGCAGGCATGGACGAATATTTTCGCCGTCACGACGGCCAAGCCGTGACCTGCGAGGATTTCGTCGCGGCCATGGAGAGCGTCTACGTCGCACAGCACCCAGGACGCGACCTGCAACAGTTTCGTCGGTGGTATAGCCAGGCAGGCACGCCACGCGTCACTGTACGTCTGGGCTACGACGCAGCGGCGGCTCGAGCGACGCTCACACTGTCCCAATCGTGCCCGCCGGTCGGTGTCGAACGCGGCCTGGCCGTCCAGGGAAAGCTGGACAAGCAGCCCTTCCACGTTCCGTTCGCGCTGGGATTGCTGGGCGCCGATGGGGCCGCGCTGCCGCTGCACCACGACGGCCAGACACAGGACACCGTCCTACTGCACCTGACCGAGCGCGAGCAAAGCTGGACCTTCGAGCGCATCGCGACGGCACCCGTGCCCTCCCTGCTGCGCGATTTCTCGGCCCCGGTCCACGTTCAGTACGAATGGCAAGATGCCGAGCTGGCACTGCTGTCTTCGCACGACAGCAATCCATTCGCCCGTTGGGAAGCAGGACAAGAACTCGCTGCTCGCCAGATTTTCAAACACTTGGGCGCAGCCGAAGGCGCGCAGATCCAGCTCGACGATATAGTCGTGCAAGCCTGGCGCGCCTTGCTGGACGACGCCGCACTGGATCACGGCTACCGCGCACGCGCCCTCGCTCTGCCACCGACCGCCATTTTGATCGAGCGCATGACCGAGATCGACCCGCCCGCCGTGGCACGCGCGCGCCGCGCGGTCGTGCGTGCGCTGGGTCGTGCATTGGCGCCGCAGTGGCGCGAAGCGCTGCGACAGGCTACGGTGAATGTGCCCTATGCGCCTCACCCCGAGCAGGCCGGCAAGCGCAGTTTGCACGCCCTGGCGGCCGCTCATCTTGCCGCTGCCGACGATGTCGGCAGCGATGCCCGTCTGGTCGCTCAATTCGAGCACACCGACAACATGACGGACCGCCTGGCAGCACTGGACATTCTGCTGGCCTGGGGCGATCCTGAGGCTGCCGGGCTGGCCCTGGAAGCGTTTTACGCCCGCTTTGCCAACGACCCGCTGGTCGTGGACAAATGGTTCAGCCTACAAGCCCGCTCGCCCAACGCCACCTTGGCCGATATCGAGCGGCTGATGGCACACGAAGCATTCGGGCTGCGCAATCCCAATCGGGCGCGAGCGCTGGTGTTTCAATTCGTCCTCAACAATCCCGTCGGCGCACACGCACCAGACGGATCGAGCTATGCCTTCTGGGCACGCACGGTGCTTTCGCTGGACGCCATCAACCCCGAAATCGCCGCCAGACTGGCACGCGCCATGGATAACTGGTCGCGCTACACCCCCGTATTGCGGCTTGGCATGCAGCGCGCCCTCGAATCGGTACGCGCCCAACCCGACCTGTCGGCCAACGTGCGGGAAATCGTATCAAAGGCGCTTGACCTCGCGGAGTAATATCCGCCTCGAACCGGAATTTCCATTGCTATCTACAGGAGAGCGTTTTGACACGCAAAACCCTAACCCAGTACTTGGTCGAGCAACAACGCGACCAGAACCGAATCAGCCCGGAAGTCCGGCTGCTGATCGAAGTCGTCGCACGCGCCTGCAAGGGCATCAGCCACGCCGTAGGCAAAGGCGCTTTGGGCGGCGTGCTGGGTGCGCTCGAATCCGAGAACGTGCAAGGTGAAGTCCAGAAGAAGTTGGACGTCCTGTCCAACGAGATTCTGTTGGAAGCCAACGAATGGGGTGGCCATCTGGCCGCCATGGCGTCCGAGGAAATGGAAACCATCCACGTCATTCCCAACCGCTATCCCCAAGGCGAATACCTACTGCTGTTCGATCCCCTGGATGGCTCGTCGAACATCGACGTGAATGTCTCGATCGGCACGATCTTCTCCGTGTTGCACGCCCCGGCACACGTCCAGGAAGGCAAGCCCATCACCGAACAAGACTTCCTGCAAGCCGGTCGCTCGCAAATCGTCGCAGGCTATGCCGTGTACGGCCCGCAAACCATGCTGGTGCTCACTGTCGGCAACGGCGTGGTGGGCTTTACGCTGGATCGCGAAATGGGCTCTTGGGTGCTGACGCATGAATCCATGACGATTCCTGCCGACACCAAGGAATTCGCCATTAACATGTCAAACATGCGGCACTGGGACCAGCCGGTCAAGCGCTACATCGACGACTGCCTGGCAGGCAAGACCGGCCCATTGGAGAAGGACTACAACATGCGCTGGATCGCATCGATGGTCGCCGACGTCCATCGTTTGCTGACGCGCGGCGGCGTGTTCATGTATCCCTGGGATGCGCGCGAACCGAACAAACCCGGCAAGCTGCGTTTGATGTACGAAGCCAATCCGATGTCGATGCTGGTCGAGCAGGCAGGGGGCACGGCCATCGATGGCAAGACGCGCATTCTGGATATCCAGCCGACGCAATTGCACCAGCGTGTGAGCGTCATCCTGGGATCGCGCAACGAGGTCGAGCGTATTCGCCAGTATCACGCTGTGTAATCGACGCTGCGTGATCGATGTCGGGTTGAAGAACGCCGGCTGAATTGATTCAGCGGTTTCGATTGACTCGAATCGACCACCGCCAGCCACGCTAAAAAAAACAGCCCGCCCGATCAAACATCGAGGGGGCTGTTTCAGCATCGCCCGCGTCATCGATCGCTAGCGCTTTCACATCTACGTATTACGCCAAGGTCAGAATCGAAGCGCCGGTAGTTTTACGCGACGCCAACGCCTCCTGGCCACGGGCCGCGTCTTCCAGCGAGTAGCGCTGATCGATACGCACCTGAATCTTCTTTTTCTGCACCAGACCGAACAACTCGTCGGCAGCAGCCTTCAACTTTTCTTGCGTGTTGATGTGCAACCCCAACGAGGGGCGGGTCACATACAAGCATCCCTTCTGATTCAAAATCCCCAGGTTCACACCACTGACCGGCCCGGACGCATTGCCGAAGCTGACCATCAGACCGCGCGGTGCCAGGCTATCCAAGGAGGTTTCCCAGGTGTCCTTGCCCACTCCGTCGTACACCACCGGCACCTTCTTGCCGTCGGTCAGCGCCAACACGCGCTCGGCCACGTTTTCACGCGAATAGTCGATCGTCTCCCACGCGCCGTTCTCACGCGCCAGGGCAGCCTTCTCGGGGCTGGACACCGTTCCGATCAGCTTGACGCCCAAGGCCCGTGCCCACTGGCACGCGATCAGGCCCACGCCACCGGCTGCCGCATGAAACAAAATTGTCTCGCCGCCTTGCAAACGATAGGTCTGGCGAAACAGGTATTGCACCGTCAGGCCCTTCAGCATCAACGCAGCGCCTTCTTCGAAAGACACGCCCTTGGGCAGCTTCACCACCAGCGCGGCAGGCACGTTATGGGCTTCGGCATAAGCGCCAATCGGGCTTTGGCCATAGGCCACGCGGTCGCCGACCTTGAGGTGCGTGACTTGCGCGCCTACCGCTTGAACCACACCAGCACCCTCGAAACCCAGGCCGTGCGGCAAGGACTGCGGATACAGACCGGTACGGAAATAGATGTCGATAAAATTCATGCCCACGGCGTGATGCTTGATGGTCACCTCGTTGGGCGCGGGCGCAGCCAGCGTCACCTCCTCGACCTTCAACACCTCGGGGCCACCATGTTCATGCAAACGTACTGCATTGATTCGATCCGCCATGCTCATTTTCCTGAAGGGAGAGTTGGAGAAGGCCGTCTGGCCGTTAGGACAAATATACCTGTGAGAACCAGCGCAGTACCGGCTAACTGCAATGCCGTTATGGGTTCTCCCAGCGCCCAAGCTGCCAGAAACAACACCGACACCGGTCCGAGCAAACCCAGCTGCGAGGCCATGGGCGCGCCGATGCGCGCCACCGCCCACATGATCAGAAACACGGGAATGACGGTATTGACGGTCGCATGCACCACCGACCAGCCATAGACGCCCATCGGCTGGATCAACTGCTCGGGCGAATGCACGACGAAAAACTGAATCAGGCTGGCGATACTGGAGACCGACATGGCATAGGCCACCAAACGGGTCGCCCCGACTCGCTTGATCAATTCGCCCGAGCCGATCAGATAGACGGCGTACGTCAGCGCCGAACAAAATACGAAGAACGAACCCAACAAGACCTCGTCGCCGCCTTGGTGAACATCGTGAGCGAAGACCAGCAACACCCCGGCGTACGACAGTCCGAGAGCGACCCACTGACGGGGGGCGATTCGGCGCTTGAGCCAGAATGCGGTGATCAGCAGCACCAGCGTGGGCGACAGGAACAGAATCAAGCGTTCCAAACCGGCAGTAATGAAACGCAGACCCAGAAAATCGAGAAAGCTCGACAAGTAATAGCCGATGAGTCCCAGCATGATTACCGTCAGGCATTCTTTGCGATTCAGAACAGGCAGCAGCCCACGACGCGCCTGGCGGGCATGGTAGTAGGCAATAACGGCAAAAAACGGTAATGAAAACAGCATGCGAAACGCAATCAGGGTCACCGCGTCGATGCCGTATTCATACGTGAACTTGACGACGATGGCCTTGGCCGAGAAGAGCACCGCACCCAGTCCTGCCATGAAAAAACCGGCGGTTTGACCCAGCGACGCGGGCGATGAAGTGGAGCTAGTGTTTGACATGGCGGGCATTGTAGAGCCGTAACGAGCGCTGACAAAGTAATGAACGCGTGGTGCAATAGCGCCCATTGCGTTCGACGCCATTGCTTTTCTTTCGACTGGTCACTTCTGATGAATCGCCCCCGCGCCCTGGCCGCCATCCATTTTTCCGCCTTGCTTTTCGGTTTGACCGGCGTGTTCGGCGAAGCCATTCAAGCGGGCGCTGCCGCGATCACCGCCGGGCGAGCGCTGTTCGCGTGCCTGTCGCTGGCGGGGTTTGCCCGCATGCGTCGAGGTTCGCTGCGCTCGGGCATCGGACGGCACGAGCTTTGGGTGCTGTTAGGCGCAGGTGTATTGCTAGCCGCACATTGGGTCAGCTTCTTTCATGCCGTCAAGGTGGGCGGTATTGCGGTGGCCACGCTAGGCTTCGCCAGCTTTCCAGCAGTCATCACGCTATTCGAAGCCTTAGTCTTGCGCGAACGCGTCGCTCGGGTCGAATGGCTACTGCTGGCCCTGGTCACTATCGGGCTCGTGTTGGTCGTGCCCGCATTCGATTTCGGCAACAGCGGCACGATCGGCTTGTTATGGGGCCTGGTGTCCGGCTTCTCGTTCGGCATGCTGGCCATCGTCAATCGGCATGCAGCGGGTCACGTCGATCCCATCCAGGTCGCCTTCTGGCAAAACCTATTCGTGGCCTTGTTGGTGCTGCCATTCGGTGTGCAAGGCCTGCTGGCCATGGGCAGCGTTGACTGGTTCTGGCTGCTGCTTCTGGGCGTGTTCTGCACGGGGCTGTCGCACTATCTATTCGTCAGCAGCCTGAACGTACTGAACGCTCGCAGCGCAGGCTTGGTGATCAGCCTCGAACCCGTCTACGCCATCGCCGCCGCATGGTGGTTATTCAATCAGGTTCCCAGCACGCGCATGCTAGTGGGCGCAGCGCTGATCATTGGCGCCATCGCCGCAGCGGGCTTACGCAAGCCCACCGAATCGGCCTCTCCCCACTAATACCGGCACTGACACTGGCATTGACATTAGCCTTGGCCCAGCTCTGGTATTAGTGCTGCCACTGGCACTAGCCCGGCGCTGGCATTAGCACTGGCGCTGGCACGGCCAGTCCGACTCACCGTGCCATCTAGCGGCCCGACTCAGCGTCGACGTTTACTTTTCATCGCTTGCGTCAAGGCACGTGTCACGCCGCTGATGACACTGCGCGTACCCGTCTTCACGGCCAGCTGCGCCAATCCATCGCGCCGCCCACCGCGCGGCCCGACCGTCCCGAACAACACCTCTTTCACACTGGCCCACCAACCCAACGCGGCGGGTTCAGATGGCGCGGGCGCCTGACGGGGCACTCGCCCCCCGGCCGGTTTTGCTGCACCGGTCTGCGCTTTTTCACTTGCACCTGGAGCGAGCCTGCCCTCCCTGCCCTCCCTGCCCAACGAGCCCGCGCGCTCGCTGGCGCCCAAAGCGTCCGCGGCAGAATGTCGATTGACGGCATGATCGTATTTGAGCGCAAAACTACTTGCGGCAGCCAGGTGCTGCAATACGTCGGGATCGGCGGGCCCGATCCGACTTGCCGGCGGCACGATCCACGCGCGCACCGTGGGACTGGGCCGACCGCGCTGGTCCAACAACGAGATCAAAGCCTCGCCCGTGGCCAACTCCGACATGGCCTGCTCGATGTTCAGGCCGGGATTGGGCCGCATCGTTCGAGCGGCGACTCGAAGGGCTTGCTCGTCACGCGGCGTATAGGCCCGCAAGGCATGCTGAACCCGATTGCCCAACTGTCCCAGCACAGTGTCTGGCACATCGCCGGGGTTCTGCGTGACAAACCACACGCCCACGCCCTTGGAACGAATCAGACGAACCACCTGCTCGACCTTTTCGAGCAGTGCCGTGGGCGCATCCTTGAATAGCAAATGCGCTTCGTCGAAGAAAAACACCAGTTTGGGCTGAGGCAGATCGCCTGCTTCGGGCAGCCTGTCGAACAAAGCCGACAGCAGCCACAATAGAAACACAGCATACAACTTGGGGGCCGCCACCAGCTTGTCCGCTGCCAACACGCCGATGCGACCCAGTCCCTGGGGATCGACGGTCATCAGATCGGCAACATCCAGCATGGGTTCGCCAAAAAACGCTTGGGCGCCTTGAGACTCCAGCGTCAGCAAGGCACGCTGAATGGCCCCCACGGAAGCCGACGACACATTGCCGTAGCGGGTTTGCAGCGACGCCGAACGCGCGGCCACATCGGCCAGCATCGCCCGCAAGTCGTCCAGGTCTACCAAAGCCTGGCCGTCGTCCTGCGCCACCCGAAACACCAGCGCCAATACGCCGGACTGGGTGTCGTTCAGATCGAGCATCCGCGCCAACAGCACCGGCCCCATGGCCGCTACCGTGGCACGCACGGGGTGCCCGTCTGCGCCGAAGACATCCCAACGCGTCACGGGAAAAGCCGCGAACACGGGTTCGGACAAGCCCAGATCGGTCAAGCGAGCCTGTAATTTGGGCGACGACTGCCCTGCCTGGGCCAGCCCGGTCAGGTCGCCTTTGATGTCGGCCAGGAATACGGCGGTGCCCATCCGAGAGAACGCTTCGGTCAGCACCTGCAAGGTGACGGTCTTGCCCGTGCCAGTGGCACCAGTGATCAAGCCGTGACGATTTCCCATGGCGGGAAACAAATCGGCTCGAACGTCGCCGTGACGCGCCAGCAGGGTTGGATTGGGCATGTGACTTCTCCGGGTAAAATAAACCTTTTGCCACCTCTTACCGAGACATTATGGCCGGACATAGTAAATGGGCCAACATTCAGCATCGCAAAGGGCGTCAAGACGCCAAACGCGGCAAGCTGTGGACCAAGATCATTCGTGAAGTCACCGTCGCAGCTCGTGCAGGCGGCGCCGACCCCGACAGCAATCCGGCCTTGAGGTTGGCGTGGGACAAGGCCATGGCGGCCAACATGCCCAAGGACAACATTCAGCGCGCCATCACGCGCGGCACCGGCGGGGCCGATGGCGCCGACTACGAAGAAATTCGCTACGAGGGCTACGGTATCGGCGGCGCGGCGGTGATCGTCGACGCCATGACCGACAACCGCACCCGCACCGTGGCCGATGTACGGCATGCGTTCGCCAAGCATGGGGGCAACCTGGGACAAGAAGGCTCGGTTGCCTTCCAGTTCAATCACTGCGGCCAGTTCATTTTCGCGCCCGGCACCTCCGAAGACACCGTCATGGAATGCGCACTGGAAGCCGGGGCCGACGATGTCGTCACCGATGACGAGGGCGTGATCGAAGTGACCTGCCCGCCGCCCGCCTACCTGACGGTCAGCCAGGCATTTAAGGCTGCAAAGCTGGTGCCGGAAGTCGAAGGCGTCATCATGAAGCCACTGACCGAAAGCGAGCTCGACGGCGACGACGCCATCAAGATGCAGAAATTACTGGATGCACTGGACGCACTGGACGATGTCCAGGAGGTCTTCACCTCGGCCGTGATCAACGCGCCCGACTAACCGATCACCCCACCACTCATGAAACTACTTGTCATCGGATCCGGCGGTCGCGAACACGCACTGGCTTGGCGCCTGTCCAAATCGCCGCGCGTTCACAAGGTCTACGTGGCCCCCGGCAACGCCGGCACCCACCGTGCGGCCAACCTCGAAAACGTCGCCCTCACCGACCCGGCCGAACTGGCCGATTTTGCCGAACGCGAAGGCATCTACATCACGGTAGTCGGCCCCGAAGCACCGCTGGCCGCTGGCGTGGTTGATCTTTTCCGCTCGCGCGGCATGAAGATTTTCGGGCCGACGCGTGAATCGGCCCAGTTGGAAAGCTCGAAGGATTTCGCCAAAGCTTTCATGGTCCGCCACAACATTCCCACGGCAGCCTACGGCACGTTCACCGACCCCGCCACCGCGCATGCCTACATCGATGCGCAAGGCGCGCCTATCGTGGTCAAGGCCGATGGCTTGGCCGCGGGCAAAGGTGTCGTCGTCGCAGAGACGCTGCAAGAGGCGCACGATGCCGTCGACGCCATGTTGGGCGATGGCTCGCTGGGCGCTGCGGGCGCCCGGGTGGTCATCGAAGAATGTCTGGTTGGAGAAGAAGCCAGCTTTATCGTCATGAGCGACGGTCGCAACGTGCTGGCACTGGCGACCAGCCAAGATCACAAACGTCTGCTGGATGCAGATCAAGGCCCGAACACCGGTGGCATGGGCGCCTACTCGCCTGCTCCTGTGGTCACCCCTGCCATCCATCATCGCATCATGCGCGAAGTCATTCTGCCGACGATTTCCGGCATGGCGCGCGACGGCCTCACCTACACCGGCTTTCTGTATGCCGGCGTCATGATCGGCCCCGGCGAAGACGCCGACCGAGAAATCAAAGTGCTGGAATTCAACTGCCGCATGGGCGACCCGGAAACGCAGCCCATCATGATGCGCGTCAAGAGCGATCTGGTCGATGTGGTCGAACACGCCGTCAACGGCACGCTCGATCGCGCCGACATCACCTGGGACCGCCGCACGGCGCTAGGCGTCGTCCTGGCTGCGCACAACTACCCGGACACACCACGAGCGGGCGACACCATCGACGGCTTGCCGGCCGACAACGACATCTGCATGGTGTTTCATGCCGGCACCCGCATGCAAGGCAATGCCGTGCACACCGCAGGCGGTCGGGTACTGTGCGTGACGGCATTGGGTGACTCGGTACGCATGGCCCGCGAGTTGGCGTATGAGACCGTCGAGGCCGTCCGCTTCGATGGCCGTCAATACCGCAGCGACATCGGCTGGCGCGCCCTCAAGCGTCCGGCCACTTCGCCCGCTGTCCCTGCCACGCCCGCAAAACCGGCCTGAACAAGGACGCCTACCGCATGAGCGCCACACCCTTATCTCAGGTTCGCGACTATCTGCTCGATCTGCAAAACCGCATCGTCACCGCGCTGGAAGACGCGGGCGGTGCGCCGTTTCGTACCGATCAGTGGACGCGGCCCGAAGGGGGAGGTGGTCTGTCGCGCCTGATCGAAGACGGCGATCTGCTCGAACGCGGCGGCGTATTGTTCAGTCATGTGCAGGGCAAACAACTGCCGCCGTCGGCCAGTGCGCACCGCCCCGAGCTGGCCGGCCGGCCGTGGGAGGCCATGGGCGTATCGTTGGTATTACACCCGCGCAATCCCTACGTGCCCACCACACACATGAACGTTCGAATGTTCTCGGCGCAGGCCCGACCCGGACACGATGAAACTGATGTCTTTTGGTTTGGTGGCGGTCTGGACCTCACGCCCTACTATCCTTTTGAAGAAGACGCTCAGCACTTCCATCGAAGCTGCAAGGCGGCGCTGGATCCGCACGGTGCCCATCACTACCCCGCCTACAAGCGTTGGTGCGACGAATACTTCTTCCTCAAGCACCGCAACGAAACCCGCGGAATCGGCGGCATCTTCTTTGACGACCTGTCGGCCCCCAATGTCGAGTCGTGCTTCGCGCTTCAGCGCAGCGTAGGCGATTCTTTCTTGCCCGCATTCCTGCCCATCATCGAGCGCCGCCGTGATGTGGCTTACGGCCAGCGCGAGCGCGATTTTCAGGCATACCGACGTGGTCGCTATGTCGAATTCAACCTGGTCTTCGATCGCGGCACGCTCTTTGGCCTGCAATCGGGGGGACGCACCGAATCCATCCTGTTGTCGATGCCGCCCATGGCCGCCTGGCGCTACGACTGGCAACCCGAAGCGGGTAGCCCGGAAGCCCAGCTCGCCGCCTATCTGACGCCACGCGACTGGATCTAGCCGCTGGCGCGTTATATTACGAAACATGGATATTCAAAAGCTACAACGGGTGGTCATTGACGCGCTCGAAGATGTCAAAGCGCAAGACATCAAGATTTTCAATACGACGCACCTGACCAGCCTGTTCGATCGGGTGGTCATTGCAAGCGCGACCTCCAACCGTCACACTCGCGCATTGGCCGCCAGCGTGTCGGACGCTGCACGCGAGAATGGTCATCGCGTGCAAGCCGTCGAAGGCGGCGATACCGGCGAATGGGTATTGGTCGATCTGGGCGATATCGTCGTCCACCTCATGCAGCCCGTGATTCGCCAGTACTACAACCTCGAAGAAGTGTGGGGTGGCAAACCGGTGCGTGCCAAGCTCCTACCGGAATCGACTCGCGTGGCACCGATGCCGCCGATATCACACGACGCCGACGACTGGACGTGAAGCTCATCGTCGTCGCAGTCGGTCAGCGCATGCCGGGCTGGGTGCAAACCGCCTGGGACGACTATGCAAAACGGCTACCGCCGGACTGTGCGCTAGAACTGCGCGAAATCAAACCCGAGCCTCGCAGTTCTGGCAAAACACCCGTTCAAATGATGGCACTAGAGGCACGGCGGATCGACAGTGCCATCGGCCCGCAGCCCTTGCGCATTGCATTGGACGAGCGGGGCCGAGACCTCACCACTCGCGCGTTATCGGATCAGTTGACGCAGTGGCGCGACGAGGGTCGCGACGTCGCCTTGATCGTAGGCGGCCCCGATGGCCTGGACCCGACGCTGAAAGCGAGCTGTAGCGGCTCGATCCGCCTGTCTTCGCTCACCTTGCCGCATCCCATGGTGCGCGTGGTGCTGGCAGAGCAGCTCTATCGCGCCTGGGCCATCCTCACCCATCATCCCTATCACCGCGACTGACACGTCGCCCTGTCCCATGCCTGCCATCTACCTTGCGTCGACCAGTCCGCGCCGCCATGAGCTTTTGTTGAGCATCGGTCTCGAGCACACCGTCTTGAACGTTCCCAGCCCGCCTGGCGAAGACGAGCCTCGATTCGCCGATGAAGCGGCAGCGGCCTACGTCCTGCGCACCGCCTGCGACAAAGCGCACCGCGCGCTAGCCTGGGTGAATGCGCAATCTCTGCCGGAGCGCGCCATTCTGAGCGCCGACACCACTGTCGTTATAGAAGAAGACATCCTCGGTAAACCGGTCGATGTCGACGACGCAGCGGTCATGCTGGCGCGATTGTCCGGCCGCGAGCATATGGTCCGCACAGCCGTCGTATTGATCTACGACGGTCAACTGTCCCATGCAGTCTCCGAAACCATCGTGACGTTTTGCAGCTTGACCCCGGCGGACATCGCTCGTTATTGCGCTACCGACGAACCTTACGGTAAAGCGGGTGCTTACGGTATCCAGGGACGAGCAGGTGCCTTCGTCGAAAGCCTGCGTGGCAGCTACAGCGGCGTCGTCGGTCTCCCCATCTTCGAGACCGTACGACTTCTCTCGCGCTGCGGCATCGCCATTCCGTAAATCAGACCTTTACGGGCGTCGGCTCGCTTGTATGGACGGGCCGACCAGGCCCGGTTTCAGAGGCCATAGGCTTGCCGGCCATTGCCGCATCCAGGCGATCTTTATCCAGCTCGCCTTCCCAGCGCGCCACCACGACCGATGCCGTGGCATTGCCGATCAGGTTGGTCAGCGCACGGCACTCCGACATGAACCGATCCACGCCCAGAATGAGCGCCATACCCGCCACCGGTACGGTCGGCACGACCGACAGCGTGGCGGCTAGCGTAATAAAGCCCGCGCCCGTCACACCGGCGGCCCCCTTGGAGCTAATCATCGCCACCAGCAGCAGCAAGATCTGATCGCCCAGCGACAATGGCACGTTACACGCCTGCGCGATGAACAGCGCCGCCATCGTCATATAAATATTGGTGCCATCCAGATTGAACGAATATCCGGTGGGAATCACCAGACCGACCGTGGACTTGGAACAGCCTGCGCGTTCCATCTTCTGCATCAACGTAGGCAACGCCGCTTCCGACGAGCTGGTGCCCAGCACCAGCAGCAGTTCTTCGCGAATGTAGCGAATCAATTTGATGATAGAGAAGCCGTTGTAGCGCGCTACGGCGCCCAAAACCAGCAACACGAACAGCAGCGAAGTCAAATAAAATGTCCCGACCAGCGCTGCCAGATTGATGACGGATTCAATACCGAACTTGCCGATCGTGAACGCCATGGCGCCGAACGCACCGATGGGTGCCGCACGCATCAAAATGGCGACCAGGCGGAAAATCGGCCGCGACAGCGCATTGAAAAAGTCGAGCACCGGCTTGCCACGCTCGCCAACGCCGGCCAGCGCAATCCCGAACAGGACTGCAACGAACAGCACTTGCAAGATATCGCCGCCCACAAACGGACTAAGTAAGGTGGTGGGAATGATGTTCATCAAAAAGCCAGTCAGCGACGACTCATGGGCTTTATCGACATAAGTGGCCACGACTTTGCCGTCCAGCGACGCGGGATCGACATTCATGCCGGCGCCAGGCTGTACCACATTACTAACCACCAGACCGATGATCAGCGCCAGCGTCGAAAACGTCAGGAAGTAGATCATGGCTTTGCCCGCCACGCGCCCGACCTTCTTCATGTCGCTCATGCCGGCTATACCGGTCGTGACCGTCAGAAAAATCACTGGCGCGATGATCATCTTCACCAGCTTGATGAACCCGTCACCCAAGGGCTTCATCGACTCGCCCAGCTGCGGATAAAAATACCCCAGGCCCACACCGATCACAATTGCGAACAACACCTGCACGTACAAAATTTGGTACCACTTCTGCTTGCGCGCAGGTGTCTGCGCGTCGTCTGCAACGTCGATCACTTCGGGTGTCCCCTAGCAGATTTGCATCTCGAACCCAGCCGGGGCCGTCGACAAATCGTTATTGATTGAATAGTCGCCCCGTTCACGTGGGGCCCAAATAAAAACAAGCAATTTCGGTGCCAGTTCTAAAACTCTCGCGTCTACACCTGGTACCCCCCTGATTTCTCTACTTAATGTTGGTGTGCAGCATAATCGTTCATGGGGTTTACCCTTGTGCAAAACTCCGCACACATTCAATGAAAAAGCGAATTTCCGCACGCTTTTACACGCACTTTGTGCGATTTGTCACACGGCATCGTACACTTGGTCTGATGACCCAAATCCTGGGTCTGATAGATTGAAACTGTGTCCTCAATATGCCAAGACAGTCGGTAGGGCGGTATCTGAGGATTGCGATCGTGCTGGCCATGAGCGTCGGTGCGCTGTTGGTGGCGGGTCGGCTGGCGCGGGATCAAATCGCTCAGCGAGTTCGCGACCGCAGCGAAGTTTCCGCGCAGCTGAACGCCGCATTGATTCGCGACAATCTCGAACGCTACCGTCCCCTGCCCTTCGCCCTGGCGCGAGACGTCGATGTCCGCGAGGCGCGTGCGGCGGGTGAACCCGACTCACTGGGCGTGGTCGTCTTCAAAGTCGAATCTCAACGACTAGAAGCCGACTGGCGGCGCCAGACCGCACCGGTATTCGCCACCAATGACCATGGCGGCGTGCTGCTGAGTAGCCAGGATGAATGGCGTTTTCGCTCGCTGGTACCGCGGCCCGACGGCACCAAACAGACCTTGCGCGCCAGCTTGCAGCATAGCGATGCCGAATTCGCACCACTCGCGTTGACGGGCGACCGCGACGCGTTGATTCGTCTGCCCGTCTGGGGTGAATCGAACGAACGCTACCTCCATATTCAAACGCTAGTGCCATCCGTGAGCGGCTGGCATCGGCATGTGCTGGCCCCGGCGGGCAAGACGATCGCGTGGGCGACTTATGCAGCACAGATCACCACATTACTGGCCGTCTTGCTGTTGGTGGGCGGAGTGACAGTTTGGCGCCAGCGCCACTGCCGCAGAGTGAGTCGCGAACTGGAGCGCGCGCGAAGGCTCGAACGGCTGGAATCGCAGGTCAACGAGCGCACCCATGAGCTTGCATCGAGCAATCGGCAACTGGCGCATGAAATCGAAGCGCGCGCACGCACTGAGCATCGCGTGCGCCGTCTGCAAGGCGAGCTCGACCAAGCCGGCAAACTGTCTGCCCTGGGCCAGATCACCGCGGGCGTGGCCCATGAGATCAATCAACCTGTGACGGCGATTCGCAGTTATGCCGAAAACGCCGTTTTGCTGATAGCGCGAAACCGCCATCACGAAGCCGCATCCAACATGCAGGCCATCGCCGAACTGACGGAACGCATCGGGCGCATCACCGCCGAGCTGCGCCAGTTCGCGCGCCGCCGGGTCGATGACAATCGCGACCGGCGTGCCGACATCGCCGCAGCCATCAATAGCGCCGTATTGCTGCTGAACACGCGTCAACGGCGTGATGGCCTTGCCTTGCAGATCGATATGAAAAGTACCCTGACCGCAACGATCGAGCCATTGCGACTGGAGCAAATTCTTATCAATCTGCTGACCAACGCCATCGACGCTTTGCACGGTATTGCGCAGCCATCGATCCGACTGACCGTTCAGCGGCGTCTGAAGTCCGAGCATGTCGAAGGGCCCCCATCACCCATGCTGGAAATTGTCGTCCGCGACAACGGCCCAGGCATGGATGCGGCCCGCCGCGCCGCTCTGTTCACACCGTTCTCCACCGGCAAGCCCGATGGCCTGGGATTAGGGCTGGTGATTTCACGTGAGTTGGCCCGCGAAGTCGGCGGCGACCTGGAGGCTTTGCCGTCCGACGGCGACGGCTCAGTATTTGTTTTAACTCTTCCGGTAGCGTAATGTCCAAGATTCACAGTGCATCATTCATTCGAACCGCTCACGTCTTGCTGATCGACGACGACAGCGACGTGCGCCATGCTACGCGCCAGACATTGACATTGCAGGGCGCAGAAGTCAGTGCCCACGGATCGGCCGAAGCGGCGTTGGCGACATTGGATGCGGAGTTCGACGGCGTCGTGGTCACGGACTTGCGCATGCCCGGTATGGATGGTCTCCAACTATTTTCCAGGATACGGGCCATCGACACCGATATCCCAGTCATCGTGATTACGGGCCATGGCGACGTCGAGACCGCCGTGCAGGCCATGCACGACGGCGCCTACGACTTCCTGGCCAAGCCGTTCTCGGGCGAACGATTGTGGCGCGGGATTCAACGTGCAATCGAAAAGCGTCAGCTCGTATTGGAAAATCGTCGCCTGCGACAGGCGGCGATCTGGGCCAACAAACGCGATACCTTGATCGGCGAAGCCCCAGCCATAAGACGGTTGCGCCAGACCATGACTCAAATCGCCGATGCCGATGTCGATGTGCTCATCCAAGGCGAGACAGGAGCCGGCAAGGATGTGGTCGCGCACGCGCTGCATCAGGCCAGCCGACGTCGTGAGCGGCCGTTTGTAGCGATCAACTGCGGCGCATTGCCGGAGACGGTCATCGAAAGCGAACTGTTTGGCCACGAAGCGGGTGCATTCACCGGCGCGCAAAAGCGTCGTATTGGTCGGATCGAGTATGCCAACGGCGGCACGCTATTTCTCGATGAAATCGAAAGCATGCCGCTGCCCATACAAGTCAAACTCCTGCGGGTCTTGGAGTCGCGTCAGGTAACGCCACTAGGCACTAACGATGTACGCACGCTCGACCTGCGAGTCGTGGCAGCGACCAAAGAGGATCTGGGATCGAGCGCGGCGCGGGCTTTTTTCCGTGAAGACCTGTACTACCGCCTGAACGTGGTGACTCTGCACATCCCGCCGTTGCGAGAGCGGGGCGACGACATCGCCATGCTGTTCGCCCGCTTTGTGGAGCAGGCCGCGCGCAGGTTTCAACGCCCTGCACCGTCCTTCGATCAAGCCACACTCGCCTACCTACACGGTCATAACTGGCCTGGCAACGTGCGCGAGTTGGTGCATTTCGCCGAACGCTTCGTATTGGGCGTTCCTGGTCTGAACGAGCCTGCAATAGCGTCCGAAGGCGAATCGTGGGCAGCCGATAGCGACGGATCGGCAGCGGTAGCGACACCGCGAGCTTCGAGCTGCGCGCTGCTCGACGACGATCCGCTACCTTTGCCGGGTCGAGTCGAAAGGTTCGAATCTGAAGTCATCAGGGCAACCTTGGCTTTGACCCAAGGCGATGTCGGACGAACACTAGCCAAACTAAAAATCCCACGCAAAACGTTCTATGACAAACTGCAACGGCATGGCATTGCACGCAGCGATTTCGTCAAATAAGCAAGCTAAGACATTCAAATCGTACTGGAGGAAGTGCCGTACACAGCGGGTTCACGATAGTGTCTCAAGCAAGCGCTGCCATTCTCACGAAACAGGTGGCACCGATTGGCCACCAGCCCCACCGAAAAGCTGTCTCCGACCTCAACGAGCCAGTCGGCACTGGCGCGTACCGTCATCAGATCCGCTACCACAGGTGTCTCGAGATAGACCAGCGTATGGTCGCCCAGACACTCCACCACCCTGACAATACCTTCGATCGAACAATCCGCAGTCTGCGACGCGACAACATGCTCCGGTCGAACACCCAGGGCCAATCGTTGTCCAACCTCGATCTCACCCGCTTCGACCTGTACGCACAACCTGGCTCCACCAGACAAGCGCACTACCACGTTATTCGTTTCGCATTCAATAACGGTCACTGTAAAGAAATTCATCTGTGGCGAACCCATAAAACTGGCGACGAACCGATTGCAGGGGTAATGATAAAGCTCGAGGGGTGCGCCGACCTGAACCACTTTGCCAGCGTCGAGTACGACAATTTTGTCGGCCAAGGTCATCGCTTCGACCTGATCGTGTGTGACATACACCATCGTGGCGCGCAGCCGCTGATGCAAGCGGGCAATCTCGATGCGCATATGAACGCGTAATGTGGCATCCAGATTGGATAAGGGCTCGTCGAACAGAAAGACCTGTGGCTCGCGCACCAATGTCCGACCAATGGCCACTCGCTGACGTTGACCGCCGGACAAGTCGCGCGGCTTGCGATTCAGCAGGTCCTCCAATTGAAGCGCACGTGCGACCTCGCCCACCCTGGCGGCGATTTGCTGCTTACGGATTCTGGCCAACTTCAAGCCGAACGCCATATTTTCCGCTACGGTCATATGCGGATAGAGCGCATAGGATTGAAATACCATGCCCACCGCACGCTCCGAGGGCGGAATATCGTTGACACGCCGCTCTCCAATAAATACATCGCCTGAAGAAATGTCCTCCAGTCCTGCGATCAACCGTAACAATGTCGATTTTCCGCTGCCCGACGGCCCGACGAAAACGACGAACTCACCGTCGCCTATGTCGAGATCGATATCGCGTGCAATGACTGCTCCATCGAATTGCTTGCATACCTTGCGTAGTGTGACGCTCGCCATGGTGCCATCCCTCAATGCGCAAGTCGGACATAGCCGAAACTTTGGGCAGGCAAGTGAAGCGCCCCACTCTGGGTAGTCAAGGCGCTGCCGGGAACATCCTTCAACAACTCGGCGCCCTCGGGCAGCACGTATTGGCGTGTCGACTCACCCAGATTGAACAAGCATAGCCAGTTGCATGCTCTGTGCTTGCGCTCGAAGATCAACAACGCATCGTCATGATGCAGCATCGAAATATCGCCCTCGATCAGCACCGGCTGGTTGCGACGCCATGCCAACAGCTTACGGCAGGCGTTCAGCGACGACGTAGGATCGCCATCTTGCTCGTCGACCGCCAACAACCGATGATCGTCCGGCACAGGTAACCACGGACGACTGCTGGAAAATCCGGCAGCGTCGCCCTTCCGAGTCCATGGCATTGGCGTGCGGCAACCGTCGCGCCCCTTGAATTGCGGCCAGAATGTCAATCCATACGGATCGACCAGATCTTCGTAGGCCAGCGTTGCTTCGGTGAGCCCAAGCTCCTCGCCCTGATAAATACAGATGCTACCGCGTAGCGACACCACCAACGCCAACAACGTGCACACACGCGTCGGATCGCGCTTGCCCTCGATAGCCCAGCGCGTGGCGACCCGCGTCACATCGTGATTACTTAATGACCAGCACGCCCATCCATCGTTCAATACTGCCTCGATCCCTTCCATCGTGGCTCGGATATGGGCGGGGCAGCATCGTTCGGTCAACAGATCGAACGAGTAGGCCATGTGCAAGGTGTCGCCGCCACCGGTGTAGGCCGCCATGGTGTTCAGGCCATTGTCACATCCGACTTCCGCCACGGCTGCGGCACCCGGGTAACGATCGAGCAAGGAACGCAGCGTTCTAAGAAACGCGACAGTTTCAGGACGGCTCTTGTCGTAGATGTGCCGCTGGTACCCATAGGGCGATTCAGGTAAGCGATCGGTGTCCGATTCAAGGCGTCGAGGACGAGGAGGGTTGTCACGCAACGCTTGATCGTGAAAGAAAAAATTTGCAGCATCGAGACGAAAGCCATCCACACCCATTTCCAACCAGTACTCAACATCCGACAATAGTTGTGCACGCACGGACGGACAATAAAAATTGAGGTCTGGCTGACTAGCCAGAAAGTTGTGCAAATAGTATTGCCCACGTTGCGCGTTCCATTGCCAGGCCGGTCCGCCGAACACCGACTGCCAATTGTTGGGTGGCGTACCATCGGGTTTGGGATCGGCCCATACGAACCAATCGGCATAAACGCCGTCCCGCGACGAGCAGCTCTGTCGAAACCACGGATGACGGTCGGAACAGTGACTGAGCACCTGATCGATAATGACCTTCAAACCTCGTGAGTGTGCCTGCGCCAGCAAAATTTTCAGATCGTCCAAAGTTCCGAACATCGGATCGACTCCGCGATAGTCGGACACGTCGTAACCGAAATCCTTCATCGGTGATGGAAAGAACGGCGACAGCCAGATGGCATCGACATTCAAGCTGGCGATGTAGTCCAGCTTTTCCGATATGCCACGCAGATCCCCCACACCATCGCCTCGGCTGTCATAGAAACTTCTCGGATAAACCTGATAGATCACGCCGCCGCGCCACCATTCTTTTCGTTGCTGCATATGCCCCTCGCCTGATTGTCGGATGACCCCTCAACCCTTCACGCTGCCGGCCGTCAACCCGCCGGCGATCCATCTCTGACAGTACAAAAAGACCACGGTGATCGGCGCGCCCGACAAAACCGCCGCCGCAGCAAAGTCACCCCAGCGATAGTGCTGTTCAGTTAAATAATGGCGTGCGCCCACGGCGAGCGTCAGTTTTTCGGTATCCATCAGAAGAATCGAAGCGACGGGATATTCGGTGATCATGCCAACGAAGCACAGCACGAAGACGACAGCCAATACCGGTATGCTCATTGGCAGCAGAATCAACCTGAACGCTTGCCATGTGGTCGCACCGTCGACAATCGCAGCCTCTTCCAACGCACAATCGACACTTTGGAAATAGCCTTTAATCGTCCAGATATGCAATGTCATGCCACCTAGCGATGCCAGAATCACCGCAGCGTGAGAATTCAATCCCAGTCCACTGACATAATCGCCCAGTTGGTCGAACAGCGCGAAAATCGCGACCAAGGCCAACACGGCCGGGAACATTTGAGCGATCAGCATGGTCTTGAGCAATCCTTGCTTGCCTGCGAATCGCATTCGGGCAAACGCATACGCACCGGTAGCGGACAGCGCGACCACGAGCACTGCGCTGACGGTGGCGATCTTCACGGAATTCCACAACCAGATCAACACCGGGAAAGGTGGCTCGACCAGCACGCCGGTGTCGCGCATGTACGGAATACCTAAAGCTAACGACCAGTGTTCGAGCGTCGGTCGATCTGGCAGAAGACTGCCGACAGCAAAATTACCTTCTCGAAACGAGATAGACACCACCATCAGCAAGGGAAACATGACAAACGCCACTACCGTGCAAAGTCCTATGTGTGCCAGCACGACACGTGATTTGATTCCCCGAGCATGAACCATCGTCATGGCGCTATACCTCTACTTTGGCGACCCGCAGGTGAAGCCAGGCCATCACGCCGACCACTACAAAAATAAACGTCGTGATCGCTGCGGCCAAGGCGAAGTGCTGACCGGAATCCTGAAAAGCGATGCGATAGGTGTAGCTGACCAGCAAATCGGTCGTGCCAGCCGGCGTCGATGCTCCGATATGATCCGGCCCTCCTGAGGTCAACAAAGCGATCAGCACGAAGTTATTGAAGTTGAAGGCGAAACTGGCGATTAGCAAGGGGGCCATGGGTTTGAGCACCAGAGGCGCGGTAATCTGGCGTAAGTTGGCCCATACGCCTGCGCCGTCCAACGCGGAAGCCTCGTAAAGATCTCGTGGAATGGCTTGTATGAAACCCATGCTTAGCAGCATCATGTAGGGATAGCCCAGCCAGGTGTTCACGATCAGCAACATGGCACGCGCATAACCCGTATGACTGAACCACTCTGGTTGGATACCGAAAAGCGCGTTCAACATCAGATTGATCTCGCCGGCGTTCTGATTGAATAGACCGCGAAACACCAAAATCGAAATGAACGATGGAACTGCGGCTGGCAGAATCAGCATCGTCCGATAAACCGCTCGGCCTCGTAGTGGTGCCCATTGCAATACGTTGGCCAGTACAAGTCCGAGAATCAGCG
Source organism: Bordetella parapertussis (assembly GCA_945903445.1). Lineage (GTDB taxonomy): Bacteria > Pseudomonadota > Gammaproteobacteria > Burkholderiales > Burkholderiaceae_B > Schauerella. Next base: position 26,133 of record CAMDNZ010000043.1, read on the forward strand.
TGAGCGCCACCGACATCGCGGCGAATGCCGTCGTCCACAGGAAGATGCTGAAGAGCGGACCGCGTATACCTGTATCGGTTAACACCCGAACGAAATTCGTCAGGCCCGCATAAGCTACGAAGCCGGGAGCAACCGACGCCCCGTGACTATCGATGAAATAGCCTCGGGAGTAATCCGGGCGCAGACGTTGACCCGTCGACAATTCAAGCAGGCTGTCGTCATCGCCCTGTACGTAGCGTGGCTCGAGCGGCGCCAGATCGCGCAGGGTATACAGTTGAAGCACGGTGCCGTCACCATCGAGCCAATGCCAACGCACCATCACATCACGCCATTTGATGCGATCGCGCAAATCCAGCACGGGTCCCAATTCAGTCGAAATCGGCGTATCCGGGTGAAGGCGGGCGGGATTGGCGCGATCGGGCGGCACGTCCGCGAGGGGCGGCGATATCCATCTGCCGCGATCACCCAGATCGACGCTCAAGCGGACGCCAGCCGCGCTGTCATGCAAAGAAAACGGATAGCGCACGCGCGCGGGTTCATGCTGCGCCAATAGGTAGTCGCGTGCCTGGATGAAGGTCAGGAGATTGCTGCCGCTATATTGTGTAAACGCCATACCCAAGGTGTAGACCATCGGAAATCCGACGAACGCCACCATGCCGGCCACTGCGGGATAGACATATCGCTGCGCCTGAAGATCGGCGCGTGCGAACACT
>CAMDNZ010000044.1 GCA_945903445.1 Bordetella parapertussis
CTTGCAAAGCATAGATAATCGAGATTCCGGCCGTACGAGGATAATTAGTAAAAACTGACATCCTCAAATACTCAACAATGTGAAGAAATGGATTCCACATCATCCACTTCAACAAACTGGGCGGTGTTAGCCAAACTGGAATTATTACCCCCGATATTAGGTACAACGGCATGAACGCAAGGGAGATCGCTGCTTTTATCTCTGGAAGTGCTTGAGCAATAACACACAATACCAAAGCCAGCCCGAATGAAAGACCGACCCCAATCGCCAGCACGCCCATCCATTCCAACGGGGCAACCATGCGAATATCGTATCCCCCCCAAAGCCCCAGTCCCAATATGAGCACCGTATATATAAGAAGCATGAGCGAAAATTCCACGATGGTTCTTGCGCAAACGGTATCGAAACCCGAAATTTGACGATAGGCGAATAAGGATTTGTTCGCGTTAATCGCCTCCATTCCTTTCGTTGCAATATTTCTAAACATCATAAATGGAACGATTCCCGATACAAGAAATATAGGAAAGTCCATTCCTTGAACGCTGCGCCCTCGAATTACGGTGTACATCGCCATGAGCGCAAGTACGTGAAGAATAGGCTCGAATACAAACCAAAATGTCCCTAATCGGTTAACCCCGATTCGCCCACGAACCGCGCGCAAAACTAGTGCAAAAAGCACAGCTTTCATAATCTGAAGCGAAGATCGGCGTTGCATTTCTAAATCCCTGAATTGATCGTGCGCCCGAAGACAAGCACCTGAACTATCGGAGAAATAATTTTTTGCCATTCATAAACGGCCGCATTCGTAACGTAGACGGCGTCATCTGGCCTTATACGAAATTCGCGTGCCATAAAAATGGCAGCAGGATCTTTCATATTGAGTCTATACACCAATGCCTGTGGTGCAGCTTGACCATTCTGGCTGCTAGCAGACGACGCTTCGGTCAAGCGGAATATAAACACTCCGCTTGCGTCAGCTTGACTATCTTTCAACCCACCTGCAAGACCGAGCACCTCAAGTAAGCTAGGGTTACTCGACGGCAAATCATGCAACCCGGGCTGAGCTACCGCACCCATTGCGACAAAACTTTGCCGATCGCGCTCAAGCACTACCTCCGAGTTCGGTCTGATAGCGACGTTTCCTCCGCGCAACAAAGACTCATAGTTATACACTTGGGCACTATCCTGCGTACGCACAATAACTCTTGTCAAGTGCGGATCTAGGGCAGGTCCACCCATCCCGTTAATCGCATCAAGCAGAGTCAACGGCCCCTGGATTGCTGAATATCGTCCGGGCATCTTAACAGCGCCGGCAACCAGCACAGAGTTGGATAGATCGCCGGTTAATTCAACATGAACTTGAGGGTCGCTCGCTACGGATGCAATGCTTCGTTTAATAAGCTCTTCGACTTCTGACAAAGTAAGCGACGTCACTTTACGTTTGCCGACGTACGGAAGTGAAATTTCGCCCTTCGAATTGACCCGAACATTACCGAACACCGTGCCTCCTTGCGCCAATGGAGCAAAAATTCCGCTGTCCACACTGCTATCGGTAATAAGGATCTTCAAAGCATCGCCGGGGACAAGGCGGATATCTGGAATATTGGACGCTGCCACTCCAGCTTTAGACACCACTTCCGGATCACGGAGTGATCGCGCAAGCGTATCTGGGGAAATGTCGATCAGCTCGTAAACGTTTTTGTCCGCACTGGAAATAGCGGAAATACTCGGACCAGAGCCCGAAAGCAAGGAACCACACGCGCTGAGTGATGCAAAAACCGGTGCAGCAAAAAGCGTTATCATCAATCGCCTAATGGCAATAGGGAAACAAACTGAATAATTAAGTTTAATTGACATGGTGTATCAGTTAGTCTTGATGATCACGAATCGTAGCGATCACAAACCGAGCAATCCCGTAGGCGAGGAGCAATCCCACAAACAACGAAAACAGAATGTATACTGCGCGCGGATATACCGCACTCTCGGCGGTGACCGGAGTAGTAACCCGCACCAGACTCCGAATCTGCTTATTAGTTTCTATTCGAGCAGTTTCAACAGCCGACAATGCAAACTTATATCCCTCCTCAGCGATTTTTGCGCCGAACATTAAATTTCGATAATTTGCAGCGGTAACGTTTAGCATTTTTGCATCGGCAGTAGATACCAACCGCTGAGTTTCCGCTTTGAGTTGCTGCTCCAAAGATCTGATTCGAACCTGCTGTTGACGAACTTGAGGCGCACTTGATCCCAATGAGGCGTTCAAACCTTTTAAATTGGCACGTTCGCGGACCAACTCACCCTCAAGTTGAGCCAAGATCATTGATCGAGATTTTGCAGTTTCCTCTGCGTCCAACATATTGTTCTTATTTTGAAATTCGATAACTTTTTCTTGTTCTTCGGCATAAGTTTCTTGCGCACGCTCTAACTCTGATTCCGCGAACTCCATTTGAACCCGAGCCATCTTGTGTGAAATTTCATTAACGAAACTTTCGCTTTCCGCGAGGATCAATGCTAGGATAGTGCGCGAAAATTCGGGATCAAAGCTTTCCACTTCAACAGTAAGGAGACCATTTATTTCGTCGAATTCTGCCCTAACCATTCGCCTGTAGAATTTAAGAACATCCTCCCGCGAAGCTTTATTGTTCAGCCAATAAATGGGATCTCGAAGTTGCTCATTGAAATGCGAGCTCCAAGCTAATTTTTTCTGGAGAATAGCCAACATGTCGTGAGATAGCACATACTCTCGAAGATACAACGTCTCCTCACGAGAAGTTGGATTAACTCCGCCCATTATCGCAGCCAAGCCCGGCATCTGGGGCGGGTGGGCGCTGCCGACTTGTCGAACTACAATTGAAGAGATGCTAGCGTAACGATCTTTAGCCAAGAAAACGTAATAGCCGCAAGCTAGTAAAAAGGGGATTGCAATGATAAATACGGCAATTTTTTTATTCATAGGCGCGTTGAGCGAGTGTAAATCGAATTACGATCTACATAATTTAGGCGTAGACCACTTTATTTACAAGACTGCGTATCCTTTTAATCGAACACAAAAAAGCCCCGCGCACAGATGTACGCAGGGCTTTTCAATTTGGTAGGCGATACTGGAATCGAACCAGCGACCTCCACGATGTCAACGTGGCGCTCTAACCAGCTGAGCTAACCGCCTGAAGAGAAAGAAAGTATATACTGAAAAAATCAGGCGTGTCAATAGACACAAAGAATTTCGTCAAATCACTTTCTACTCACGCCTCATCAGCACCTTATCTGCGCCCTGCACTGCTTGCACAAAGGCCTCGATGGCGTCGGCAGACTTCACTCCGGCAGCCACTTCGACTCCACTACTAACGTCTACCGCCCAAGGGCGCACAGCGATAACAGCGTCTTGCACATTCTGCGGTTTCAATCCGCCGGCAAGCACTATAGCGTCTCGAAACGGACCTTGTGTAACACCATCTAACAATCTCCGATCCAATCGTACTCCACTGCCGCCGTAGGCGACAGTGTAACTATCGAACAAGCAGGCTGTTGCATCGACATAACGAGCGACGGCGGAATCGACCTCGCTCGCAGTCTCTAGACCCGGCCCACCTACACGAAAAGCTTTCATATATCGCTGTCCATACCCCGCGCAGGTTTCGGGCGATTCATCGCCATGGAACTGCAATAGCTCTGGTTGAACTGCATCCTGCACTTCCGACACCTCTGCGTCGGTAGCATTTACAAACAAAGCGACAACGCTCATGAATGCTGGCACCACTCGACGCAACTCTGCTGCGCGTGCTGGACTGACGTATCGCTCACTACCACGGTAGAACACAAAGCCGACAGCATCCACTCCTGCCCGGGCGGCGGCAGCGATGTCGGCTTCGCGGGTGAGGCCGCAGACTTTAATTCGAGTTTTCATCGCCCCTATTTTAGTCTGCACGCTTCATATTCGAAAACTATTTGAACGCAGCCCCCGGATCGGCAAGCTCCTCGCCGTAGACGCCCGTCCCATAACTGGTCCCGACATCGATATTCACCGTGGCCGGGTCTATCGTACTGGCCGCCCCTTTGTAATGCATGACCAAACCTGGGAACGCCATCACTGCGGCCACCATCGCCAACTGGATGAAGATGAACGGCACCGATCCCCAATAGATCTGGCCGGTCGTCACCTTTGCCACGCGCAGCCCGGTGATCTTGTCCTTGTAATCATGCTTGGGCGCAACCGACCGCAGATAAAACAATGCAAAGCCAAACGGCGGATGCATGAACGAGGTTTGCATATTCACTGCCAACAGCACGCCGAACCAGATCAGATCGATCCCCATCTTGTCGGCCACCGGTCCCAGCAGCGGCACGATAATGAAGGCCAGTTCGAAAAAATCCAGGAAGAACGCCAACACGAATACCAACACGCTGACGACAATCAGAAAGCCCCATTCGCCACCCGGCAGACCGACCAGCAGATGCTCGACCCACAAGTCGCCGTTGACGCCACGGAAAGTCAGGCCAAATACCGTCGATCCCACCAGGATGAACACCACGAAGCACGACAACTTCGTCGTTGTATCCATCGCTTGCTTCAAAAGGTCCAAGGACAGACGACGACGCGCCAAGGCCATTACGATAGCCCCCACAGCGCCCATTGCTCCGCCCTCGGTAGGCGTCGCCACGCCGATAAAAATCGTCCCCAACACCAGGAAAATCAAGGCCAGCGGCGGAATCATGACGAACGTCACTCGCTCGGCCAGCGCCGACAACAAGCCCAGGCGGAACACCTTGTTGATGCCGGCGATCACAAACGCCGTCATGCCCCAGATCAACAGAGTGACGACAATCTTCTCGTCCACCGGCGCGGTGTCGGCCTCGACCCATAGCCCAATGAAATAAGCGGAAGTCGCGGCAATCAGCATCAACACCAGCAAAGACCGTCCGCCCCGACTGCCATTCGGCTCGCGAAACGCGCGCGCCTCTTCGGGCAACGCCGGCGCGCTCGACGGTTTGATCAAGGACATGAGGACGATATAGACGATATAGCATCCTGCCAAAATGAAGCCCGGCAAAATGGCGCCGCGGTACATATCGCCAATCGAACGCCCCAATTGGTCGGCCAAGATGATCAGCACCAGCGAGGGCGGAATGATCTGCGAGAGCGTGCCAGACGCCGCGATCACCCCGCTTGCCAGCTTACGGTCATAGCCATAACGCAGCATGATGGGCAAGGAGATCAAGCCCATCGAGATGACGGATGCCGACACCACGCCCGTGGTCGCCGCCAGCATGGCGCCTACCAAGACGACGGCAATGGCCAAGCCGCCACGCAGGGGACCAAACAGCTGCCCAATCGTCTCCAGCAGGTCTTCCGCCATGCCTGAGCGTTCAAGCACCAAACCCATCAGCGTGAAAAATGGAACAGCGAGCAGTGTGTCGTTGGAGATAATGCCGAACACGCGCTGCGGCAAGGCTTGAAACAGGGCCGCGTTCAACAAACCCAACTCGATGCCGATCAGTCCGTACAGGATGCCGTTCGCAGCCAGCGCAAACGCCACGGGGAAGCCCAGCAGCAAAAACAGCACCAGCGTGGCGAACATGATCGGCGCCATATTGGCGATGAAAAAATCCATGATCAGCGATCCACTTTGTTATGTTGACCTGCGTCGGCCGCGCCGACTTTGGGTTCGGCATGCACGTGTACACCTGTTTGTGCCAGTTTGCCCGCCTCACGTGCCTGCGCCTCGCGCGCGATTTCTTCGGCCAATTCGGCCTCGGCGGTCATTGCGTCGCGTTCCAGCGGATCGGGACCGTGCCCCGTCAGAAATGCTACGACCTTGATCAGGTGCGAGATACCCGCAGCGACTAATAGCCCGAAACCGATGGGGATCAGAAGTTTCACGGGCCATCGCACCAACCCTCCGGTGTTGGACGACTGCTCATTGGAAACATAGGAGTCGACGAACATCGGCCACGACAGCACCATGATGAGAATGCAAGCGGGCAACAGGAAGAACACGACGCCGAAGAGTTCGATATACATCTGCTTGCGGCGCGACAGACGCGACGCAAGAACATCGACCCGCACATGCTCATTGCGCAACAAGGTATAGCCAGCGGTCAGCAAGAACATGGCGCCGAACATGTACCACTGCAGTTCGAGCCAAGCATTCGAACTGACGTGGAATATTTTTCGGACCACGGCATTGCCTGCGCTAACCAGCACCACGATGAGGGTCAGCCACATGACCATGCGGCCCACCCGCTCGTTAAGCACGTCGATACCGCGCGATAAAGCGAGAAGAGCTTTCATAAAAAAATCGCAAACGAAAGAAAAAAACGAGGACCATCCGCCCGGCGCACGACGCTTAATCCGCCCACGGCCGTTCAAGCGCGTGCCGGGCGCTGAAAACACTATTTACGAGCCGCGATAGTGCCCATGTAGCTGTCGTAGCCGCCTTCTGCCACACGGAACCACGGCAAGGCGTTGTCGCGGAAGGCCACCATACTTTCGTAGATCTTTTTGAAGTTGGGATCTTTGGCGCTTAACTCGTCATACAGCTTTAAGGACTCGGCATAGCACGCATCCAGCACAGGCTTCGGGAAAGACTTCAGCACGGCCCCCTCAGACACCAATCGGCGCAAGGCATTGGGATTTTCAGCGTCGTACTTGGCGATCATGTCGTTGGTCGCGGCGGCCGTCGCATTGGCCAATGCCGCCTGGTAATGCTTGGGCAGCGCATCGAACGATTGCTGATTGACGTACAGCGACACCTGCAATGTACCTTCCCACCATCCTGGAAAGTAATAATTGCGAGCCACCTTGTGAAAACCGAGTTTCTCGTCGTCGTAGGGGCCGATCCACTCCGCGCCGTCGATCGTGCCTTTCTCTAGTGCGGGATAAATATCGCCACCGGCGATTTGTTGCGGCACCACGCCCAGCCGCGACAGCACCGCGCCGGCAAACGCGCTGACTCGGAATTTGAGCCCCTTCAGATCTTCGACCGATTTGATTTCGTTGCGAAACCAGCCACCCATCTGCGTACCGGTATAGCCGCAGGAGAAATTGACAATATTGTATTTTTTAAAGGCTTCGCGCAGCAGCTTCAGCCCGTCGCCATGACGCATCCAAGCATTCATTTGACGGGTGTTCAAACCAAACGGCACCGCGGCATCAAAGCTGAGAATCGGATCTTTGCCGTAGTAATAGTAGGACGCCGTATGACCGCACTCGATGGTGCCGTTCTGAACCCCGTCCAATACTTGCAGTGCAGGAACGATTTCGCCCGCAGGAAATGCACGAATGTTGAACTTGCCACCCGTGGCTTCTGCCACATACCGGGCAACGCTCTCGCCGCCGGAATAAATCGCGTCTGCGCTCCGGGGAAAGCTGGACGCCAAGCGCCAGCTGATCGCGGGACTTTCCTGGGCAATGGCTGGAGCGGCCATAGCGGCGCCCCCGGCTACCGCACCAAGTGCGGCCTTGCTGAGAAACGAACGGCGTTGCATTTTATTGTCTCCTGGCCCACGGTCTTATCGTGCGAACCCACCGGGAACCGTGGATCAAACCGGCGTCGGATTCGGCTGCAAGCAACTCTTACGGTTGGCTTTTAATATGTCGCCATTATGAGCACAGCGTACAGAGAGGCGTCAGGGGGAATACCCTAGATCAGGCGCGAAACGGAGACAACTGGTCGGGTGTGTGATGTCCGTCCAAGCCAAAATGCGTGGGGTACTCGACCGAAGAAAGGTACAAACCGTCAGGCATGAAGGTGGCAGCCGCCAGGCGGCGGTCGCGTTGCTCAAGCAGCGTAGCGGTCCAATCGCTGGACTGGCGGCCCTGCCCGATCTGCAAGAGCGCGCCTAGGAGATTCCTGACCATGTGGTGAAGAAATGCATTGGCTCGCAAAGTTAGCACCACGAACGGCCCCTGCTCCTCGATATCCAGTCGAGTCAGCGTTCGAATCGGACTGGCGGCCTGGCACTGCGACGACCTGAACGCACTGAAATCGTGCTCGCCGATCAAGTGACTCGCCCCGTTTCGCATGGCGTGCAGATCCAGCGGATGATGCGTCCATCCCGCACGGCCGGCCCATAATGCGGGCTGCACCCGCCCACGCCACAACACATAGGTATAGGTGCGCGACAACGCCGAGAACCGCGCATGGAACGAGGGATCGACGTCTTGCGCCCACGCCACGTTGATCGAACGCGGCAAGAACGTATTCACCCCACGAACCCACGATTCCAGCCGTCGATCCAGAGGAGTATCGATGTGGACGATCTGCATGACGGCGTGTACGCCGGTATCCGTGCGACCCGCACAAATCGTAGGCACTGGCATCCGAGCAAACTCAGCCAACGCACGCTCCAGCGTGTCTTGCACAGTTTGGCCATGGGGCTGAGTCTGCCAGCCCTGCCAAGCCGACCCGTCATAGGCCAGGCCCAGCGCGATTCGACGCATGATCAGCGACGCTGGCGCTCGCCCGGCGTGCTGTCGCTGGGCGGCGTGTCCAGATCGAGGTCGATAGCCGACAAGCGCTTGTCGATCAGCGCTGGATCGACCGATGCAGGCGTATCGTCGTCTTCGCCGGTGTCGTTTTCGTTACGCGCCGCGGCACGTCGAACGACCCACGCGATGATGAACGCGATGATCGCCAGGATCGCCGTTACGACGATCAAAAGATTATCAGTCAGCCAAGCAGGCAGGCCAGAAGACGTCATGAAAGAAGAATTACCCTTGTTATCCGCAGCATCGTCGGCGCGCGGTGAGGAGAATACACCAGCCGCCACGCTTCCGGCGGCGCCCGCGCCATTGGCCACGCTTGTCGTTGCGGGATTGCCACTGCCTACGGCAGATGCCGAGGCCCCGCGCTGCGACGTACCGCTCGATGACGATCCACTCGCCGCGGCTTGGCCGCTCGGCGCGACGGCATTCGCGCCATCCTCAGACTTTAGCGCCCCGCCCGTGGATGCCGCCTTGACGCCGGATGCCATATCACCCTTGGATGCCATATCGCCGCCAAATGTTGCGCTGCCATCAAATGCAGCCTTGGCTTTCGATCCGGCGTCGCTTTCGACCATCGCTGCGCCGCTATTTGACACGACGCCATCCTCCGACGCCTCGCCTGCGGTCGAGCCCCCCACCTGTCCGTCACCAGCTGCCTGACTCAATCGGTTCAGCTCATCGACGTTTCGGCTCAACTGATCCACACGATCTGCGGCATCTTCCAACGCGCGACGCTCGGCCACCTGGCGATCGCCTTCGGCGTCGCCCGCCACGCCATCGGACAAGCGCAACCGCTCGCCCGTCGGTGTCGCAGAAACTGCGGTCGCGCCTGCACGGGAATCCACCTGCCCCCGATCCCCCGCCGCCGCGGCGACGGCCGCAACACGGCCAGCGGCATATCCCATTCTGGACCTGTAAGCGGCGTGAGCATCCAACTGCTGCCGATAGATGCGGCGCGCCTCAGCCGGATCGATTGCACGCACGACATTCGCATCGGGCAAACGCAAGCGCTCGCCAGCCCGCAGCAAATTCATGTTGTTATCGATAAAAGCATCCGGATTCGCCTGCCACAGCGCCACCAAACGCTGATAGTAGTCGGCTCCGACAATCGGATAGGTTTGCGCCACACCCGACAAGGTTTGGCCGCGCCGAACAGGCAAGCTGCCCGGGCCGGCCATGTCGGCCCGCTGCGTGACCGCGGCAGGCATTGCAGCAGTACTTTGTTCGCTTGCGCTACCCGATCCCCGTCCCGGTAGAGCGACGGCAGCCGGTGTAGGCGACGAGGGTCTCGACAATCCGGGTTGGGGAAACAGCACGCTGAACTGCACCAAGCGCGAGCCGGTGCTGGTACCAACGACCAGCAGCAAATCGACGCTGGGCGACGTCGATGCTTCGACTGAAGTCACCCGTAGCAAGCGCTGCCGGGTCGTCTTCCCAGGTTCGTTGCGTCCCGGCGCGGCATCCAGTGCCACCTGCATGCTGTTCAAACGCGCAGGCGGCTGTAAGCCGGCACGCGACCAACTTTCGATATCGGCCAGGCGCACGATCAGCACGCGATCGTCATCGATCGTCAAACCCCTTATCGGCACGGTCACATGCAAGGGACTGCCTTGGGCCGACAACACTCTGGCACGCCCGAATTCGGCAGCAAGCACCGGAGAAATCAAGCCGAGCGACAGACTCAAGGCCATGACGGGCAGAGCCAGAAAAACCAATGGGGATGAAAGCGTGAAGCGATGGCGCGAGGGCATGATTTTCCGATTCGTCGTGGGGATCAACTCAGGACACACCAGAGAACAAACGCCAGCCAGCCGCTTGGGGCATGACTGGCGCCAACTACTAGCCGGCAGGCTATCGGCCGATCATGCTTCGCCCAAGGCAATACGCAGCATGCGGCGCAGGGGTTCGGCCGCCCCCCAAAGCAACTGATCGCCCACCGTGAAAGCGCTCAGGTAGTCGCCACCCATCGCCAATTTGCGCACACGGCCCACGGGAATATTCATGGTACCCGTCACGGCGATAGGCGTCAGATTGCGAACGGTCGCTTCTTTGGTGTTAGGGACGAACTTGGACCACGCCGTGCCCTCGGCAATCAGCGCCTCAATCTCATCGAGCGGCACATCGCGCTTCAACTTGATAGTCAATGCCTGGCTATGGCAACGCATCGCACCGATACGCACGCACAAGCCATCCACCGGGATATGGTCGGCGGCTACTTGGCCCGACGTGTAATCTGCGCCCGGACGACCCAGAATCTTGTTCGTCTCGACACCACCCTTCCACTCTTCCTTGGACGTTCCGTTGCCCAGATCTTTGTCGATCCAGGGAATCAGGCTGCCGGCCAGTGGCACGCCGAAGTTGTCTTGTGGCAGGCTTGGGTCCTGTTGCTTGACCAGCACACCCCGATCGATTTCTAAAATCGCCGATGCGGGATCGTCCAGCAGCGGTTTGACGGCTGCATTGATCTGGCCGAATTGCGTCAGCAATTCGCGCATGTGTTGCGCGCCGCCACCGGACGCCGCCTGGTAGGTCATGGAGGTCATCCACTGAACCAGATCGTTGTTGAACAAGCCAGCCAGACCCATCAACATGCAGCTGACGGTGCAGTTGCCGCCAATATAGTCACGCACGCCTTTCTTCAAGGCGGCGTCGATGACCGGACGGTTTACCGGATCCAACACGATAATCGCGTCGTCTTTCATGCGCAGCGTGCTGGCGGCATCGATCCAGATACCGGTCCAGCCCGCCGAACGCAGCTTGCCATACACTTCGGTCGTGTAGTCCCCGCCCTGCGCAGTCAGAATAATCGGCAGTTTCTTGAGCGCCTCGATGTCGTAGGCGTTCTGCAAAGGTGCAGCACCGTCGGCCCATTTGGGCGCGGCGCCGCCGGCGTTACTAGTCGAGAAAAAAACCGGCTCGATCAGATCGAAATCTTTTTCCTCGCGCATGCGCTGCATGAGCACCGAGCCCACCATTCCACGCCAGCCTACCAGGCCAACTGCTTGCTTCATTTTCTGCCAACTCCAGGTTCAACGATTGACTGCATGATCAGGCCAGGGCCGCAAGAACGGCGCTGCCCATTTCGACCGTACCTACTTTGGTAGTGCCTGCTTCAAAAATATCCGCAGTGCGGAGTCCGTCTTTCAGGACTTGGCGAACCGCTGTTTCGATTCGGTCTGCTTGGCCGGACAAGCCTAAAGAATAACGTAATAGCATGGCTGCCGACAAAATCGTCGCCAAGGGGTTGGCGATCCCCTGTCCGGCGATATCAGGGGCCGAGCCATGACTAGGCTCGTACAAACCTTGTCCTGCGGCATTGAGCGAGGCCGAGGGCAGCATACCGATGGAGCCCGTCAGCATGGCGGCCTCGTCTGACAAAATATCGCCGAACAGATTGCCTGTCACCACCACGTCGAATTCGCGTGGCGCACGCACCAACTGCATGGCAGCGTTGTCTACGTACATGTGCGACAGCACCACGTCCGGGTACGACTTGGCTACGTCGGTGATAATGTCGCGCCAGAATTGCGAGGTCTCCAGCACGTTGGCCTTATCCACGCTGCACAGTTTTTTATTGCGCTTTTGTGCCGCTTCGAAACCGATCTTGGCGATTCGGCGCACTTCCGTTTCGGCATAGCGCATAGTGTCAAAACCTTCGCGCTCGCCCTTGAAGGCACCGTCTTCTGCCGTTCGAACGCCACGGGGCTGACCGAAATAAATGTCGCCGGTCAGCTCGCGCACGATCAGGATATCCAGGCCGCTGACGACTTCCGGCTTGAGCGATGATGCATTAGCCAGCTCGGGATACAAAATCGCAGGGCGCAAATTAGCGAACAAGCCCAGATTCTTGCGCAGTCCCAGAATGGCCTGCTCAGGTCGATGCTCGCGCTTGAGGCTGTCGTATTTCCAGTCGCCTACCGCGCCAAACAGGGTGGCATGGGCATTCTGCGCGAGTGCCAGCGTTTCCGGCGGCAGCGGGTGACCGAATGCGTCATACGCCGCCCCGCCCACTTTGGCTTGCTGGATCTTCAAATCCAGACCCAGCGCGGTCAGGACTCGGACGGCTTGTTCGGTAATCTCCGGTCCAATGCCGTCGCCGGGCAGTACCGCGATATTAAAAGTCATGTTGCATCGATTCCTAAGATAAATCGGTTTTCAAGGCAGGCGGCGCATGCCACGGCCTCAGCCCAGCAAGGGACGGCCTTCCAGCCACGGGTGACGTGCCAGACGCTCGGCTTCGAACGCACGAATCTTGTCGGATTGACGCAAGGTCAGGCCAATATCGTCGAAACCGTTGGTCAAACAGTATTTCCGGAACGGTTCGATATCGAAAGGCAATTCTTCGCCTTGCGGCAAGACCACGATTTGTCGCGGTAAATCCACCGTCAACCGATATCCCGGGAATGCCTTGACCTCGTCGAACAGACGGCTGATTTTCGACTCGGGCAACACGATCGGCAGCAAACCGTTCTTAAAACTGTTATTGAAAAAGATATCGGCATAGGACGGCGCCAAAATGGCTCGGAAGCCATATTGCGTCAACGCCCACGGTGCGTGCTCGCGGCTCGAACCACAGCCGAAGTTCTGACGCGCCAGAAGAATCGACGCCCCGGCGTACCGCGGTTGATTCAGCACGAAATCCGGATTCAAGGGGCGCTGGCTGTTATCCATTCCCGGCTCGCCGTGATCGAGATAACGCAACTCGTCGAACAGGTTCGGTCCAAAACCCGTGCGCTTGATCGACTTCAAGAACTGCTTCGGAATAATCAGGTCGGTATCGACATTTTCGCGGTCGAGCGGGGCCACCAGGCCATCATGAGTTGTAAAGGCTTGCATCGTAGATTACCTAAAAGTACGGACGTCGACAAAATGACCGGCCACGGCAGCGGCGGCGGCCATAGCGGGACTGACCAAATGAGTGCGCCCCCCCTGCCCCTGACGGCCCTCGAAGTTCCGGTTGGACGTCGAAGCACAACGCTCGCCCGGTTCCAGACGATCGGCGTTCATGGCCAGGCACATCGAGCACCCTGGCTCGCGCCATTCGAAACCTGCGTCGATGAATATCTTGTGGAGCCCTTCTTTCTCAGCCTGCTGTTTGACCAGGCCCGATCCCGGCACGACCATGGCTTGACGGACATTGGACGCCACGCGCCTGCCACGCGCGACGGCTGCGGCATCGCGCAGATCTTCGATACGAGAGTTCGTACACGAGCCGATGAACACCCGGTCGATCTTAATATCGACTAAGGGCGTATTGGGTTTCAAACCCATATACTCCAAAGCGCGCACCATGCCGCTGCGACGGACGTCGTCTTTTTCACGGTCGGGATCGGGCACCCGGCCGTCGACCGGCAAGACCATTTCCGGTGAAGTACCCCAACTGACTTGCGGTTTGATCTGGCGCGCGTCGATGTCGACCACTCGATCAAACGTCGCCCCTTCGTCGGAGTGCAGGGTACGCCAATAGACAACGGCTTGATCCCACAACACACCCCGAGGCGCGTAGGGACGACCCCGAAAATACTCGACTGTCTTGTCGTCGACCGCCACCATGCCCGACCGAGCGCCCGCCTCGATCGCCATATTACAGACCGTCATCCGACCTTCCACCGACAGTTCCCGGATGGTGCTACCCGCGAACTCGATGGCGTGGCCCGTGCCGCCCGCCGTGCCAATCACGCCGATGACATGCAATACCACGTCCTTGGCGGTACAGCCTCGCGGCAGCGCGCCTTCGACACGAATCAACATGCTCTTGGCTTTTTTCATCAGCAGCGTCTGGGTCGCCAGCGTGTGCTCGACCTCGGACGTGCCAATACCGAACGCCAGCGCACCGAATGCACCGTGCGTACTGGTGTGCGAATCGCCGCAAACCACTGTCATGCCCGGCAGCGTCGCGCCCTGCTCCGGGCCGATCACGTGAACGATGCCCTGGCGTAAGTCGTTCATACGAAATTCGGTGATGCCGTGCTTCTCGCAGTTGGCATCTAAGGTATCGACTTGCAGGCGCGAAATGGGATCGGCGATGCCGTTGGCCCGCCCCAGCGTGGGGACGTTATGGTCGGCTACGGCCAGATTGGCAGACAAGCGCCATGGCTTGCGCTCGGCGAGCGCAAGCCCCTCGAACGCCTGCGGACTGGTAACCTCATGCAGCAAATGGCGGTCGATATAGATCAAACAGGTGCCGTCTTCTTCCTGGTGCACGACATGGTCGTGCCACAGTTTGTCGTAAAGGGTGTATGCCATAGGAACGCTCGATAGGAAATAAACTGCAATCTGAGGCCGGGTTTTCCGGCTACCGCCAATTTTGACTCGCGAATGTCAGTACAAGAAATAAACATTATGCCCAGCGCGCCAAGCTAGTACAACGGCAGCCAAAATACTGGTATTACAACTACTACCCTGGCTTTTGCTCATTCAGCGGCGAGATCGTTTTCAAGCTTCCCACGCCGCGATCTGGCGGAGCGACTCCCAGCATCGGAAGCATGCACGGTGCCGGTCGTGTTAATAACGCAAAGCGATTGCACAGTAAAACAATGCACACTATTTACTCAATAGTTTGAGACTAATTCGAAATGTTGTTCCATAGCGTCAACTTACAACTGGGGCCGTTGCCACACTTAATGCAGTACTACAATGATTTACGTCTAGTCGGTCGAAAGATTTTGATTTATTGTTTAGAAATAATAGGTAATAAACAGTATTCAAGCGGGATTGACGCCACCTCCCACCAACCGGACAATTGTTTCTGCGGGTATCTCTATGTTTTTTTCCGTTATACCGGAGCTGGATGTACTCCGTGACGGCATCACTATGTCGCACTGTCAATTACTAAATCGCGCATCCTGTTTCCGCCTTCTTTCGCTCGCTCACTGAGACTGCACTCATGCCTGTGTTCTCAATTCGTCGTTCTGTTGCATTTGTCGCTCTGGCGTTTGCGCCCGCCGTTTACGCGCAAAGCGTAGTGCCCGCGCCTGCCGTCCGCCCGACCGCGGCTGCACAAATGCCCCCCCCTCCTGCTGCGCCCGTGGCGGTCTTGAGCCAGTCTTCGGCCGCGCCGATGACGATCAAGCAAGTGGTCGAGCGAACGCTGCTCACCCACCCCGAGATCCAGGCTCGTTATCACGATTTCCGTTCGTCGCTCGAAGGCGAGAACGTGCAAGCCGCCGGTTTGCTACCCACCGTCGATTCCCGCGCTTATGTCGGTAAGGAATTCAGAAACGGCTATCCCGATCGCGGCTCGTTCAACTACAACCGCCCCGGCTTTAACGTCGAATTGCGTCAGTTGCTGTTCGACGGTTTCCGCACCAGCAATCTGGTCAAACAAGCCGGATACGAAAAACTGTCGCGCTACTACGATTTGCTGGCCACCAGCGACGATCTGGCGCAGCAGACCACGCAAGCCTACCTCGACCTGCAACGCTATCGGTCGATGGAACTCTTGGCTCGCCAGAACTACAAGCTGCACGAAGACACGCTTGGACAGATTCGTGAGCGAACCCAGTCCGGCGTGGGACGTGGCGTCGACCTGGAACAAGCGGGCGGCCGTTTGGCGTTGGCACAAACAAACTTGATGACCGAAACTGCCAACTTGATCGACGTCGAGCAGCGCTTCCGTCGACTGACCGGCATGGACCAGCCGGGCGAATTGCTGGATACGCCCGAACTGACCCCCGACCTGCCCATCAAGCCGGTCGATTTCGTTGACGCCATCCGTCGCAATCCTTCGTTTCTGTCCAAGCAGGCATTGCTGCAAGGTGCTAACGCGGGTGTCGCAGCATCGAAAGGCAACTTCTCGCCGCGCTTCGATTTCGTAGCTGCGACTGGTCGCGACCGAGGGGAAAACGCCGACTACAAGAACGTGCAAAGCTCGTCGGTCGCATTGCAGATGACGGCCAACTTGTACCGCGGTGGCGGCGACATGGCGCGAGTGCGTCAGACGACTAATCAAGCCTATGCCGCACGCGATGTGCGAGACTACACGTGCCGCAATGTGCAACAGGAACTCGCGATCGCCTGGAACAAGATTCTGACGCTGCGCGAGCAACTGCCTTTCTTGCGCGATCATGAAATCGCGACGACCAAGGTGCGCGACGCCTATCGCCAGCAATTCCGTATCGGCGAACGCTCTTTGCTCGATTTGCTCAACACCGAGAACGAATTGTTCGACTCGCGCCGCGCTTTGACCAACGGCATCTACGATCTGAAATTGGCCGAGTATCGCTTCCTGGCTTTGTCGCACCGCCTACTGCCGACCCTGGCATTGCAACCTGCGCGCGACGAAATGCCGGAAGAGAACAAAGTGTTGGAAACCTCGGACGAGATGATTCGGATCTGTTCGTCGGATGTACCGGACAGCAACCGTTTGGTGCCAGTGCAAGTTCATTACAACCAAGGCACGTTACCGCCGACGTTGGCGCCGGTTGCGACGCCCGACGTGTCGCCCGACACGGGTGCCGTACCGCTGAATGCGCCTGCCGACCCGGCAGCGCGTCCGTCAGGTTGGTAATCGGCACGGCTTCTGCTGTGCAAACGATCATGACTCAAAAAGACAACGGATTCTCACAACTCGACGCCGAATTCGTTCGTGTGTTGGAAGATCTGATCGATGCGCTGATCAGCAATGGGACGCTACGGTTGACCGACTTGCCGGTTCAAGCGCAGCGCAAGTTAACCGAACGGAAGCAGCAACGCGCCCGGCTTTTGGAAGAACTGGACCTTCTGCCTGATGACGACGGACAAGTTATCTGACGACAAGCCGCAACCTCAGGACGCGGCCTTCCCGAATACCGTGCCGCCCGTACCGGGCGCCGACGGTGCCACCGACGACGGTTCAGCACCTGCTGCCGGTAGCGAATGGCGCGCCGGAACGCAAGCCGACATAGACGACCCCTTGCTGAATTGTCTGGTGGAAGTCGCTCGCGTACACGGCGTGAAGGCGACGGCCCAAGCGTTGTCGGCGGGACTACCGCTCGAGAGTCACAAGCTGACACCAGAGCTTTTGCCCCGTGCCGCGGCGCGGGCGCGGTTAGCGGCTCGCATCGTCCGCAAGCCGCTCCAAGCCTTGATCGGCGATGTCTTACCCGCCATCCTGCTATTGCGCGGCGAACGTGCATGCGTGCTGTACAAGGTCGAGGGCGAGATCTACACCGTCAGCCAGCCCGATCTCGGCACCGGCTACGTCGAAATGACGCTCGATGCACTGCTAGAGGAGTACACCGGCCTGGCCGCACTGGCGAAGCCGCAATTTCGCTTCGATGCGCGCACGCCCCAGGTCGGTAAAGTCAAAGAACAGCACTGGTTCTGGTCGGCCATCATGGACAACCGCCGACTCTACCGTGACGCGCTGTCGCTGCCCTGCTGATCAATATTTTTGCGTTGGCCACACCGCTGTTCACCATGAACGTATATGACCGCGTGGTGCCCAACAACGCCACCGATACGTTATGGGTACTCGCTATCGGTATCGGATTGGTAATCATCTTCAATCTGTTTTTGTCTACGGCGCGCTCGCATGTAGTCGATAGCGCCAGCAAGCGGGTAGATGTTCGATTATCTTCGCAGATCATGGAACGGGTATTGGACCTACGCATGGAGGGTCGTCCCGTCTCGGTCGGTTCGTTTGCCGCGAACCTTCGATCGTTCGAGTCGATACGCGATTTCATCGCCTCGGCCAGTATCACCACTTTGGTCGATCTGCCGTTCACGCTGCTGTTTCTGGCGGTGCTGGCATGGATTTCGCCCTATATGCTGATTCCACCGGTCGTCGCCATCGTGCTCATTCTGCTGGTATCGCTGGCTGCGCAAATGCGGATGGAAGCGCTGACCATGTCCTCATTTCAAGCATCTTCGCAGCGCAACGCCACACTGGTCGAAGCCTTAACCGGCTTCGAGGCGGTCAAGACGCTCAACGCCCAGAGCACGATGCAACGCAATTGGGAACGCTCGACCGAGTTCATTGCCCAAACGGGTGGCAAACTCAAGTTGATCTCGTCTTCCACCGTTGGTTTCGTCTCGACGGTTCAACAACTGGTGTCGATCGCCGTAGTCATCATCGGCGTGTATCTCGCACAAGACTCCAAAATCTCCATGGGCGGCATCATTGCTTCGTCGATGATCGCAGGCCGCTGCCTGGCACCTCTGGGCCAAATTGCCGGCTTGCTGATGCAGTTCCAGAACGCTCGTACATCGCTGGGTTCGATCGACAACTATATGAACCTGCCGGTCGAACGGCCGCGCGAAAGCGAATTCCTTGAACGTCCCGTTTTCAGTGGCGCAATCGAGTTTCGCGACGTCACGTTCTCCTACCCCAATAGCAAGCAGATGGCGCTCAAGAAGGTGACGCTGAAGATTGCCGCGGGTGAAAAAGTGGGCATTATCGGCCGGATCGGTTCGGGCAAGACCACACTCGAAAAGCTCGCGCTCGGGCTGTACCAGCCGACCGAGGGCGCCGTGCTGCTGGACGGCGTGGACGTACGCCAGATCGACCCCGCCGATCTGCGCCGCGCGATCGGCTATGTACCGCAGGACCCCACGCTGTTTTACGGCACCCTGAAATACAACCTCGCGATGGGTGCGCCCTACGCCGACGACAGCGCCATTTTGGCGGCGGCCAATACGGCTGGCGTCACCGAGTTCGCCAATCTTAACCCCGCCGGTTTCGACATGACGATCGGCGAACGAGGCGAATCGCTGTCGGGCGGTCAACGCCAATCGGTTGCAGTCGCTCGCGCACTGATCAACGATCCCCCCATTCTGCTGCTGGACGAGCCTAGCAGCAACATGGACAACCAGAGCGAAACGCAGTTGCGCAAGCGCCTGGGCGATGCCAGCCGCAACAAGACTGTGATTCTGGTCACTCACCGTACCGCTCTGCTCGATCTGGTGGATCGACTGATCGTCATCGACGGCGGCGCGATCGTCGCCGACGGCCCGAAGGCTCAAGTGGTCGAGGCCCTGCGTCAAGGTCGTGTTGGACGCGGAGGCTGATCATGATGAAATTTGAAGTCGAGAAAAAGCCGTCGTTTCTGAGCAAGTTCTGGCGCGTGCCGCGTAACGCGGTCGTCAAGCTGTTCGACGTCCTTCTGTACGGCGCAGATCGGGGCAAAGCCAACGATCGCGGCAGCTATGCAAGCAATGCCAACTACGCCATCCGGGAGGGCGAGGCAGGCGGTGCTCGCATTTTGCTGTGGACCTCGTTGGCCGCGGTGATTTTGCTGTTGCTGTGGGCGATGCTCGGCAGCATCGACGAAGTCGTCCGTGGCGAAGGCAAAGTCGTGCCGTCGCGCCAAGTCCAGGTCGTCCAGAGCTTGGACGGCGGTATCGTCAAAGAGATTTCGGTGCGGTCGGGCCAGTTGGTGGAACAGGGCCAAGTGCTGTTGACCATCGATTCCACTCGATTCGCGTCGTCTTTGGGCGAGAACAACGCCGAGTTCATTTCGCTTCTCGCGCGCGCTGCCCGTCTGGAAGCGCTGGCAACGGGCCAACCCTTCCAGGTACCGGAGCGCGTATTGAAGGAAGCCCCGCAATTGGGCGAGGCCGAGCGCACCGCGTGGGAGCAACGTACCAACGAGATCAACGCCACGGTGAACGTCGCGCGCGAGCAGTTGCGTCAACGCCAACAAGAATTGCGCGAGACGCATGCCAACCGGGACCAAGCGTCTGCGTCTTGCGGCTTGACGTCAAAAGAATTGAGCGTCACCCGGCCTCTTCTAAAAAGTGGTGCGGTGTCCGAAGTCGACCTATTGCGTCTGCAACGCGATGTCGCACGCTATTGTGGCGAGCAACGCAGCGCTGAAGCCTCGATCGGCAAGATTCAAGCGGCGATTCAAGAAGCCGAAAGCAAGGTCAAGGAATCGGAGTTGAACATCCGCAACCAAGCCCGTAGCGAATTGTCGGAAGCCAATACCAAGCTGGCCACCTTGCGCGAAGGTCAACTGGCGCTGGCCGATCGGGTAAAGCTGGCCGAGGTCCGCTCGCCTGTGCGTGGAACGGTGAAAACACTCTTCAACAACACGGTGGGCGGCGTGGTCCAGCCCGGCAAGGACATTGTCGAAATTGTCCCGGCCGACGATACCTTGCTGCTCGAAGTTCGCATTTTGCCGCGCGACATTGGTTTCCTGCACCCGGATCAGAAGGCCGAGGTCAAATTCACGGCCTACGACTTCTCGATTTATGGCGGCTTAGAAGGTCAGGTTGAACAAATTGGCGCCGACACGATTACCGATGAAAAGGGTAATTCGTACTACATCGTGAAGGTCCGTACGGCACAGTCCACCTTGGGCGATCAGAAGCTGGTCATCATCCCCGGCATGGTAGCGGACGTTCACATTCTCACTGGTAAGCGAACGGTGTTGCAGTATCTGCTCAAGCCGATTTTGCGGGCCAAGGAAAACGCATTCACAGAGCGCTGATAAAGGCTGCAAATGAAATCAACGCCCGTCCTTTTAGTCACTCACGACGATCTACTCTGGCAGCACTGGCGCGGCTTGGACGAGCGCCGCTGGCTGCCGGCGCGCGCGCGCACGTTGAGCGAGTTGAAGCGCTGGCGCGAGCAAGGGCGCACGCTTGTCCTGCTGGACGCCGACCTTCCCCGCCTGCCCGATTGGCAAAGCAGCGAATACGCGGCCCTGCTCCAAGGTTTGCAGGTGGTGGTGGCTTCTTCGCGCCCAGCCGACGACCAAGGCACCCGCGCCCTGGGTGCGGGTGTGGTGGGGTATTGCCACGCCTACGCCCCAACCGCCTCGCTGGCCCAAGTGTTGGAAGTCGTCGAAAGCGGCGGTATCTGGATGGGCCGTTCTCTGGTTTCGCGGCTGCTGAAATTGGTGGACGACCGCACGCCGGATACCAATTGGCGCAGCGATCGCCTGACGGACCGCGAAAGCGAAGTCACCCTGCAAGCTGCACACGGTGCGACCAACGCCGAGATTGCCGACGCTCTGGGTATCACCGAGCGGACCGTCAAGGCTCATTTGTCGGCGGTGTTCGATAAATTGGGTGTCAGCGATCGATTGCAGCTGGCTTTGCGTGTTCATGGAATAGCACGCTAAACCTTTGTTTGGCTCCTGACACCTGGCTTGCAAACGACGCCAAATGGTTACGAATACCTGTCCTCAAGGACAATATTCCTGTCATCGTCCGCCTCGTAGTATCTGGTCATCTGGATCACTCCCTGTGTGGAAATCAAAATGGCCAATATCGCTCCTGCCGCAGTCGTCACCCAAGTCACCGGTCGTGCTTGGATTCGCAATAGCGATGGTTTCCTGACGGAACTTCATCCGGGCAGCAAGATTCCCGCAGGCAGTGAGATCGTTACGGCGTCCGGCGCGAGCGTCATCCTGCAAGTCGAGAACGGCATGCCGGTCGTGATTGGTGAGAGCCGCGACGTCTACTACGACACCGAGATGACGGCGCAGGCCGATCCTTCCGACGCGGCCGTCACGCCGCCGCAAGGCACCGATTCAGAGCGCCTGCTGGCCGCCCTGGAGGCAGGTCAAGATCCGTTCGAGCAATTGCTGGATCCCACGGCCGCAGTTGTCGGCGGTGTAACAGGTGGCGGTGGCGATGGTGCTGGCAGCTCGTTCACTCGCCTGGCTCGCATCCTCGAATCGACCACGCCCTTGGGCTTGGCCTACCCCAATCCGGGCATACCTGAACGCAACATCAGTACCGCTGCTGCCGGCACGGGCGCCGAAGATCAGTTCGACACCACGCCCGAAAACACGGCACCTGGCGCCAACACGCCTGCCACGCCGTCGACCGATTTGCCGCCGTTAACGCCGCTCAATAGCGCCCCGGTCGCTCAGAACGACCAGGGCCGTACCACCCAGACCGTGTCCTTAAGCGGCAACGTGCTGACTAACGATTCGGACGCCGATGGCGACATTCTTACGGTCACCACGGTCAACGGCCTACCTGTCACTGCAGGCGGCACCACCGTGCCGGGCTCGGCTGGCGGCACTTTCACGCTAAATCCCGACGGCTCCTACTCTTTTAATCCTGGCAGCGGCTACATTTCCTTGGGCCAGGGCCAGACGGCAGTCACGACGGTGTCCTACACTATCACCGACCCCAGCGGCCAGACCGCCACGGCTACACTTCAAGTCACCATCGTCGGCACCAACGACGCGCCAGAGCTGGTACCCGGCGTCGTGCTAGGCGACCAGGTCAGTGTCGATGGCACTGAGATCGCACCAATAGACGTGTCGGGCCGTTTCCGCGATGTCGATACCGGCGACACGCTGCTGTTCTCGGCCACGGGTTTGCCTCCGGGTCTGAGCATCGATCCCGCCACTGGCGTAATCACCGGCCTGCTAGACAACTCTGCCTCGCAGGGCGGCCCGGCGAGCAATGGCATCTACACCGTCGTAGTGACCGCGCACGACAGTTTTGGCGCAACCATCACTCAGCAGTTCCAGTGGGACGTGTCCAATCCTGCTCCCATTGCCATCAATGACGTCAACGTCACGGACGAAGACACGACAATCACCGTTTCCGACCGCGCCTCGGGTGTGCTCGCCAATGATCGCGATCCCGATGGCGACACGCTGCGCGTCAGCGCAGTCAACGGTTCGCCTGCCAGCGTGGGCGGCGTGGTTGCCGGTAACGGCGGCGGCACCTTTGTCCTGAATGCCGATGGCACCTACAGCTTCAACCCGGGCAACGACTTTCAGTCGCTGGTCAACGGTGAATCGCGCACATCTTCGATCACCTACACCATCACCGACGGCGAAGGCGGTTTCAGCCAGGCAACGCTTACCGTCAACATCAACGGTGTGGACGACAAGGCGGTGATTACCCCTGCCCTGCCCGGCGGCGACGCTGGGGTCGTGCAGGAAGATGTCACCTATGCCGCCGATGGCAAACTGAACATCGTCGATCCCGATGCCGGTCAGGCGGTGTTCGTCCCTCAGACCAACGCGGCCGGCCAGTACGGCCAGTTCTCGATCACCACCGACGGTAAGTGGATTTACGGCCTGAACAACATTAACCCGGCCGTTCAGGCGCTGGGCGTGGGCGAACAACTGACAGAGCGCTTCACTGTCGTCAGCGCCGACGGCACCACCCATGTGGTCAATGTCACCATCCTGGGCACCAACGATGTGCCCGCCATCGCCGGCGCTCATATCGGCAGCGTGACCGAAGACGGCGTGCAGACTGCCCTCGGTCAACTGACGGTCAGCGACGTCGACGTCAACGATAAGCATACCTGGTCGGTCCAAGGTGGTGGCCAGGGGGCTTTTGGTGCCTTGACTGTGGATGTTACGGGCAAGTGGACCTATGTGCTTAACAATGCCGCCGCTCAGGTCTTGAAAACCGGGGAGACGCGCGATGAAGTGTTCACTGTGCGCGTCGCTGATGGCCATGGCGGTTTTGCCACGCAAGTAGTAACCGTGACGGTACATGGCATGGACGACGGCGCGGTCATCACGCCCACCCTGCCCAATGGCGACAAGGGCTCTGTGACCGAAGATGGTCAACTGACGGCCGGTGGCAGCCTGGCAGTGACCGATCCGGACGCAGGTCAGGCCGTGTTCGTGCCGCAAAACAATATTGTCACCGCCCACGGCATGTTCTCGATCACCGCCGCTGGCGTGTGGACCTATACGCTAAACAATGCCGACCCGGCGGTCCAGGCGCTGGGCGCCGGTCGGACGCTTACCGAAACCCGTGAAGTGACAACGGCTGACGGCACCAAGGCCAATGTCGTCATCACCATCAACGGCACCAACGATGTACCCGCCTTGGGTAGCGGCATTAGCGCCGTCACCGAAGACGTCGGCGTGGTGGGCGGTAAGCTCGTCACCTCGGGTTCGGTCTCGATTACCGATGTAGATACCGGTGAGGGCAGCTTCCGTCCAGGGGCCACATTTACCAGCAGCACCGCTAGCAATGGCGGCACCGCTAACGACAGCGTGCAGTTGGGCACCTTGGTCTTCAACACCGACGGCACCTACAGCTACAGCGTCGACAACAGCAAGGTTCAGTATCTGAAGACGGGCGAGTCGATTGTCGAAACCTACACCGTCACCAGCAAGGACGGATCAGCTACGACCACCATCAAGATCACCATCAACGGTGCCGACGATGGCGCGATCATCTCCCCGAGCAAACCGGGCGACGACAAGGGTTCGGTCACCGAAGATGGTCAATTGACCGCGGGCGGCAAGCTGGACGTCACCGACCCAGATGCCGGTCAGGCTGTGTTCGTGGCACAGAACAATGTCGCCACCACCTACGGTCATTTCACCATCGGTACCGATGGCACGTGGTCCTATCAACTGAACAACAGCAACTCGGCGGTCCAGGCGCTGGGTGCTGGTCAAACCCTGACCGAAACCCGCGTAGTGACAACGGCTGACGGCACCAAGGCCAATGTCGTCATCACCATCAACGGCACAAACGATGTACCCACCTTGGGTAGCGGCATTAGCGCCGTCACCGAAGACGTCGGCGTGGTCGGCGGTAAGCTCGTCACCTCGGGTTCGGTTTCGATTACCGATGTAGATACCGGTGAGGGCAGCTTCCGTCCAGGGGCCACATTTACCAGCAGCACCGCTAGCAACGGCGGCACCGCTAACAACAGCGTGCAGTTGGGCACCCTCGTGTTCAACACCGATGGCACTTATAGCTACTCAGTGGACAACAGCAAGGTCCAATACCTGAAGACGGGCGAATCCGTCGTCGAAACCTACACCGTCACCAGCAAAGACGGATCAGCTACGACCACCATCAAGATCACCATCAACGGTGCCGACGATGGTGCAATCATCACCCCGCATACTCCGAACGACGACAAGGGTTCGGTCACCGAAGACGGTCAATTGACCGCGGGCGGCAAGCTGGACGTCACCAACCCAGATGCCGGTCAGGCCGTGTTCGTGGCACAGAACAATGTCACCACCACTTACGGTCATTTCACCATCGGTACCGATGGCACGTGGTCCTATCAACTGAACAACAGTAACTCGGCGGTCCAGGCACTGGGCGCTGGTCAAACCCTGACCGAGACTCGCGAAGTCACGACCGCCGACGGCACCAAGGCCAATGTCGTCATTACCATCAACGGCACCAACGATGTACCCACCTTGGGTAGCGGCATCAGCGCCGTCACCGAAGACGTCGGCGTGGTGGGCGGCAAACTCAACGCGTCGGGTTCGGTCTCGATCTCGGATGTGGATACCGGCGAGAGCAGCTTCAAGGCGGGCGCTGCCTTTACCAGCAGCAACGCCGGTAACGGCGCACAGCTCGGCACCCTCGTGTTCAACACCGATGGTACTTACAGCTACTCAGTGGACAACAGCAAAGTCCAATACCTGAAGACGGGCGAGTCGGTCGTCGAAACCTACACCGTCACCAGCAAAGACGGATCGGCTACGACCACCATCAAGATCACCATCAACGGTGCCGACGATGGTGCAATCATCACCCCGCATACTCCGAACGACGACAAGGGTTCGGTCACAGAAGACGGTCAATTGACCGCGGGCGGCAAACTCGATGTCGTGGACCCGGACGCTGGCCAAGCCGTGTTCGTGGCACAGAACAATGTCGCCACCACCTACGGTCACTTCACCATCGGCACGAACGGTGCGTGGACCTATACCTTGGATAATGCCAACCCGGCTGTTCAGGCGCTGGGTGCCGGTCAAACCCTGACCGAAACCCGTGAAGTGACAACGGCTGACGGCACCAAGGCCAATGTCGTCATCACCATCAACGGCACCAACGACGTGCCCACGCTGGGCACGGGCGTACAGTCTGTCACCGAAGACGTCGGTGCGGTCGGCGGCAAACTCAACGCGTCGGGTTCGGTCTCGATCTCGGATGTGGATACCGGCGAGAGCAGCTTCAAGGCGGGCGCTGCCTTCACCAGCAGCACCGCCGGTAACGGCGCGCAGCTCGGCACCCTCGTGTTCAACACCGATGGCACTTACA
>CAMDNZ010000045.1 GCA_945903445.1 Bordetella parapertussis
ATCAACATCATGTCGCCGTCGAATTTCTCGTCGTCATTGGTGGCGACCGTATCGGTGTTTTCTTTCAATACATCCAAGGGCGCGATGCGTTTGATGTCCAGGCTCTCGGTCAACACGAACGAAATCCGGTCGGCCCAAGTCAATGCCAAGCGGGTGCACTGCTTGCCACTCTGAATATGACGGCGTACCTCCTCGGCATCGATAGAGTGTTTGACATAGCGAATCGCTGCACGGCTTTCGCCGGAGGCGCGCAATTCGGTGTCCTGGTCGATGACCAGATTGGTGGGCGCCTCATCGGCGGCCAGCCAGCCGGTCATGGCGGCGGCTGGCGATTGCGCAACGTAGAGGCTTTCGACTGGGAAGGGATCGATGCACTTGGCCAGAATGCCGAGCACTTCGTCGGCTTTGGCCGACGCCGCAGCGTCGATGGCCACCCAGCGGTTCACGGGATCAATCCACACTCGCGTGTCGCGATAGACGCTGAAAGCTTTCGGCAGCAGCTCGTCGGTGACGCGCTCCTTGATTTCTTTCATCTGTTTGCGCCCGGGCTTATAGCCCTGTTGCTCTTCGATGTCGGCGGCCCGAGCCTTAGCGACTTGGTTGACCACGGTGCTCGGCAGCAGCTTTTTGTCGACCCGAAGGTTCAGCAGCATTTGCCCATTGACGGTATGCACCAGGCCCCCGTTGTCGCGGGGAGGCAACCAGCCGTGCGTTTGCATTTCGAGCGAGTTACTGCCGCGAAATGCCTGCTTTTCGAGGGCTTGCTCGACCTGATCGGCTGTCAGGTTCCAGGAGGCGGCAAGGCGATAAAGCTTGAGATTCTTGAACCACATGGCGTCTGGGCAAAGGGTCGATTCTATACGAGACAACCCATCCGCTAGTTTTGATACATTTAGGTGCCAAGTGTAGGGGGACGGAAACGCGAGGGCGAGTGCTCAAGCGCTATCATCGCTTCCCGCTCGTGCAGTGCTGCCGGACCCGGCCGTCGGCTGGGGGTTGCACCCGACGGACCATAAGGATAAGGATCATGAAAGCCACTACCATTATTGGCGCACTGCTTATCGTGGCAGGCGCTGCCGCACTGATGTATCGCGGCTTCGACTACACCTCCGAGGAAACGGTGCTGCAAATTGGTTCGGTCAAAGCCACGGCTGAAACCGAGAAGTCGGTGCCGATACCCGCGTGGGCAGGCATCGCCGCCATCGTGGCAGGCGTGCTCGTATTGGGTGCTGGTCTGCGTCGCTAAGCGGTAAAGCGCTAAGGCTTCGACCATGGCTGAGTGCTCGGGTTTCAAACCCGGCAGAGCGCTACGTTATCGAGAAAAAACGGCCCGGTTTTCACCGGGCCGATATACCCACATGGAAGTGCGCCAAGTAAGGCTCGCGGGGAGCGCACTTCATGCGAAGGGTCGTCTGAACAAATGCACTGATCAAAACGATCTTATCCGGCGCAGCTTGATCGACATCCCGTGAAGTCAGTTTAACTGTAATGCTCTGACAGTCGCCTGAACGGGTGCATCGCGTGCGTCTTTGCATCAAAAAAGCCCCTGGCAGATACCAGGGGCTTGAAGGTCTGGCAGGCGCAGCAGTCCTGCCAGACTGGGGACGTATCAGGCGTTGATGTCGTTGTCTTTGGTTTCCCGAACAAACAACACACCGATGACCAATGTCATGACTGCAATGATGATCGGATACCACAAGCCGTCGTAAATATTGCCGGTGGCCGCCACGACTGCGAACGCAACCGGCGGCAGGAATCCACCGAACCATCCGTTACCGATGTGATAGGGCAAGCTCATCGAGGTGTAGCGGATGCGGGTCGGGAACATCTCCACCAGCATAGCGGCAATGGGCCCGTACACCATCGTCACATATAGCACCAGGATAAACAGCATGACTGTGGTCATGACGTAGTTGATTTGCTTGGGGTCGGCCGAGGCGGGGTAGCCATGCGAGCGAATCGATGCAGTTAACTGTTTGTCCAGCACGGCGCGACGACTGTCGAACTCAGGTTTGGCCAGACCTGCGCCCTCGAACGAAGTAAAGCTTTCGCTGCCGATCTGCACGATCGCGACCGAACCGGCCGGGGCGGCGACGTTTTCGTAGTTCACCGCATTGCGTGCCATGAACGATTTAATGACATCGCAAGAGCTCGTGAAGGCCGTGGTACCCACCGGATTGAACTGAAACGAGCAACTGGCGGGATCGGCCATGACGCGAACCGGTGCGCTGGCTTGTGCGGCTTCCAGAGCGGGATTGGCGAAATGAGTAATGGCCTTGAAGATCGGAAAGTAGGTGAGCGCCGCGATCAGGCACCCCGCCATGATGATCGGCTTGCGACCGATCTTGTCCGACAGACTACCGAAGATCACGAAGAAGGGCGTGGCGGCGAGCAAGGCGACGGCAATCATGATGTTGGCGGTGTTGGCCTCGACCTTTAGCGTCTGAGTGAGGTAGAACAGCGAGTAGAATTGTCCCGTATACCAGACTACGGCCTGGCCGGCTGTCAGGCCCAGTAAAGCCAGCAGAACGAGCTTGAGGTTGCGCTTGTTGCCGAAAGAATCCAGCAGGGGCGATTTCGAACCCTTGCCTTCTTCCTTCATGCGTTTGAAAGTAGGCGACTCGCTAAGCTGCATGCGGATCCAGACGGAAATGCCCAGTAGCACCACCGACAGTAAAAAGGGCACACGCCAGCCCCATGCCCGGAAAGCCTCTTCGCCCAGATAGCTGCGTACGCCCAGAATCACTAGCAGCGACAAGAACAATCCCAGTGTGGCGGTGGTCTGAATCCAGCTGGTGTAGAACCCACGTTTGCCATGCGGCGCATGTTCGGCCACATACGTGGCGGCGCCGCCATACTCGCCACCCAGCGCCAGACCCTGAGCCAGCCGCAAGACGATCAGGACGATAGGCGCGGCAATGCCGATGCTTTCGTAGGTTGGTAAAATGCCGACCAGGAAGGTCGACAGACCCATGATGACGATGGTGACCAGAAAGGTGTACTTCCGTCCCACCAAGTCGCCCAGACGACCGAACACCAGCGCGCCGAAAGGCCGCACGGCGAAACCCGCTGCGAAGGCGAGTAAAGCGAAGATGAACGCGGCTGTCGGATTGACGCCAGAGAAGAAGTGCACCGCGATGATCGCGGCGAGCGAGCCGTAGAGGTAGAAGTCGTACCACTCGAAAACAGTGCCCAAAGAGGACGCAAAAATGACTTTGCGTTCTTCTCGTGTCATGGGGCGCGGTGTGGGGTCGGCCGAAGTCGGACGCGCTAGAGGCGTAGTACTCATGATGTCGTCTCCTGGGATTGCTCGCTGCCGGGACGGCGCGTAGCAGGGCAGGCTATTTGTTACTTGCCTGTCTTACTAATACTTTGGCAAGTTCGGCTGACGAGCATCTGACGAGAAAACGAATTCGTGGGCAAAGTGCCCTAAAAACCCCCATACCTAGGGAAAGTCCTCTGTGCGAATCAAGATATATCCGCAGATCTGAGGGCAATGGGGGCGAAAACGACTCGAACGAGGGTGCCCGATTCGGGCGTTGTCGGATCGACAATACGGACGGTTGCACCGTGTTTATGCGCAATCTCGCGCACGATGGCCAATCCCAAACCGCTGCCGTCGGCACGCGTGCCCAACACCCGATAAAACCGGTCGAAGACGCGTTCGCGGTCGCCCGGTGCAATGCCAGGGCCGGAATCTTCAACGTCTAATTGTGCAACCCCATTGGATAGCCGTCGAACGCGTACTGTCACCTGTCCGCCCGGTGGGGTATAGCGTAAGGCGTTATCCAGCAGGTTGTTCAGCAGTTCGCCCAGCAGCAAGGGCTGACCGGCGATCATGACGGGCATTTCGGTGCCTTCGAAACCGATGTCTGTGCCGATGTCCAGGGCGCGGGTGGCCCATTGTGTAGTTTGTTCGCAGGCCAGCGCGTTGAGGTCGATATCGCTCATGCCGATGGCGGCTGGGGTCTCGGCATTGGCCAATTGCAGCAGCTGGTTCACGAGCCGGGTCGCGCGTTCCGATCCTGTCACCAGTTGGCGCAGGCTGGCCTGCATCTCCTGGGGCGATGCATCTCGCAAAGCCAGTTCGGCCTGAGTGCGCAAGCCCGCCAGGGGCGTTTTCAGCTGATGGGCAGCATCGGCGACGAATCTGCGTTGTGTTTCGATCGCTTTGGCCTGACGAGAAAGCAGACCATTCATCGCTCGCACCAGTGGCGCGATTTCAGTCGGGGCCGCGCGCTCGTCCATCGGCGATAAATCGTCTGGGGGGCGGGCGCGTAAGCGATGCTGCAAGGCGTTCAGCGGAGCGATGCCGCGCGATAGACCGAACCAGATTAGCAGAACCGCGACCGGCAGCACCATGAACTGAGGAATGATGACGCCTTTGATGATCTCATTGGCCAGGGAGATGCGCCGCTCGGTCGTCTCGGCGACGACGACCGTGGCGGTACGCGCGGGGCCCAAGCCGAGATCGATGCGTTTGTAGGCCAAGCGAACCGCGAATCCACCTAATGTGCCGTTGGTCAATTGAACCTCGCCCACCGGCACACTCTTTATTTCGCTTAACGACAGCGGTAACTGGCGATCGCCGCCCAGATACTGATCTTGCGCACCCAACACCATCCAGAAGACGCTTTCGACTTCATTGGCCCGCAAGGTCGCGCGAGCGCGGTCGTCCATGTTCAGAATGATTTCGAGGTCACGCATGGCCAGCCGTTGCTCCAGCACCGTCAGATGCCGGATCAAGGCTTCGTCGTAGGGTACAGCAGCGATGTTTTGCGCCACCACGTAAGTGATGGCGACGCTCATGGGCCACAGCAGGAAAAGCGGTGCCAGCAGCCAGTCGAGCACTTCGCCCAATAGCGAGCGCCGGGGAGGTTTGAAGGTGGGGCCACGCGATCCCGTGCGAACGATGTCCAGCGCCTCTTGATTGAGAGGCTCGTAGGTGTGCCGCGTCGCGGGAGGTGCCACGGGGCTAGACCAGACCGGCGCCTTGTTCGCGCTCGAGACAATAACCCAAACCGCGCACCGTCATGATCTTGACGCCACTGGGTTCGAGCTTCTTGCGTAGCCGATGAACGTATACCTCGATGGCGTTGGTACTCACTTCTTCGCCCCACTCGCACAGGTGATCCACCAGCTGGGTCTTGCTGACCATGCGCCCGCTGCGCAGCAACAGGATTTCCAGCAAGCTGATTTCTCGGGCGGATAGGTCGAGCGTGTGATCATCTACCGTGGCGACGCGGCCCGTCTGATCGAACGTGAGTCGGCCATGGTGAACCAGCGTCGCGCCGCCACCCGCGCCACGGCGGGTCAGGGCTCTGACCCGCGCTTCGAGTTCGGATAGCGCGAACGGTTTGGCCATGTAATCGTCGGCTCCCAGATCCAAGCCTCGAACGCGTTGATCGACGCTGTCGGCAGCCGTCAAAATCAGCACCGGCAAATGCGAGTTACGCAAGCGTAGGCGGCGCAGCACTTCCAGGCCCGAGAGCTGCGGCAGCCCTAGATCGAGAATCAGTAGATCGAATTCTTGCGCGGCCAATGCAGAATCGGCCGACAGCCCATCGTTGACGGCATCGACCGCATAGCCATTCTGTCGCAGTGAGCGCGACAGGCCATCGGCCAGGATGCTGTCGTCTTCGGCAATCAATATACGCATGGGCCAGGTATCCGATTCGGTTCTGAGTCTTTTATGTTTTGCGCTTTGTCTCTGACGCTGGATTCTGTCACACCTCACCCGATCTGCCCACCCTGTACCGCGAAATAGGGGCATGATCACTATGCCTGGGTGGAAAGTTTTAGGCTTGTTTAACTAAGCAGGTGAGCAGTACTTGTCGCACTGTACGTTCATACAGTAGAATGCGATGCAATAATTACGGCTCACCCATCGCTTACGCTTAAGGAACACCCGACTCATGGACGACAAAACTGGCAAGGCTTCGGTCGAAAAGAGCAAGGCGCTGTCTGCCGCGCTTGCCCAGATCGAAAAGCAGTTTGGCAAGGGCTCGATCATGCGCTATGGCGACAATCAGGTCGAGCACGACATCCAGGTCGTCTCCACGGGTTCGTTGGGGCTGGATATCGCTCTGGGCATCGGTGGTTTGCCGCGCGGCCGTGTGGTCGAGGTCTACGGGCCCGAGTCTTCGGGTAAAACGACGCTCACGTTGCAAGTCATCGCCGAAATGCAGAAGCTGGGCGGTACCTGCGCCTTCATCGATGCCGAACACGCGCTCGACGTGCAGTACGCCAACAAGCTGGGCGTGAACCTCACCGATCTGCTGATTTCTCAGCCCGACACGGGCGAGCAGGCGCTCGAAATTACCGACGCGCTGGTACGCTCGGGTTCGGTCGATCTGATCGTCATCGACTCGGTCGCGGCGCTCACGCCCAAGGCCGAAATCGAAGGCGAGATGGGCGACTCTTTGCCGGGCCTGCAAGCCCGCCTGATGAGCCAGGCCCTGCGCAAGCTGACCGCCAACATCAAGCGCACCAACTGCACTGTCATCTTCATCAATCAAATCCGCATGAAGATCGGTGTCATGTTCGGCAATCCCGAAACCACTACCGGTGGTAATGCACTGAAGTTTTACGCCTCTGTTCGATTGGACATTCGCCGCATCGGTTCCATCAAGAAGGGCGAAGAGGTCGTCGGCAACGAGACTCGCGTCAAAGTGGTGAAGAACAAAGTGGCCCCGCCGTTCAAGCAAGTCGAGTTCGACATCATGTATGGCGCAGGCATTTCGCGCGAAGGCGAAATTATCGATCTGGGCGTGAAGGCGGGCGTCGTGGACAAGGCCGGTGCCTGGTACAGCTACAACGGCAATCGCATCGGCCAAGGCAAGGATAACGTTCGCGAGTTCTTGAAAGAGAATCGCGCCATGGCGATCGAGATCGAGAATCGGGTTCGAGAGAATCAGGGTGTCGTCGGCCGTGCAGCCGAGTTCGCCCCGACGGCTGAAGAAACCTCGGAAGACGCGGAGTAATTCCTTTGGGGCAGCCATTGTCCCTGAAAGCCCGCGCCGTGGCATTGTTGTCACGGCGCGAACATTCGCGAGTCGAGCTATCGCGTAAGCTAGGCGCGATAGCCGAAAGCGCCGAGCAGATGGAAAAAGTGCTCGACGATCTCGTGCGCGAAGGCTGGTTATGCGACGAGCGTTATGCGCAAAGTCTTGTACATCGTCGCTCGGGCACGCACGGTGCTGCACGCATCGCGGCAGAACTTCGGCAAAGCGGCGTAGCCGATGCCGCCATTGCGGACATTCGCGAATCTTTGCGCGAGACCGAATTCGATCGGGCGCGCGGCGTGTGGCAAAAGCGTTTTGGGGGGGAACCTCCCGCCGATCGCCAGGCGTTCGCCAAACATGCCCGGTTTTTGGCCGGGCGCGGGTTTGGCCGCGACCTCATCTACCGCTTGCTGGGCGAGGCGTCTGAAGATTGACGGGCGTCTTGATGCCGGCCAAATCTCGGAAACTGACTTCGCGGGCGACCTTGATGAATTCCTGTACATACGATGCATCGGCATCTTCGACGCGCACCGCCGCGTACAAGGTACACCACACCCCTTGCGTCCCCAATCTAACGATACGCACCAAGCCTTGATTTACGTATTCGGTCAGTGCCCAGTTGGGTAGGGCAGCGACGCCCCGGTTACTGGCGACCAATTGCGCAATCATGGGCGTCAATTCGGCCTTGCGAACAGCGGCAGGCTCCACATCCTCCATATCCATGAACGACGTGAAGACGTCCAATCGCTGCCGATCCACTGGATAAGTGATCAGCGTCTGATCGGCCAAGTGCGCAGGCACGATGTGTCTGAGCGAAGCAAACGGGTGGTCTTCGGCGACCGCCAACACCACTTCGTAGCGAAACAAGGGAATGTATTCGACGGCCTCCAAAGGTTGCGGATCCGACGTGATGACGAGATCCAGGTCTCCTCGGACCAGCGCCGGAAAGGGCGCAAACGTAAATGCGGTGGATAGATCCAGCGCCACATCGGGCCAATGCCCTCGAAAGACATCCAATGCGGGCATCAACCATTGAAAACACGAGTGACATTCGATTGCCATATGCAGTCGCCCTGTGCTGCCGGCGGCCAGTCGATGCAGGTCGCGTTCGCATGCGCGCATGCGCGGCAGCACATCTTCGGCCAAGGCCAGCACTCGTAGTCCGGCAGTGGTCAACCGAGCAGGGCGAGTTCGTCGATTGAGAAGTGGCGTGTTAAGTCGCGCTTCCAGTTCCCGCAACTGATGCGATAACGCCGATTGCGTGACATGCAATCGTTCGGCAGCCTCTTGCAAGCTGCCGCCGTCGCGGATGGCAGTAAGCGTTTCCAGATGACGGATTTCCAGCATAAACGGACCCCTTAAGCGGCTGGCGGGCGTACCGGTACAGCGCCTGAAAATTGTTAATAGTGTGAATTTACTTCATATTAACTATGTAAACATTGATTTTTTTAAATCTGATTCGGCCTCACAATGCGTTTTTATTGAGCAACTTTCGCATTTCGAGGATTTTTAAATGACTAGAATTCATAATTTGGGTTTTCCTCGCATCGGCGCCCAGCGCGAATTGAAAAAAGCGGTCGAGGCGTATTGGTCCGGCCAGACTTCCCAGGATGCATTGCTGGATGCCGGACGGGCGCTGCGTGCCGAGCACTGGCGTCGTCAGGCCGATGCGGGTGTGAGCGATGTGCCCGTGGGCGATTTCGCCTGGTACGACCAAATCCTCGAATGGACGACGCTGCTGGGCGCGGTGCCCAGCCGATTCGCCCATGACGGTGGCACGGTCGATCTGGATACGCTGTTTCGCATGGGGCGAGGTCGTGCGCCTGCCGGCAAGCCTGCTGCGGCGTGCGAAATGACCAAGTGGTTCGACACCAACTATCACTACATCGTGCCCGAGCTGTCACCCGCGCAGACTTTTCATATCGCTCGCGAAGCCTTGTTCGAGCAGGTCGCCGAAGCGCAGGCTTTGGGACATGGCGTGAAAGCGGTGATCCCGGGGCCGTTGACCTGGCTGTGGTTAGGCAAGGGCGAAGCCTATTCTCATGGCGCATCGGACTCCGCCAAGCTGGCGTTATTGTCCCGATTGCTGCCGGTGTATAGCGATGTGCTGGCACGTTTGAGCCAACAAGGCGTGCAATGGGTGCAGATCGATGAACCGATATTAGTCCTGGATTTGCCGCAAGTCTGGCGCGACGCGTTCAAGTCGGTCTACGACGAACTGGCCGCTTCGCCGCTGCGCATAATGTTGGCCACGTACTTTGGTGCTTTGGGCGATAACTTGTGCACGGTGGCCAGGCTGCCGGTCGCCGGTTTGCATATCGACATGGTGCGCGCCCCCGAGCAGTTAAACGACGTGCTGGCCGTGCTTTCGCCCGATCAAGTGTTGTCCGCCGGCGTGATCAACGGTCGCAACATTTGGCGATCCGATTTGGACGCCGCATGGGCGCTTTTGAGGCCGGTGAGCGAAGCCTTGGGCGATCGTTTGTGGGTGGCTCCGTCGTGCTCGTTGCTGCATGTGCCCGTCGATCTGGCTCATGAAACCGAGCTGGACGACGAGTTGAAAAGCTGGCTGTCGTTCGCCTCGCAAAAATTGGATGAGCTGGCGCTGTTGGCCGCTCGCCTGGATGGTCGTGACGACGCCCGCGCACAGGCGGATTGGGCTGCACAGGCGGCCGCCCTGGCGGCTCGCAAGTCGTCCACACGCATTCATCATGCCGCCGTGGCTCGTCGGCTGGCCCACGAGTGCAGCTTGAACCGGGAGCGCCGCGTGTTTGCCGATCGCATCGTCCAGCAACAGGCTCGTTTGAATTTGCCCGTCTATCCCACGACGACGATTGGCTCGTTTCCTCAGACTGCCGAGATTCGAGGCTTGCGTCGCGATTGGAAGGCAGGCGGTTTGACCGACAGTCAGTACGAGTCGGCGATTTGCAGCGAGATCGAAACGGTGATTCGATTTCAAGAGAAGATCGGCCTGGACGTTCTGGTGCATGGCGAGCCGGAACGCAATGACATGGTCGAGTATTTCGGCGAATTGATGGCCGGTTTTGCCTTCACCCGCAATGGGTGGGTGCAAAGCTACGGTTCGCGCTGCGTCAAACCGCCGGTCATTTTTGGCGATGTCGCCCGTCCTGCGCCCATGACCGTGGCCTGGTCGGCCTATGCGCAGTCGCTGACCGACAAGCCGGTCAAGGGCATGCTGACGGGTCCGGTGACTATTTTGCAATGGTCGTTCGTGCGAGACGACCAGCCCCGTGAACTGACGTGTCGCCAGCTGGCCCTGGCCTTGCGCGACGAGGTGGTCGATCTCGAACGCGCCGGCATCAAGGTGATCCAGATCGACGAGCCCGCGTTTCGCGAGGGCCTGCCCTTGCGCCAAGCCGATTGGCAGGCGTATTTGGACTGGGCGGTCGACGCTTTCCGGTTATCGACTGCGGGCGTGCAGGACGACACGCAGATCCATACCCACATGTGTTATTCGGAATTCAACGACATTATCGGTGCGATCGCTGCGATGGATGCCGATGTGATCACCATCGAGACCTCGCGTTCCAATATGGAACTGCTCGAAGCGTTCGAAGGTTTCGATTATCCCAACGATATTGGCCCGGGCGTGTACGACATTCATTCGCCTAATATTCCGGACGTCGATTGGATGGTGCAGTTGATGAAAAAAGCCACCGCCCGCCTGCCCAAGGAGCGCCTGTGGGTTAATCCGGACTGCGGGCTGAAAACACGGGGTTGGCCGGAAACGCAGGCCGCACTGGAAAGCATGGTGGAGGCTGCGCGTGTGCTGCGGGCACACGCTCGAGTACCTGCGAGTGTCGGAGTGATGGGGCCTGCTGCACCATGACTTAAAGCTGGGTAGGCTATACTTAAGGGGTTTTAGCTGTCGCATGTCGAGGGGTGCCGGAGCAGACTACCGGGCTGCACGCGGCGATGGCTTACATCCGGCATGGTCCTATGTTAGCGGGCCGCCGGACTCATGAATAGCCAATACATCTATGCCCTTGAAGCCGTCGGACGTTGCGCGCGAACCCTTGCATACGCGATCCATTCGCGTGCAATCCTATTTACGCTCGGACGGCTTGTGGGATCTCGAAGCCGAGTTGATCGATTACAAAGGCTACGATTTCCCGACTCGGGATGGCGCGGTGTTCGAAGCCGGCCGGTATGTGCATCACATGCATCTGCGGGTTACCATCGACGCCGAATTCACCATTCAGGCCGCCAGCGCGGCTTACGATGCGGCACCGTACGGCGACGAATGTACCGCGATCGACGAGGCTTATCGAGGCCTTGCCGGTTTGAATCTGCTCAAGGGCTTTCGCAACGAGGTTCGCGCGCGTTTCGGCCGTACGACCGGCTGTACGCACATGACCGAGTTGACCCATGTATTGCCGACCGTGGCAGTGCAGACCATGGCCAATCAACGCCGTCTCGTTCCCGACGGCGATAAGCGGCCATTTCAACTGGACGGCTGTCATGCCTTGCGCACCGACGGTCCGACCGCACTCAAGTACTATCCCCGGTGGTATACCGGCCCAGGCGGCGCAGCCCAGCCCGCCGATGGGCTGCACGCGCCTGTGTCCGATGCTCGCGCAGCCGCCGATACGATCCCGCCTCCAGTGGCCAATGCGCCCTGTAGATGAGTTTTCCCTTTCTCTCGACCTGACAGGAAATACATGAAAATCCACGAGTATCAAGGTAAGGAACTGCTGAAGCAATTTGGCGTCGCCGTGCCGCGCGGTCTGCCCGCGTTCACCGTAGAAGAAGCTGTGGCCAACGCCGAAAAACTTGGCGGCCCGGTCTGGGTGGTGAAGGCCCAGATTCATGCCGGTGGTCGTGGTAAAGGCGGCGGCGTGAAGCTGGCGCGTTCGATCGATGAAGTACGCCAGATTTCGTCCGAGATCCTGGGCATGCAGCTCAAGACGCACCAGACCGGTCCGGAAGGCCAGAAAGTCGGCCGCCTGTTGATCGAAGAAGGTGCGGACATCAAGAAGGAATACTACGTCGGTATCGTGACCGATCGCGGCACGCAGCGCGTATGCGTCATGGCGTCCAGCGAAGGCGGCATGGACGTCGAAGAAGTCGCTGAAAAGACGCCCGAGAAAATTCTGAAAGTGTTTGTCGATCCCGAAACCGGTCTGACCGACGCTGAAGCGGCCGATCTGGCCCGCGGCATCGGCGTGCCCGACGCTTCGGTCGAACGCGCTGCGCGCGAATTCCAGAACCTGTACAAGGCATACTGGGATACCGATGCCTCGCTGGCTGAAATCAACCCCTTGATCCTGACGGGCAGCGGCGACATCATCGCGCTGGACGCCAAGTTCAATTTCGATTCGAACGCGCTGTTCCGTCATACCGACATCGTCGCCTACCGCGATCTGGCCGAAGAAGATCCGGCTGAAATCGAAGCCAGCAAGTTCGATCTGGCCTACATCCAACTCGACGGCAACATCGGCTGCCTGGTCAACGGTGCAGGTCTGGCCATGGCCACGATGGATACCATCAAGCTGTTCGGCGGCGAGCCGGCCAACTTCCTGGACGTGGGCGGCGGTGCGACGGCCGAGAAGGTCACCGAAGCCTTCAAGATCATGTTGAAGAACAAGGACGTGAAAGCCATCCTGGTCAACATTTTCGGCGGCATCATGCGCTGCGACGTGATCGCTCAAGGCGTGATCGAAGCGTGCAAGGCCGTCAACCTGAGCGTGCCGCTGGTCGTGCGCATGAAGGGCACCAACGAAGAACTCGGCAAGAAGCTGCTGGCCGAATCGGGTCTGCCCATCATCAGCGCCGATTCGATGGCCGAAGCGGCAACCAAAGTCGTTGCTGCCGCCAAGTAATCGCGCTCCCAAATAAAATAGAGTCAAGGATTCGCAAATGTCGATTTTGATCAACAAGGACACCAAGGTCATCACCCAGGGCATCACGGGCAAGACGGGGCAATTCCACACCCGTATGTGCCGTGAGTACGCAAACGGCCAAGCCGCTTTCGTCGCCGGTGTGAACCCCAAGAAGGCCGGCGAGGACTTCGAAGGCGTGCCCATCTACGCATCGGTCAAGGACGCCAAGGCGGAGACCGGCGCGACCGTGTCGGTGATTTACGTGCCGCCCGCCGGTGCCGCCGCTGCGATCTGGGAGGCCGTCGAGGCCGATCTGGATCTGGTGATCTGCATCACCGAAGGTATCCCTGTGCGCGACATGCTGGAAATCAAGAGCCGCATGGCCGCCCAGAACAAGAAGACCCTGCTGCTGGGACCAAATTGTCCCGGCCTGATCACCCCCGATGAAATCAAGATCGGCATCATGCCCGGTCACATCCATCGTAAGGGTCGTATCGGTATCGTCAGCCGTTCGGGCACCTTGACGTACGAAGCCGTGGCGCAAGTCACCGAGCTGGGCCTGGGTCAATCCAGCGCCGTCGGTATCGGTGGCGATCCCATCAACGGCCTGAAGCACGTCGATGTCCTGAAGCTGTTCAACGACGATCCCGACACCGACGCCGTCATCATGATCGGTGAGATCGGCGGTCCCGACGAAGTGAACGCTGCTCAGTGGGCCAAGGACAACATGAAAAAGCCGGTCGTCGGCTTCATCGCTGGCGTGACCGCGCCGGCCGGCAAGCGCATGGGCCACGCAGGCGCCCTGATTTCGGGCGGTGCCGATACGGCCGACGCCAAACTGGAAATCATGGAAGCTTGCGGCATCCGCACCACGCGCAACCCGTCGGAAATGGCGAAGTTGTTGAAGGCAGCGCTGTAAATTTCAGACGGTGCTTTGCGTGCCTGTGCAGTGATGCGGGCGCGATAAAATTGGCTTGAGCAATCCCCACGAAGCGATACGTTTTGTGGGGATTGTCTTTTGCGGCACACGCAGCGTGCTGAGATCACGCTGCCAGTGCCAAAACCCAGGGGGCGATCGGGCTTTTTTTTTAGTTTCCCCCGGAATCGGTGATTACGAGGATCAGCGGCGTGCCGTAAATAATGGGTTTGTTGGCGAATGCTTGCTTTGCCGGGCACGTGCGTTTGCCAACGGCAATCCCAGGCGATGAGCTGAAATACGTGCTTGGGCCGACTGGCGTGGATACGTAGCAGGTAAACAATCGCAAAGGGGTTTGGGCTCCAGTGGTTTCGTTGACAGTCACGTGCATGATTCCGGTGGCGTGCGAAACGTTGGGATACGGGTTGGTATTTGCCATGGCGCCAGGATAGGTAATGTTCTCGTCATGTATGGGATGCCACCCCCAGCTAGCCGCGTCATCGTGAGGGTCGCCGTCGGGATTGTAGGAAATGTCGTTTAGGGTCGCAGCATCGACGTAAATCACAGACATGATTCGATCGTAGCTAAACCCGCCTCTGGCTACGTATTCGTTCATTCCGCCGTAGTCGAGTATTCGAGCGGGAAGATAGTTCCCTTCTGCCTCGCTCGTTGCGGCATTTGCAGCAGCGGCCAAGGAATAGTCGACATTGAAAAAATTCTCTGCTGGCCTGATTCGATACACATAAAAACCGCCTGGCTCATAGTGGTCTTGCTCGTCCCGGCTTATTATTGTTTCGACACCGTGGTTCAGGGCGCTACGAAAAGATCTCGATGTCGAGACGAAGTTGCTTCGTCCGCCTGCGACGGAGTCTCCCTCGAAATGGTGAATCAAGTTGTCGTCGGCTTAGGTTCCGGGATGTTGGATGGGAAACATCCCACCCTTTGCACGAAGTTCATCGGGGCCACGCCGATCGACTCTAAAGACCTCGGTAACGGGAGGTGGACTGGCGCCCGTTATCGAATGGACGATCATCGACAAAGCAAGTGCTGCGAGTCTTTTCATAAAATTTCTCGATACGCTAGGTAAAGGAAGCATGCATGGTCATACCCAATGCCATTCAACACGCGATCAGCAGATGGTTTGTTACGCAAGGGCGGTGTGCAACGAGTAAGTGTGTCACGCGTGCTTCATAACGTTTTCCCGGCGTCACGGGCGTGGACCGTTGTCATTTCGAGGTAAATCTTGCTTACCCGCCGGAAGGCAGCCTGAAAGCTGGCATACAATTGGCCGGTTTTATTTAAGCCAGGGGTCGCACAGGCCACCGGCACCCGGGCGTCAGACCCGTTTTTTCAATGTTTCAGACCGATCGATTAGGTGGGGGGTAGCACGTGTTAGAGTTTTTTCAGACCTTGAGTTGGGCTGCGGTTTTTCAGATCATCATGATCGACATCCTATTGGGCGGCGATAATGCCGTGGTCATCGCGCTGGCCTGCCGCAACCTGGCGCCGAAGCAGCGCATGCAAGGCATTTTGTGGGGCACCGCGGGCGCCATTCTGTTGCGCGTCGTGTTGATCGCTTTCGCCCTGACGCTGTTGACGATTCCGTTCCTGAAGGTCGTGGGTGCCTTGCTGCTGCTGTGGATCGGCGTGAAGCTGTTGATTCCCGAAGACGATGCACACTCGAAGATCGAAGGCGGCGGATCGATTGTCGCGGCCATCAAGACCATTATCGTGGCCGACTTCGTGATGAGCCTGGACAACGTCATCGCCATTGCGGGCGCCGCACAGAACGCACACGCCGATCATCAGGTCGGTCTGGTGATCTTCGGTCTGGTCGTGTCGGTGCCCATCATCATCTTCGGCAGCACCATCGTGCTGAAGCTGATCGATCGTTTCCCCTTGGTCATCACGTTCGGCGCGGCATTGCTGGGCTGGATCGCTGGCGGCATGCTGATCACCGACGTCTGGGTCGTCCAGAACTTCGATTTTGGCGATCGTGCCGGTACGGTTAAAATCGTCGCCGAAGTTATCGGTGCCGTGGCGGTGGTCCTGTTGGGTCGCTGGCTGGCCGCTCGCAAGAAAGCCAATAAGGAACATGCTGCATGACGTTGATCGCCCCCACCCGCAACAAGTCGCTTCGTTCGCAAGCCGGACTTAGTCTGTTGCAGTTGCTTCTGCTGCTTGGTGTGTTGGGGGCGGTGGCCGCTCTGGTCGCTCGTCAGTTTCTCTGAGGGCGGCGAGATGGCCCAGCCTGAACGCTTGGTGATTGCCACGCGTGCGAGCCGCCTCGCACTGTGGCAGGCCGAATTTGTACAAGCTCGACTGCGCGCCCTGTATCCGGGGTGCGAAGTCGAGCTTCTTACTTTGACGACTCGGGGAGACCAGATCCTCGACCGCACGCTATCCAAAGTGGGCGGCAAGGGCTTGTTCGTCAAGGAGTTGGAAACGGCTTTGCTCGACGGTCGCGCCGATTTGGCGGTGCACTCGTTGAAAGATGTACCCGTGGATATGCTGCATCCGTTCGAGCTGTGTACGGTCATGGCCCGTGGTGACGCGCGCGACGCCCTGGTCAGTCCGGCTTATGCCGATTTATCGGATCTGCCCGCGGGCGCAGTCGTAGGCACATCGAGTTTGCGGCGGGAGTCGCAGATTCGTGCGAATTTTCCTCATCTGATCGTCAAACCGCTGCGCGGTAATCTCGATACTCGCCTGGGCAAGTTGGATCGCGGCGACTATCACGCGATTATCCTGGCGACCGCCGGCCTGGAGCGCCTGGGCTTGAGCGAGCGAATCCGTCGCAATCTCACGCCGGAGGAGAGTTTGCCAGCCGCCGGGCAGGGGGCCCTGGGCATCGAAATCCGTGACGACCGTAAGGATATGCGCGAGTGGCTTCGTCCCTTGACGTGTCCCGTCACGCTTGCGTGCGTCTCTGCCGAGCGCGCAGTGTCGCGGGTGTTGGGCGGGTCGTGCCAGGTTCCGTTGGCGGCCTTTGCCGAGGTACACGGCGACGAGGTTCATGTGAGAGCTTTAGTGGCGTCGCCCGACGGTCGGAAAATGGTTCGGGCAGAGGGGCGAGGCCCCCTTGTCAACGCCGAACAGATCGGTGTGGCGGCAGCGCAAGACCTGCTCGACAGTGGCGCGCGCCCCATTCTCGACGCATTGT
This sequence comes from Bordetella parapertussis, assembly GCA_945903445.1. Lineage (GTDB taxonomy): Bacteria > Pseudomonadota > Gammaproteobacteria > Burkholderiales > Burkholderiaceae_B > Schauerella. The sequence goes on from CAMDNZ010000045.1 coordinate 16,927, forward strand.
TGTCGTCAGACGCCTGAGCGCGCGGGCCATCGCTCATGGTCCGTCGCGTCGTCCTTACCCGGCCCGAGGCTCAGAACGCTGCGCTGATTCAGCGGCTATCCGGACACGACATCGAGGTTCTGTCGGCACCCGCCCTGAGCATCGGGCCGGTGCTCGATCCGACCGAGCTGGCGGCCGTTCCTCGACCCGATGAGGTCGATCTGGTCGTTTTCGTCAGCGGCAATGCCGCACGGTATTACCTCGAACTGTGTCACAGCCGGCCTGGCTGGATGGGCTGGCCCGCAGGCGTGGCCGGTGCGGCAGTAGGCGAGGCGACAGCCGCTGCGCTGCGTGCACATTCGGCTTTTGGCGCCGCCCCGACGCTTTACGCGCCTGCACCTGGCGCGGCGGAGCAGGATTCAGAGGCGTTATGGACTTGTCTGAGTCGAGTTAGATCTGGATTGGGCCGGGTACTTATCGTACGCGGTCAGGACGGTCGCCCTTGGCTGGCAGACCAACTCAGGCGCGCAGGTGCGCAGGTACAGGCCTGTGCAGTGTATCGACGCGAGTCAGCCCAGTGGCCGACGTCCGTTTGGGACAGCTTGGCGCGCTGGCAGGACGATACCGAGCATCCTGCCTGGGTTTATACCAGCACGCACGGCATCGCGGCGGTCGGCGCCAAGATGGCCGAGCGTGGCCTGTCGACGTGGTGGGCGCACTGCCCGGCGGTCGTGACGCACGCCCGGCTGGCCGTCGCGTTGGCGGTCCAGAGCGGTTTGGCTTCCCGCGCCAACAAACCAATGGTAAAAATTTGCCTACCCACCACCGACACGCTGTTTGAAGCAATTGTTTCGCTTTGAATGATCGGCCGGGATCGTGACAGAATATAATCGCCACCATGACCGATAAGAACCAAACTCCTGAAGTTCCGACGCCGTCTACCGGCTCGTCTGCTCCTGCCGCGACCGGCCCTTCGACGCCTGCCACGCCAGATGCACGCGCAGTGGTGGCTACGGGCGACCCGGTAATGGTCGAGACGCGCAAACCGGCCCTGGCCGAGACGACACCACCTGCTCGCCCGACGGGGGGCGCCGAGGCGTTTGCCGCAGCCCGCGCAAAGGCAGGCAATGGTTCGACACCAGGTTTAGGTAATGCGGGTGCGGGTGTCTCGGGGGCAGGTGTCGCCGGTTCAGGCGTGGTGCCGCCCACTCATACCTCGTCGGTCGCCGCAGCCGTGTCCTCCGGGTCCAAGCGCCCCAATTTCGCGTGGTTGGCCATTGCGTTGGTTTTACTGTGTGTGGCGTTGGCGGCTGCCGTGTGGTGGCAGCGACAGGCTGCCAACCAGTCCGGCATGGCCGTGGCCGCCCGGCTCGACGCATTGACCGGTGAGTTGGCTCAGTCGCGCAGCGATGCGCGCGAGGCGCTGGCCTTGGCTCGATCGCATGCCGGCCGAGTGGCCGCACTCGAGACTGCGGTTCGCGAAAATCAGGCCGAATACAGTGCGATCGAACAGGCTTGGCAAGACTTCAACGACACTACGAACGATGGCGTGTTGGCCAACGATGTCGAACGCTTGGTGACCATCGCCAGTCAACAGCTGCGATTCGGCGGTAGCGTCAGCAATGCCATCGTCGCCTTGGAAGCGGCTCAATCGCGTCTGGCGCGTGCCGACCGTCCCCGTTTCGTCCCGGTTCAACAAGCCATCAATGGTGACCTCGATCGCCTGCGTGCCGTGCCCCAGGTGGACGTGGCCGCACAAACCGCCCGTATCGATCGTTTAACCGGACTGATCAATCGTGCGCCCTTGCTGGTGCCTGACGCTCAGGCACGCCCCAGTGCGCTCCCTGTGACGCAGCCTGTCACGCCATCGACCCCCGAGCCTGCATCGCCGGTTCAGCGTGCCGATGCGCTGGCTGCCGATGCGCCGTGGTGGCAGCACTGGCGCGCCGAAGTCGCCTCGTGGCCCGCCCGTGCTGGCGGAGCACTGGCGCACGAAATGGGCGATCTGATTCGAGTCCAACGCGTCGATCGGCCCGAGGCGCTGCTGCTGACGGGCGATCAAGCCGGACAATTGCGCGGCGTGCTGCGTCAGCGCTTGCAGACGGCTCAGTTGGCATTGCTCATGCGCCAGGCGCCCGTCTGGCAATCCGAGATTGCGGCGGTTCAGCAGACGCTCAGCGACTATTTCGACCCACAGTCGCCGGATACCCAGGCCGCGACGCGTTTGGCCGAATCCTTGGCCTCGGCGCAAGTCGTCACCAGCTTGCCCGATCTGAGTAATAGTCTGGACGCCATGGCGGCAGCACGTGCCGAGCCGACCACCGAAACCGAGCGGAACTGACCCATGCGTACTTGGTTCTGGACTGTGTTGCTGGTCGTCGTCGCCGTCGCACTCGCGGTGGTGCTGCAGGCGCATACGGGTAATGTCGTTTTGCTCGTGCCACCGTATCGCGTCGAGGTGTCCTTTACCTTGGCGGTGTTGTTGCTGGTGGCGACTTTTGCGGCGCTCTACGTGACGCTGCGGCTATTGGCGTGGTTGGTGGCCTTGCCCGGTCGTGTGCGAGACTGGCGCGGTCGCCGTGCGCAAGCGCGCGATCACGACTTGATGGAAAAAGGCTGGGTGGGTCTACTCGAAGGCCGGTTCGCTCAAGCCGAAAAGCATTTCGTCAAACTGATTGGCCAGACTCGTGTCGACAGCCGTCGCTCGGTCGCGGCCTTGTCGGCCGCCCATGCCGCTCAGGAACTGGGTGAGTTTCCACGTCGCGACATCTTGTTGGAGCAGGCCCGCGAGGCGGCTGGAAATGACCCCGGTTTGACCGAGGCGGTGGCTACGGTATCGGCCGACATGTTGCTCGATCAAGGGCGGCCTGCCGAAGCCTTGACGGTGTTGGCGCCGCTGCAAGACGCCGGCGCCCGTCATCTGCATACCACCCGGCTGCTGCTGCGTGCCGAAAATGAGCTGGGTCATCACGATCAGGTGTTCCTGCTTGCGCGCGCGCTGGCGCGTCGCCATGCCATTGCGCGTCCCGAGGCCGAACGCTTGATCGACGCATCGGGCGCAGCCCGGTTGCGTGCTGGTGCCTCCAATGGCGATGGCTGGCGAGTCATCTGGAAGGACATGAAGTCGGCTGAACGCGCCTATCCCGAGATTGCCCTGGCCGCCGCTCAGGCTTTCGACACGGCGGGCGAGCCCGACGAATCGGCTCGCGTTCTGGAGACGGCCATCAATCAAGGTTTCTCGCCAGCACTGACGGCGGCCTATGCGCGATGCGATGCCAGCCAGGTGAAGCGGCGTATCGAGAAGGCCGAAGCATGGCTGAAGCAGCGTCCGAACGACCCCGATCTGCTGCGCGGGCTGGGTGTGCTGTGCTTGACCGGTCAAATCTGGGGTGCGGCCGAACGCTATCTGACGCGTAGCTTGAAATATCGCAACAACCCGCAGACTCACGCTTTGCTGGGCAGCCTGTACGACCGTCTCAATCGTCCGCAAGATGCCGCGCAACAATGGCGGATGGCGACTGCTGTCGGCATGGCCTTGCCCAATCTGGCGGGTGATGCCGCATTGCCCGCCGCCGACACGGGTGCCGATCCAAGGTTCGCAGCGGCCGAGGTCGCCGATCTGGACGGCGTCTATAGCGCCCAAGGCTACGACTTGGAGGTCGATGCGACCGAGTGGTCTGCGCCGCAGATTACACCCTTGCCTGGTGTGGACGCAACGGTGGACACCACCAGTGCCGAGCCGGGTGCAAACCGCCCGAATTTCATACGCGCCGACGCGCCTCCTGCGCATCAGGTGGCTACCCCATCGCAAACCGACCTGGACGATTATCTCGACAGTGCGCCACCGCCCATCGATGTGCTGGATGATACGGGCCGCAACGATCGAGCCACTCAGGCTGTGCCGGTCGTGCCACGAGGCGATGAGTCGTCCAAATCCTAATTCGCAATTCGTCTTCTTTGTTAAAGGTATCTGCTCCATGAGTCTCGCCAACGTGCCCGCCGGCACCAAGCTGCCCGACGAATTCAACGTCGTTATCGAAATTCCGATGAACGCCGACCCGGTCAAGTACGAAGTAGACAAGGAAACCGGTGCCGTGTTCGTCGACCGTTTCGTGCTGACTGCCATGCACTATCCGTGCAACTACGGCTATATCCCTCAGACCTTATCCGACGATGGCGATCCCGCCGACGTGTTGGTTATCACGCCGTTCCCCATTCAGATCGGTGCTGTCATCCGCTGCCGAGCCATCGGCGTGTTGGAAATGGATGACGAAGGCGGTGGCGATGCCAAACTGCTGGCCGTGCCCGTCACCAAGCTCTACCCCTTGCTGGAAGGCGTGAAGGAATACAGCGACCTGCCGCAACTGGAACTCGATCGCATTCAGCACTTTTTCGAGCACTACAAAGATCTCGAAAAGGGTAAGTGGGTGAAGATGAAAGGCTGGAAGGACGCTGCCGCTGCACGTCGGGAGATCGACGCCAGCGCCAAGCGTTATAACGACGGCGTCAAATAGAAAATACTCGCGAGGAGCGGTCGATGGATTACGTCTTTACCCCGCCAGCCCAAGTGTCGGTGCCGGTGGTCGGCAGTGCCCAGATGTTTCCGCTGCGGCGTATTTATTGCGTCGGGCGTAATTACGCCGAGCACGCCAAAGAGATGGGATTCACCGGCCGCGAAGACCCGTTTTTCTTCAGCAAACCGACCGATGCCGTGGTGCCGGTTGCCGCCGGCGAAACCGGCCAGATTGCTTATCCGCCCAAGACCAGCAATTTGCATTACGAGATGGAGTTGGTGGTGGTGTTGGGTAAGGGCGGTCGCGATATTCCGGTCGAGCAGGCCAATGATTACGTCTGGGGCTATGCCTTGGGCCTCGATATGACCCGCCGGGATTTACAGAACGACGCCAAAAAGCAGGGACGCCCTTGGGAGACCGGTAAAGCGTTCGAGCAGTCGGCCCCGATGGGGCCGGTGCATCCGCGTGGCCACGTGGGCACGCTCGAAAAAGGTGCGATCTGGTTGGACGTCGATGGTCAGCGCAAGCAGTCCAGCGATCTCGGTCAGATGATCTGGAACATCCCCGAAAGCATCGCCTACCTGTCCAGTTTGTTTACGCTGCAGGCTGGCGATGCCATTTTCACGGGCACGCCGGAAGGCGTGGGTGCGGTGGTCAGCGGCAACGTGATTACCGGCGGTGTAGATGGGCTGGGCACTTTGTCGGTACGTATTCTGTAGGACCGGTGTAGCCCGCGCGAATTCGATGCGCTGAAGTTCGAGTCAGATCCTTAAGCGATGAAACGACCCCCGAAACTTGGATGGATTCCAGGCTTTGGGGGTTTTGTTTCGCCATTGATAAGCGCTACGTCTATCGCCTTAAGATAGGACAGGCTTGCCGCTCGGCTTGCCCGCATAGCCCGTAGTCAGTGTGCTGACCATACTGGAGCCTCTTTCAACCGAGGAGTCTTCCATGCGTCGAAACAGGCAACGCGGTCAGGCTATGACCGAATACATTGTTATCGTTGCCCTAGTGGCGGTCGGGGCCATAGCGGTCTACCAACTGCTGGGGCAAGTGGTGCGTTCGCAAACCGCTGCGATGGCCAGCGAACTCGCAGGTGAGAGCGGCAAATCGAAATCTGCCAAGGCGCAGGCGGCTGCGCGTAAAACCACCAGCCAGACCAAAGAAAAAACCCTCAAGTCGTTTACCGATAACGCCAAGGCAGGGCGTTGATGGCCGCGCAGGTCCAGCGTGCGCGCCATGCCATGGCTGGGCAGGCGCTCGCTTTGGGACTCGTATTGGCCGGAGTCGCGACCACAGCCTTGATCGCGTTGTATAACCTGGGCCAGGTCGCGTTGGCACGCTCGCGCCTGACCCATGCCGCCGATGCCGCCGCCTACAGTGCCGCGATCGTTCAGGCGCGCAGTTTGAATATGCTGGCACACGTGCAGCGGGCTCAGATCGCTCATCAGGTGGCGATTGCGCACCTGGTCACTTTGGGGGCGTGGGCACAATTCTCCGATACTCAGTCCAGCCGTTATCGGGCGGGTAATCCGCCCGGCTACATCGTCGGCCGTTTCTTCGGCATTCAGCATCGGCAGGCATATGCGGCGTCCCGTGCGATGTCGGAAGATATGCGTAGTGCGCTCGATCACGCCATGGCGCAACATCAGCGCAGCAGTCATGACGTGCTCGATACGGTCGCCCGTCGCTTGGTCCAAGGTTTGCCGGCTACGCGCGACGCCGCTGTCGAACACGTGTTGAAAGCCAATCTTCCCGGTTTGAGTGTGTCGCGTGCCGGCGGTGACGTGGTGTACAGAATAGAGCGAGACACATGGCCTGCATTACTGGAATCCTTCGGACGGGGTGGGAGCAAAGATGCTGCGCATTTGAGACTCGCTGTGCAGCGAGCGGTCAGTGCATATGGGTTCGTGGGCAAGCGCAATCGCTCGGCGTTCAACGTGTTTCCATCCGAACCGTACTGTCCGTGGCTACGGCACGTGCTCAGGCGCCGTGGCGATACTCGTATGGACAAGCACGGTCGATGGATCGCGGCCGACACTCAATCATTTCATGCGCTACGAGGCAATCGTTATATCGGTTGCTATTACCGCGAATACGCCATGGGCTGGGCCATGAAACGTCCATCGAGCCGAGCGCCGTCGGTCGATTCTGCTCTGAAGGTGCCGGACAATTTTTCTGAAGAGCATTTCTGGCGTTGGGCACGACGCGTCGCCAGATGGAATTTGTTGCTCGCTCATAATCGAATAGGCAACTTACTCGCTGCGCGAGACGCATGGATATCGGATCAGCGCGGATTGCCTCGGGGCTTCGATGTGGTTCGAGGGCGGCAAGCTGCCTCGATCGAAATCAGTCTGCGTCAGGCCGGCGGCAGCGTCTCGACTACCGATGGGCGCAGCGCCGTTCGTCCGGTCGTAGGCAGATTGGTTCGGTCGGTACTGGGTGAGGGCAGGGGTGTTCATGCCAGTGCTGCCGCACAGACGTATTTCGACTCACCGAAATCGAAAAAGCGCTCTTCTCGAGCGACCGTTTGGCGTCCGTATTGGCAGGCCAGGCTGGTGCCGTTGTCGCGCTCGCTGCGACGATTTTCGCGCACACAGGGCCCTGGTATGGGCGGGCAGGCACTGATCGAGGCGTGCGTGGTGCTGATGTTGCTTGGGGTGTTGTGGTTTGGGGTGGCCCAAGTGGGCGATCTGGCGTTCGAGACTCAGCGCGACGATCATGCCAGTCGGCTCCACGCGTTCACTGCCGACCCCAGCCAGGGTGGACTGATGCGTTTGACGGTACTGTACCGTGAGCCGGGTGGCGCGGCTGCGGCCGCACATGACATGAGAAAGGCGTGGCGCTATGCCGATCGCGCTGCGGTGATTTCCCGCGTAGGGACGCGTGAGTCGGTCGTGTTGCGTAATGCGGGTGCCCGATTCGATGACGGGGCAACGCAACGCCTGCTCGGACGGTCCGAGGCCGCATGGAACATGGCCGCCAAGGCGTCGATACGCGCGGGACGTCGCATCGACGCACAGATTCGTCCAGTGGATCGGGCCTGGGGACGGCAGAGCGTGTCTTTCGACTGGTTGGAGCGTTGGTCGAATGTCGAAGTGCGTCGCCGCCGACTATCGACGCGACGCACTGGCGTCGTCAAAAATTGCCCTTGGGACATGCTGCTAGGTACAGGCACAGACTTGGATATCCCGCAGGCCGACAGTGGGTCTGGCACGGCGCGCGTCCGAGCCTTGGATCGGGCACGAGCGCTAGCGCAACAACTGGACAAATTGCATAACCTAGGCAGCCCACTGGACGATGGATCGAGTCGTGCCGACGCCCTTTTGTGGGCTGGCGTGCCCTTGGCGCATCGCAAATTCGTGCAAACCGGCGAGTTGCAAAACCTGGTGCGACGGGCGCAAGAACGTTTGCCTGTGCTGCGAGATCTGATGGTCGGCGAAATGGGGGTTGCATTGGCAGGGTGAGACGTGCTGGACGACGACCTGCATTGGTTGCTTCGCTGGACAATCGAAGAGAACGATCGGTCGATCCAAGCGACCTTGTCACTGGTCGATCTGAACGCACCTCGCGTGGACACTCGCCCTCCTCAATGGTTGCCACCCGATGTCTACACCGGGCACCATGACATGCGTGTCACGCAAGCCAGCGCGTTGTGGTGTGGTCCTGGGCGGGGGCGAGCATTACAAGCCCGTGGCGTTATCGCACTGCGCGAACGAGGATTCGAATCGGAGACGCTTGGGGATCCATTTCACCGCTTTGCTCACGCGCCCGTAAGCTGGCACCGAACGGGTTGCCGTGCGACATTGCTTTCGGTGAGCTCCCATACGTCTTGCGCCGGTCGGGAAGCGCTGTGGTTCGCGTTGCAAGACGATATGTCATGACCACCGCATTCTTAGGGAGACGAGCGCAGATCGGCGTGCTGACGGTGTCGATCGTGGCGGGCATTGTGGCTGCGGGCGCGGCCCGTCACGCGCTCGACCGGCGTTTCCAAGCACTCGAAGCTGCGGCGCATGTCGCCACCGTTTCACGAGTAGTCGCCATCGACGACATGTTTCCTGGCGATCGGCTCAGTGTAGACACCGTTGCGCTGCGTGATATTCCCGAAAGTGGTGCAGTGAGCGATTCGGTCATGCCAGAAGATTTCGATCGATACGCCGATGCGGTGGTGGTGGGTACGATCAAGGCTGGCGAGCAGGTGCTTCGCTCGGCCGTTCGCGTCGATGCCGATACGTCTCTGGCTGCACGTCTGCAGGACGGGCGGCGAGCCGTGACAATTGCCGTCGATGACGTCAGTTCGCAAGCTGGCATGCTGCAGCCCGGTGACCGCGTAGATATTCTTGCCACACTGGATTTGCCCAGAGGACGCGCCACGATTCCGCTGCTGCGTGCGGTAAGTATTCTGGCCGTTGGGCAGCGGTCCGGTCGAGGCGCGAGCCCGGCTGAGGCGCAGCATGACGACGACGATCTGCAGGCTACTTCAAACGAAAGTTTTTCGACGATCACGCTGGATGTAGACGAACCGGCGGCCATTCGTTTGATCGCCGCGCGCCAATTCAGCTGTCCTAGCCACGATTTAATCTGACAGTACAACTCTATTAAGCGCCTAAAGAAGGAGACGGTGTCGGCATTGTCCGATTCAACTGTTTATCGAGAGCGAGTTGTTTTGACTCCTGGAAGGTATGCCATGGTGTTTTACCAAAGCAG